>CAZIUL010000070.1:0-20665 GCA_964542475.1 uncultured Phycisphaerales bacterium | reverse complement strand
TGCCACATCACAGTTTACGGCACCTCGCGACGAAGAGTATGAAACAAGCAGGTTAATTACGCTGCACTAACGGCTTATAGAGATTTTTTTGTAGCGGGTGCGCTTTTTATTACGGGACCGGGATCGGAATGGAACCCATCCCTCCAAACGCCAAATTAAATTATCCGTGTCCATCCGTGGTTCTCTTTATCTTCCTTCCAGGCGGTTCGCGAACCGCCCCTACGACGAATATCAGACGGATAACGTTTTATTCCGGGAGAGAATACCTGTAGATGCACCCGTTCTTCGCAAAATATAGGAAAAGGTTGTCCGCGGAAAAGGCCGGACCGCCGGCCTGACCGACGATGCCATCGCTGATCATTCGCGTGCAGACATGATCACAGCTCTGGTTCCTGTAATCGAACAGGTAGATCTCCTCTTCTGTGAATTGAAAGTCGCTTGACATCTCGGGCAGATCGCTTTGACGGTATGATAGAAAGCGGTCGTCGCTCGATAGAACGGGGTGATAATGGTGCACCCAGCCGGAGGTGAACCTGTTTTCCTGCATTTCGTCCAGTTGTACCACGGAAAGCTGGCGAAAGCCCTGCTCGTCCACCATGTCGAGATTGATCCTGCTCTCCTCTGAATCGAACTCCAACCAGAATTGAGTCAGGCGGGATGTATCCAACCCGTGGGCAGTGATCCAGTGACGCTCCCTTGCAGCAAAATCATAAATCTCAACTCCCCCTTTTGTGCTCAAAAAGGCCATGTACCGGCCCCTGCCAGACCAGAAATGCAGGGGACAGAGAGCATCCTCGATCCGTAACAATTCCTCGAACCCCTCACCCTCTGTTCCCCGGCCAAGAACCACGATGCAGCAGGCTTCCTCATCCGTTTCAACCACATAAGAAACCTTGTCTCCGTCCCGGGAAGCTCTCAGGCAAAGAGCCCCTTCATTCATTATTTCGTGGACCTCGGCGGAGCGATCTCCAGGTTGCTTCCCCATGTTTGGACAAATGGAAAAGGCCCTTAGCCCGGAGGTCCCGCCGCTCGAAGAGGTTCCTGACTCATCATCGCGGAGCACGTCGTATGCCACGAGAATCCGCCCCCCTTCAAGCGCCTGTACCGGCCTTGATCCCTGATCCGCGATCAGCAGCGTCCGCTCCTGTATTTTGCCGAAAGAGACCTTTTCCACACCTTCATCGCAGGAAAAGGCGAGGGAACGTCCTTTTTCGCCGAGCAGCCAGATGGGAATGCAGTTTACGGCAGCGGTGAACGCTCCGAGTTTTCCGCGAGATCGATCGTACACTGCCCATTCTCCACTACTCGGCCATTCCACGGCAACAAGCTCTCCTACTGGAGAGGGAACGACCGAACACCCCTGTACGAAACATTCCGCTTTTTCCCCCCCGGGCAGAACCATGACAAGGACCAAAGCAAGTATCCCGATCCCGATGGCGTAAAAAAAATATCGCTGCTTCATTTGCAACCGTTCAGCTTGGAAAACCCGGCTAGAAGCCCGCATATTTCATCCTCTTCTGCTGCCCCACCGTAAACTGCGCTCATGCTGCGTTTCATGCCCTAAGAACAGGCCTGCGGTCGTCTCCTGACATTCGCCTTGCCACAACACAGTTTACAGCACTTCGCGACAAAGAGTATGAAATAAGCGGGCTAAATGTGTTTGGCCGATTTTTCCGTCAAGAAAAAGGAAATCAAGCCTCTTGCTTTATTTTAATGAATACGCGTTTAAGATGGAAAAGTACGGCTTTCCGGTTTGCAGGCGGATTCTCCCGGGCCGGGGGCAAAAATTGGCTTCTATGATATTATATGTTATTAAACCCGGAATTCTTCGCACGGTACAAAGGAATCCGAGCAATGATATAATTACCGTCCTGTCCGAACTCTCTTGTCGGACCTGTCGGATTTGTCGGACATTTCTTCCCTGAACAGTACGTTTTGGGCTGCCAACGAAGCCCGCTCAAAGGAGGGATGCGCTGAAAACCGGAATAACAACCTGCTTGGTTTTCATACTTTTGTGCTCTGGTGTCGGCGCGCTTTTTCTGAGTTCTCAATCAGCCCTCGAAAGCTATCCCTTGGATGACGCATGGATACACATGGTCTATGCCCGCAACCTCGCCCAGGGCCACTTTTTTTCGTACAACGCGCCGGACCCGGAGGCAGGGTTCACAAGCCCGCTGTGGCTGCTGCTTGCCGCTGGAATCCATCTCGTCACAACAAGCGTGCTGGGCCCGAAGATCATGGGGCTGGCTGTCATGCTGCTTCTCGCAATGTGCTCAAGGCGCCTTGGAGGGTGGACAGCAGGCCTTTTGATCCTCCTCGATCCGCTTCTCGTTTTTTCAGCGCTTTCCGGAATGGAGGTTGTTCTTTTCATGTTCCTCAGCACGCTTTCCCTGGAGCGTTTTCTCGCGGACAAACCCGGCCAGGCGGGAGTCGCAGCCGCGGGAGCGCTTCTGTCGAGGCCTGAAGGCGCGCTCATTTGCCCGCTCCTCGCGGCCGTGGCCTGGATCAGCGGAAAAAAGCACGGAAGATCCGCAAAAAACATGGTCCGCCTGATGGTGCCGTCTGTTGTTGCCGCAGGGCTCTGGATGACTTTCTGCCTCTGTGTCACCGGCCGGCCTCTTCCCAACACCTTCTATGCCAAGGCAGTGTTCGTGCCAACAAGCGGCAGCGAGCACCTTTTTTCGCTGATTCCCCTTTTTATCGAGGACTGTTTCTGTTTCCTGTCGGATTCCAGCCCGCTTCTCCCGGCAGCCGCCGTGTTCGCCGTGGTTGCGGCACTGCTTTTCCGCCGTGGACAAAAAACAGCGCTCGCGTTCATCTTACCCGCATGCTTGATCATAGGTGTCTGGATTTCCCGCCCCCTGCCACAGGTGGTGCAGGCGTTTTACTGGGAACGTTACCTGATCCCCGCTCTTGGATACGTATACATTCTAATCGGAATCAGTACCGGGGCGCTGTGGAAAAAAGGTCCCGCGGCACGGGCCGCGGCCGCGGTCATGTTCCTTGCGGTTCTGGCCGGATCCCTGCTGTGCCTTCCGGACAAGCTAAAACGTTACGAAAAAAACTGTGCCGATATTGCAAGGTACAACATTGCCGCGGGAAAGTGGATCTCACAGAACACAGGCCCTGTGGACAAAATCGCGGTCATCGATGCGGGTGCGTTGAAGTACTTCGGCAAAAGAAAGACAATCGACATTTACGGCCTCAATGATCAGCGTTTTTCGGATCTCTCATTTCTGAACGACCGCATCGATGTGTTCGATGCGGAGACCCTGGCCGCGTATGCGGATGCCGACTGGCTTGTGGCTCCATTGAGACATTTTGGGGCAAAAGGCGCCTTTACTATTGCCCATAATATAAGTTACAGCGATTACTCCATTTACATCCATCCCGAACCTTTTACACTCCTTCTGCTAAAAAAATCAGGGCTATGAATTCTTTGCAAACAGGATCGGTGAAAACCGGTAAACTTCGCGCCATAAACACCATCTGCGGCCGAATCCCGGTTTTCGCCGATCCTGTTTGGAAAGTTAAGGTAAAGTCGCCTCTATTCCAGTTCCGATAAAAGCTATACGGCCTGAAAAGGCCTACATGTCGATAATCCCTTTGAATAAAAAGGGTTCATTGAAACGGAAAACGCCTGTCCCACCTCGTTTTCATGGGGTAATAACCACAGGTTTTCGGAGGATTCATGGCCTTCAAGGGTGATTTCGAAAGCGTGCCGCTATGGGATGTGCTTCAGACGCTCAACCAGAACAGCAAAAACGGTGTCCTTCACCTCAACTGCTCCGACATCAAGAAATCCATATATTGCAGCAACAGCGGCATTACCCTTCTCGAGCCCGAAGTCCTCAAGAAACGGCGTTTCGGCGACATCGTTGTTGCCGCAGGCCTGGTTGACAGGGAAATGCTCGAGAACGTTATAGACAAGGCGGATAACAGCTTGAAAATCGGCGAGGCCCTGGAAAAAGCGGGACTGGTCGACCAGGAAACCATCGAGCACATCCTGAAAATCCAGGTTGAGGAGGAAATCTTCAGCCTTTCCGAGGAATCCACGGGAGAGTTCGTATTTCACGAGGAAGACAGTGGCTTGAGGGAGCTGGAAACCGAGCAGCTCCCGTTTTTCCGCATCGAGGAGCTGGCGCTTGAAGCAGCCAGGAGGATGGATGAGTGGAAACTGATCCACAATCACATCCCGGACCTGGACACGGTCTTCATTCCAAACACAGAGCATCTGAATGAGAAGAACGATCCCGCGGAGCAGAGAGTCCTGAAACATGTAACCGGCAAAAAAACGGTGCGGAACATTTCGGACAGCCTTCTGGCATCACCTTTCGAAGTCTGCAAGGTAATGGCGGCGCTGGCAAAGGAGGGAAAGATCAGGCCGGCTGAAAAGCACGAGCTTCTCTCGCTCGCCCAGGACCTGATCGACAACAACAGCATAGAGTCCGCCGGGGTCATACTTAAAAAACTCAGGCCTGACCTCAAGAACATAATCCTTAATGAAGACGATGTAAAAACGCTCTCAAACCTGTTCTACAAGGTCGGGGACATACTCACAGCCACAAACATACTGCTGGAAAAGGTACGTCAATCCAAGGAAACCAGCATGATTGAGGATGGCATTCCCTTTCTCAAGCAGGCGCACAGCATCGCCCCGGAAGACACGCGCATCCTGAATGAACTTGCAAAAATCTACGCCAATCTCGGGGACAGCGAGGTGCGCATACAGTACCTCATCTCCCTGGCCAAGATACACTTCACAGCAGGAAGGTACGAGACCGGTATACAGGTGTGCCACGAAATCCTTGATGTGGATCCGGACAACGGCTACGTCCTGAAGAGCATACCCGATCTCCTGGAGGGATCGAACGACAAGAACGCCGCCTTCGGGTTTCTCGAAGAGATCGTCAATAAGCTTGGAAAAAAAGCGGACCCCGAGCTGCTGGTCGGCATCTACCGTAAAATGATCAGGTTCGATCCTTCGAAAAAAGAGATCAGGGAAAAGCTCAAAAAAACGCAGAAAGCGATGGCGCGAGGAAGCAAAAAACCGCTGTACCTTGCCGGGTTTATGGTGATCATCGCGGGAGCCGCGTTGTTCTGGCGCACCAACGACAGCGGCAGCGGGCGCCGGAGCGATATGGACAAGGTCGCGTATGCCACGTTCAAGTTTGCCAAGGGGGACATCCAGGGAGCGCGCAGCGCTGTGCTGGCTTTGATGGATGAGATCAGCAACCCGGATGCATTGAGCGAAGCCCGGGTCCTGCTTTCCTGCATCGACCGCAGGAACAAGCAAAACGACATGCTGACCTCTGAAATCGAAAGGAAAAAGTACATGGACAGGCTGAAGACAGTGTACGAGCTGTCAGACGCCTGGAACTACGGCAAGGCGTTCATCGAGCTGAAACGCCTTTCCGCTGATTTTGATATGCTCGGGTTCGCAGAGACAACCAGGAAGGAAGTGGAGAGTCTGGCCTGTTCCATGAGGGAAGAAATGGATGCCCTCCGCATAGATATGCGCGAGTTCGTACAACCCAGCGTTGACAAAGGCCTGAAAAGCACTCTCGACCGGTACAAGCCGTTGATGTCTCATGAAAAGGCTGAGTTTCTCGAGTCATCGGTTGATTGCATCCGGAGCCTCGCAAAAACAGACTTCTTCAAGGGCACAATCACTGAAGAGCTCACCCGTGAAGCGGGACAAACATCAATCGAGGCGCAAGAACTCCTCCGCGAGCTGGACAAGATCGAGCTCCGGCTATCCAGGATCGACAACCTCGGCATGCTGGACAAGCTTCTGATCGAAGCGGAAAAGGCAGAAAGGGAAGGACGGCTCGAAGAGGCTCTCGATTTCTATTCACGCCTTCTGGAAGGATATGGCGATGGCGCGAGGGAAGGCAGCCAGAAAGAAACATTTCTCAGGAAAGAAAAGGAGCTGCAAGCGTTCTTCGACGCGATTCACAACGTGGATAAGAAAGCCAGGTCAGGCGATATCGAAGAGGCGCACAGCCTTGCCTGCAGTCTATTCGATAATCCGTGGGACAGCATTGGAAACAGGTACATCAAGGTCCCCGTGTTCGTCACTTCCGCCCCAACCGATGCAAAGATTCACTACCGGAACAAGGTAGTAGGGACGACGCCATGTCTTCTCTTCCTCAACGGCGGCCGGTCCCTCGATATCGTGCTGGAAAGCGAGGGTTTCCAGAGGGAACGCCACGTTCTTGAAAGGACTCTCGGTGCGAGGCAGCACTTTAATTTGAACCGCAAGGTCCAATACACGGTAAACCTGAACGGGATAGTGGAAAGCGCGCCGCTTATCCAGGGAAGCGACATCTACGCAGGATCGAGAAACGGAGCGGTCTTCCGTATCGATGCAAAGACCGGATGCATCATACAACGGTTCGATACGGAATCACTGTCAGGGATCAGCGCGTCGCTCATCAGCGCGCACGGAAAGATCTACTTCCACACAATGGAAGGTATGCTGTGGGCGGTTTCCCCTTCCACTCTCGAGCCGGAGGCCACGGCGGAGCTGTCCGCGGGAACGCACACAGCTCCTGTTGCAGCGCCGAACGGGATCATCTCCGCCTGCTTTGACGGAACCTGTGTGTGCCGGTCCCCGGACCTCTCGAGCACGCTCTGGACCTATCAAGGCACGGGTAAGATCGTTGTCGATCCCGTGCAGGAAGGCGGGCGCCTGGCAGCGGCTTTGACCGGCAAGCAGCTTGTCTGTCTCAACGTTGAAAACGGATTGGTGCTCTGGAGCATTGAAACCGGCGCAGAGGCTGTCTCGGGACTGGCTGTCGGGCAGGGGCTCGTCGTGTTGACTTCCAAGAGCGGGCGCGTAAAAGGGGTGGAGATCGGCTCAGGAAAGATCATATGGTCCACTGACATGGACACATTCATCGACCACGCGCCCGTTGTCACCGGTGACCGGGTCATCGTGGCGGCAGGCCGTGACATTGCTATCCTTCGCCTTCACGACGGCAGTACCATGGAAAGGCTCTCAATCGGCGAAACAATAACAACGGCACCCGCCTCAAAGGACGGTCTCCTGTGTTTCACTACGGAGGAGTGCAACCTGCATCTTTGCCGCACAGGGTCAAAAAAAGACATCTGGGTCTTTCATTCTCCCGAAACCTTCACGTGCACACCCGTACTGAACAATGAGAGCGTGTTCGCCATCGATGGGAAAAAACGGCTACTGTCGATTCAACGCTGAAAACCACCCGGAGCGCGGAATCCATTGCCAAGCGGGCAAAGGTGTTCGAGAACTATCAGAAAACGGTTTCCCACGGCCCGATCATGATATACAATGGCACTTTCGCAACTCCGCCATAAGGAAACAGACGAATGACAACACCACGGAAACCGCTCAGCCACCTGTTCCTCCCGGCATTGTTTCTTTCGGTTTGCATGTTGCAGGGATGTGGAAACGAGAAGGACAGCGGGGGCGTGGCATCCGATGAGATTGACAATGTAGCGGGATCTAAACCGTACAACGTGATCCTGATCTCGATCGACACGTTGAGACCGGATCACCTGACCTGTTACGGTTATCCCCTTCCGACCTCGCCATGCATCGACGAGTTCGCTAAACGCTGCACCGTCTTTACAAACGTACACAGCCAGTCTCCATGGACCACACCTTCGTTCGCATCTATGTTCACATCTCTCTACCCCTCCGTGCTGAACCTCGGAAGATGGCCTAACCCTGGACGAATCAGCGCCAATGCGGTGACACTGGCTGAAGTGATGCGCGACAAGGGGTATGTCACCGCGGCTTTTACAGAGGGCGGCATGGTCCATTCCAAGTTCGGCTTCGACAAAGGCTTCGACACCATGCGCGAGCGCTACAAACGAATCGAGTTCAGCGTACCTGAATGCCTGGACTGGATGAACCGGAACAAGAGCCGCAACTTTTTCGTCTTCCTCCACACCTATGACGTTCACCGGTACTGCCCTCCGGAGCAGTTCAGCAACAGGTTCATGCCGGAATACGACGGCGACCTGGTACCGGGCAAGGAGCTTGCAGTCAGCCTCCAGTGCTATTTCGATTACAAGGGATATGACGACGAAGAAGACCGGAAAAGGATCGTCTCCCTTTACGACGGCGAGATCCTCTTTGTTGATCATTGGCTGGGCAAGCTCTTCATGGCTCTCGACAACGCAGGCATCATGGACAACACCATCGTGATCCTCACTTCGGACCATGGGGAGGAGTTCTGGGAACACGGCCGTACAGGACACGGTTATACGAACTACGAAGAGGTTCTGAAGGTGCCCCTGATGATCTATCATCCGGATATGCCGCCCGGCAGGTGCATTGAGCCCGCCAGGCTGCTGGACATAGCGCCCACGATCACGGACATGGTGGGAGCAAAGGCGAATCAGGCGTGGATGGGCACCAGTCTTGTTCCGCTGATCATGGGAGAAACCGCATCCGACAACACGTTCAGCTTTGCCGAATACGGGCACATTTACTACGTATCGGTTAAGCAGGGGAAGTGGAAGCTCCTGAGGATGCTCCGCTCCAAAAAGGCCACCGGCAAGAGCTCCGAAGATTTCCTGTACGACCTGGAAGCCGATCCCGCGGAAACAGTCGACGTGTCGGCACAGCACGAGGCAATGTTCGCGCGCATGCAAAAGCTCCTAGATACACTGATGAAAAGCAACCTCCAGCTGAGCAGTCGGTACAAATCAACCGAAACCGATTTGGATCCGGAGCTCAAGAAACAGATCGAGGGGCTTGGTTACGGGAAGTAGCCCGCATGTTTCATACTCTTCGTCGCGAGGTGCCGTAAACTGTGTTGAGGCAAGGCGCATGTCAGGAGGCGACCGCAAGCCTGTTTATTACAGGTTGAGGATCGCCTCCTGACATGAAACGCAGCATGAGCGCAGTTTACGGTGCCGCAGCAGAAGAGGATGAAATATGCGGGTTAGGGGCGCACCCTACGTTTCTCCTGCGATTTCCGCGAACTTGCCCGCCACACGCTTCCAGGTAAACAGCTTGTGAGCACGGTCTCCGGCAGCTTTGCCCATGCGTGCTGCAAGGTCCCGGTTCTCGAAAAGACGCTCGATCGCCGCCACGATCCCGTCCACATCTCCGGGATCCGTCAGGATGCCGGAGCGCCCGTCCTCGATCACCTCCGGAATGCCTCCGCACCTGCTTGTAACTATGGGCAGGCCGCTGGCCATTGCCTCGGCGAGTATCATGCCGAATGGCTCGTTCCACAGCGCCGGATGCACGAACACAGAAGCTGTCCGTAAGATGCCGGCCAGCGCCTTGTGAGGGACATGGCCTGTCAAGAAAACGCTTTTCAACAGATGTGCGTCGCGCCGCAGCAAAGCCTCGTACCGCCTGCCCAAGCGCTTCCATTGCATGATTTCTTCACGCGGAGAACCCGCCAGATGGGCCGGGGGTGTCGTCCAGAACGGCCCGGCAAGCACAAGCTGCGCATCGGGGTAGTTCGACAGGATGCGTTTGAAAGCCTCCATCAGGACATGCGCGCCCTTCTCAGGCGTAAGCCTTCCGGAATACAGTATCTGGTGTCTGCACCTGTTTTTCGATGCGAAGAAAAGCCTGGTGTCCACCCCGTTGGGTACGATCCTCAGCTTATCCTTCACCGCTGGAAATCGTTGAGCTATCTTGTCCGCGATGTACCCGCTGCAGCAGGCGATCCTGTCCACCACATCGAGGTGTCGTTCGTAATACGCGGGGCCGGCGCTCAGCCACTCGCACTGCATCCAAAGCACCAGCTTTGCATCCGGATTCAAAGCCCTTATCCGCGGCGCCCACTGGGGATAGATTGGAAATACAACGGTTCCAACATTCTGATCGGCCAAGAAAGCGGCTGCCCGCTGAGCATAAAAGCGATGAAAATAGGGGCTGAAATGATAATCCCTGAAACGGCCCGGGAGCAGGGATTCGACACAGCTCCGGCTCTTTAGAAGATAACGATCAAGCCGGTCCTGCAGCCGAAGGTATGTGACACCTTCCGCTTCAAGCCCGGGATCAGCCGCGTGCGTTCCTGATACGACAACGGCCTTCATGGGGACGGGAAGGCAGCGGGAAACCTTGTCGACCATGATCCCCATCGAACCGGAACTGTTCGATGGAACTCCGGACCAGGGCACGCAGACAAAGCCGATCTTGTTTGGGTTCATGGCCAATGTTATTGGTTGCAAGGCCCGGAGGGGCGAAAAATTTTCGCCCCTCTGGGCATTTCATTTCCTTCGCCCTCTCCCAAAAAACATCCTCGCCATCAGCCGGAGCGTTCCCATGACATTGTCCAAGACCTTCATCTTGCTGGCATCGCACTTCAGGTCGTAACGCAATACAAGCGGGATCTCGGTGAAGGTAAGATTCTTCTTCCGCAGGTGCAAAAGGATCTCCGGCATCACGGTGAAACCATCCTCTTTCAACACCCCGGCCCCGTCATCTCCCCACGCTTTTTTCAAGGAAACCGCGCGCACCCCCCTGAACGATCCGGTGTAATCGGACACGCCTTCTATGGGAAACAGGAGGCCGAACAGCCAGTTGGCGCCCCTGGACAAAAACACACGGAAAAACGGTACGCCCTTCTCCTCCCCCCCCTTCTTGTACCGCGAAGCCACCACAACGTCAGGACCGTCCAGAAGCCTGTCGTAAATTGTGATGATATCTCTCGGGGGATGCGAGTTGTCCGCGTCCATTGTTATTATGAAATCTTCTTCACCCGAGATGGCGAGCGCCCGCTTGATGCCGGTGCGCATGGCGCCGCCGAGGTTCCGGTTCACGGAATGGTGCACAATATCCAGAGGAAGCTCCTTTGCGAACTCCTCCAGGATCTTGGCGGTCCTGTCAACGCTTCCGTCGTTCACCACAACAATCTTGTGCGGAAGCTCCGCGCCGGCCAGAACCTGCTCGATGCCGCTCAGAAGAACGGAGATGTTTTTTTCTTCGTTGTACGCGGGAATTAGAACTATGATCATACTCGAGCCCTCCTAACAGGAGAGGCAAACCTCTTGAAATAACCCAACCCGAACCTGATCAGCTTGGCAAACTCCCGCGGCGAACGCAACCTTCTTATCAAAATCGGAATGTAACCGAGCCTGAAGTAGTATCCGAAATACGCCTTTTTCAGCATCTTTTCGAGCTCTCCCTGTTCTACGCCCTTGATGCGGACCACAAAGCCCGTTCCTCCGCATTCGTAACGATCATAATCACTGACCGTTATCAGGTCCTCGTCCCGGGCGATCTTGAAGAACCGCGTGCCGGGGTAAGGAGTAGCCGGGTAAAACTCTACGTAATCCGGGCCCGCCTTTCGAGCGAAATCAACGGTTTCCTTGATTGTGTCCCTTGTCTCTCCCGGAAGGCCGAAGAGAAAATAGACAAGCGAGATGATGCCCGCCTTCTTAAGCATCAAGACAGTACGGGCCACGTCTTCAGGCTCAAGCTGCTTGTGCGCAAAACGGAGCACCTGGCTTGATCCGCTCTCGCCCCCCACCGAAAGCATGAAACAACCAGCCCTCGCCATGAGGCTGTAAAGCTCTTGATCCAGAACATCGGCCCGGGTGTTAGACCACCACCTGATCTTCAGTCCGCGGCTGATGATCCCCTCGCACAGCTCGCGCAGAAACCCCTTGTCAGCGGTAAGATCATCCGCGTACATCCACACGTGGTCCGTCCGGATCCCGTTCTCCAGCTCATCCAGAACATCGGCGACCGAACGCTTGCGAAGCTTGCTTCCGTAATAGAGGCTTGCAACGCAGAAGATGCAGCCCGCTGGACAGCCGCGGCTGACGTTCACGATGGCATACGGTTTTCCGGAAAGCGGGTGAACGTAGCTATCCTCGGGCAGAAGGCTCCAGTCGGGCCGGGCGATGCGGTCCAGGTCCTCGGAGTACGGGCGCCGCCGCTCCACAACCGGCCCGTTCGCTCCCTGTCGCGTGATACCCTGCACGCCGGCAAGGTCGCCGTTATTCGCCAATGCCGCGTAGACATCGAGCGCGGTCAGCTCGGGCTCCCCCCGGATGACGAAATCCAGGAACGGGTGCCCCCCTATCACCTCCTTGTGAAGCGCTGTCACATGAGTTCCGAAAGCACCTATGCACAGATCAGGCGATGCATCCTTTATGGCTTTCACAGCATCCATGTCGGTTGTGAAGGTGGGAGTAGTGGTGTTGACAAGGACGAGCCCGCACCCTTTTGAGCGGCGCACGACATCGGGGAGTTCAATACCAAGGGCCATGCACTCCATGAGCTCCGCTTCAGCTCCCTCCTCTCTCAGGAGCCTGCCGGTGCAGGCAAGCGAAAGCTGCGGGATCGATGTCTGGCGCATGGATCCCGGGGATTGGCAGCGGCCCTCGCGGATCATGGGCTTTGGCGCGGGAGGATTCAGAAGCATAACCTTCATGGCATCGATCTCTCTCGAGGCCGTTGCAGGCGCAAACCGTACAGCAGGTCTAACACCCGTCCGGAAGCAAAAGCGGAAATTGAAACGGTCACAAATACATCGGATTTATGCTGGTATGAACTGAATACCGGGGAAAGCATCGATTATGCATACCTCGCGTCTTACGCCCGCGCGCGGCGGCACGGCATCATCCGGTGAACAGCAGGTACGCTGCCAGAATCGCCAGGCAAACCGTTGCGGACGAGATCACATCCCACCTGTTCCAACTGCTCCTCGATTCACGCCTGTGCTGGTCGGTGATCGTCCCGTAGGTGAGGCCTTTGATCTTCTCGTAGGAAGGCGGGCTGGTCCTGTAGCTGACCGCAATCATCACAACAATACATACTATGAAGATGATGATGCTGTAGTACTGGAAGTATATGTTGTTGACGATCCACAGAAACGAGCCTTCCTCGTATGCGAACCCCTCCACAAGCTTCACAGGCGTGTCAACCGCCAGGCGGAACGCACCGAGCAGAAAACCCACGACCAGAGCTGCCAGGCAGCCCTTGCTGTTGAGGCGTTTCATGAACACACCCAGGAAAAAAACCACGAAGATCGGAGGCGCCAGGTAGCCCTGAACGCTCTGTAGGTAGTGGTAGAGCCCCTTGGCGCCTTGGATGACCGGCACCCACGCCAGGCCGACCACGACCATGGATGCGGTGGCAATGCGGCCGATCCACACGAGTTGGTGCTTCGACGCCCTCGGCCTGAACTTCTGGTACAGGTCCATGGTGAACAGGGTGGAACAGGCGTTGAACACCCCGGCGAGCGAGCTCATCAGCGCCGACAGCAGCCCGGCCACCACTATCCCGCGCACTCCCACGGGCAGTATGTGCTTGACCATCAGCGGGAAAGCCGCTTGTGACGCCTCGCCGATTACCCGGCCGTTCTCATCCACAAGGTGGTCGAGCCCTTCCACCTGCCCGCTCTTTGCAAGGGCGAAGCAGATCATTCCCGGTATGATGAAGATGAACACTGGAAGAAGCTTTAAGAAGCTCGCGAAGATGCTTCCCCGGCGGGCCTGTTGCTCGTTCAAAGCGCCTAGCGCGCGCTGCACGATGTACTGGTCGGTGCACCAGTACCAGAGCCCAATCACCGGCGCGCAGAACAGCATGCCGAGCCATGGGTAGTTGCCGTTGAAATACCAGGCCTGTCTCACGATCTCCTCGTCGGAGCTCATCTCGAGAACCGGGGCCCATGTGCCCTGGACTCCGTCCGGGACCAACGGTTTCCACAGGTTGAACATGTCGGAACCGCACACCTGGCGAAGCTCGGCCCATCCCCCGAGCTCGACCAGGCCGTAGATCGTTACGAGGACCGAACCGAAGACCAGGACAACCGTTTGCAGGGCCTCGGTGTAGGCCACGGCCCTCAGCCCGCCTATCACCGTGTATACTCCGGTGAGCACGATAACGAGAACAGATCCGATCCAGAAGCTGTTGAGCTCGGCGAATCCCAGGTCGAGCTTAAGCTCCGGCAAAAGGGTCATGAAAACGATGCCGCCCGCAAATATGCCGACCGCTATCTTGGTAAGAACGTAGGCTACCAGCGATATGATCGAGAGCACCCAGCGGGATGTCGGAGAGAACCTTTTTTCAAGAAACTCGGGCATCGTGAAAACCATGGAGCGGGAGTAAAACGGGACCAGTATCCAGGCAAGGACCAGAAGACACCACGCGTGAAGCTCGTAGTGCGCCATGGCCACGCCGTCGGTGCATCCTGTGCCGGCAAGGCCGACAAGGTGCTCGGAACCGATATTCGAGGCGAATATCGAGGCACCCACAATGAACCAGCCGAGGTTCCTGCCCGCCAGGAAATAGTCCTCGGGCGTGTCCTTGTTCTTCTTGATGACCCAGCATGTCAGGCCGAGCAGCACCAGGAAATACGAGATGACGACCAGCCAGTCCAGTGATTCCATGAGCAACGCCTTTCGTTGTTGATTCGGCGCATGTCCTTTTGCTTGGAGGGCGGCAGTCTCTTGCCGCCTCCGGCTCTTTTTTCTTGAACTCTATCTTGGTAAATCATTGCCCAATGGGCAACGTCTCCTTTTCCAGATCATACACCAAAACCGAGTACCCGGCCCTGAAATCCGGCTCTCTGTCCCTGAAAAAGGAGAAGAGGTCGGGATCGTTGAAGCAGAGCCCGTTCAGGTTGTTCGCGCTGATGGCATAGACACCGGGAACAAGGCTGAACTCCTCTTTGTACCCCTTTTCGAACCACCAGGGCCGCCCGGGCGCGGGTTCGATACCAACCGACGGAAGAGGGTCGTACACTATCCCGTAGGTCGAAGGATCGCCGGACCCGAAGTAGCTGAGCCTCACCCGCGGGATCTCTTCCTTTTCCATGAGCTCTGCGAGCGCGGGAAGGTCCTGCCCCCAATCAACGTTTGAGTCGCCGAGCAGGCGGTAGAGCGCTTTCGGGCCTCCTGCGGCCGCGTTGGCAAAGGAAAGCTGATACGGGTGGACAGCGGCAACCGCCAATGCCATCCACAAGAGCAGCCCCGGCACAACTAACTTTCCGTACCGCGGCCTTCTGCCGAGCGCGGCGAGCCCCCCTCCCGCTGCCAGGGCAAGGCACGGCAGCGCCGGAAAAAGATAACGCACACCCATGCTCAGCCTGCCCGTCATCGTGAAAAAAAGGAGCAGGAACCCAGCGGCGCCCCAGTAAACCCACGGAACACGCGCGCTCTTGCGCATGAAAAGCGCGATCAAAAGCATGACAAGGAATGCGAGCGGCATCTTGATCAAAAAAGTGAGTGGCATGAGCCACCACCATCCTTGTCTCGAATGCCCGCCGTTGAAGAAGATGCGTTTGCCTTTTTGCGCGATGCCGACCTGGGTTACAAGCGTATGCACATAAGACGCGGGCAGCGGCACAGGGATGTTTTCCGCGGTCCACTCCAGAACCCTTGCAAAGGTTCCGGGTGTACCGCTGATCTTTTTCTCGATGTCGGTGTACTCGGGCTGCGCGCTGATCGTTCCGAACGATCCATCGAACGAAAAAGCGCCGTTCAAAACGATCCAGGACGCAAAAACGATGAGAACCGTTCCCTTTACGATCCTGCCCCTTCCGTCGCTGTCCATGAAAAAACGGACCGCGGCGGCAAGCACCACGAAAAGCGCGAGAACAGCACCCGTGGTTTTCGTCAAGAGCGTCAGCCCGAGACAGACACCCGCCAACAAGGCCCACCTCAAAGAGGCTGTCTTCAGGAAACGATCCAGGGAAACCACGGTGCAGAAAGCGGTGAATGCAAGGCCTGCTTCCAGGGTGGAAAGGGAAGAATGCGCGGCAACCTCGGGCAGGAGTACATAGACCGCCAGGCTCAGAAACGCTGCGGGCACGCCCAGCAGCATCGCGGCCGCAATGTATATCAGCAGCCCGAGCGCGACACCCGTGAGCCTGGGCACAAGCCTGGCCAGCGGCAGCACGGTCCTCGGTCCGGCTGCCCTGAGCATCTTCTTCGCAGCGTGCCATTCACGCAGCAGCGGTGGCCATCCCTTTTCCTTTTCCGAGGGTGCTGTCAGCTCCGCGGTTCTCACCCCTCCTTTCAGGCCCAGCACAGGAAGAGCGTTCAATGCCTTGAAAAGAAACGGTGAAGATATGTCGTTCAGCGAAACATCCCGCTCGTGAACGATCAGCAGGCCGGACCGTATGTAGATCGGCTCGTCAGCCGTGGCAGAGGATGATGAGGAGATGTCGCCGGTCTCCCAAAGAAAAAAAGCGAAAAGCGCCAGCGCCCCCAGGTGAAAGAGGGTTGTGCTTCCAGGCAATCGAACGCGCCCGCGGCCCATCACTTTTTCACCCCCGATACCATGATCTCGAAACCGCAGCGGTTTGAAAAACGGTTCCCTGTAATCAGGTCTACTATGGGAATCACAAGCCGCTCAACCAGCATCCCGCCGTTCGATAACAGTATGTACCCCGCCTTCAGCGTCCACCTGTTCCGGTTGAGAAATGTGAATTTCGGCAGGCGCATGATGGACTGCATGAAGTAGTACCCCTCTATACGAATGTCCCCAAGCCCGGCTTCCTCGAAAAAGTAGAGCATCTCCCTGTGCCTGAACGGGGGCTCGTCGCCCGTGAGCTCCTCAAAGCCCAGCTTTCTCCTGACCGCCCGCCTGATCGTGTGGGGAAAACAGTAATAATTCGGCACGGTGACGATGACCGATCCTCCCTGCCTGGTCACGCGGGCCATCTCGTTTATCGACTCCTGGTGCCTGCCGCCGGTGTGCTCGACAACGCCCTGGTTGAAGGTCACATCGAAGAAGGAATCCGGAAACGGCATCCGGGTGATATCCCCCACCAGCGCGTGCAGGTTATCCCTTTTGCGCAGCGCAGCCGATCTCACGACATTGCCGGCAAGCTCGGGCACGATGTCGAGGCCGACGAAACGCGTGCCCGGAAAAAGGCCTGAAAGCGTGCTGCAGAACCTGCCCGATCCCACGCCCGCCTCAAGGACAGCCTTTTCATTGCCGCTTATGCGCCGCAGGAACCCTTTCAGGGCCCTCTTGCCGAACCAGTCCACCTCCGTGGCTTCGAGAACCTCCTCGTCGCTTCTTTCGGCCTTGTAAAACGCTTTGAAGAACTCTGTGTCGCGATCGAACCGGCTCGGATCGGGGTTGGAATCAACAGAGGGTCCGGAGTCCTTCATCACGCAGCCCTTTCGTGTGTTCATCAGCCCTTCTTCTCGGCATCCAGCAAGAGGTACCTGCAGAAAAGGCCGGGCCAAACAGGGGCGAGCCTTTCATAGACGTGCCTGATGCCCGGAAGCCTCAATAGGGCGGGATAGAGCCTTGGAACCCAGGTGCCGGCGGAACCGGACACGCCTCTGACATGGAAACCGGCTTGCCGGAGCATGCGTGCGGCATCTCTTGCGGTGAACATCCTGATGTGCAAGGGATCGGTGGCGGAGTTCTGCACGACTGGAAAGGTTCCGGAAAGCAGCCACAGCCTGAACCGCCAGTGCCCGATGTTCGGAACCATCCACAAAAACACGCCGCCCGGCCGGAGCACCCGGCTGATCTCTTTCAACACGGCCGTTGGGTCGAACAGGTGCTCCAAAGAAGAGTTGGACGCTGCAAAGCTGAACTCCCCGTCCTCGAAAGGCAGGGGGGATGAATCCGGGTCGCAAAGAACAGGATCAACGCCTTTTTCGCCGGCTCTGTCGAGCGCGACCGGCGAAAAATCCACACCAACAACGCCGACTCCCTTATCAACGAGAAGCTTCCCAAGGATCCCGGGGCCGCACCCCACCTCGAGGACCCTTGCTCCGAAGGGGATACGGTTCGCGATCAGCGCCAGCCTGGACTCGTCATAGGAGTCGTCCTTTACCGACCAGTACGAGTCGTAAAACGCTTTGAAGTCAACCATGCTAAACCAGAATACTCTTCGGCATCCCGAATGCCTTGCGAATTTCATAAAAATCAAATCAGTTCTGTGGTCAGGTGACGATACTTAAGGTAAGATCAATTTTCCTCCTGAAAAATCAGTTTTCAATGATTAAGGAGGGTGCAATGCTCGAGAAAACAACAATATCTTTTGTCATGACAATGCTGCTTCTTGGCGTCTTGACCGCACATGAGCTCGATCGTCAGGAGCGCTTGAAGAAGCTGAAAGCCGGATCAAATAAATGAAAATATTCCTGCTCAATCCTGATCCACCGTTTTTCAGGCGCGGCTTTGTGATGCGCCGCAAGCGGGTCTTCCCTCCGATAACGCTTGCGATCATAGCGAACTCTCTGGAAATGAGCGGGCATCACGTTTGCCTGCTGGATGCCGATGCCCTGAACATGAAACACGATCGGATCATCAAGGAGATAGGACGGTTCGACCCGGACCTTCTGATCTACAACTCCGACCGTCACGACGGCTGGCAGCTCCCCGTGCCCAGCAACGATTACATCCGTGACTTTCTCGATGCTTATGCCCGCGAGCCCGGATCAACGGACGAGGTGCTTCTGATCGGTCCCCACCCCACTCTACTCCCTGAAGTGATTCTGAACACGATTCCTTCAGTCAAGTACCTGGTCCGCGGCGAACCGGAAAACAAAACCGTGGAGTTCGTCAATGCGCTGGAGAAGGGCGATCCACGCACGGCCGGCGGAATCAGCTACAGGGGCAGGGAGGGAAAGCTCGTTCACAACCCGGACCCGGGATTCGTGCAGGATCTCGACGCCCTTCCGCTGCCCGCATACCATCTTCTGCCGATGGACCTTTATAAGGACAACACTGCGCCCGATTACCGTTTCGGCCTGGTGGTGACGAGCAGGGGATGCCCCATGTCATGCGTTTTCTGTTCCAAGAGCATGTACGGCGCCGAGTTCAGGACCCGCTCAATAGAAAAGGTCCTCGAGGAGATCCACATCCTGGTGCGCAGGTACCAGGTGAACAGGATCTTCTTCCACGACCAGATCCTCCTTTTCAAGCGCGACCGGATTGAAGAGCTTCTGAACGCCATGATCAAGCGGCGGTACAACCTGTCCTGGCGTTGCCAGACGCGTCTCTCCAACCTGGATGAAGAAGTGATGAAGCTCATGAGGGCTTCGGGCTGCACCGAGGTGCACGTGGGCCTGGAATCGACCTCTGCTTCAGTGGCAAAAGCGGTCAAAAAGGGAGGCGCGGGCAAGAACAGGTTCCTCGAAATCCACAAGATCGGCGCTGATCTCGGGATATCCATATCGCCGAACATGATCATCGGGCTGCCCGAAGACACCCGCGAGTCGGTCATGGAGAGCGCACGGTTCTACAACTCCATGGGGTTCGAGTTTTTGCTTAACGTGGCTATTCCGTACCCGGACACCGAGCTCTATAAAATAGGCGTAAGAGAAGGCAAGATTCTATCCGGCGACTGGGAATCGATCGTGAACGCGGCAGGCACCCCGGGAAACGCGCTGACAGCGGAAGAGTTGCAGGACACCCTGAAAGAAATCGATGAGATGAACAAGAGCCTCAGAAGATCCGGGTTAACCTTGAAACAAAAGCTCATCAAGGCGCCAGGGTATCTGGTCAAAAAGGTAGTTGGGAAAGTCGCTGGGAAATAATGTGCGCCGGTTGACAATGGAGGACGCTGCTCCGTCGGCGCCGTAGGGGCGAAAAATTTTTCGCCCTCTTTTTTGGTTCCCAGCAGTCAGCGCTGCGGATTGCAGGTGGTATCAGGTGCCAGACTTGTAACCTGATCGGTATCGGAATCTGCATCGGATATGCGTTAAGCGTTTAAAGTTAAGGTTCGTAAAGAATGGATTGGAAGAAAGCCTGGAGCCACCGTGTTTTTTTGAAGAAACCAAAGCTTCTGTGGCGAATATTCAAGGGGTTCTTCAACACGCTGGTCCTGAGGAGAGACCGGCTCAGATCGGTGGAGCTGGCACTGACATACGCCTGCCAGGCAAAATGCCACAAGTGCTACTCTTCGGACCTCTTCCGCAAGGGGAAAAAACCTCTCACACAGGAACAGATACGCTCGGTCTGGAAGCAGTGCCTGGCGCTCGGCGCAATACACGTGAACCTCACCGGAGGAGAGCCCACGCTTCGCAAGGACCTGGTGGAGATCATCAAGACATGCACCCCTGACAGGGCTATGGTCTCGGTGGTGAGCAACTGCATAGAGCTGGACGAGGAAACCATCGCGGCTTTTGCAAAAGCGGGGCTTAACACCCTGCAGGCATCGCTCGATTCATCCGTGCCAGAGGTGCACGACGAGCTGCGCGGCATCGACGGGGTGTACAACAAGGTCATCGAAGCGGCCCGCCTCTGCCACAAACACGGGATCAATATCTGCTTTTCCACGGTTCTGTCTTCTGAATCCTCGTCGGATAAAAGCCAGATGTGGAAGCTGCTCGACCTGTGCGAAAAGGAAAACGCCTTCCTTCTGATCTGCGATTCGGCATCCGTGGGCGGGTGGCAGGACAAGGATGAAAAGATGCTCAGCCGCGAGGAACGAAACACCGCGCTGGAAGAGCTTCTGAAACACCCGAAAGCCAGGCACCACAACCTGTACAACTTCCGCGCGCGTCAGGGTTGTCCCGCGGGAATAGAGAAGGTTTACATAACAGCCTACGGGGATGTGACCCCTTGCGACCTGCTTCATGAGCCGTTCGGAAACGTGCTCGAAGAGCCTTTGAAAGCGATCTGGGACCGAATGCGCCGCGATGCGAGGTTCGCCCAGAAAACACACGAATGCGTCAGGTATCTCAAGGACGGGATGCTTTAGCCCGCTTATTTCATACTCTTCGT
>CAZIUL010000069.1:0-20971 GCA_964542475.1 uncultured Phycisphaerales bacterium | reverse complement strand
GTAAGGCCTTTTTTCTAGCCCTTACCTAATATAAAGCATGAATTATTCGGGTTAGTGATATTTACACTGCGATCCGGATTATACCATACTGTGTGGTTTCGTCTCGGGGAGGCAAATCAGCAGGAGCAGGCCTGCGGTCGTCTCTCAGCATGAGCCATGCCACAGCGCAGTTTACAGTGCCGCAGCTGGAGAGTATGAAATATGCGGATTATTATACAGGCGAAACAACAGCCTCGTCGTCAGGATTTCGTGCTCATGTCGGACTCAAAATTCCTTGCGGCGGGTCATGAAGCTCACCATGAGACACCACATACACAGGACGAGATTCTGCAGGGGAAGTTGCAGCGGCAGGTCCACGCAGTAGATGATGGCCACGGCCGGCACCCACACTAACCAGTTGGCAAGCAGCAGGGGGAGGACTCTTCTTTTGAACACGTGCCGGCCCAGGCGTTCGCGCCAGGTTTTCAGTGAGTAACCCGAATCTTTCCATAGGTAGCAAAGGACCATGGAAGGCGCGGCCCAGATGGGCACGTAAACGAACTGGTCCACCATCACCTTGCAGGCCAGGGTGGTCACCTCGCAATCGTCTCCGAAGAGCCGCGCCTGTAAGCGGTAGAGGGTGTCAACCTCGAATCCCTTGATCGCCCAGAAGATCGCGTAGAAGGCTAGGTGAGACAAGGGATGCTCCTCGCGGCCGTTTTTCTGAAAACGTAAAAAAAAGAACGGGAGCACGCCGCCGAAGAAGGCGGTGGAGGGCAGGGAGAAGAGATAGCCGAGGCGAAGTTTAGTCTCTGCCACCCGGCCGAGCATTGCGCCGGCAGGCGGCCAAAAGAAGTAGGCCAGCACTATAACGAGTGCCAACGCCTGCAGAATCAGGCCGGGCACCAGGTTGGCCCAAGCCGCGTCGAGTCCCTGCCGGAGCGGGCCCGGGCCCGGCTGCTGGGACGACACCGGACTTGCGCAGCCCTGTCCTTGCGGGTCCGGGTTCTTCCAGGCCATCCCGGTCCGCGTCTTGCTCGGATCTGAACGGTCTCCTGACCTGGCGTCAGCCATCTGTCGTGTGTGCCAAGAAGAGCTCCTTTATTTGCGCCGTGATTCAAATCCACACTCCAGCACACTTTTACCTCGCGCGCAACAAAGTTCAGCGAGCATTGTTGATCACCAGCGTGTTTTCGAGGCTGATGTTGCTGCAGGCCATAAGACCGCTGCCATGCAAGTTGCAGGAATTGCCTGAGATGATGTTTCCGATGATCTCGCTTTTGGTGGAGCTATCACCTATATATCGCCGCCTCCTGCGTACAGCGAACCCCTGGGCACTGTGTCCTCTCAGGCTCCTGCGGCTGATCTCAACCGCCACCGGATTCGACCGTTTTTGCGATCCATCTACCGCAGCCGCTTGTTACAATGCCGCAGCAGAAGAGGATGAAATATGCGTATTAGGTATTTGCCGGTGACCAGCGCCGATTATAATTCTAGTTATATTACGACCCGCTGTGAGCTGTTGAAATGTAACGGAGATAAAAATGAATCGCTTTGCACCCTTTAATCCTGTGGTTCTGTGTTTTCTTTGCCTTTCCTGTTTCGCGGCAGTTGGCCTACAGGCCGAACCTCCCCAAGAGACAAAAACTTCAAAAGAAGAAACCAACCCGAAAACCGCAAAGGCGTTTTATGCAAAACTTTCCGGAAACTGGAACGGATCGTACAGCCTGTGGATGCGGCCGGGAACACCTGCTCAGAAATCTGAAATCACCGCTCAATTTCAATCCACTGCCAAGGGGAACTATTTTTTGATGACCTACGACTGGAAGACAGGCGACAAAACGCAGGAAGGCGTGTTTCTTTTCGGTGGACATGGAAAAACCGCAACAGCCACCTGGGGTGACAGCTTTCACATGGTACCGGAGCCAATGCAGTGCAAAGGCGAGCTGACAGATGGGGGAAAGAAGTTAGCGGTTAAAGGCGGTTATTCCATGGGCAAGGGACCGGCCTGGGAATGGCGCACGGAGTTCACCCTTCTTGGACCGGATGCCTTTCTGATGGAAGCCTATAACATCATGCCGGATGGTGCTGAGGGACTGGCAGTCAAAGCAGAATTGAAACGCGCGCCCAAAGTGGACAGATAGCCGGAGCCCGGCGTTCTCGGGCCCGTAGGGCCTACATGGGAACGATCTCGTAGAGACCGTGGCCCAGCTTGTTAAGCCGGCCCCTTCGCACAAGCTCATCCCAAATTTCCGGGGGAAACTGCTTCGGAGGCTTGATCCCCACGATACCCGACTTGTTGCCGCTGCTCATGGGTCCGCCGCCCATGCGGGATTCGTCATCGAGACGCATGAGCTTCAGCCGTTTCTTGAAGGCCTTCATGGCCCGCTTCAGCTCTTCCTTGGTGGGGGGGGTGGTTTCATTCGGTTCGAGCGGTTCCTGGGCATCCATCCGGTATCCTCCTGGTTTCTGGAAAGTCTATCAATTATCAGGAGAATAGCGAAAAAGCCGCTTACTCGCAATTTCAAAGATGAAAAACCGGACCCGGGTCCTTATCCTTTACAGTCATGCTGACGCTCGACGGAATGGCTGAATACGAAGAGGAGATCAAGCGGAGCCGCTTTATCGCCCGCGCCGCCTCCGTGTCCAATCCGGAAGAGACCTTCGCCTTTCTTGACAGTGTGCGCGAGCCCGAGGCCAGCCACAACTGCTGGGCCTTCCGGATCGGAACAAACTACCGATTTTCCGATGACGGCGAACCCAAGGGCACCTCGGGGAGGCCGATTCTCACGGCCATCGAGCGACAGGGCCTGGATCACATCATGGTAGTGGTAACCCGTTACTTCGGCGGGATCAAGCTCGGGGCCGGCGGTCTGACCCGCGCATATGGCGGGGTGGCCGCGGCCTGCCTGAAAGAGGCGCGCAAGAAAGAGGTCCACCCCATGATCACGGCTCGCTTCGAAGCGGCCTTCGACATGGTCAATCCCGTGTATTCCCTTTTGAAACGGCTAGACGTGGAAAAGCTCCGGGAAGAGTACACGGAAAAGGGGCGGGCCTTTGAGATCCGCATGGAAAAAACGGTTTTCCCGGACATCGAGAAAGCCCTGCGTGATCTCAGCCGCGGGGCCATCGAACTTGATATCCTTATGGAAGACGATTGAAACGGGGAGAATCCATGGCAAAAGGAGTGGTACGGAACCAGGGGCAAATCCATCACGATTCCGATGAAGAGGCCCACGACCCCGTTGGACTACATCGTTCCCGCTACAAAGCTCTTGGGGATTATTATATAACGAGCGGTTTAAGATTGAAAAACAGGATGTGAGGTCGTAGGAAAAGCATGATACACACAATCACGATGGGGCTCATGGCCCTCTGTTTGTTTGCGGCAGGTGTCCCGGCGAAAGAGGACGTGAAAGCCCTGATCAGGAATGTCTCTTCAGATCATCCGCGACTGTTCATGAAGCGCGGACAGGATGACGCACTCCGAAAAAGAACCGATTCGGACCCGATCATCCGCAGAATTCTCGATCATGTGATAGCTGTTGCCGACGCTATGCGGGATATCAAGCCGGTCGAGCGTGAAAAGGTCGGCAGGCGCCTTCTTGGGGTCTCGCGAACGTGCCTGAAACGGGTAACCTACCTTGCACTAGCGTATCGCATGACAGGGAGGAACGGATATGCGGCAAGAGCACAGAAGGAGATGCTGGCAGCCGCGGAGTTCAGCGACTGGAATCCGAGTCATTTTCTTGACGTTGGGGAGATGACGGCGGCTTTGGCGATCGGCTACGACTGGGTGTATGAAGGCCTTGACCCCGATGCCCGCCGGATCATCAGAAAGGCAATCATCGAGAAGGGGTTAAAAACATCTCTCAAGGGGGGCTGGTGGGTCGACACCGGCAACAACTGGAACCCCGTCTGTCACGGAGGCCTGACTCTCGGAGCACTGGCGGTTCTCGAGGATGAGCCGGAGCTTGCGGCGCAGATCGTCGATCGCGCTATTTCGAAGCTTCCCATAGCCATGGCTGAGTACGCCCCGGACGGAGCTTATCCGGAAGGGCCGGGCTACTGGAAGTATGGGACCACATACACCGTCCTGCTGGTCTCAGCGCTGGAGTCCGTCCTGGGAACGGAGTTCGGCCTATCGAAATCAAAAGGGTTTATGGAATGCGCTGATTATTACCTGCATGCCACCGGGCCGACAGGCCTGTTTTTCAACTATTCGGACTGCGGTTCAGCCGGCGGCGTGTCGCCGGCCATGTACTGGTTTGCGGCCAGGCGAAAGCAGCCATCCCTTTTGTGGAGAGAGAAAAAGGAGCTGGAGGCATTTCTGAACGGGAATCACAGCCCGGAGAACGAGTCGAGCCGGTTGTTGCCCTTTCTGATCGTATGGGCCCGAACGCTTGATGACATCCCCATGCCGGAGACCACGCACTGGAAGGCGGACGGCAATACACCGGTCGCGATGCATCGCAGCGGATGGGGGACAAGGGAAGAGATCTTCGTCGGCTTGAAAGGCGGTTCGCCGGGGGAAAACCATGCCCACATGGATATCGGTTCGTTCGTGATGGATGCCGCCGGTTTTCGCTGGGCAGAGGATCTCGGTTCTCAGTCATACCATGGCCTGGAGTCCAAGGGGATCAACCTGTGGAACATGAGCCAGAGCAGTCAGCGCTGGGACATCTTCCGCCTGAACAATCTCAGCCACAACACCCTCGTTGTTGACGGCCGGAAACAGCGAGTAAAGGGGTACGCTCCGATCATCGGTTTTTCCGCTAAAGGGCGGATGCCTCACACGATTGTCGATCTGACCACGGTTTACAGCGGCCTGTTTGCTGAAGCGAAAAGGGGCGTAGGCCTTCTCGAGAACCGGTTGGTCGTGATCCAGGACGAGATCGAAACGCTTGACCGCAAAACCAGCTTTCGGTGGGGTATGGTCACGCGCGCGGACGTCAGGATTGAAGGACGCAAAGCAACTCTTCAACAAGGCGACAAGCAGTTGCTCTTGAGTGTAATCGCCCCGGGTCAAACAGGCCTGGAACTGTTCGAGATAGAGACACCGCCCCAAGAGTATGATGCTCCGAACAAAGGTACCCGCATGATCGGATTTCAGGTGGTGTGTTCCCCTTCGACAAGGTCGACGCTCACCGTCCTGCTCATTCCCGGCGGTGCGGTGGAGGAGCTGCCGGAAATCCGCCCTCTTGCGGAATGGTGAAGGTGATAACCGGCCGGCAACGAGGGCAGCTCAAAAACTGTCTTTTGAGATCCCATGGTCTTAACCCGCTTATTTCATCCTCTTCTGCTGCGGCACCGTAAACTGCACTGTGGCTGCGTTTCATGCCAGGAGACGATCCTCAACCTGTAAGAACAGGCCTGCGGTCGTCTCCTGACATGCGCCTTGCCACATCACAGTTTACAGCTACCTCGCGACGAAGAGTATGAAATAAGCGGGTTATGCGTTTTCCGACGTGTTTGTCCAGTCAATGCCCACTTTTGGACATGCGTACGCCATTTCATTTGTATGGTCGCCAACCGCCATCATCCAGTGAAATCCACGATGATCGCGCAGCAACTTCTTCCAGTCTCCATCAATACCAATATCGTATTGTGAGCGACAAATGTCATGAAACGGATTTTTTTCGATTTTGCCGGTAAAACCAAGCCACTTCTCCTGCCTTCCATCAGGGCATACCATGGTGACCGGCGTGTCAAGCGGCAATTCCACCTTGGGAGTGGCACCGTAATCCGACTCGAAATGCGTGACAACCTTGGCGGTGGCATAGTTTTTACCATCCATTCGGCGCGGTGCCGTGCAGTGGGCGCAGGTGACCATGCCGTGATGCGGAAAGGTGGGATCGTTCAAAAACACCGGTTTGCCGGAAATATAGTGTAACAGTATGCCCGACGGGATGACGTTGAAGTCTGATTCACAGAATGCGAGATAACCTTCGTCATTGAGCAGGCTGAGAGAGAGGCATGCCGTGGTTTTCGAAATCGGCATGACAGTGCTCATACAGTTTTTTATGGTAAAGCTCGAGGAATCATACTCCGCAAGATACTCTTTCATGACGTCGTAAAGCAAAAAACAGTTGACCACGAATTGCCTGTCGGTGTGCAACGTTGTGTGGGGGAGGGAAAGGTAATTATGTGCGCCTTTTTCCGCCCGATCAACACGAGCCCCATCAGATTGAGCTCTTTTGATCCGTTTTTCCAGATCGTCATAATTAACAGTGACGATGTCCAAATGATATTTGTTCTTGGCAATCTCCGGTGCCTGTGCATTACACCAGCCGGAAGGGCCGCCAAGGGCAACAATACGATGACCGACAAAATTGTGAACGCCGTAAAGCGCCCGGAGTTTTGTTAAAACCTGGTCATAATCATCGACAACAACATCATGAATATCCATGCCGGAGGGGTTGCGGTATTCGTCCAACTCCGTATCCCCGCCGCCCTGCCGTAAGAAACGGTTGTGCACGATCTCGTACCACAGGTAGACCGGCCCGGAGCGGTGGCGCAAAAAAATCAAATTGTTGCGTTTTTCAGAAAAGCATGCCTCCAGCACCGTTGTCCAGCCGGTCGCGGCGTAAACAAGCGGCACATCGTAATTGCCGGCATCGCGTATCTTTTTGGCCTCTTCGGTATTCCGTACCTGCACCAACGGTTTGATGATTAACTCAAAATCCGCTTTTTTTTGCAGCTTCTCGAGTTCTACAGAAATTCGATTCACTTCGTTTGCAAAATCCTCTTTTGTCTGAAGTCCGCCCCATGCCCGCCAGGACGTTTGTTTCTGTCTTTTGGGTATGCCGTACAACAAAATCGGTTGTACGGTCAGCGCTTTGCCGGTGCGGATCATTGGTTTTCGGGGCTCCCACTGGCTTGATGCAGCCGAAATTTTTCCTGATGACAGGACCAGGCCGGCTCCTGCGGCTCCAAGTGCTGAAACACCTATAAATTCGCGGCGATTCATTTCTGATGAATTACAAGAACAACACATGTTCAATTCCTCCATTTGTGCCACATGACAGTGTTGAAGAAACTCCCTGTGAGGCCGAACTGCAAAAAGATCAGCAACATCCTCCTCCAGTCTGCTTTATTCACTTGAAGGATCCGGAACGCTTCGATTCGTGTAGGACAAGCTCACAAGCCGCCAATTCCCATCCATCTTGATCCACTGAAAAACGTCAATCCCCTCCGCGCTCCCATTGTCAGACTCGACAATGTAAGGCGCCCATACACATGCTATTTTGTGGTCGCGAAGAACGATCGGTCGGCCCGCGAGGATTTCCGTAAAACGGGTGCCTTTATCCCAGCTGGTCCGGGTCCAGGCCATGAACTGCTCGGCGGTGATGATGCTTTGGCGGTCCTTGTCCGCGCGATCGATGGCTACTATGGCATGTGGAGCGAACAGGCGCTCTACCTCTTCAAAACGGCCCTCGCTGTAGTGATCCAGGAAACAGGCGCACAGATCCACAAGCTCCTTGCATTTCTCTTCATGCTTGACAATCGGCGTTGTGCACGAAACCCCCGCTATTAACATTGCGCTCAGTAGCAGATAGCATTGTCGTTTCATTTTTGACATCTCTTAATCCATGGAAACCGGGTAACCGTTCAACAGGAACTGTTGCGCCGACACAACTTCTGACTACATTTCTGAAAGATCCACAGGGTCGAAAATCACGACCGGGCGCGGGGCAATGGCACGCTCCAGGTCCGGAAGGTCGTAGCGTGTGAGCGCGAACGGCACCACGTGTGTCACCATGTCATGCGCCAGAGGTGATGCAACCACATCAATCCATGAACTGATGGAGTCTTTTACGGTCACCTTTGCGATGCAAGGCTCCAATGCCGCGGCGTGTAGCGCCGGTGGTCCTGCGCGCCCGCACCCCACGAGGCTGATCGAATCGGGGTCCACATCCTCCCGGCTGCGCAGCGCCTGAAACGCCGCGAGAATGTCTTCCGTGCGCTGTCCCAGAAGCGGCCTTCCGATGTGAATGGAGAGCACGGCGCACCTGTGCTCTCTGTTCCGGTGCTTGGAAAGGTTTTTGGTATGGTCGTCTTCCGTTTCGCCGAAGCCTCTCAGGTCAATGGAAAGAACGATTCTGCCCTCGGCCGCGAGCGTGTCCAAGGCCCCGCCCGGATGTGCGCTTGCAGACTTTCCCCTGCCGTCCACGTACAGCACCGCGGGCAGCCTTTTTGTGTCTTTGTCCTTGTTCCCGTACGTTCTCCTTGGAACGAACAGAAGCCCGGGCACAGGCACCTCGCCGGGTCGTGTGAGCACCAGCTTTTCGATGCGGCACGATTCACGTTCGATCGTTCCGGTTTGCTTGATTTCCGGTTCATCCACCGGAAGACGGATGTTTGCAAGCCGCGCTGCTTCCGCCAGGCATTCCGTTTTATCGTGATCGCGCCAGAAGCTGCCGCGCATTTCGGCAAGAGCATTTGCAAGCTCCAGGTTCATGTCAGCGACGTTTTTTTCGTTTTCCCAGCTGCTCATGACCTGCCCGGTTTCGGCAACCAGCAGGTCTTCTTCCTTTTGTGTCTCTGCTCTTGCTTCCAAGACAGCGCCGCTATCGTTCATCAGCCAGCGTTTCATCCACTGGACCGCTGCCATGCGTCTTGGCCTGGAAAAACCATGCGTGTCATCGTACGAAAAAAGGTCCACCTTATCAGGGACACCGAGGGCGCTGAATGCGCGCTTTGCCTCCTTGAAAGCCTGCTTGGTTGCGTCGAAATCGAAGAAGTCCTGTTCCGCTGCCAGAATCCTGACAGGCCTTGGCGCGAACATTGTCAGATAATCCGCGTGCTCGATTCCGAGCGCGCCCTCTCCGGCCATGTGCTGGCATCCGTCCTGCGGGCCGATCGTTTCGAAAAGCCGCTCGCGCGTCATGACAAAGCACGACGGTGCGGCAGCTCTTATGCGCTCGTCGAGCGGGATCAGAAACGTTGTCTGGGTGCCCCCGCCCGAGTTTCCGGTGCACCCGATCCGTCCGGAGTCCACATCAGGACGGCTCACAAGGTAGTCGATTCCCCGGATGTTGTCCCAGGCCTCGTATGCTGCCACGCACGTGCCTGCAAGCTTGGCTCCAACATCCAGGATCGAGTGGTCGGTCGTACCCCCGCGAGTGGCGGGTTTTCCATCCGCATCAAGGAACTGGTACCGCTCCCCCTGGCTGATCGGATCCACGATGAGCGCAATGAAACCGTTTGCGGCGAGAAGAATACAAACGTGCTGGTATGTTTCGAACGCCTTGCCCTCCGCGCTATGCCCGCACATCACGAGCACCGCGGGGTATGGACCTGTCCCTTTCTCCGGAACGTAGCAGTTGGCCGTCACATGATGGCAGGGCCTGCTCTCGAAAACGATTTTTTCGATGCAAAATCCGCTGCAGCGGATGGTTCCCGTGTTCATTGCGTTCAAAGGGGTTTTATCCGGGAAAGGGCCGAGGATCGACCTGTAGGCCTCGCGAAGCCCACCGATGCGAAGCCCCATCATGCCCGGTGATGCCTCTGCTTCCTCGAGCGCGCGCTTCCTGGCATCGAACTGGGCTTTCGCAACATCCATCAGATAGCTGTGAAGGAGAAGGTTTGCGCTCCCTTCGAGCACATCCAGCTCTTTCCGTGCCTCCTCTTCCGCTCTTTGCGGGAAAGGTGAAGCACCGGCTGACACGGCTGCTCCGAGCGCAACGAAAGCAAAAACGTGGGTGAAAAGATAAACGCACAGAACCCCGGGTAGCTGCATGCCGCCGCGCGGTCCCGTGCCTGCTTTTGTTTTTTCAGTCATGAAATTCGATGTCGATCAAACGTTCATGGTCTTTATGCACATCTGGCCTATGGCGCCTTTTCTGCACAGCGCGTCTGTCATGAAACCGGCCGAGCGCCTGGCCTGGATCTCGATCGCCTCGCCCAGAGGCGCGCCGCAGCTTGCGATCACGTTTTCCAGGATCGCCTTCCGTGCTCCCTTGGTCGCAGCATCGCCTGCCGGCCCGATTCCGGCTGCTGATTCGTCCGGCAGCTCCTTCATGACGCCTTCTTCGAGCTCACGCTTTTTGATGCCGTGCTCCCCGCCCGTGGCGATCTTCCACGCGGTGCTGATCGCCTCGTCCAGCGGGCCGGCAAAATCGGTCAGCCAGCCTATTGCATTCTCGGCCTTGACCGGTTTTCCGGTCAGGAGGAGATTCAGGAGCTTACCCCGGTTTTCGGGCGCTGCTTTCCTGAACGGCCAGTGGCACCCTTCCATGCCCGGCACCACCGGAAGCGTTACCTCGGGCATGCCAAGATCAGCGCCTTCAATCGATACCAGGTAGTGGCAGTGCAAAAGAAGCTCAAGCATTCCTCCGAGGCAGCGCTTGCCGTTTATCAGGCCCACCGATGTGCGGAACTCGCTGTTGAGCCTCCTGGCGGTGCGCGACCAGGACGCCGCGATGTCGAACCCTTTTTCCTCTTCCTCAAGCGCCGGGAAGAACTCGACAGTGTCAGCGCCCACCATCTGCGTGGAGAGGTGGAAATCGCCTGTCACGATAATCCGCTCGATGCCCTCCTTCCCAAGCCAGTCGATCGCGCGGTTCAGCTCGGCGTCCACATCGCTCGAATAACTTTCGCGGCTCAGCGTGATCACCCCTGTATCGCCGTCGTGTTCGGCGTTGACATAGAGCTGCGCCCACTGCGGGGAGTCCATTCCTTCGAATGCGTCCGGGTGCCAGCTCGACGCGGCTGCTTCGGGATGGAGCTTGTGATACTTCTCAACGATTTTCACGGACTCCTCGGGCCCGTGATCGCGGATCTTCGCGAGCATGCCTTTTCCGAACTGCGCGCAAAGCTCGCCCACGGAGTTGATGTGTGTGAAATGAGCTCTCTTCTCGTGCAGAAGAAGGCTTGTCATCTGAAAGAGCGGGCCGAGGATCCTGGTCTCGAAATCCTCCTCTTCCGCATCATCAAGCGTCCAGTTGACCGCCGGCCTGAAGTGGTTCTGCGGGTACCAGTTATCCCCGCTCTCCTTTTTTTCCACGAGCTCGGACGGCGGTGTGAAAAGATCGCCGTAGTGCTTGCTCAGGTGAACGAGGCACGACCACGTCAGGAAGTTGGCGCCTTTCGCCCCGATCGCGTCATGCGCCCTGAACGGGTTCGGCCCGAGAAGCTTGCGCACGTGCTTGTCGATCTTCCAGTACGGCATGTTGGACGCGCCGTGGTAGTTTGCGCCTATCATGGTAAGGCCGCAGAATAGAACATCCAGCACGAACGACCAGTTGTCGCTCACAGGCAGCGGAATCATGCCGAGCGCCCATAAAAGCTTGGTAATGTCGGATGGCTCCTTCTCCACGATCTCCCAGATCTTGTTAATCTCGTGCGGGAACGCGGGGTGAGCGATGCCCACTCCCAGCTCGGACGACGGAAAGCCCGATGTGACCGAGCGGATCTCGATGCCCGGATACCTGGCCCGGAAAACATCGTAGTGCGCTTTTTTCAGGTCGAGGATCTCGGGGATCGCCTCGAGCAGAAAGCGCGGCTTGAACAGGTCGAGTCTTGGGGGCAGGTTCGATCCGTCGTAGTGCAGGCATGTAACGTGCTGCATGATCTTCTGAGCACCGCCTTTTCCGAACGCGCTTTCGAGTCCCGGGTACTGCTTGCCGATCCCGTCGGGAACTCCCGGAAAGTCGAGAGCCACGATGGGCACCCCAAAGGGCTCGAGCCGCGAGCCTAACTGCATGGCCTTGCCCGCGCCCACGATCCCGTTCGCGCCGGAGATGACCAAAGAGCCGCGGCCGTTTCCGTCATCAGGGCCGAACACCTTGTCCACGAGCTCACCCGCATTGGCGGGCAGGCGCCCGTTCTTGAAGATGTCGATCACTGTGCCGAGACCGAGCGTCTCGATTGTTGGTTGTCTCATGGATGTCGTCATTACCGCTCACCTCCTTCCGAAACCTCAAAAACAGCGGCGATGCCCACATCGCCCGCCGCGCACCCGAAAACCAGCACGTAGCCTCCGCCGAGATCAACCGCCTCTTCCAGACCCTCGATCAGAACCCTGGCGAGCGTGGGCCCCTGGGGGTGTCCCCACACCAGCGGGCAGCCGGTCTTGTTCATCTTGTGCCAGTCGTAGTCCATTACCTTCGAGAAAATGACGTCGTTCAGGGCGAACGGATTGTGGTTCTTGACCACGGCCATATCATCCATGGATAGCCCGGTGCGCTTCAAGAGCTTTTGAACCGCTAGCGCGGGCGCTTCCGGCATGAGGCTCGAGCCGGCCCTTACTTCAGCCTTTGCGATGAAACGGATATCGATCTCCGGCCTCGGGCTCAGCTCCTTTGCCTTGTCCTTCGATGTCACGAGCATTACAGCCATGCCGTCGGACGCGTGTGTCTGCGTGCCGCCTGTAACGCATGTGTCGAGCTCGCGCATGGCGCGGAGCCCGTCCAATGAGAGCTTTCTAACGCCCGCGTCATCGTCAACCACGCCAAGCGGGCGGCCCTGGTTGTTCAGCACCTCCAGCGGCACGAGCACGCGGTCAAGGAAGCCCGAGTCCTTTGCCTCGAAGTACTGCTCGTAGCGGAAGCAGGTGAGCTCATCCACCTCTTTTTTGTGGAGCCTGTACTTTCTGGCCGCAACCCCCGCTGTTGCGATCATGGCGTTGCCGGTGGCAGGGTCGAACCCGAAATTGTCCCACACGTCGCTGATAGCCATCGTCCTCTCGTATGCGCGGCGTTCGGGAAAGACACCAACCGGCGAGTCGCTCGTGCGGTCGAAGGTGAGCACGCAGCAAACATCGCATGAGCCGCCCTGCACCTCGCCTCCCGCAAGCATGGCTGCCTGCAGGCCTGTCGCGCACGCCTGCTCCATGTGAAAGCCCGCAAGCCTCTGGCCCAGGCACGAAGAGACCAGCGGAGCTGTCCAGAACTTCCAGTGCCAGGGGATGGTCGACCCTATCACGAGGTATTCGAGCTTGTTCTTGGGCACCTTCCTCATGCCAAGTATCCTGTTCGCAGCCTCGCCCGCGAACTGGCCGATGTTCACCTCCGCGATCGGCGACATCTGCCACGCGGGGAAATAACTGCTTCCCCAGGTGCCGTAAGGGATCCTGGCATCGGGGAAGGTCGAGTCTCCTTTTTTCATTTCCATCTCCTCATGTTTGTTGAGTTTTCGAGGCTCGCGCGTGACGCGCGCATTTTCTGTCTGTGCTGTCCGGGAATACTATAGAAAAGCATGAAGCGGATTTAAAGAGGGCATTTTCATGCAGTTTACGGTGTTGCGGCGGATGAGGATGAAATATGCGGATCAAAGCGGTTCAGGCGGCTTATAATCCGTCACATCCCATCGACTGCCCGTTGATTTTTTCAACCTTTTTTGATATGTTTCAACATGTTATCAGCGGCAAGAACAGATATGGGATCCGGACGATTGTACACTGAAAGCATGATATGCTGTTTTGCGTCCATCCTCCGAGCGGGAAGCGGCGCGCTTCTCCCGCTCTTTCTTTCCCTTGTTCCCGGCATTGCCGAATGCGCGGTGATTTACGTGCCGGACGATCATCCCGACATTCAGGCGGCCGTTCAAGCCTCCTCGGACTGGGACACCATCATCGTCAGGCCCGGGACCTATGTGGAGAACATCGACTTCCTTGGCAGGAAAATAACGGTCAAGAGTGAACACGGACCCGAGCTCACCATCATCGACGGCAACCAGGCCGGGAGCGTTGTGACCTTTGTGAACCATGAAACCGTGGATTCGGTTCTCGAAGGGTTCTGCATCAGGAACGGATCAGGAACATCGTACCTGGGAGAGATGCTCGGCGGAGGGATCTTTTGCGTTTCCTCTCACCCCACATTGACCAACAACCGCGTCACGGGCAACTCAACGGACCAGCACGGGGGCGGGATCTGCTGCATAAACTTTTCACATCCGTCCATCACGTACAACACGATCTTTGGAAACTCGGCCGGGGAGGAGGGCGGCGGCATAGCCTGCGACAATCACTCTCACGCGCTCATCGCCTACAACACGATTTCAGGGAACTCGGCGGGCCGCAGGGGCGGAGGCGTGAGCTGCACCTCCAAGTCCTCTCCGGAAATCCTGGCCAACACCATCGAGGAGAACACCGCATCGAACATATACTGGCATGATGGCGGGGGAGCGGTGAATTGTTACCTGTGGTCTTCCCCTGACATCACGAGCAACATCATCAGGAACAACTCATCCACAAGCTGCGGGGGCGCGGTCGTGTGCTGCGAGCACTCCTCCCCGGAGCTTCACAACAACATCATATCCGGAAACTCTGCGTACCACTCCGGCGGGGGGCTCTTTCTGGATGGAGGCTCAGCTCCTCAGCTCATCAACAACGTGATCTCGGGAAACCGTGCGGAGTACCAGAACGGCGGGGGCGTCTGCTGCATGGACGGCTCGTCTCCTCCGCTGATCAACAACATTATCACGAACAACTCGGCCGGCCTTTTCGGAAGCGGAAGCGGCGGCGGGGTCTTCTGCGACGAGTCATCCCCCGTGATCACGAACTGCACCTTTTCATTGAACTGGGGCAACTCCTTCGGCGGTGGGATCTGCTGCACTAACGAGTCCTTTCCGACGGTCATCAACTCGATCCTGTCCGGCGATGACGCGCCCTGCGGGCAGGAAATCCACGTGGGGTCAAGCTCGTACCCTTCAGCGCTCACGATCAGCTATTCGGATGTGCGCGGAGGGCAGGCCTCCGCGAGCGTGGAAACGGGCTGCACCATCGACTGGGGCCAGGGTATTATCGATTCCGATCCTCTTTTCGTGGATCCCGCGGGACGGGATTTTCACATCTTCTACACATCGCCCTGCAGAAACGCCGGGGACAACACCGCGCCGGGCCTCTTCCCGGAAGATTTCGAGGGAGATCCTCGCGCAGCTCATGGGTTCGTTGACATGGGTGCGGACGAGTTTCATCGGCACCTCTACTGCATTGGTGACCTGGTTCCAGGCGGCGCGGTCGAGGTGAAAATTGTCGGCGATCCCGGGACCGGCCCAATCGGCCTCTGGTACGGCCCGAACGCTTTGGAAAACCCGGTTCACGGCGCGTACGGCGACTGGTACATGCTGCCTCCCATGATTTTTATGGGCCCGCTGCCGCTGATTCCAGCCCAGGGCGTGAAGGTTCTGGGCGGCGACATCCCGGCGAGCCCGCCCGGACCGTACTCGATCCACATGCAGGCCTTGATAGGGGATGAGCTTTCCAACCTCTGCACGCTCGAAGTGGAAGAGGGGGGCTGATCATGGCGAAGAGAATCATAACCTGCGCATTGTTTTGCTTTCTGCTTTCGGCGGACAGCTCTGACGGCGCCGTGCACTTCGTGCCGGATGACTTTCCATCGATCCAGGGCGCAATCAACGCCTCTGCAAACAGCGACACCATCATCGTGCGGTCCGGCACCTACGTGGAAAACCTGGATTTTCTCGGCAAGGCCATCACTGTACGCAGCGAATTCGGCCCGGGCACGACCGTGATCGATGGAAACCAGGCAGGAACCGTTGTGACCTTTCAAAGTGGCGAGGGTTCGAACTCGGTCATAGACGGCTTTACGATCACAAACGGATCCGGAACGGTTTTCGGATCCTTTGGGTTCAAGTACGGCGGAGGGATCTTCTGCAACTGGTCTTCTTCGCCGTTGATCCAGAACAACATCATAAGCGGCAACTCGGCCAAGAACCACGGCGGCGGCATAAGCTGCGTGAACTACTCGAACCCGATGATAGCCAACAACACGGTCATCAATAACATGTCGGAGTATGGCGCTGGAATCGACTGTTTTTATTACTCATCCCCGACTATCACCGGCACCACGGTTCAAGGGAACACGGCTGGCGCATTGGGCGGGGGGATCCAGTTCACGGATCACTGCTCCCCTGCGATCTCAGGCTCAACCATTAAGGAGAACTTCGCAAGCAAAGGCGGAGGGATCTCCTGCGGCATGGTTTCGGTGTCACAGATTTCAGGCAACACGATATCAGGGAACACGGCGATCGATGACGGAGGAGGAGTTTATTGTTACTATTCTAACCCGGTGCTCAGCCAGAACACCATCACAGAGAACACGGCCGCCAGGGGGGCCGGGCTGTTCTGTTCGAGCGTTTGTTCCCCGGAGATCGTCGATAACACGATCTTCGGGAACACGGCCCTGGACTCCGGTGGAGGGATCTGCTGCTGGAGCTATGTCAGCCCGGTCATATCCAACAACACGATCGCTGAAAACGCGGCGCTTGGTTTCGAAGGAAAGGGCGGTGGGATATTCGCGACATCGAATGCGTTTCCTGAAATCATCGGGAACCTCGTCTCATCGAATACCGCGTTGGAGGGAGGCGGTGTATATTGCGAGGACGGGTCCGATGCCACGATAAGCGGCAACATCATCGACGAAAACCAGGGATCCTCCTACGGTGGGGGGATAGCGTGCAGCGGGTCGGATCCCCTGATAACCGGCAACACGATCGTTGGGAACGCGACATCTTTGGGAGGGGGGATTTTTTGCAGCGGGCCGTGTTCCCCGAAGATATGCCGGAACACGCTTGCAGGGAACTCGGCGGACATGGGGGGCGGGATCCATTGCATAAGTGGTGTCACGGGCGAGATCGAGAACAACACAATATCCGGCAACCTGTCCGGGCAGTTCGGCGGCGGGATCTTTTTCGGAGGTGGATCGTCGCCCACAGTTGTGAACAACATGATCACATGCAACAGCTCAGGGTGGGGCGGAGCATACAACGGCAGCGGCGGCGGAGTATACTGCGGGGGCGCGTCCTCGCCGGAGCTTACCTGCAACACCATAGCCTGCAACACGGCAGAATGCTCCGGCGGGGGGATCTACTGCAGATACTACTGCTCTGTGGCGGTTTACAACACGATCCTCTGGAACAACGACGCGCCGTCAGGCGAGGAGATCTTTCTCGATGACGGGTACCACCCGTCCGCACTTTCGATAAGCAGCTGTGACGTGGACGGGGGGCAGGCAGCGGTTCATGTGGACAGCGGCTGCACGCTCGCCTGGGGGGCGGGCATGATCGATTCAGACCCGCTTTTCGTGGATGCTCCGGGCAATGATTTTCATCTTTTTTACACCTCGCCCTGCAAAGACGCCGGCGACAACTCAGCCCCCGGGCTTTTGCCCGGGGATTTCGAGGATGATCCGCGCACTGCTTACGGTTTGACGGACATGGGTGCGGACGAGTTTTACAGACACCTTTACTGCACGGGCGAGCTCGTTCCAGGCGGCGCGGTCGAGGTGAAGCTCGTGGGCGATCCCGGGGCAGGGCCAGCGTGCCTCTGGTACGGTCCGAACGTCATGGAGAACCCTGTGACCGGCGCTTACGGCGACTGGTACCTCCTGCCGCCCCTGATCTTTATCGGGCCTCTCCCCCCGATTCCCGCCGAAGGAGTGGAGGTTTTGAGCGGGAACATCCCTTCGAGCCCGCCCGCGCCGTACTCTATACACATGCAGGCGCTTATCAACCAGGAACTCTCCAACCTCTGCACAATCGAAATCAAGTAGCAGCCCCTATCCCGCATATTTAATCCTCTTCTGCTGCGGCACCGTAAACCGCACTGTGGCTGCGTTTCATGCCGGGAGACGATCCTCAACCTGTAAGAACAGGCCTGCGGTCGTCTCCTGACATGCGCCTTGCCACATCACAGTTTACAGCTACCTCGCGACGAAGAGTATGAAATAAGCGGGATATCGCATAAAAAAACGCTACCGTTTGTCATTCCCTCTTTTCCGGGATGTAAGCGTTCACCTCTTTCAGCCATTTGTCGAGCGCGCGTTCGAGCTCGCGCACCTTTTCCGGCTGAGCCTCGGCAAGATTTATTTCTTCCCCGATGTCATCGTGCAGGTTGTAGAGCTCCACCTGTTCGTCGGCATAGAACCTGATGAGCTTGTACCGTCCCTTGCGGATGGCGCTGCACGGGGTGGCTCCGCTCCCGTGGTAGTGGGGGTAGTGCCAGCAGAGCGCGTCACGCCCGAGGCTTTCCTTTTTTTCCCTCAACAGGGGCACGAGGCTCAGCCCGTCCTCATGCTGCTTATGATCAAGGGGAAGGCCGGCCATCTCCAGCATCGTGGGGTAAAAATCCATGCTGACCACAGGCTCGTCGCACTCGCTTCCGGGCCTGGCCACTCCCGGCCACTTCACGATCATTGGTTCGCGTATGCCGCCCTCGTAGTAGCGGCCCTTGCCCGCCCTTAGCGGATGGTTCGATGTGACGTTCGCGTAGTCCACGCCACCGTTGTCCGACATGAAGAAGACCACGGTTTCCTCTTCTTTTCCGAGCTGCTTGATTTTTTCCAAGATTCTACCCACGCTTTCATCCAGGCTTTGCACCATCCCGGCGTAAGCGCAGTTTTTCCAGAGCGGGTCCGGGTTTCCCTTTTTCTTTTCCTGGTATTGCTTTTTCAGCTCCTGCTTCGCCTGAATGGGCGTGTGCACGGTGTAGTACGACATGAACAACAGAAAGGGTACATCCGGTTTTTTGTCGAACTCCTCCAGAAGCGACATTGCCTCGTGGGTGAGCCGGTCGGTGAGGTACTCGCCTTCAGGCCCGTCTTCGAGGTGCTCGAGCTTGTACGGGCTGAAGTAGCCGTCGTGCGGGTGGCCCTTGTGGTTGCCTGCCACGTTGAAATCGTACCCCTGGTGCTGGGGATAGAACTTGTTATGGCCCAGGTGCCACTTGCCGAGGAACGCGGTGCTGTACCCGCGCGCCATGAGCGCCTCGGCAACGGTTTTTTCCTCCAGGGGCATCTCCGTTTTCGTGAACCTGGTGACAAGCGGTTTCTTGCTGTGGCGCTCGCCCGGGATCCAGTCGGTGATTCCCAAGCGGACAGGGTACTTTCCGGTCTGGATGCTCGCCCTCGTGGGGGAGCACACGGCGCATGCCGCATAGGCGCTGGTGAACTTCATCGATTCGGAGGCCAGCTTGTCGATGTTCGGGGTCTCGTGAAAGCTGTTTCCAAAGCAATGGATGTCGCTCCACCCGAGGTCATCCACAAGCAGAAAAACGAAGTTGGGCCTTCTTTTTTGCGGTGTGCATGCCCCCGCGCTGAGAAGCGGCGAAAGGGCGATCGATGCCGCTCCCGTACCGATACCTTTCAGGAACTCTCTTCTGCCGACCTTGCTCAAGCCGTTCATGGTTGTTTACCTCGTTTTTGCGGTTGATTCAATATGAGTCCGTTGAAAAATCACTCCTCAGCGGTATTTCCTGAAATCACGAACCTGTTGTAGAGCACGAAAAGAACCGCTGTGACCAGCATCATCCCGGCGAACACCGTCCACATCAGGTCCGGCCTCCCGGCGTCGCGCGCGAGCTTGCCGTAGAGCTGGCCTGACAGGATCCCTCCGAAGAGGTTGCCGAGCGAAACCGCAACGAAGTAGTAACCCATGTAAAGCGCGACCTTGTCCTTCGGTGCAATCAGGCCCACATACTCCTGGCTCGTGGGGCTGGTCATCATCTCGCCGATCGCGAAGATGAAAAGCCCTGCGACCACCATCCATATCATGGCGCCCGCCCCTAGCATGCCCTCGCCCCCTGCGAGCGCGGCCATACCGTACCCGGCCGCAGCCACGAGCATGCCGATGATCATGGTTGTGAACCGGTGGAAACGGGCCATGAGATAAGACACCAGCACCTGCAGGAGAACGATCGCGCCTGCAACGATGTTCGTGATGAACTCGGGGTTCACCTGGCGGCCCTGGATGATGGCCGTGTCCGTGACCTTTTCCGGAACAGCGCCCCCGGCTGTTACGAGCTGCTCGAGTTTCTCAGGCGTGACCCTGACCTTGCTCTTCAGAAGGGCCAGCGAGCCGCTTTCAAGGGCTTTTGTATCGAACCTTCCCGACTCGCGCGCATCAAAGAGCTTTTTGACCTCTTTTACCATCTCGGCGCGTTCTTTTTCGTTGATGGTGGCAATCTTGGGTGCAACGCCTGATTCAGGGTCATCCGGATCGCTCTTCCCGAACAGAGCTTCCGCCGAGGCGATCAGCGGCTTCGTGTCCACGAAATCCCTCAGGTACTCGGGCATGGTCATGAAGAGCTGGTTGTAGGAGGTCCAGAACCCGGACAAAATCAACAGGTAAAGCGCGAACCGCCAGTTGCTGCAGTGCATGCGCTTGAGAAACGGCGAGCGCCCGTTCTTTTGCGGTACGCCTGTTTCAACGGTTTCGCGGGGCAGCAGCCGGTCCCATGCGAGGTTTAGAGCGATCCACGCGGGCACAAACAGCGCGCAGCGCGGCCACCAACCGAACCAGGACGGGCCCTGGTTGGCGACCATCAAGGCGATGAGCACGCCGAACACGGTTATGAAAAAACGCAGGTTGCCAAGCACCTCGACCGTGTTGTCGAGCACCTGCCCGAGGCTTCGTCCCTTGCCTGATGCGGCCTCGGTGGTCGGTTCCTTGAAAAAAAAGACGACCACGATGATGTTGAGCACGATCCACCCGGAACAGGAGATGAACACGTAGTTCCAGTCCATTCCGCGCACAACACCGGCGATGATGGGGCCTATGAAAGCGCCCACGTTGACCATCATGTAGAAGATGCCGAATCCCATTGCCGAGTTGGACCGATTCGTGACCCTGGCAACCGTGCCCACCACAACCGGTTTGAATATGGCGGCACCGATTGCAACGAACAGGAACGCGCACAGAAATGTGGGGAACGTGAAGAACTGCCCGAGCGAGTAGTAGGCCACGGCCATCATCACGAACGAAAGTAGCAGCGTTTTCTTGTACCCGTAACGGTCAGCCAGCGCGCCCGTTAGCACGGGCAGCAGGTACAGAAGAAAGGTCGCGATGCCCTGGATCTGGCCGCGCTGCTCAGCGGAAAAGCCGAGTCCGCCTGTTTCCACGGAGCCTGTGATGTAGAGGGTGGACACAAAGAAGAAGCCGTACCAGGCCATGCGTTCGAAGATCTCCATGGTGTTCGCCACCCAGAACGTTTCGGGATAGCTCTTTACCTGGGCAAGAAAGCCGGGTTTGG
>CAZIUL010000068.1:0-21209 GCA_964542475.1 uncultured Phycisphaerales bacterium | reverse complement strand
GTGTTGATCCCCATCTGGTGGTCGCCGCAGAAGATCGTGTTCACGACCACGCCCCTCGTGACCGCTGCCTTGCAGGCCTCGTGATAATCCACCGAACCCTGGGTAAAAGCTTCGTTGCCCGCTATGAAGATCGTTTTCAGGTCGTTCGGGTTTTCGCTCCAGGCAAGGCTCGCTGTCGCCTCCTGAATGACCCGGCCGCAATACTCGCTGCCGCCGTTGGTCCCCAGCGCGAACAGCTCCTGGGAAACCTTGTCAAGGTCCGTTGTCAGTGGCAGGATCATTCTCAAGTAACCCTCCTCCTTGGCCAGGCTGTCCTTCCCGTACTCGTAAAGCGACACCTCCAGCTCGGGGGTCCGGCCGTGTTGCTTCATTGTTACGAATTCATTGACGATTTTCCACAGCTGAGTTCTGGCCTGGTTGATCAGCCCGCGCATGCTGCCGCTGGTGTCGAGGAGAATCGCCATCTGAATGCGGGCCTTTTCGCCTTCCACTGCCGGGTTTTCCTCTGCCGCCGTTGCGATCGTCGGTGCGGCAAAAAGGATCGATGCCGCGAATACACAGATAAGCATTGTTGAACTCTTCATTGTTTTACCTCCTGATAAAGAGCCTTTACGGCCCGACAAAAAAAACATTACCCGTTATTGTCCGCTGTTTCGCTCTTTTGCGCGGCAGCGGACCTGATGATCACTGCCTCGCCGTCGATCAGGACGAGGATTTCGCCCTTCAGGGAAACGATGCCCTGGCGGCCTTCCGCGGAAAGCTCGCGCAGCAGCTCATCGAAAGCCTGCGTGCCGAACTCGATGACCCGCTCCGCTTCCGCCTCGCTTGTCCTGTTGAATATCCGGCTGTCCACCCACCTGTTCCCGCGCCGGTAGAACGCGCGGTCGTTGAGCTGCTGGACCGTTGTGACAGCCACGCGGTTCATGTTCCGGTCCAGAAAGTAGTTGTTGAAGTTAAGCTTTGACTGGCCTCTCTGAGAGCCGATGTTCAGCTCCTGGTTGACAGATCCCTTGCCCGAACGCGAGTAAAGGGCGCGGCTCGTGAAGTTATGGGCAGCTTCGGCAACCATCCTGTCGCGCTGCGCCAGATCGCTTCCTTCCCGGGCAAGAAAAGCGGTGTACTCCGTGAGAATCCCGAACTCCATGGACAGGCGAACCACCTCGTCCACCAGCTCCTTCATCCTAGGATCCGTCATGCCCGGCGACGCTGCGGAGGTCGCGGTGACATCCGCTCCGCTCTCCCGGATGGCATCGACCAGCACAGCGATCTTCCGGCTTGCCCAGAGCCGCGGGACGAACCCGTTCCGTGTGGTTGCCCTGTCCAGAGGCAAGCTGAAACGGAACGCCCTGTCCGCGCCCAGGTAGTCGCCTCGCAGACTGAAGAGAAGCGGCTCCGTACCCACGTAGGTGCCAAGCACCACGAGCTGGTCGCCGTCGAAAAGATCGGGCAGAGTGCCCGGCAGAACGTCGCGGACCCGCCCGGGCGCCGGTTTTCCTTCGGGGCCGAGCACATTCAGGCGCGGGCCGGCGAGAACAGGCCCTGCCAGCTTGTTGAACACCCGGGCCACCTTGACCTCGATGTCCTCTTCGGGAAGAACGAATGTGGCCGTTGCCCTGGTCTCCCTGGCGATCTTGTCCAGGAGCGGCGTGTTGACATCCATGCCGACTCCAAAGGTGAAGATACGCCTGTTGTATGGATTCGCTGCCATGGCCACGTTTCGGATCGCCTTCTCGGAGGTCTGGCCGATCGTGGGGAGCCCGTCGGTCAAAAAAAGCACTATGGGCAGCGCGCCGTCAGCAGGCCGGCTTCGCATGGCTTCGAGAAGGGCGTCATGGATGTTCGTTCCGCCCCTGGGGAGAAGCCCGTCCAGGTAAGCCCGCGCGCTTTTCATGCTCTGTGCGGTCTTGGGGACCGGCGTTTCGGAGAACAGGTCGATCTGTTCGTTGTAAGCGATGATGTTGAACGATTCGCCTTCCATCAAGCCGGCGAGAACCTGCTTTGCCGCCTCGCGCACCTGCTCGATTTTTTCGCCGTTCATGCTGCCCGAGCGATCGAGGACCAGCGTTATCTCGCGCCGGATGGCGGGGCTGTCACCCTGGTTGGAGGGGGTCGGCAGCCCGGCAAGCAGGAGGAAATATCCACCTCCGATCTTGGGATCCGGATAGGCGAAAAGCGAAGCTGTCACCGCATTGCTCTTTTCCAGGAGCCAGGACAGGCGAAACGCGCCGGGTTCGAGCGCGGCTGAGTCCGCGATCCGGACGGACAGATCGCCCGGGCCCTGTCGATCGGTCAAGAGCGTGTGGCTCGGGCTGTAGACCGTTGTGATGGGAGTCTTCGATTTGATCTGCAGCGAGATCTTCCACGGGATGTTGTAAAGGATCGATTCACTCCTTGGCAGCACATAATCGATGCGCCCGCCGTCAGCCGGAAGGAGGTGCTCGTAGGTGAGCTGCAGCTTTTGCTTGCCCCCGGGTTCGACCGGAAAGACGCTGGAGCGGATCAGGTTGTACCCCACGAACTCGAGCAGGGCGGGATCGCGCACCCTGGCCACGATGGCGTTGTACGTTTCCCTTGCCTCCTCCCTGGGCAGAACCACTGCCGAGGGTTCGCTGCCCGCGCCCTGGAACGTGAAGCTTTTTACCACGGCCCCGTCCGGAACCGGAACGATTAGCTCGGCCTCCTGGCGCCCGCGTGTAGGGTTTCTCAGGCTTATCTCCATGGTAGTGGTTGCAGCCTGCCCCAGGATTTTTGCGCGGACATCGACACCAACAACCTCAACAGCTTTTACACGGTTCATGGAGAACGCCCTGGATTGAGGCACCACAACGTTCGATGCCAGGGGACGCCGCGACGAAAGCACGGACTGGGCCCGGCCTTCCCCTCCCGCAGCCGGCAGCATAAAAACAACCAGCAGTGATACGACAGTAAATCGGTCGCTCGTGAACCTCATGACAGCCTCCTTTCGGTCGATAAAAAAAATCGTTTCTCTGGCTATATATATGCTTCTGGAGGCTGTTTCTGTGTAAAGGGTTTGTAACATCTCACGATCGGGCTGCTTGGCGGAAAAGGCAAACCACAAGAAGCAAGACCACGTTTGTAAAAGAGGGAGGCAGACAATAGAATACGGGGAGCTTTATCAGTAAGATTGAAACGAAAAACGATATGAGACTGCGCGTCGGCAACTACAGCCTTTTTTAAGAATACAGCCTATTGATCTTTTCCAGCTTTCGCTTCCTTATCTTTTTTCCGTTGGTGCTGCTGCTTTACTTTGCATGCAAACGGCTTCGCTATCGGCAGTACCTGCTGCTCATGGCCAGCTATGTCTTTTATGCAAGCTGGGACCCCCGGTTTCTCTCCCTGATCATCATCTCCACGCTGGTTGACTATGTGGTGGGGCTCCGACTCCCCGGATGCACATCCGACCGAAAACGCCTGGCCTGGCTCATGGTAAGCATCATCGTGAACCTGGGAATCCTGTGTACCTTTAAATACGCGGGATTCTTTATCGGATCCTTTCAAGCGCTTCTCGGTTTCGTGGGGTTGCAGACCAATCCCGTGATGCTGGATCTGATCCTGCCGGTGGGCATCAGCTTCTATACCTTCCAGACCATGAGTTACAGCCTGGACATCTACCGCCGCAAACTCGAACCCACACGGAATTTTATCGAATTTGCGGTTTTCGTGGCTTTCTTTCCCCAGCTCGTATCCGGCCCAATTGTGCGGGCCGTGGAGTTTCTGCCCCAGATCCGCCGGAACATAGTGATCTGGTGGACGGACGTAGCTGAGGGCATCAACCGCTTTGCGATCGGATTCACCAAGAAGGTCTTCATTGCGGACAATGTTTCAGGCTATGTGGACCGCATCTTCGAGAACCCATCCGGCTACGACGCGGCCACCGTGTGGATGGGGTCCATCGGTTTTGCCGTGCAGGTCTACTGCGATTTTTCCGGGTACTCGGACATGGCCATCGGCTCTGCCCGTATCATGGGATTCCGGCTGCCGGAAAACTTCCGCTTTCCTTTCACCGCCACGAATATCGGTGACTTCTGGCGGCGGTGGCACATCACGCTTTATTCCTTCATGCGGGATTATCTTTACATTGCCCTGGGCGGATCCCGCGTGGGGCAGGCCCGGCTCCTGTTCAACGTGCTGTTCACCATGACCATTATTGGGTTGTGGCACGGCGCCAACTGGCAGTTCGTGGCCTGGGGCTTTTTCAACGGCCTGCTCATTGTCGGTTATCGCCTGCTCATGATTCCGATAAGCCGCTCCGGCGGGACCATGAAATTTCTGGACACCCTGCCCGGGAAAATCCTGCGGGTCTTCATCGTGAACATCTTCTTCTTCATCGGGCTGGCCATCTTCCGCGCGCCCCATATCTTCGTTTCCGTGGAGTCTGTGTGGCGCATGCTCATCTTCGACGGCGCGGGAGAGCGGCTCTTCGACCCCTTGATCCTCTGGTTCTACGGGCTGGTCATGGTGTGCAGCGTGGCCTGCGAGCTTAACCTGCCCGGGAGGATCGCGGCCCGTGCTACCCTGCCCCTGCCCCTGCAGGTCCTCGGTTATACCGCGCTCATCGTTTTCCTGGCCATCTTTGGCGCCTGTGATACCCAGGCTTTTGTTTACTTTCAGTTCTAGCCCGCTTGTTTCATACTCTTTGTCGCGAGGTGCCGTAAACTGCGCTGTGGCATGGCGCGGTTCAGGAGATGACCGCGGGCCGGCAGAAAACGATCATTGCGCTTTCTTGTCGAAGAAACCGGCCCGGTAGAGTTTTTCCAGGAGTTGTTTGCTGTATTGCCTTGCCCCATCCCTGTTGAAGTGGCTGGGATCCCCGTAATGCCGGTTGGTGAGCTCGATCTCCTCCGGGGGGAATGTAAAAAAGGGCACGTCCAGCTTTTTCACCTCCTCCGTCATTCGCATGCGGAACTCCTCGCCCAGGAGCACAGGATTCATATCCTGCAGGTAAGGGCTTGGCGGCACCTCCGCAAAGGCCACCTTGACGCCCTTATTCCTGAAACAGGATACAAGCGTTTTTATAAGAGTCACGCTGGCTTCGTTGAAAATGTCCGGGTCCCGGTCGAGCTCATCCTGGTTGCGGATGGGGAGTTTTTTGTGTATCTTGAGCTTCTCTTCCAGGGTATTCTTGCTGGGAACCAGGAGCGAGTAGCCGTCGTCAGCGAGCACATGCTCCACCAGTCTTTTTCGTTTGATCTCCCTGTCCGCCTTGCTCCATTCGGGCTCATTCTCGTTTAGGCGCAGCAAGTCCGCCAAAGTCTCCTTCAGCAGGGCGGTGTGGGCGTCCCTGTATTTGAAGACATAACAGAGCCGGCAGACCAAGGATTCGATGAAGTATTCAATGTGCTTCACTTTAAAATCGCTGAAAGAAGTCCGATTCAGGTAGTTGTAAAAACCGGAGGTGTTCCAAAGAAAGCGGGAGGCATAGCGGAAGTCGTGGACCCGCGCAATCTCGGAGCCTGATAAACCGATCACCACGTAGGGGGGGGGCGGATCCGGCAGGTGTGAACTGGCCAGGGCGCAGTATTCTTCCATTCTCGCTCCAGCCAAGCCGGCATTGAAAACCCGGACCGGCCGCTTCCAGACCTGTTCCAGTCCTTTTTCGAAAACCTGTGGAACGATCGCGTCACGAGCTCGGGAGGATCCCAGAAAAAGCAGGTCCGGTGCGGGGCTGCTGGAGAGCCGGTCAACCTTGATGGTGTAACAGGCCAAAGACTTCTGCATGTATGGGAGGAGCTTCTCCGGTGGCAGCAGCCAGCGAAACGCCATGTCCAGGGCGATGAGCATGCAGAGCAACGGCAAGAGGAAACGGACACACTTCCTGATGATCACGAAAAGGGAATCGGCGGGCTTTTGCCGGAAATCCGCCACATTCTTTTCCCGATAAAAGGCCTGGGAAAGGGCGTCCCGGCCCTGGGCGGCCTCTGATGGCCCGGATTGGCTCCGCTCTTCAGGAGATGTCAACATTCGCTCCAAACTCAAAGCGGAGGACCGCTAAATGCCGCTTTCCACCCGCCGCTCGATTCAGTTCCCCCGGACGATTATAATGCTTATCGGAAGGAATTGGCGTTCCTCCTAACGGGAAATTGTAACAAGGGAGGGCAAGAAGAGCGAAAATTTTTTCGCCCCCGCGCTTCCCTTCCTAACCCTTCAAAAGCCTGATCAAACTTTTTTTTATTTTTTATGCTATTATTACGATATCATTACGATATAGTATAGATAGCATTATTCAACATCCTGTTTGGAGGTAGTTTCATGAACCAAGAAAAAGAGATGAATGTGCTCAGCGGCTGGGGAATATTGGTGTTCAACATAATTGTCCTGCTGGGTGCGATCGCGCTATTGATCCTGTTCATAATGTCAGCGGTCGAGGCTGCGAACACACGCGGGATCAACTATCCGAACTTTTATCTTCTCGTGTCAGCTGTGCTCACGATAGGGCTGTTCATCCTGCTCTGCTTTGGTTTTTTCAGCCTGCAGCCCAACGAAGGGAGGGTTCTGATCCTTTTCGGAAGCTACAAGGGAACCGTGCGTGACAGCGGTTTTCACTGGACAAATCCTTTCAACACAAAAATACGCATCTCGCTCCGCGCCAGAAACCTGAACGGCGAGAAGCTGAAGGTGAACGACAAGCGGGGAAACCCGATCGAGATCGCTGCTGTTGTTGTGTGGAGGGTAAAGGACACGGCACAGGCATGCTTTGACGTGGACAGCTATGAAGAGTATGTGGAGGTTCAAAGCGAGTCCGCTGTTCGCCGCCTTGCCAACAACTACGCCTATGATCACGGTGAGGATAACGAAACAACCCTTCGCAGCGATGTTGACGAGGTTTCAACCTACCTCCTGGAAGAGCTCCAGCAGAGGCTGTCCAAGGCAGGGGTGTTCGTGGAAGAGACGCGCCTGACTCACCTGGTGTACGCGCCCGAAATCGCCGGAGCCATGCTCCGCCGCCAGCAGGCCGAGGCGATCATCGATGCTCGCCAGAAGATCGTGCACGGCGCGGTCAGCATGGTGCAGATGGCGCTCGATGATCTGGAAAAGAACGACGTGCTCAAGCTCGATGAGGACCGCAAGGCCACCATGGTCAGCAACCTGTTAGTGGTGCTTTGCGGCGAAACCGAAGCGCAGCCTGTAATCAATACGGGAACGCTTTACTCATAAAGCGAGCAGGCCTGAAAAAGCAGGGGGTGCGGCAATCAGGCCCCCTGCTTCGAGGCTGCATGCATGCACCCACGCACTTAAAGAAGGGTAAACAAGCCCGATGAAACCGCGAAAACAGTTTCTGCTTCGGATCAGACCCGAACTCTTCAAAGAGCTCGAAGCCTGGGCTCAGCAGGAGCTCCGCAGCGTGAACGGGCAGATGGAGTTTCTCCTGAGACAGGCGGTGGTCAAGCGCAAAGGCGACAGGGCGCTGAGCGAAGAAGATGTTCCTGAAAAAGAGACGGAGTAACGATCCTGTATCAGTGAGAGCGCCTGAAACCCGCCGGAGAGCACTCCTTTCCAAAATATCCATCAAAAACGGTTGAAATATACGTATTTGCTTGTATAATTTAACATTACGTGCGCAGGGCCGCATCCCTTCAAGAAGCCGGTGTAAGGGCTGCCGCGATCAAGATGCGGTTTCGTCACAAGAATAACGGCTTTTACTCCATGGGGGCTGTATCCGTCACAATTCGTTTTCAAGGGTATGAAAAGCCCTATATACTCTCTATGCCTAAATTGAGTGCGTCTGTTTCGGTTCACATTCAAAAGGAAAACGAGCCATGAACGATCCCACAGTGAGAACGAAGAGCTACATCCCGTTTCTCTTTTCACTGGCCTTGGCCCTGCTCCTCTTCGGAAGCAGCGTGCCCGCTCAAGGGCAAAGCTTCTCCCCGCCGCCGGCTCCGGTAAGGCAGCCCGGGGAGTTCGAACCGATGGAGGGGGTCCTGATCCGCTATCCGTTCGGCGTCCCCTACGAGCTCATCGCCGAGATGTCCGAGGACGCGGAGGTTGTGACCATCGTGCTCGACCAGAGGGAACAGGACATCGTGGAGATCAAGTACCAGGCAAACAGCGTTGATCTGAACAACTGCAGCTTTCTGCACGCGCCTTCCGACACCCACTGGACACGCGATTACGGCCCCTGGTACATCATAACCGGCAATCAGGAACAGGGAATCGCTGACAACGGATCCCCGTGGAACGATCCGAACGACGATCTCATCCCCTTGATGTACGGGCTTGACCAGGGTATCCCCGTTTATGACACCGGTATCTACCACGAGGGAGGTAACTACATGACGGATGGCCAGGGGAGCGCCATCTCTCTCGACTGGGTATGGAACAACAACCCGGGGGTGCCCCATGAAAACATCTATGACGCTGTTCTCGAGTACCTGGGAGTTGACAACTATCTTGTTTTAACCGATGCCATGGGCAAGTACTTTTATCACATCGACTGCTTTGCCAAGTACCTTTCCCCTGACACGATCATGGTTCTGGAACTTCCCCCAAGTCATGTCGTTTACAACTACTTGGAAGAAAAGGCTGAGCAGTTCGAATCCATGATAAGCTGCTACGGCACGCCTTACAAGGTCTTCAGGGTGTACAGCCCCGGCAGCGGAGCTTATATCAACTCCCTCATCATGAACAACAAGGTGCTGCTTCCGTTTGCCGGAAACCAGTGGGATGACGTTGCGGTCGCATCGTACGAGGCAGCCATGCCCGGGTACGAGGTTCTGGGTTTTGAAGGGACATGGAGCCCCTTTGACGCGCTTCACTGCCGCACCATGGGTATTACGGACCGGTACATGCTGTACATCAACCATACCCCCCTGCCGGACCGCCCGCCCACGGGCCAGGGTTTTCCCATAGAAGCGGAGGTCATCCCCTACAGCGGCCAGGGCTTCACAGGCGGAACCCCCATGGTTTACTGGGAAACGAGCGGGGGATGGAATACTGTTCCCATGACGAATGTGAGCGGAAACGACTTTCTGGCTCATATTCCGGCCCAGCCGAACGGCACAACGGTTCAGTACTACATAAACGCCGTGGATGCTTCGGGTCGGAACGAGAACCATCCCTACATCGGCGAGTCGGACGCCCACACATTCACGGCCAACCATCTGGGCGGCAGCATCAGCGCCATGTCCGCCAATGCGGGCGGGGTTGTCGATTTCTACATGAACGCGGGCTCTGCCAACTGCAACCGCGATTATATCCTCCTGGGATCGGTGAGCGGCACGCAACCAGGCACACCGCTGCCGGGCGGGCAGACGCTGCCGTTGAACTGGGATCTCTTTACCGGCATGACCTTCGTGCACGCAAACACCCCCTTCTTCCCCGGTTTTCAGGGGACACTGGATGCCTCCGGTTTCAGTACCGCACAGTTTGACACGCTCGGCGCGCTGCCCCGCGAAGCAGCAGGCGTTACCATGAACTTCGCATTCCTGCTTTACAGCCCTTACGATTTCGTGTCGAACCCCGTAACCCTGGAAATAAGCGAATGATGATCCGGAAAAGAGACTAAGCCGCAATTCAAGAAAAGAGGAGTGAACCGATGAAAAGACCATCTACCGTGCTTTCGTTTTCGATGGTGCTGCTGGCCCTCTTCATCCTGACGACTGACAGCAGCGGTCAAAGCGCGTCCTTCATGAAGAAACAGGCGAAGGGGAAACCCGCTCCTTTTCAATCGCCATCCAACCTTCCACCCGCGCCAAAAGCCGCGGGCACACCGCCGCCCGGACCGGTGCACTGCTGCGCCGAGTGGGAGGAGTCCGAGGGGATCATGACACTGTGGTGGAACGAGGATCTCATTGACAAGCTCCAGGTCAACAACCTGGTCTATATCCCTGTGGATAACGCAAACGAGCGGAGGAACTGGGAAAGCTTTCTCACAGGCAACGGGATTCCCCTCACGAACATCCATTTCCTCTACATAAAGACGAACTCCATATACACCCGCGACTACGGGCCGTGGTTCATCTGGGATGCAAACAACGAGATGGGCATCGTGAACTACACATGCCATTACGGCTTTCATGACGATCTTTTTCCCCAGCACTTTGCATCTCTATACGGCATCAACTTCTACGAGTCCGGGCTGAACCACGTGGGCGGGAACTACCTTCCCAACGGCTACGATATCGCGTTCTCATCCACATACGTGTACATGGAGAACCTCTCAAGCACCAAGGAAGCGGTGGACACGGCCATGAACGAGTACTACGGCCTAGATCCGTACCGCACCATCGCTCCCCAGACGATCTGGCACCACGACACATGGGGAAAGCCGTGCAACCCGGAAACACTGATAGTCGTGGATTTCCCGAAAAACGATGCCTACAGCCACAAGGCCGCGAACGACACGGTTGCGTTTTACGAGACACTACAGAGCCCCTGGGGCGGGCCGTACAAGATTTTCAGGCTTCCGATGTTCGTGAAAAGCTACGCCTACCGGCCTTACATGAACACCCTTGTCTCGAACAAAGAGGTTTTCGTGCCAGTGGACAACGTTCCGGATGACCAGATCGCGCTCGGGGTCTTTGAGCAGGCCTTTCCCGGATATGATGTGGTGGGAGTGGATTCCAAGGGCTGTTTGTCGTTTGACGCGCTTCACTGCCGCACGCGGAACTTCGTGAAACGCGACCCGATCCGCATCTACCCCTACCCGCCGAGGGACACGGAAGAGACCGCGGCCGATTACCCGGTCACAGCCGAGGTGATTCCTCCCAATGGCTACGCCTTGGAGCCGGGCTACCCTGTGATCCACTGGTCAGACACGGGCGGGGCGCCGTTCAACAATGTTGTGATGAATCCCACCGGCCAGCCCGACGAGTACGCGGGTGACATCCCGGCCCAGGCCCTGGGGACGACCGTCTCCTTTTACATCGAGGCACAGGATGACGGCGGGCGCACAGCCATCTACCCCCTTGTTGCGCCTGACGGCATGATGAGCTTCGCAGTACGCGAAGACACGGAAGCGCCGGTGCTCTCGCGTTTCATTCCCACGCGAAGCGCGTCCGCCGGACAATGGCCGCCCTTGATCCGGACCCTTTGCAAGGATGACATGGCAACACCCGAGGTCAGCGTGGAGTACTCCATAAACGGCGTGCCCCAGGCGGATACCGAGCTGACCAGGGAAGAGCTTTGCTACTGGTACAGCGGCTTCCTGGGAGGCAACGCTTCCGCGGGAGACCTGGTCACCTACCGAATAAAAGGCATGGACAACGCTGACTCCGCGCATACATCATACCTTCCGATGATGGGCGAGATCTACTGTCCCGTGGCAGCTCCGGAAGAGTGCGTTGCTGTTGTGAACCTGTGCGGGCGTCCATACACGGCACCTTTCCTGCTGGATGCCTTGGGTGATCTGGGTATCCCTTGTGTTTCATACACAGAGTGGCCGGCGGATTTTGACGAGCACGATGTCTGGTTCATTTGTCTCGGGGTATTCGCGGACAACCACGTGCTCACCCCGAATGAGGCAAGCGACATCGTGGCTGCGCTCCAGGCAGGAAAAAACATCTGCCTCGAAGGAGGAGACACATGGTGCTACGACCCGGAAAAGGACACGCTGAACCCATGGTTCGGCGTGCAAGAGATCAGCCGCGGACCGTCCACATCCTATATTATAGGAGCTTCCGGCTCCATCATGGACGGCCTCAACATGTTTTTTACCGGTGAAAACGGCGTCATGGATGTGATCTCAAACACCCGGCCGGCTGAGATGCTGTTCGATTCGCCGAGCGACAAGGGCCGCGCGGTCCTGCTCGATGCGGGCGGGTACCGCACGATCGCAAGCTCTTTTTCCCTTGGCGGTCTCCTGGACAAGGAGTGGCCAAGCATCCGCAAGGAGGTCCTCATCAGGTACCTCGGGTTCCTGGGTGTCGATGAGATCCAGCTGACGGCTGCCGTTGGTGCTGCGCTTCATGGAACAAGGGTTCCTGTGAGGCTCGAAGCGGAACCCGGCCACGAGTACATCGTTTTCGCCTCACTAACCGAGAACTACCTGGCAACGGGCTTCGGCGTTTTCCGGCTGGGCTTCAGTCACCTGTTCAATGTTGGCCAGGGTGTTGTTCCGCCCTCCGGCCTGGTCGAGCTCAATCTCCTGATCCCGCACAACAACGACTTCGTGGGCCTGGAGATTCACTTGCAGGCAGTAACCGGCGAAACGTTAGCGCCTGCCAAGGCAAATCTCACCAACCGAGAAATCCTGACTGTTGTTGACTGATACGGAAGAATGCACCGATAATATGTGCTGAAGAGACGTGATCTCCTTTGAGGCTGTTGCTAAACACAAGCAAAAACCCTCATAACCGATCGGAAACTTTATGAGCGAGACAAACCGCTTGACCGGAAAGCAGCATCTTTTCGCAATCGGGATCGTAGCCGTGTTGACCCTGATCTGGGCGATCACTGAAAGCACGTATTACTCCGCTGACACTTTTTTTGTAGAATCCCCCGACATTGACACGTGGGGCGCGAGTTTCCTTTGCAGCATCGCCATCTGGTGCCCCTGGATCGTTCTGACTCCGGCCATCCTGCTCGTGTGCAAGCGGTTCCCTTTCAAAAAAGAGAGATTGGGAAAGGCAATAACCGTTCACCTCCTCGCATGCGCGGTCTTTGGAACCCTCAAGACGCTCATGGAGTCTCTCCTGCTGATATCCATGTTCGATGGCCCTTTCAAGATACTCGGCCCCGGCCTTGTGTCGTACGCTTGCTTTATCTACTGGTTCTTTCCGGCTGTTTACAACGGAATCATCTACTTTCAACGGTATCATGAACGGGAGATAAAGGTCAGCCGCCTCGAGACGCAGCTTGCGCACGCAAAGCTCGAAGCCTTGAAAAAACCTTTACGGCCACATTTTCTGTTCAACACGCTCAACGCCATCTCGACGCTCGTTCGCTTCGATGCGAAAACCGCGGAGAGGATGATCAACGGGTTGAGCGACCTTCTCCGCCTCTCCCTGGAAAACATCGACCGTCAGGAGGTCCCGCTTCATGAAGAGATCGATTTTCTTGAACGCTACCTTGATATCGAGCGGGTTAGGTTCGGGGATCAGCTCGAGATGCAAATCGAGATCGATGAAGACGCCCGGGACGCCCGCGTGCCCAACCTCCTTTTGCAGCCGATCGTGGAGAACGCGATAAACCATGGAATCGATCCGGCAAAGGCGAAAGGCTTGATTACCCTGCGCGCTTTCAAGCAGAACAGCGACCTCCGGATAGATGTAATCGACAACGGATGCGGGCCGCCCGATGGCGACATCATGGAGCTTTCCGGGATCGGGCTGAGAAACACCAGAGCCCGGCTGGAACAGCTTTACGGCGCAGAAGGAAAGATCGCTTTCCACGTTCAGAACGGGGGAGGGCTCCGGGTGAGCATTACCCAGCCGTTCCGGAAGGAAGCCGAAAACGTGGGCCGGACGGACCGGGAAACCAGGCAAGGAGCTCGGAGTTGATTCGAACGATCATTGTTGATGACGAGCCGCTCGCCCGAAGGAAGGTCCGGACCTTTCTCGCGCCGGAGCAGGATTTCGAGATCCTAACGGAGTGCAAAAGCGGGGCGGAAGCGATCGAGGCCATCGAATCGCTCGAACCCGACCTTGTTTTTCTCGACATACAGATGCCCGGGATCAACGGCTTCGACGTGCTGCGTAACACGCCCGAGGACAAGCTGCCTCTAGTTGTTTTCATCACCGCATACGACCGGTACGCGGTTCGAGCCTTTGATGTGCACGCCCTCGATTACCTGCTGAAACCGTTCGATGAGAACCGTTTTTCAGAAACCCTTGACCGGGTGAGATCCCGGATCGCGCCTGAGCGGACAAACGGAACGCGCGGGAAAATCCTTGAGCTGCTCGAAGAGATGAAATCGAAAGATAAGGGAGCTGACCGCATCCTGGTCAAGTCCGCGGGCCGCATCTACTTCATGCCCACAAACACGATCGACTGGATCGAAGCCGCGGGCAACTACGTCACCTTTCACGCGAAATCCGAAACGCACATCATGCGCGAAACCATGGCCAAGCTGGAGAAACAACTGCCGTTTGAGCAGTTCGTGAGAGTGCACCGCTCAGCAATCATCAACCTGAAGAAGGTCAAAGAGCTTCTCCCCTCGATCAAAGGGGAGTTCGAGATCCTGCTCCAAAACGGGGACAGAATAACCTTGAGCAGGAAATACCGGCCTGCTCTGGAAGAGCGGCTCGGGAAGCCGCTCTGACCGATCTCCCCTTGTTTCCCCCAAACCGCATTTTTCGAAAAAGTTTCAGAATTTGTCTTTTTATACCATCAGGTGATGGTATAATGACGATATCGTAAAGCAAGGAGGGCTCATGGAAAAACCGACGAAAAGGCAGGACGCTGTGCTTCGCGTGATCAGGCGAGCGATCGAGCGGGAGGGGGTTCCCCCCACCTTGCGGGAGACAGCGCAAGCCATGAAGCTTGACCCGAAGTCAGTGGCCCAGCACATCGACAGGCTCGAGCGCAAGGGGTACATCAGGCGCCGCCCGGGCCAAAGCCGCAACGTGCGCCTTACGGAGAAAGGGCGGGCTCCCAAGGATGCCGCGGCCTTGCAGGGGGTGCCCCTTGTGGGGCAGATCGCGGCAGGCGTTCCGGTGCTCGCGGAAGAGAACCTCGAGGGCCGCGTGAAGATCGAGGAGCTGTTCGGACCCGAGGAGAGCTTCTTCTTTCTCCGCGTGAAAGGCGACAGCATGGAGGGGGCGGGCATCCGCGACGGAGACCTCGCAGCGGTACGCACTGGTAAAGATCTGGCGGGAAAGGGGGAGATCGCCGTGGTCGTGGTAAACAACGAAGCCACTGTGAAACGGTTCTACAGGAGAGGCTCCCTGATCAGGCTCGAGCCCGAGAACCCCGCCTTCGACACCATGGAGGCGGATGCTGAAAAAGACGACATCCGCGTGGCCGGCGCTGTGGTCGGCCTGATCCGCAAAATGTGAAATGGACACGTGAAATAGATATGTGAAACGAAAACGGGGGCAGCCGCACGCAGCTGTCCGCAGCCTTGCCCGCATTCTTCATCCTCTTCTGCTGCGGCACCGTAAACTGCACTGTGGCTGCGTTTCATGCCAGGAGACGATCCTCAACCTGTAGGAACAGGTCTGCGGTCGTCTCCTGACATGCGCCTTGCCACAACACAGTTTGCGGCACCTCGCGACGAAGAGTATGAAATAAGCGGCCAAGGGACAGGTGTTCGCGCGCCTGTCCCCTTTTGTCCCTGCTTTTGGGTGTTGCCATGCAGGTCGAGAAGCTCAACGAGCCCATCAAGGTGCGGGCCGACTTCGAGGGAGGCCGGGCGCGGCCCGTCATGTTCAAGCGGGCGGGCCGCACCTTCACGGTGGAGCGGCTCGCAGCTTCATGGGAGGAGCGGGACGGAAGCGACAAGGTCATCTACTACTCGATCGAATCACAGGGCGCGGTGTACCAGTTGAGCTGGCGCGTCCTTGACAACCTCTGGTACGCGGACGCGGTCATGCTGGATGGGTGAGAAACAATGACAACGAAACCGCGAAAAAAAGGTTCTCCGCGCATCATGCACCTGGATGTGGATGCCTTCTTTCCATCCGTTGAGCAGGCCCGCCTCCCGTTCCTCGCGGGCCGGCCAGTGGTTGTGGGCTCGGGCGTGATAGCAAGCTGCTCCTACGAAGCGCGCGGGTTCGGGCTTCACGCGGGCATGGCTCTTCACGAGGCGCGAAAGCTGTGCCCCCACGCCGTGTACCTGGCCGGGGATTCCAAGGTGTACCGTTCCTTCGCGGACAGGGTGTGGGAGCTCTGCCGCGAGATCTCGCCCGCGGTGGACAGCTACCTGGACGACGCCTACCTCGACATGACCGGCACGCACCGCATCTACCCGGACGCGCGCACGGCAGCATCCTTCCTGAAGAAAACGATCCGCAACGAGACCGGGCTCCGCGCAACCATCGGCATCGGCCCGAGCCGCGTGACAGCCCGCATGGCAGGCGCTGAAGCCAAGCCTGACGGCCTCTGCATGGTTGCCGAGCACGAGATCGAGCGCTTTCTCGCGAACATGCCGATACGAAAGCTCCCCGGGGTGGGAAGCAGGACCGCGGCAAGGCTCGGGCTTCTAGGCGTGCGAACCGTGGCTGAGATGCGCGCACTCCCGCTCGACGGCCTTGTGGCGCTTTTCGGCAAAAACGGCGAAACCCTGCACGCGCGAAGCCGCGGACAGGACGGCCGCGTGCTCCACAAAAAAGAGATCCCCCGCACCATAAGCAGGGAGACCACCTTTCACAAGGCCACATCGAACCCGGACGAGATCCGATCCATGGTCTACTACCTTATCGAGCGCGGCATGCGCACCGTCAGGCAGCTCGGGCTGAAAGCGCGCACGCTTGGCCTTCGCATCGCCTACAGCGACTGGGTGGTAAAAAACAACAGCCGCACCGCTCCGGAGCCGTTCGATCTGGAAAGAAGCGCGTTCGGCCTGGCCATGGAGCTTTTGCGCTCGCTGCACACGCGAAGGGTGTCGCTTCGCCGCGCTGGCGTGAAGCTTTCGAACCTCGTGCGCGCGGACGGGGAGCAGTGCCTGCTCTTCGTGGAAAAGGAGAGCGGCCGGCATGGAAGGGTCGCGCGCGCGGTGGATGCGGTGCGCGCCCGTTTCGGGTTCAACGCGGTCGTGGCAGGCCCTTCCGTGGGGCTCATGAACACGCTCGAGAGGGACGAGCATGGCTATATTCTACGCACCCCTTCGCTTACGAAGTAACTGGTCCCTTGCGCGAGGCGGCTCCACGACCAGGGAGTACCTCGAGCGGGCTGCGCACCAGGGGCTTCCCGCCGTGGCTTTCACGGATGACAACCTCTTCGGCTCGGTTGCCTTTTTCGAGGAAGCGAAACGGTTCGGCATCAAGCCGGTGCTCGGCGCCTCGATCAGGGACGAGAGGACCGAGGCCGTTCTCCTCGTGAAGAACGAAAACGGCTACGCCTCCCTCTGCAGGATCCTCACCGAGCGCGACCTGGAGCCGAAGAAAGGCGGCTTTTCCCTGGAACAAGCGCTTCTCGAAAACCCGGACGGACTCATCCTCATCACCGCTGACGAGCGGCTCGCCGGGAAGGTGCGGGATGCGTTCGAAAAAAGGCTCTTCCTGGAAGCCTCGGCATGCGCAAGGCGCGGCCCCTCTGCCCGGGACCTTCCGATTGTGGCCGCGGAGGAAACATTCTTCGCGGACCGCTCCGGGTTCGCGACCCATCGCCTCCTGACCGCCATCCGCCTCGGAAAAACAGTGGAGACTCTCGTTCCCCCAGACCTCGCGCGCCCGGACGCTTTTTTGCGTTCGCCGGCAGATATGGCGGAGCGCTTCAGGCACGTGCCCTGCGCGCTCGCGAACAGCCTGGCGATCGCTGAGCAGTGCTCCTTTGATCTGCTCGAACGCGAGACCGCTTTCCCGAGGATCGCGGGCGAGCACGGGCCGCGCATGCTCAGGGAGCACGCTTTTGCGGGCGCTCGAGAGCGCTGCGGCAGGGGGGGGCGCAACGGGCGTGGCAGCCGCCTCCCGGCCGAGGTGCTCCACAGGCTGGAGACGGAGCTCGAAACCATCACGCGCATGGGCTTCGCGGACTACTTCCTCGTGGTTGAGGATATCGTGCGCCACGCGCGCTCGCTCGGCACGCCCACAGCGGGCCGCGGCTCCGGGGCGGGCTCTCTCGTGGCTTACACGCTCAAGATCACCAATGTTGATCCCGTGCGCTACTGCCTCCCCTTCGAGCGGTTCCTGAACCCCGGCCGCACCGACTACCCTGACCTCGACGTGGACTTCTGCTGGCGCCTGAGGGATGAGGTGATCGACTACACCTTCCGCCGGTTCGGCCGCGACCGCACGGCCATGATCGCCACCTATGCAACTCTTCAGCCGCGGCTCGCGTTCAGGGAGACAGCCAAGGCGCTCGGCCTGTCGAACCCGGTTATCACGCAGATCGCAAGGAAGCTGAGATATGGCATCTCCAGGAAGCGGTTCAACACCCTGCCCGCTGACGCCGGCGTTGTCGAGAAGGCGCTCGCTCTTTCGAAGTCGATCGAGGGCTTTCCCCATCACCTGTCGGTTCACTGCGGGGGTGTTGTGATCACGCCCGGCCCGATCTCCTCGTACGCGCCCCTTGTCCGCGCACAGAAAGGCGTGGTGATCACCGCGTACGACAAGCGCGGCGTGGAGCGCGCGGGGCTCGTGAAGCTCGACCTGCTCGGAAACAGGTCGCTCTCCACGGTGAGCGAGGCTGTGCGGCTCGTCGGCAAAAGTACGGGAAAGAGCATCGATCCGGAAAAGCTTCCCGTGAACGGCGCGCGCGCGCAAAAGGCGTTCGACCTGATCCGCGCGGGCAAAACCATGGGCTGCGGCCAGCTCGAAAGCCCGGCAATGCGGCACCTGCTCATGCAGATGAGGCCGGATCGCGTGGAGGAGATAATGCAGGCGCTTGCGCTGATAAGGCCGGGCGCATCGGGGCTCGGCATGAAGGAGCTGTTCGTGCGGAGAAAGAGGGGCATGGAAAGCGCTCCGCGGATGCCGCGCCCGCTCGAAAAGGTCCTGGGTGTAACACACGGGGTCATGCTCTACGAGGATGATGCCATGCTGCTTGCAATGGAAGCGGCCGGGTTCAGCGCGGGCGATGCGGACCGGTTCAGAAAAGCCATGACCAAGGGATGTGACGAAAAGGAGAAGGGGGCGATCAAGGAGAGGTTCCTTGCAGGCTGCGAAAAGCGGGAAATCAAGCGCGGCGCCGCGCAGGAGATCATCGCGCAGATCGAAAAGTTCAAGAGCTACAGCTTCTGCAGGGCGCACTCCGCGAGCTACGCGCTTCTCGCGTACGCGTCTGCATGGCTAAGGGCGAACCATCCGCCCGAGTACTGGACAGCCGCGCTCAACAACAACGAGGGCATGTACCCGGTGTGGGTGCTCGTGGAAGAGGCGAAACGTTCCGGCGTGGACATGCTTGCGCCGTGCGTGAACCGCTCCGGCGCGGAGTTTGCCATGGACGGAGGCGCGGTGCGCTCCGGATTGGCGAGCATCGCATCGCTTTCGACTGACACCACGAAACGGATCCTGAAGGCGAGGCCTTTCCAGTCGCTGGAGCAGCTCGTGGCACGCGCCAGGCCGCGCGAGGAGGAAGCGGAGAGCCTCATAAGATGCGGGGCCCTGGATTTTACCGGTATCGCGCGAAACCGGCTTCTCTGGAAGGTGATGACCTCGCACAAGAGGATGCGGGACTGCATTGTGCGCGAGCCGGCTCTCGGGTACGGACCGGTCCGCCGGCCAGGCCCGGCTCAAGGGCTGCCGGATCCCGCGCTCCCGAAGCTGCCCGAATCCAGGCTCTGGAAGGACGAGTGGGAGATCATGGGCTTCACCTGCAGGGAACACCCGCTGGCAGCGTACCGCGAGCAGCTCGGCAGGGCGGGCGCGGACATGAGCTCCCGCATATCTGAAGTGGCGGGCCGCTTCATCCGCCTGGCAGGAGTGATAGCCGCGTCGCGCAGGGTACGCACCAGGAACGGAAAGCTGATGCGCTTCCTGACGCTTGACGACGAGCACGGTGTTTTCGAGGCGGTACTCTTTCCTGAGACGTACAAGAGAACCCGCTTCGCCCTGGACAGCCCCGGCCCGTACCTGGTCGACGGCCGGGTTGATGACCAGTACGGCGCTCTCGCGGTTCGCGCGGAGCGGATCGTGGGGCTTGGAGAAGAAGGAAAAAGGTGGTAGGCGCGGGCTGTCGCCTTGATGGCTTGGCTTTGTTCGGTGTCATTCTATGCTCCTCCATCCAGCCTGAAGAAGCTTGCTGAGTTGATCTGCGGTGTCTTTCGCCTCCGCTGTTTCTGCGATGTTGATGTTCTCGAATGGATCGGTTTTGTGATCGAACAGCATCCTGTGGGTGACTTTGCCGCCCTTCTTCCACTCGGTATACAGATAACGGTCTGTTTTGACTGCGTCACACCCTGACCACTTGCAAAACACCGCAGATTTCCATTCTTGTTCGGGGTTGTTCATCAAAGGAACAAAGCTTCTACCTTGAACATGTCCTGGCACGGGCAAGCCTGCCAGCTCACAAAGGCTCGGGTAGATATCAACAAATTCGACAAGACGGCTTGTTCGACTCTTCTCTCGTCTCCCAGGGGCATACACGATAAGAGGCGAGTGAAGTGAATTATTAAGCGTGTTATGTTTTCCCCAGAAATTGTGTTCTCCCAAGTTCCAGCCATGATCACCCCAGAGGATAATGATCGTATTCTCAGAAAGGCCAAGTGTATCCAGTTCTTTTGTTATCTTTCCGATTTGAGCGTCCACATAAGTCACACACGCATAATAGGCATGCCTTGCCTCCCGATGAAATTCTTCCAACTGCTTGCGCTTACCGGTTAGCGCGTAGCCATCGATTTCTCCTGACGTTCGGCATGGATCGGGAAGATCCTTGGGACTGAAGCGGTTGGAGGCCAGCGCGACTTCTTTGGGATTGTACATATCCCAGTACTTTTTCGGCGCGTTGAACGGCAGGTGCGGGCGCCAGAACCCGCATGCCAGGAAGAACGGTTTCTGTAGCTTCTTCAGTCTTTTGAGGTCGGCTATGGTTTTGTCGGCGACTTTACCGTCCTGGTAAGAGTTATCAGGGACATCTGCCGCCTCAGAGTATGGGCCACGTCTTGATTTCGGGTTTATATGCTTACTTGACTCTTCGTTTTGCCAGACCCCGTAGTTGTTGTAGCCGGCCCAATCTTCCGTGCCGTGATAGATTGCGGCAGATCGCCACGGAGGTTCGGACCAATCGTCTTTGCGATCGTGCATGTGATGGAGCACTTTGCCGTTGGAGAGTGCATGGTAGCCGTGTTGCCTGAAGTAGGATGGTAATGAGGTGAATTTCCCTTTCAGGTTGCTGGTCTTCCATTGACCGGAGTGCGTTCGAATCCCGGTCATCACACTCACGCGCGAAGGTCCGCACACCGGCACATTGCAATAGGCTCTCTCGAATATGGTTCCCCGGGAGGCGAGCTTATCAATGTTCGGGGAGAGCGTTTCGCTGTGACCATAGCAGCCAAGTTGCGGTCTCAGGTCGTCGATGGCTATGAAAAGGATGTTGGGGCGCTCTGCTCCCGACTCGTCGCCGTTACTCGTTGCAGGCAATGCTGTACCCAGTAACCTAACCTTAATGCGTCATAAAAAAGTGAGCTTATTATCATTCAAAGCCTAGAAAAA
>CAZIUL010000067.1:0-21310 GCA_964542475.1 uncultured Phycisphaerales bacterium | reverse complement strand
TGAGAAGTAAATGGGCCGCGTTCAGGGCCCGGAATCGATATGTTTTAACCTATGGGTCCCAGGCAGATGCCGTGAATCGCCGTTTCAATGTCTTTAAGGGGATTTGGGTTTCGTGGGACCGGTAGGACCATATTGTCGGTATACGGGCGAAGATATTGAAGGAAGTTGAACGTGAGCGGTATTCTTGATTTATCAACAACCCTGTATCATCGAGTCACATTGAAGGAAAAGAAGGCGGTGACAAGTGTCTTTGCCTTTGCCCGTTCCCGGATATCCTCAATGAGCTCCGCCAGGTCCCTGTGAGGCAGACGCCCTTTTGAGTCTGCTGTGCGGTGGTTGACGGTTTCTTTCAAAAACTCCCGCTCTTCAAACCAGGATGCCTGTTCTGTCGCTGCCGCAAGGATAAAAAGGTGCGGGCCCAGTGTCCTTCCCACATCGAGCGGGACTGCCAAAGCACCCTCTTCATCCCCGAGACGGGTTCCTGATTCAGCGGAATGGGCCGGGTACAGGAAAATCCCCTCCTTGTCAATCCAGATGCCGTAGTACTCATAACCCCTGTCTGTAAGGACCGTGTAGTTTATCGTCCCCCCGGCTCTTGCCATGTCATCGAGCTGGGTAATCGACAGCTTTTCCCGGTCCTCCGTCTCCGGAAGCAGCTCCTTTAACCGCTTTTCAAGGTAGCTGTACTCGCCTCCGGCATACTGCTTCTCCAGTCGCAGGATCTCTACTTTCACATTCACCCGGTCCTTTTCATCACACACGGAAAGCAGTTTCTCCATTGTCTGGAGCGCATCCCCGATCAGACCGTTTTTCTCCTGCAGCATGGCCAGGCGTTCCAGGAGTTGTGTGTTATCAGGCCAGCGAAGAACCGCCCCTTCTGTTGCAAGCAACGCTTTTTTCATCTCTCCCTGGGCAAGAAAAGCTTGCGCCTTGTTCAGGCATCGGCCGGGCGTGATTTCGAAGTTCTCTTCGGGTATTTTCAAGTGCACAAACGCCTGGTAATAGGTGCCCGCGACCCGTTCGCCCTTGAGTATGCTTCCCTCCTGCACTACACTTTGCACCGTGACAGCGCCAGTTATCGGCTCTTGTGAAAAGATACGGCTGATTGCGTCCACCCTTTCTTCAGAAACATAGGTCCGGTTCCTGGCGATTTCCCGGATCCTCTCCACCCATTCGCTCGTGACAAAAGATGCAATTATCCGGGAAGCCTCCTTGAGCGCATCGTTTTTCGCAGCCTGAACCGCTTCATCACCGGATATCCGGCTTATCCCCCTCCCCGGCACAAACCTCACACCACGTACAGGGTCCGGAACGGGCATGAACCATGCAGGCTCTTTTACCGGCTCGTATGTTTCAGGTATTTCAGGTGCCTCTGGAGGAGCAGGCAGGTCCTGGACCACCCCTTTCCCGCCTTCCGGTTTTTCCTTCCCCGGACCATCATCACCTTGTCGCACTCCCGCGCATCCCCAGCACACGAGCAGAAGAAGCGGTGCGGTAAGTATACGCATTAAAAAAATGCTTCTGTTCGTCCTGGTATGTTTCATGCTTTTCCCTCGATACAAGCTCATCAAGCAAGCCCCGCTTGGTTTTCGCCTTGGTGACTGAGTCCCTATACCACACTGTTTTTCCTGATAAGGCAATGCTGTATCCAGGAGTGACTCGGAGACCATATCGTTTCCCTATGGATAACCAAACGCATTTCGTGTTATAACTCGTCAGGTTGATAAGCCTTAGAGATATTTTCGACATTAGCGAAAAACCGTTTTTCAAAGAGGGAGTTCGATATGCCTCGCACAATCTTGAAGGCCTGTTTATGCCTGATCTTTCTTTTCGTTTCATCAACCGTTTCCATACAAGCCGAGGACAGGGCCGTCCTCATCGGAGCCGGCAACTACGCCAGCAAGAAATGGTCGCTCCCCCTGGTAAAAGAGAACATCAGGCTGATGGAAAAAAGCTTTATCGAGGATGTGGGGGTTGCGCCGGAAAACCTGAGAAAGATCGCGGATCAAGAGGTCACGAAAAACGGGGTTCTGCGTACATTGAGAGAAGTTACGCGGGATGCATCCTCAGGCGACAGGCTGTTTATCTACTACACGGGACATGCAGCCAAGCTCACGGTCGGCGGCTCGCCCATCAGGGCCTACTTCACCTGGGATACCATGGAATCCTTCATTGGCGAAGGGTTTGATCCGCAGTTTCTCATCACCGACCTTGAGCTCAGGAAATGGCTCAAGCCTATCAAGGAAAAAGGAGTACTGGTGGTTCTGATCCGTGAAGCGTGTTTTTGCGGTGGCGGCTATGCCCAGGACCTTGCCACCCTGTCACCAGGCGAACCTCCCCGCCGCGAACCCGTGGCGGACATCGAAATCTCGGCCTGCGACGTGGACCAAGCGGCCTGGGCCCTGGAAGGTGCCCGCCCTCCGAAGGCGATCTTCACTTCCTGTCTTGCTGACGCATTTGCATCGGATAAACAGAAGATCACGGTTCAAACCCTCTATGACAGCATCCGGCACCTTGTCTCCCGCAAAAAGAGAACTCAGACCCCGGTGCTGGACCACGTACGCGGTGTCAAGCCTTCAAACATCATTCTCGTGGACAGGACCCTGGTGAACCTTGTTGTGGAAGTGTTCGACGCCACAACAAAGGAGCCGCTTTCAGGCGCGAAGGTTACTTACAAACAACCCGGAAGTAGTGAAACCTGGACCGGCACGACACCTGCTCGCCTTTCGAACTTACCGCGCCAAGCCCTGATCTTTCCCTGGATCGAAAAGCAAGGTTATGTGCCCAAGAGTGTTCGAGCAGAGGTTGAGGCAAAGGCCCGTACGGTAAAAATCTCCACGGAACTTTCTCCCGAGGTTGCCGAGGTGAGGGGCAGGATCGAGGCTGAGGGAGGAGGCTCGTTATCCGGTGTGCGCGTTGCCTACGACTCAGGAGCAAGGCCCTTGAATCCGCGCCACGTGGATTCTGAAGTGACGCCGAGCGGTGACGGTTCATTCAGGCTGCGGGTTCCATCCGGCGGTGCCTGCAGGCTTCTTGTGGTCAAGGGAACCGAGACCCTTGCTTCTGTGGATGTACAAGAAGGCAGGCGCCTTGAACCGGCCCGATATTACGATGATTCGCTAAAACGATACGAGGGCCGGGAGTATGACGAAGGCACGATCCGTATCAGGCTCCTGGAATCCAGTCCGGGCTTGAGCGAGGCGGAGCAGACCTTTGACAGTTATTTTCAGCGCGGATGGGATGAGGAAGAGCAAGGAGACCTTGAAGAAGCTCTTCGCTGCTACAAGCTTGCCAATGATGCGGCAGGTATGGTTTCTAACATTTCGCGGAAAAACGACCTGATGAGCAGGACATCCAAGGCTGTGGAGCGGATCGAATCATCACTTTCAGCAGAAAAGTACGGCAGCCTGGTTAAACAAGCCGAGGCTTGCAATAAACAGGGAGACCTGCGCGAGGCCAAGAGCCTGGCAGAGGACGCGCTTAAAATCAAACCGGACGGTGTCATGGCAAAGATCATGCTGAAGGAGATCAACGGCAGGATGGAAGCGTTGGCCTCGGCTGCCCGGGAAAGGGAAGCTGTACCGGAGAAAAAAACCGAACCCAAACCCAAGTGGCCTGTAGCTGAGTACGTGGACGTGGACCTCGAATCCGTTCCAGGAAAGCCCGTGGTTCTGATGAAAACATCCATGGGTGACATCCGCATCGAGCTCGACAAGAAGAAGGCGCCGATCACCGTGAAGAACTTCCTGTCCTACATGAAAGGGGGCCACTACAACGGTACCATCTTCCACAGGGTCATGTCCGGCTTCATGATCCAGGGCGGCGGCTACAAAGCAGACGTGTACGAAAAAGCCAATCCCGTCGAAAAGCTCACAAAGCCCGCCATAAAGAACGAAGCGGACAACGGCCTGAAAAACCTCGATGGTACCATTGCCATGGCAAGGCGTCCGGCAAAAGACAGCGCAACCGCACAGTTCTTCATCAATGTCAAGGACAACACCGGTCTTGACCACAGGGGAGAATCCCATTTCGGATATGCTGTTTTCGGAAAGGTGATCGAAGGAATGGATGTGGTGGATGAGATAAAAAACACACCAACCGAACAGGCTTCACGCAGGTTCCAGGACCTCCCCAAGGAGCCTGTGGAGATCATTTCCGTTGCACTGGAAGAGTAACGGCAACCTTTTTTATAAATCCAGGGGAATCGGCTCGCCGTCGAGGTTTTCCGGTTTTCTCTTTTCAAACCAGTCCAGTACGGTGGACACGATGTCGACCAAGCTGGGACGGCTTTCTCCTTTTATCTTTCGATTGCAGATAAAGATCCCCGGCACCTCTGAAGGATCCACAGAGGTGTGATCCGCGGACCATTTCTGCTTGTTGGGGATGATCGTAGATTCTTCCAATCCGCCCAGGCTGGTCCCCCAGGATACGCGATATTTGGGATTAAAGCCGATGTAGAGATCCGCGAAGCCCGGGGTAGACCGTTTCTCCTCCATCTGTTCTCCATCGATTCCGTAGAAAGTGAAGGTGGCTTCTCCCTCCTTCCAGTAATCGCCCCGGAAGATTTCTTCTCGCTTGAAGACCTTTTTCACCACCTTTCGGCCTGTCTTCGGATCCACGAAAGCTTCCAGCGCCCGGATGATCTCATCCCGAACCGCTCTCCAGCTCCATGATGCAATAAATCGGACGATGCCCCCATGTATGACGGTGCTGCCGCCAAGTGATAAAAAGGGGGGGGGCATTCCCCCGCTCAACCACCCTCCTCACCTGATGCTCGAACCATTGCCATGATACCCGTCCTTATCGCTTCGGGCAGTTTGTCCCAGAGCTCGATGAGGCGGGAGAGGTCCTGGTCCATTATGCTTATGTTATGTTCCCGTTGTGCTGATGTTGTGTTCTCGGGATGTCCAGGGGGTGTCCCGGAAGAGCCCCTATCTGTCCGGGTTGTGCATGGGTGTACTTTTCTATCCTCTTGATGATGTCCATCTTGTGGCACTAACTGTCCGGTTTTCGCCCCTTCTTGTCCGATGTAATCACTTTTGTCATCAGGGTTTAAGCGAGGTTCAAATCCTCTCACCCCGACCAGTTTAAATACCACCAAGACAGGACCGGGTGAAGCAAAGCCCGGTCCTGTTTTGTTGCAAGCCGGAGCGGAGCCTTCCATTGTTCAACCGGCGCAATGCGATTCCCCTGGAGGGCGGCAGTCCCTTGCCGCCTTTTCCGGCGCCGACGGAGCGGCGCCCTCCATTGTTCAACCGGCGCAATGCGATTCCCCTGGAGGGCGGCAGTCCCTTGCCGCCTTTTCCGGCGCCGACGGAGCGGCGCCCTCCATTGTTTAACCGGCGCAATGCGATTCCCCTGGAGGGCGGCAGTCCCTTGCCGCCTTTTCCGGCGCCGACGGAGCGGCGCCCTCCATTGTTTAACCGGCGCAAGCTGATTCTCCTGGAAGGCGGCGTGAGCTTGTTAGTTTGTCCGGCTTACTGCACGTTCATCGTGCAAAGGTTCGTCAGCTTTATCCCGATCATGGCCTGGAAGTGGACCGTGTACGGTCCGGCGGGCGTGGGTGGCAAAGTCCCGGGAAGAACATACACTCCATTCGATGGAATCGGCCCCAAGCCGAGAACGAGCAGCATGGGCGGCTTGATGTACCAGTCGCCATATGCTCCGGGGATGGGCGGATCAAAGACATCGAAACCGATAATGAGCCCGACCTGTGCGGTTCCCGGGTCGCCCACGAACTTCAAAGCAACCGAACCGCCGGGTGTCGCGTCTCCAGTGTAGTACAGGTGCCTGTAAAACTCGTCCGCGCCCATGTCAACGGTGCCGTAGGCTATACGTGGATCGTCTTCGAAGTCGTAATCAGGAATTCCGAGCGCAGAGTTGTCGCCCGAGTCTTTGCAGGGTGATCCCCATGTCAGGTGAAAATCGTTAGCGGTCGTATCGACGAACAGCGGGTCGGCATCGATGTTGCCGATGCCCGGCCAACCTCCCTTGACATCGCAGTAGTTGACCACCGGATCGGCGCCTGGCTGGAGGCTGATCTCGTCGGTCCCGTTATCCCACAGGATCGAGTTGTAGATTTCAGGGCTGCTGCTGTAGTAAGAGCACCAGATCCCCATCTCGGAGTTTCCATGAACCGTGTTGTTGTTGAGAAGACAGGCGCCGCGGCATGACACGCCGCAGTCGGTGTTGTTGAATATCAGGTTGTTCGACACGATGCAGGAACCGGAGCAGGAGATGCCGCCGCCTGGTTCGAAGCCGCCTCCGGTATTGTCGAAAACGATGTTGTTCATGACTGTGGCAAACCCGCTGCAGGAGATACCGCCGCCCTCCACATCGGCCCAGTTGTTGAAGAGCACGTTGTTTTCAAGAATACAGTTGCCGCTGCACTGTATCCCGCCTCCTCCGTACATGGTCCCGTTGCCGTACACGATGTTGTTTTTCACTGTGCAGGAACCCATGCAGCAAATCCCCCCTCCACTGGCATAACCGTAGGAGCCGTTTTCATGGATGATATTGTTTTCGATCAGCGCGGCTCCGTTGCAGTAGATTCCGCCGCCGCTCGCCCAGCCTCCATGAATCACGGCGATCGCGTTGTGAGCGATCACGTTGTTTATGATGGTCGGGGAAGCGCCTTCGCAGTAGATTCCGCCTCCGCGTTCATTACAGTATGGAATTAAATTCCCCTGCCCGTTGATGACTGAAAAGCCGTCCAGCACCGAATCCGGATTTTCCCCGTTTTCGAAGGTCACAACGCTCTTGTAAGGGGAAACGCCGTTTCCCCCGTCGATGACCGTGACATCCGGCCCTTCTTCGCTTTTAACGGTTATCGCCTTGCCCAGAAAATTGATGTTTTCGACATAGGTTCCCGAAGCAACGAGCACTGTGTCTCCGTTTACAGCATTGTCAATGCCTGCCTGGATCGTTGGCTGGTCGGTTGGCACGTGAATGGTGGCGGCCTGGGCTGTTGAAACAAAAACAAGAGTAAAAGCGATGCTTACGGAAATGATTCCATTGAACATGGCAGTTCCTCCTTAGATATCTCGTGTTCCGGCATTATACAGGGAACAGCTCTTGAATCCCAAGATAAATGTTGATGAGTTTGGTAGGAGTTACCGTTGCACGGCTTCTATCATTGCAGCCAGGTTCTCGATGGGGGTGCCGGGTGAGACGCCGCCTCCGGGCGAGATCAGCAAGGGGCCAACAATCGATGCCTTGCAAAGGAGCTCTTCGGTTTTTTCGCGCACGAGCGCGGGTGCTCCCCTGAGCAGCACATCGAGCGGAGGGATGTTGCCCATGAGCACCACATCCGGTCCCAGGAGCGAACGCGCCTCCTGCAGGTCGATCTCGTGGCTAAGGTTGAACACATCCATGCCGATGCCCGACAGACCCTTGTAAACCGCCTTGTTGGGCGTGTCGTTGTGATAGATGCGGATAAGGTCCGGGTACGCGTCGAAGATCCTTTTCAGCAGGGGGAAGGCAAAGCGCTCCGCGTCGGATGGGCCCATCATTCCAACCACGTCGTCGAGCACGAGCACGCCGATCGGATCGTCCATCCTTTTGAGCTGGCAGGAAAGCCACCTGGTGCAGAGGCTCGTTGCCACGTCAAGAAGCTTCAGGCACCTGTCGGGTTCGAGCTGCGTTGCCATCAGGAACTCGGTCATACCCATGAGGTGCGATGCAATCGCCAGGGGCCCGCGTGCGGCAGCCATGCGCGGCGCTGTGCCGAGCCTCTTCAGCTCCGGCATCAAACTTTCGTACCGCCTCAGTATAACCGGCATGAGCCCGTCCCTTTCCGGATCAGGCTCCTTTGCGTCGAGCAGCCCGGCAAGCCCGCCCGGATATGGCAGGATCGACGGGGGCGAATCCGCGCTCCACCTCATGCCCGCGCCCCAGCCGCTCGGCTCCGCTGCCATGCCGAACTCGACCCAGGATCCGGGAACGAACGCCGTGCCCGGAAGTTCGGCGTGCGCTTTTTCGTAGGCCGCGAGCCACGCATGCGTCTCGAAGAAGAAGTCGATGGTGTTCTGCCCGGCAAAACCGGGAAGCCACGGCGAGTCGATGATCAGCGCGGCCATGGTCTCGTTTTTCGGCTTGTTTCGGGCGATGCTCTCGAACCTCGCAAGGGTCTCGGCATATCCGTTCACAGTCATTCTCTCCTATCCCTTGAGTATCCAGAAGAACGAGCCTATCAGGAGCCCGACCGCGATCCATGCCCCCAGAAAACCGGCCACGCTGATCAGGCTGGGCTTCATGATCTCGAAGTCGGGGTGCTTTAGGAGCACGCTGCGCTTTGCAGGCTTTACTCCTTGCGGAAGCGTGAATGGAGGCACCTCAGGCTCGCCCTCCATGACAGGCGTGCGCAGGCATTCGTAGATCCTGTCGAGGGTCGCCTTGTCCCTCGGTTTCGTGAACAGGCTCACCACGATCAGGGTCAGCAGCCCGGCTGAAAGGTAGATGATCATCTGCCAGGGTAGGTATAGCCTTCCTTCGAAGAGCATGAACTCGGGAAGCGAATCAGCGCACCGTGCGTTGAAGTCCCAGCCTATGAGGCTGATCTTGCTTGTGAAAAGCAGGGCCGCGAAACCAACGAGCGTTGATGCCCAGGCTCCGGCAGCAGTTGTCTTTCTCCAGAAAAGCCCGACCCAGAACGAGATGCCCATCATGGCGGTGACTTTCCAGAAGATCTCGAGCCCATCCACCACGCTGGTGAACTGCGAATAGAAGAATATCCCGCCCATCACAACGACTATTGATGCGATGCGCCCGATTCCGACGTAATGTTTCTCGCTTTTCCCCGGGGCGATCAAGGGCTTGTAGATGTTTTCGGTGAACAGCCCGGCCGCGGTGATCATGAAGGCGTCGCACGAGCTCATCACCGCTGCCAGCATGGAAGCGATGAAAAGGCCTATCAGCCCGGGTGCGATCCCGGGCAGGATGTCCCTTGCCATCAGCCCGAACACATGGTCAACATCCACGTCCGCCTTGTCCATGTAAAGCCCGACCGCGCAAAGCCCGGTGAGCACCCAAGCGATTGTACAGATCCTTTTTGTCAGCATGCCCGTAACAAGCCCGACCCTGCCGTCCATCTCGGTTTTCCCGGCAGCGCACATGCTCAGGTTGTGAGGCTGGGTCACCCACCCTATCAAACCGTTCAGCGAAATGATGAAGATGTAGAACGCGGTGATCTCGCCGGGAGCCACGATCTCGAACATGGCCGGGCTGTTCACGGTCTCGCGAAGGCCGCTTAGTCCGCCCACAGCGTCGAGTGCGAACGGCAGGATGAGAAAGGAGAGCACGATTGTCAGCACCCCCTGGATGAAGTCAGTCATGATCGCGGCGTTCAGACCCCCGGCGAGCCCGTAGAGCACAAACAGCACGGCCATGCCTATGATCGCGTAGGAGGGGGGGATGCTCCCCCCCGAGACAGCGGTGACCATCTCGCCGGATCCCTTGAGCATGACCCCGATGTTCACCATCAGGTTGAGCATGCCCACGGCTGCGAACAGCAGGCCCACGCTACAGCCGAACCTCGCGCTGAAGTAGTCAGCGGTCGTGACGGAGCGCATCCTCCTGAAGACAGGCGCGAGAACCCAGTAGAAAGGGGTGGCGAACAGCCAGAGCCACTGGTACCAAATCCCGGACGCGCCTGTGCGGTACGTTTTCGCAGCCACGCTCACAGCCTGGTCCGAGTGGGTTCCGGTGCCGAAGGCGTAGAACATCATGAGCAGCTTGCCGGACTTGCGGTCGCTGATGAAAAAACTGGCCGCGTCTTTCACCCTTCTCATGGTCCAGAAGCCGATCACGGTGATGAGCGCGAGGTACGCGGCTATCACAGCCCAGTTGGTAACGCTCAAGCCAAAAAAATCATTGTTGCCTGTCATTTTTAGTAGTTCGCCTGACGAGAAACAAAACCTGCCTCGATTGCTCCCGGCCGTATTATAAATCATTTATTGGAAGTGGTCAAAAAAGCTTTCGCCTGGGTTTTGCCCGGACAAAGCAACAGCAGCATGGCGAGAAGGCGCTCGCATGACCAAAAAACTACGCAAACGACTCACTTCAAATTGAGGTCCTGTTTCTGTAGTATTAACGGTGCTTTATCCCGGTGAACATCCGGAAAGTTGCTGTTTGCTGCTTCTTGGAACGGAAAGAACAAAATGATCCCGATCAAGCTTCTGATACCGTTGTTGCTATACCTGTTTCTCTTTCAGCCCTGGCTGATCAAGCGGAGGTACAAGACAGGGTATGCGCTTTTTCTGCTGGGATTCAATCCGACGGCCTTATGCCTGTATGTGCTTTTGTTTCCTTTTTACGGCACCTTTGCGGGTGTCTGCATCGGCTGTGTGCTGCTCGGGGTGAACCTCGCGTTTGACCTGATGCCGGGGCAGTGGATCAAAAAGAGCGGGATGCTCGATTTTCGTCCCGGCAAACCGATTAAGGCGGTCATTCTGCTTCCCATGGCAGTCATCATTCCGTTCGGCACGCTGGAGTGGACAGCGCAGAAGCTCGTCATGAGGGGGGTCCTGGAACACGATACACCGATGAAAACCGTCTGGAAGAAAGGGACCAATGACTGGCGCATGGCGCACATCACCGCCGACGAATATCGACTGCCGGACCCTGTTCTTTTCTGGCGGCCCAGGTTTGTTCCGCCTTACACGTCGCAGGGGTTCAAGGGGCCGGAGGTGGATGTTCCAAAGCCGCAAGGTGTGTTCCGCGTGATCTGCTACGGCGATTCGAACACGGAAGGCCCTCCGAAGGCGGTTCCATGGCCGTCGAGACTGCAGGGTGTGCTCGACAAGGAGACCGTCTCCGGGTCAGGGCCGTTGAAGTACGAGGTTCTCAACGCTGGGTGCGCCGGGTATTCATCGTACCAGGGGCTCAAGCGTTTTCAGCAGGAGGTAGAGACCTATACGCCCGACCTTGTGCTCGTCTCCTTCGGGTGGAACGACATTGCGTTTGCCATGGGCAGGCCCGACAACTCTTTCGAGGCGCCCCCGGGAGCCATCGTGTTCCTGCAGCGCCTGCTCCTGAACTTCAAGTTCTATCTCTGCCTGAAGCATTACCTCTCCGAGCGGGGAGCGGTCCAATCCGATACAACCGTCTCATCCGTTCACAGGGTCTCGGTCGAGGAGTACACGGATAACCTGAACGGTTTCGTGGAAACCGGCAGGAAACACGGGACACGGGTGGTGATACTGACGCGGCCGCATCGCATGAGTGTCGAGGAGATGTTGAAGGCCCCGTTGTGGCGGTGCCGTGTTCCGGAGTACAACGAGGCGATCCGGGCCTTTGCTGGGAAGAACAGCGTTTTTGTCATCGACGTTCAGGAATATTTCGAATCCCATCATCCGGACCTTTTTTCGGACGGTTGTCATTTTCTGGAGCAGGGGCACATGGAAATGGCAAAGATGCTGCGCCGGGAGCTGACACGCCTGGGCTGTCTGTCATTGCCGCCGGATTTTTGATTTTGTTGGCGAAAAGAAAGGTTGGCACATTTGCCGATCGATTACTTATGAATCGCTGCAGAGCATTTTTTATCGCTTTTTTTATTTCACCGGCTGTTTGTATGTTCGCGAGCTGTACCGGTCAGGATTTGCCCCATGGCTCGAACGTCATCATTGTTTTGATCGACACCATACGGTGCGATCGATTGGGTGTTTATGGCTTTGAGGGGGATCTCACCCCGTGTATGGATCGCCTGGCAGGGAAAGGCGTGTGTTTTCGCCGCACCATTGCCCCCTCTTCCTGGACGAAACCGTCGGTAGCCTCACTGTTCACCGGTTTATACCCCGGCCGTCATGGAGCCATCGGGGGGCCCAATTGGGGAAATGGGACCTCCAGCATGCTGAATACGGATCACGTCACCCTGGCCGAACGCCTACATGCTGTGGGATACAGGACCGCCGCGCTGGTAAACAATCCGCACATACTTTCCCGTTTTCATTTCGACCAGGGATTTGACGATTTTATCCGGCCTGAAGGCGATGTGGAGCAGGTACTGGCCAAGGCCCTGGAATGGATCAGGGGAAAAAAAGAAGAGGACAAGTTCTTTCTTTACCTGCACGTGATGGATCCCCATGCGCCCTACACTCCTCCTGATAGCTTCAAGGAAAAATACGGTGTGGCGCTTCCGGGCAAGGGTGCCTTGTTGGCAAGGGAGGGCAATCCGCTGGGGATCCAGTTGTGGTCACGGCAGTTCAATGAATGGCGCCCATCTTCTCCCCAGGATAGTTTTCTGTTCGATTACGAGAGGTTGAGATCCGGATTGATTGATATGTACCCTTCCATGGATCTTGAAGAGATCTCCGCCAGGATCGTTCTCGATTTCAACGGAAAGGATGATCCCGCCCTTGTGAAGAGAATCGACTACTTGACTTCCATCTACAACGGTGAGGTGGCTTACACGGACCATGCGCTCGGGTGTTTTCTTCGGAAACTTGAGGAGATGGGCCTGCTCGATGAAACCATCCTCGTGGTAACAGGGGACCATGGGGAAGGTTTCCTAGAGCATGGGAAATGGGGGCATGCAGAAGATGTCCATACCGAGAATGTGGACATTCCCCTCATCCTTGTCGTTCCCGGCCCGGACGGCACGTTCCAGGGTTCATATGACGGCCTTGTGAGCCTTGTGGACCTATACCCCACGGTTTTGGAAATGCTCGGGCTTCCACTTACTTCCAATTTGGACGGACTTTCCCTGTGGCCGGTGATTCGGGAGGAGGATCAGGCGTATCTGCCTGAGCGCCCCGTCTTTTCAGAACTAATCCTCCAGTTCGAGGAGCAGGTTGCCGCAATGCTGGGCAGAAAGAAACTCGTACGCCGGAGCACGGCCGATGGGACCGTGCAATGGTTTTACTACGACGTGGCAAAAGATCCGGGAGAGCTTGAACCCACGAATCCAGAGGGGGCAGGGAGCGCGGCCAGGGTTTTGAAGAAATCCATCGAGACGCTCCGAATGAATCGGACCTTGGATTTTGACGGGAAGGTAGAGATAGGCGCTCCTTCCGAGGAAGAGATACGGCAATTGAGGAGATTGGGTTATTTCTAAACCATGCGCTGATTGTTGGAAAGAATGTGGGCATGATCAGCAATAATGGATTATGATCTCATGATGCTTGTTCGACATCCGTTGATACACGAAGATCGGGAAATATTCTGACGGAGTTACAGGTGTTCGAATCCACAAAGAGCAGACCGGACAAGGCCTTCAGATGGCGGTGTATTGAAACACTGTTGTTGGCTCTTTTATTTCTTGCGCCCCTGGTCTTCGATCCGTGGGGGAACAACCTTTCCGGCCAGTACAAGGCGATCTATATCAACCTGGCCGCTTGCCTGCTGGCCTTTGCATTTGTTCTTCGCTTTCTTTTCGGGGCCGGTTTCCGCCTGGTTCCTTCGCTTGCGGACATCCCGTGGCTTCTTTTTCTGATATTCGCTGCACTGTCGCTGCTGTGGTCGATCAACCCGTACACCAATCTGCAGAGGTTGACACTGCTTCTCTCCGCAAGCCTGGCTTTTTACTTGGTCAGGGTCAGGATGGCCGAAGGGGACGGTCCGCTTGGATACGTCATGACACTGGTTGTTGTTGGCACGGCAACAGCATTGATCGATTCGGGTTGCATCCTGCATGCCGTGTCAGCCTCCTCAGAGCAGGCAGCCGGCGCGAACGCGGGACAGGCGTTCAAAACCGTCTCTCACCTGTTCCAACACAACAACATCGCGTCCATTTACATCATAGTTTTGATCCCTTTGTCGTTTTCAATGGTCTTTGCGTGCAGGAGCGTCTGGCTTAAAGTGTTGTCCGGAGTGTCACTCGTTGTTCTTGTAGGTTACCTTTCTCTGCTCGAAAGCAGGGCCGCACTTATCGAGGCGGGGCTTGGCATTCTCCTCATGCTGCTCCTCCTGCTGCTTCGGAACAGGCTTATGCCCGTGTTCCGCTTCGCAGCCGCCCTGATGAAAAAGAAGCCGGCGCTGCTTTTTTTTATTTTCCTTCTTCTCCTGGTTTTTCTGCTTCCGCTGTCAAAGGACTTTTCTTCACTGGCCAAAGCCGGATTCAATGAGGTTGTCAGCTTCTTCGATCTGGATTTCAAGCGAAGCTTTTTCAGGCTGGACATCTGGAGAAAGACCATGGTCATGGTCTCTGACAACTTCTGGCTTGGTGTTGGGCTCGGTAACTTTCCCGTTGTTTTCCCGGTTTACAACCGGATGGAAATCCTCAAGTCCCACGCTCACAGCGAGTATTTCAATGTGCTTGCCGAGCTCGGGGTTGTGGGGATGCTCCTGTATCTCTCTTTCCTGATCATGATTTTCAAATCGTTCCTCAACTCATTCCTGAACGGGAACAATGACCGGAGGAACGCGACGCTTGTGACCGGTCTTGGGTGCGGTCTTTTGCTTGTGGGTGTTCATGGCTTCTTCGAACCTCCAATGATCTTCGAGGCGTCGGTTCTCAACATCTTGGTCTGCTCCAGCCTTGTTCTGGGAATCGAATCAGCGATCAAAGGAAAAAAACCGTATACCGCGAGCAGGCATGGGATGTTGAAACGTTACCTGATTCCCCTTGCAGTGCTGACAGGTCTTGTTCTGGTCATACCGAGGCTGTCAACCTCTATTATACAGAGTCAGACCCTGAAAAATGCGCAAGACGCTTACAAGAAACAGAGGTTTGTCGAGGCGGAAGAGTTGTTTCGCAAAGCATCAACTCAAAGCTGGGAAAGCTATTACTTCCATATCCATATAGGCGATATCTGTTTTCGCCGTGGAAAAAACGAGCAGGCTCTGCTGGAGTATCGTAAAGCGGAAGCTCTTTTTCCTTTCTATTTCCTGATCCACTTCAAGAAAGGTGTGGTGCTTGCTCGGTTGAGACGGTACGAAGAAGCGCTGCTGGCTCTTGACAAGTGCTGCGAGTACAACCCGCGGTGGGAACGTTACGTCTCAGGGGAAAAAGCCAGATCTTTCGTGCATACAAGAAGATATGACGAAGCTGTTTTTCACCTCGATATGTACATGCAATCCGGGAGGCCGCGTATACAGGATCTTTTGATGGCAGGGAGGCTTTACCAGATAATAGGTACAGAATATTCGGAAGACAGCATTGACAAGAAACTGGAGTATCTTAACAAGGGGCTGAGCTATTACATGAGATACATGGATAAGGGGGGGGAAAAGCTGAAGGACGAGGTGCCGCACATCAAGCATCTAATCCGTTTGCTGAAAGAGGACAACACACTTAAGTCAGTGAAATAAAGGGATTAAAGTCTCAAGCCTTCCCCGGAAAATGAAACCCGAACCAAAAAAATATTAAACGGTTTTAAGATCGTGTCTCCGAATATCGATAAATTTAATATTCTCCTCCTTCTTGTATTCAGGATCCTCGAGGGTAACCCAACGGGATCCTGAATATTTTTTTTGGTCATGGTTCCGCTCTCAAAGCCGGCACCAAAATCAACCGTCAACATCAACGTCAACGTATTACGGATTCACAACCCGGTTTCACCCCTTCTCTTCCTCCAGCCTTCTTCCCCGACCAACATTATTTTCAAAACATCCCATTTTTCCCTGGATTTTGACAATCTGCCGCGATATAGAGTTGAAATGGCGACCACCAATTCTTTATCTGAAACTTCTTTCGGTTTATTCCCTTCTGAAACCCATTTCGGCTCTGCCGGTTTTTGGGTGTTATCCACCATTTATCCGAGGCGAAACCGCATGGGTACGTTCCTGGTCGAAAAAGAGGAGTCACAGCGATGTTGAACCATGACATTAGTGAGGCAATCACTTTTGACGACGTGCTGATCCTGCCCAACAGGTCGGATGTCGTGCCGTCCGATGTCAGCACTCAGTCGCGTTTTTCCCGCAACCTGATGCTCAATGTACCGATATCCAGCGCGGCCATGGACACCGTTACAGAATCCAGGATGGCAATCGCCCTCTCACGGGAAGGCGGCATCGGCATCATTCACAAGAACTTTTCGATCGAGGAACAGGTAAGGGAGGTCGACAAGGTAAAACGGTCCGCCAACGGTGTTATCCTCGATCCGATAACCCTTGCTCCTGACGCGCCGATCAGCAGCGCCAGGGAAATAATGACCTCCCACAACATATCCGGTCTCCCCGTTCTCGAAGGCGGAAAGGTTGTCGGTATTCTCACGAACCGTGACCTGCGGTTTCAGTGGGAGGATGAGGCGACCGTGAAGGAGGTGATGACCAAGGATATGGTAACAGCTCCTTTCGGCACCACGCTTGAGGAAGCCGAGACCATCCTGCACCGCAACAAGGTGGAAAAACTGATCCTTACCAACAAGGACAGGGAGCTTCTGGGCCTGATCACGATGCGGGATATCAAGGGTCTGAAAGAGTATCCGAATGCGTGCCGCGACCACCGCGGGCGGCACCGTGTCGGGGCGGCAATCGGTGTTTTTGAGTTTGAGCGCTGCGAGGAACTGATCAATGCCGGGTGCGATGTGATTGTTGTTGACACTGCCCACGGCCACTCCAAGAATGTCATGGAAACAGTTCGCAAGATCAAGAAGTCCTTCGAAATCGATGTGGCGGCCGGAAACATCGCCACATCCCAGGCGGCCCGTGATCTGATCGAGGCCGGCGTTGATGCCGTGAAGATCGGCATAGGACCCGGTTCAATCTGCACAACCCGCGTGGTCACCGGCGTTGGAGTGCCGCAGCTCACCGCTATTGCCGACTGCGCAGAGGTGACACGGCCCGCGGGTATCCCTTTGATCGCGGACGGCGGCATCCGTTTATCAGGAGATATGGTAAAGAGCCTGGCCTCCGGTGCGGATTGCGTGATGATGGGTAGCCTTTTCGGCGGCCTTGAAGAGTCGCCCGGTGAAAACGTACTTTTCCAGGGCAGGAATTACAAGACGATCCGCGGGATGGGATCGCTGGGAGCGATGATGAGCGGCTCCAAAGACAGGTACAGGCAGAAGGATGTCAAGCAGAGCGATAAAATGGTGCCGGAAGGAGTCGAGGGTCTGGTTCCTCACAGGGGGCGCATATCCCCGTTCGTCTACCAGCTTGCGGGGGGGCTTCGCTCGGCCATGGGTTATGTTGGCGCCTCCGATCTTGACGAGCTTTATGAAAAGGCGCGTTTTATCAGGATCTCTCCGGCATCCTTGAAGGAGAACCACCCGCACGACATCCACATCACAAAAGAAGCTCCCAACTATGTCACCGAATAACGATCCGGCGGTTTTGGATTGTGAAGCGCCTGGCAGAGCCTCTAACGAGCATCGTAAAAATTAAGGAGATAAGGTGAAGAATCAGACGGTTGTTATTCTGGATTTTGGATCGCAGTACACCCAGCTTATCGCAAGAAGAGTTAGAGAGCACAAGGTTTACTCCAGGATCTATCCATGCAAAGTTTCCGTCAGCGAAATCGCGGATCTTGAACCGATCGGCATCATTCTCTCGGGGGGACCCAATTCCGTGTACGACTCCGGCGCTCCCCGGCTGGCTTCGGAAATCCTGGACATGGGCGTGCCTGTGCTTGGGATCTGCTACGGGCTCCAGGCTGCCGTGCTGGAGCTGGGAGGCACCGTATCGAGAGGGAAAAGCGGCGGGGAATACGGCAGGACGCGGATCAGGATTGCTGATCACGGGACAGCGTTCAACGGCCTTCCTGATGAGTTGACCGTGTGGATGTCGCATGGCGACATGGTGGATTCGCTTCCAGGCGGATTCCGTTCACTTGCAGCATCCGAGACATGTCCCTGTGCCGCTGTCGAGGGGCTTGATGGACGCTTTCTGGGCCTGCAGTTCCACCCGGAGGTGACGCATACCGAAATGGGGGGGGTAATCCTGCGGAACTTTCTTTACGGCGTCTGCGGGGCTGACGGCGACTGGGAGATGACATCTTTTATTGATTCTACCGTGGCTGCTGTCCGGAGAAAAGCTGCGGGGGAAAAGGTTGTGCTGGGGCTGTCAGGCGGTGTGGATTCCTCGGTGGCCGCCATCTTGATCCAGAAAGCGATCGGCCATGATCTGGAATGCATATTCGTGGATAACTGTTTTTTGCGGGAAGGTGAAGCCAGGCAGGTGGTTTCGACTTTTCACGATCATTTCGATGTCAAGCTGCACGCGGTGGATGCGTCGGAACGGTTTCTCTCAGCCATTAAAGGCGTGGCCGACCCCGAGGAAAAAAGGAATAGGATCGGCCATACATTCATCGATGTGTTCAAGGAGATCTCATTATCGCTGAAGGGGATCAAGTACCTAGCGCAGGGAACGCTCTATCCGGATGTGATCGAATCAGTGTCCGCTCATGGCGGGCCTTCCGCAGTGATCAAGACCCATCACAATGTCGGCGGTCTCCCTGCAGAGCTGGGTTTCGAGCTGATCGAGCCGCTAAAGGACCTGTTCAAGGACGAGGTCCGGCAGATCGGAAAGCTCCTCGGCCTGCCCTCCGGCATTGTTGGGCGCCATCCGTTTCCGGGTCCCGGTCTGGCGGTAAGGATCCTCGGAGAGGTGCGAAAACATGATCTGGAAACGCTCCGCCGCGCTGACGCGATCCTGCTGGAAGAGGTGAAAAACGCCGGGTACTATGACAGGACATCCCAGACATTTGCAGTGCTCCTGCCGGTACAGTCGGTTGGCGTGATGGGGGATGAACGGACCTACGAACGGGTCCTGGCCCTGCGTGCCGTGGTAACCGAGGATTTCATGACAGCGGACTGGGCACGCCTACCTTACGATCTTCTGGCCCTGATTGCCAACCGCGTCATCAACGAGGTGGATGGAATAAACCGCGTGGTATACGACATATCGAGCAAGCCGCCCGCAACAATCGAATGGGAGTAGATCCGGAGGGCAGCCACAGGGGATTGCCACTACACGATGAACGTAAACATTTCGCCGGACAGTAGGGGAGGTTCGCGAACCGCCCGTGCCCGGCATTTTGTTCTTACGGCTGCTTACCGTCTTTTTTCAATTCGAGTTCGGACAGCGCTTCATCGTAATGCAGGCTCACTATCCACTTCCCCACGGTCGAGTAGCTGCGGATGCCGTCTTTGACGGAATGAAGCTTGAGGTAGGCATCGTACATCGCTCTCGAAATGTCCCGCAGCATTCCGGAGTGTTTTATGCTGCGCTCACGTATCTTTTCGATCAGCTCCATTACTCCTGTGGGCCATTTACCCATCAATGTAACCCGCTCATCCCGGCTCAATGCTCCTGAAAGGTGCCAGTAGCTGCTAAAGAAGGCGCTGAACCTCGCAAGAGGATGTCCCGATTTCAGGCATGCCTCGAACGCGAGCAGGTTTGCTTCGGTTTCAGACGCGTACCCCTTGATGTGGGCTGCCTCGTGCGCTGCTGTGAACGGTATCTCCTCGGGGTAAAGGCTGGTTGACAGGTGGAGCTCGAGCGTAAGGGGGCTGATTATGCCTGTGGTGAGCGTTGAATCAAGGGGGTAGTTCCACAAGAAATGCTTGATTGTCACCAGCCCCCCGGGCGCGGTTTCGCCATTTTCGAGCAGTACAGCATCGAGGGCTTCGAGTGCGGCTCGTGTCGCCTCATACACTTCTTCTGATGAGCGTTCGGAGTAAAGCGAGGCAATGTTGTCGGATGCCCAGCTCGACACGATGCTGAAATGTTTTTCTTCGAAGTCAGACGCCTGGATTTGGAGCTTATCCGCCAGAGGTACCCTGTAGTAGTTCATGCCCCAGAACAGGAGAAACCAGAAATACAGGCATACAGTAATCGTGAGGAGCCTGAGCGACAGCGACCATAAGGCGCGAATAAAGGAAACCGTTTTTCTACGCCAGCTGACAAACCACATGATCGTGTTGGCCAGGAAAAACAGCGCCAGGGCCGCCAGGATCCACTCGATGATCGAGAAAGGAACAGCGCCTGAAACACGGGCAACCGTTTCGCATAACAGGTGATAGAAGCCCCGCGAATACCAGGATTCAACAAGGGAGGAGTTCGAAGCAAAAAGGTGAAGCGCGCCTGTGAGAGCTGATACAACAAAGAGCATCCATAGCCATTGTTTGTTTTTCATTGTAAAGGCACCATGTATCAGAAGAGCAAGAGGAAATCAACCTGCCCCCCTGCTTAGCCCGCTTATTTCATACTCTTCGCCGCAGCAGAAGAGTATGAAATAAGCATGCTAAGATTGCTTTGGGCATGCTAAATAAAGATGTTGAACCTTTTGATATGTAGCCTTAAGATATCACTTAATTAAGATAAATGGATGCGATTATAAACATGCCTTTTTGAAGCGGAGGCTTGGCCCTAGATGCTGGAAACATTAAACCTCGATGTGATTGGCCTGACGTTTGACATTGTCGGTATCTTTTTTTTGGCCAACAGCATAAAGTTCAAACGTTCCAGGAGGGTGCTCCACGAGTATTTCGGCGTGGAGAAGATGTATCCATTGAAAAACATTCGCGAGTATGTGGTTCGCAAGATCCAGGTTTACATCGGGTTTGCTTTTCTTTTTGCAGGCTACGTGGCTCAGATAACCGCGATCATATCCGCGAATGTGTCGGTTGACGAGCCTTCGATGATAAAGCCCAACCTGCTGGCCATCGCCGGCATATTGATCTTTTCTATTGTGGTCATAACGCTGATCCTGCAGATCGCGCAAAGCTCCTGGACACGGATAACCTTCAAGAGACTTCTCATCGATTTTTTTCGCGAACACGAATGGGAGATGGTCAGGAACACGGACATTGCCAAGGAGATGGGTGAGCTGCTCAAGATCCCCAGGGACAGCGATGATTCGATCGAGGATTACATTCTGAAGATCAAAAAGGCGCTGCATATCGACGAATCCTCCAAATCCCCGGTCAACCAACAGCGCAAAGAGCGTGCGGAAAGGGGAATCAAGTCAGGAAAGGCGGGCCTCCCTCAGCAGGTTCATCGCGCCACTCCTCCAAGAATAGAGTAGAAGCTGTTTCATAACCTCCTTCTGCTCCGACCGGCTGCAAGTCGTGCCAGCTGCATCCTCAAGCAAAAACGTACTCAACGGCCTTACCAGGCCGCCTCCGTTTGTTTTCGCATTCGATCCTTGCTGGCCCAACTCTCGCTTGGTCTCGCTACGAAGCAGGTTATGAAACAGCTTCTAGCCCGCATATTTCATCCTCTTCTACTGCGGCACCGTAAACTGCGCTGTGGCTGCGTTTCATGCCAGGAGACGATCCTCAACCTGTAGGAACAGGCCTGCGGTCGTCTTCTGACATGCGCCTTGCCACAACACTGTTTACGGCACCTCGCGACGAAGAGTATGAAATAAGCGGGCTAGTGTCTATGTCGGATAGAGTCGGACGTCTCAGGTAAGTCCGACAAGACAGAA
>CAZIUL010000066.1:0-22330 GCA_964542475.1 uncultured Phycisphaerales bacterium | reverse complement strand
GCTGGCTTGATTGATCAAAGACTTGTAAATTTACAGAAACAAATTTGCTTTACCCCCATGGAAAGCGCCGTGTTCGAGTCGATGAGGTTGTTCACTATTATAGGGCTGCAGGAATTATGTGCGCTTATACCTCCGCCAACATGTTCACAGCTGTTTTCCTTTATCGTACATCCTGAAATCAATGCATTTGATCCATAGCACAATATTCCTCCACCCCTTCCAGCACCAGCATTCGGATCAATAATTACATCGTTCCCGCTTACCACACAATCCAATAACGCAGGTGTCGTACCCGAACCCCAAAAACAAATTCCGCCGCCCCAATAAGAAAAATTATCCATTATCTTATTATTTACTATGGTAGGAGATGAATCGATGCATAGAATCCCACCACCTGTGTTTGTATATATGTAGTAATCCCCGAATCCGTTCGTTATGGTAAATCCCTCCAGCACCGAATCGCTCCCCTCGCCTTGGTTGAAGACCACTACGCTGTTTTGATTACTTCCGTCGATTATCGTTACGGCCGGCCCGTCGCTGCTTTTGACCGTAATCGCTTTCCCCTCAAAGTTTATGTTTTCAACGTATGTCCCGGGCGAGACTATAACCTCGTCCCAATCATTTGCAGCGGTAATGGCATCTTGTATGTTCGAATAGTCCGCGGGGACGTGGATGGTGTCCCCGTAAGCGGCTGCGGCAAAACAAACAAGCAAGACTTGTAAGTACCTCATTTGATCATCCTTTCGGTTTTCCCTCAACACGCACAATGTACATAAAAACCGGTCAAATATCAAGAAGAGACCATCCTTTTTACACTGGTCTCGCGCTCGTGTAACTGTTCAACACCCCACAGAATAGGTATTTACCACCTGTCATGCGGAAGGCATTCCCCGGCCATATCTCCTTTGTATTGAAAACAGCAGCCTTTTCGAAGAAGATGACAAGGGAAAAAACAGAAGAAGCGGCGTGTTCTGCCGAGTTTTGTCGGACGCGCGGCGCAGCCTGACACAGGAGAAACCGGGAGTGGAACCGCTCTGGCATCTTTTCGTTGACACGGGAGGAACATTCACTGATGCGCTAGCTTTCTCTCCCGAGGGGGAGCGGCTCGAGGCAAAGGTGCTTTCCACGGGCGCGCTCAGGGGGTTCGTGCGAAAACAGGCGGGAGAACGGGCGTTCGAGGTGTCATTCGGATTCGCCCTGGAAACTGATGTGCTTCGCCGCGGGATTTTTCGCGCGCTTGATGGAGGCTGGGAACCTGTGCGCGTGAAACGGTTCGTTCCGGGGCGATCGCTCCTGGAGCTGGATGATGCCAAGGGGCCCGGCAAGGGGACCGAGCCTCTGCCCCGGCCGGGCGCAGCGTTCGAAGTAAAAACCGATGAGGAGGCGCCCATCCTTGCCGCGCGCATTCTCACACGCACTCCCGCTGGAAAACCCCTTCCGCCCGTTTTCATGCGTCTCGGAACCACGCTTGCGACCAACGCGCTGCTCACTCGGACCGGCGCGCCGGTCGCGCTTTTCATAACGCGGGGTTTCGAGGATCTGCTCGAGATCGGCACGCAGCAGCGGCCGGATCTTTTCGCGCTGGACATCGAAAAGCCTGCACCGATCCACGCGGAAACGGTCGGGGTCAGCGAGCGCCTTGCTGCCGACGGCTCGGTCATCAAACGGTTTGATTCGGATGCTTTGCGCGACAGGGCGCGGGCGCTGCTGAAAGCAGGGATCACGGAGGCGGCAGTGGCCCTTCTTCACAGCGACAAGAACCCGTCGCACGAAAGGGAGCTCGCATCGTTTTTGCGGCGGGCGGGCTTTTCGCACGTGTCCTGCTCGTCCGACCTCGCGCGCTCGATCCGCATACTCCCCCGCGCCGAAACAGCGGTTGTGAACGCGCACCTAGCCCCGGTGGTGGAACGGTACCTCCAGAAGATAACCGACTCGCTCGCGGGCGGCAGGCTTTTGGTAATGACAAGCGCGGGCGGGCTGGCAGGCAGGGGCGCTGCAAAGCCGAAAGATCTTCTGCTCAGCGGGCCGGCCGGAGGGGTTGTGGGCGCCGCCGGCGCGGGACGGGCAGCGGGCCGGGAGCGGGTGATCGGTTTCGACATGGGCGGAACGAGCACCGATGTGGCCAGGTTCGATGGGGATTTTGACTACGTGTTCGAGCACAGCGTGGGCAGCGCGCACCTTTTCGCTCCGGCGCTGTTCATCGAAACCGTTGCAGCGGGCGGGGGGTCGATCTGCTCGTCAGACGGGACCGGCCTTGCTGTGGGGCCGGGAAGCGCGGGCGCTGATCCGGGGCCGGCATGTTACGGCGAGGGCGGCCCTCTCACGCTCACCGATGTCAACCTGCTGTTAGGGCGGCTCGATCCCGCAAGGTTCGAGATCCCGGTGGATGCCAAGCCCGGGCAGCGGGCGCTCGAGCGCATCATCGAAAAACTCGACAAGAGCGCGCACGGGCGGACACCGTATGTGCCGGAGGAGGTGCTCGAGGGTTTTTTGGCCGTTGCAAACGAGCGCATGGCCGACGCGATCCGGCGCATCTCCATCAGGCGCGGGTACGACCCTGCGGAGTACGCGCTTGTGGCGTTCGGCGGCGCAGGGGCCCAGCACGCCTGCGCTGTGGCGTCCCGGCTCGGGGTCGAGACCGTGGTGGTGCCGCCCGGCGCGGGCATCCTGAGCGCGCGCGGACTTTCCAGCGCGGTCCTGGAGCGGTTCGCTGAAAAACAGGTGCTCGCATTGCTCGACGATGTTAAAGAGCGGGTGCGTGCGGACCTGAACGAGCTCGATCGCGAGGCGCTCGAAGCGCTGGCGGATGAGGGGATCTCCAGGGAACACGGCATGATCCGGAGGCGGATCGCCGAGATGCGTTTTGTCGGGCAGGAAAGCGCTCTACAGGTCGAGGTCGATCCGGGATCCGATCTTGAAACCGCTTTTACGGAAAAGTACGAGGCGGTTTACGGGCACAGTCCCAACAGGCGCCGGGTTGAGCTCGTGTCCCTGAAAGCGGTTGCCTCGTCGCGCCCGCCCGGGCAGGAAGCGCAGCGCGGACACGTCCCGATAGATCCTGTTCCATCCGATAGAAAACCAGAGCGTCCGGATACGCAAAAGGCATGGTTCCAGGGAAGGTGGCGGGAGGTCGATGCCTATTCCAGGGACAAGCTCCTGCCCGGCGTACAAATCAAGGGGCCTGCCCTGGTGTTCGAGAAGCACAGCGCAACCGTGGTGGAGCCGGGCTGGGTGCTGGAAAACGACGGTGCGGGCTCGATGGTGATGCAGCCTTTGCGCGAAGACGAAAAGACAGCGGCTGCGGGGGAGGGGTGTTCATCAGCGCACCGTCCCGAGGCCGTGCAAGTGGAGCTCTTCTCCCACAGGTTCGAATCTATCGCAAGGGAGATGGGCGAGGCGCTCCGCCGCACCGCGGTTTCGACCAATGTGAAGGAGCGGCTCGATTTTTCGTGCGCGCTGCTCGACAGCGCGGGCAAGCTCGTTGTGAACGCGCCGCACATCCCCGTGCATCTGGGGTCGATGGGTCTGTGCGTCAGGGCTGTCGAAAAAGCAATGCATCTCGGCGAGGGCGATGCAGCCGTCACAAACCACCCCGCGTTCGGCGGGTCGCACCTGCCCGACCTGACCGTTATCGCACCGGTTCACGGAAAGGACGCCCAAGGAAAGGACGCTCCCCCGCTTCTGGGCTATGTGGCTGCGCGGGCGCATCACGCCGAGATAGGCGGGACCAGGCCGGGGTCCATGCCCCCGGCTGCCTCGCGGCTAGTCGAAGAGGGCGTTGTCATTCCGCCGACCCTCATCATCCGCAACGGAAAGGCGTGCTTTGACGAGGTGCGATCGCTTCTTGAGAGCGCGCCATGGCCTACCCGGGCTCTTGCGGACAACATGGCGGATATCGAGGCGGCGGCTGCTGCCTGCCACCAGGGTGCCGACGCGCTTCGCTCCCTCGCAACAGAGCACGGCGCTGATGTGGCGGCGCTTTACATGGACGCTCTCGAAAAAAGGGCTGAGCGCCGGATGCGGGAAGCGCTCGCCGCGCTGCCGGACGGTGAATACCGGGCGCGCGAGCGTCTCGATGACGGCTCGCCCATCGAGGTGTTCATCGAGAAGGCCGGGAACACGGCAGTCTTCGATTTTTCGGGATCGGCGGGAGTTCACGCGGGCAACCTCAACGCCACCCCGGCTATCGTGCACTCGGTTGTGATCTACGTGCTTCGCCTGCTGGTAAGCGAGGAGCTGCCCCTGAACGAGGGCCTGCTCAGGCCGGTGTCGATAAAGGTCCCGGAGGGCATGCTGAACCCTCCATTTGCTGTGGACCCCGCAAAAGCGCCCGCGGTTGTGGGCGGCAACGTGGAGACGAGCCAGCGCCTTGCCGACGTCCTGATAAAGGCGCTCGGATTGTCGGCGGGGAGCCAGGGCACGATGAACAACGTGCTCTTCGGGGACGACAGCTTTTCCTACTACGAGACGGTTTGCGGGGGGTGCGGCGCAGGACCGGGATTCGACGGGGCATCAGCGGTGCACAGCCACATGACCAACACGCGCATAACCGATCCCGAGGTGGTGGAGCACCGCTACCCTGTACAAGTCGAGCGTTTTGCGGTAAGAAGAGGGTCGGGCGGGAAAGGGCGGCACAAGGGAGGGGACGGTGTCGTGCGCGAGATCACCTTTTTGAAACCGCTCAGCCTTTCAGTGCTGAGCCAGCGAAGGAACGAAGGGCCGTTCGGCATGGCGGGCGGCGGTCCTGGAAAGCCCGGAGCGCAGAGGCTGGTAAGGGCGGACGGCCGGAGAGTCGAGCTTTCAGCGGTTGACTCGCAAGCGGTGGACGCGGGCGACAGGTTCGTGCTGAAAACGCCGGGCGGCGGCGGGTTCGGCAGGCCGCCCGAAGGAGGGAGCGCGGAATGAAACGCCTGCTGAGCATTCTCCTCTGGTCCGCTATCAGCGCCGCGTTCATCGGCCCGGGAACGGTCACCACGGCATCGGCAGCCGGAGCAGGGTTCGGATTCAGCCTGCTGTGGGCGCTTCTGTTTTCGACCGCTGCCTGCCTGGCGCTTCAGGAGGCGAGCGCAAGGCTCACAATCGTGACCGGCCTGCCGCTTGCGCGGATCATGTGCATGCGGTTCGTGAACCAAAAAGCCGCAAGGTGTGTTCCTGTTGTCGTGGTCGGCGCGGTTGTGCTCGGGTGCGCCGCATACCAGGCCGGGAACATCCTCGGCGCGGTCTCGGGCGCTTCGCTCGGGCTCGATCTTCCGCCCCGCGCCATCACGCTCATGATCGGCTTGATCGCTGGTGTGATCCTGTTCGCGGGAAGCTCGGCCGCGGTGGCCCGGATCCTCGGCATCGTTGTCGCACTGATGGGCGCGGCGTTCGTCGCGTGCGCTATCGACCTTTGGCCGGACCCGGTTGATCTCTTGAGAGGCTGTTTCGTTCCATCGCTCCCCGGCAAGGCAGGCCTGCTCGCGCTCGGCCTCGTGGGCACCACGGTTGTGCCGTACAACCTGTTCCTTGGGTCTGGGCTCGCGCGGGGACAGACCCTTGGCCAGGCCAGGTTCGGTCTTGCGGTCGCCATCCCGCTGGGCGGCCTGATTTCAATGGCTATCCTCGTGGCAGGCACCGCTGTCCAAGGCGACTTCAGCTTCGAGGCGCTTTCATCCGCGTTCGAAACGAGGCTCGGTCAATGGGCCGGACTGCTTTTCGCCTTCGGGCTGTTCGCGGCAGGCCTGTCTTCGGCAATCACGGCGCCGCTCGCTGCCGCTCTTTCGGTGAAGGGGCTCGCGTCCGCGGAAAACAGCCACCGATGGAACGAGCGCTCCCGGCGTTACCGCGCCGTCTGGGGAGGAGTGCTTCTGTTCGGGCTCGGGTTCGGCCTCGCCGACATCCGCCCCATTCCCGTGATAATCCTCGCCCAGGCCCTGAACGGCGTGATCCTTCCGCTGGTGGCGGTTTTTCTTTGGATTACAGTGAACGACAGGAAACTCCTCGGTGATGCAAACCTTCCCGGATTCCTTTTAAACAGCGCGCTGGCGCTCTCCTCGCTGATAGCCGTGGTGATGGGAACCTCGGGCCTGATACGGGCCGGCTTCGCTGTCCTCGGTTACCAAAAGCCGGGAGAAACAGCGATTCTCGTTCCCGCCGCCTGCATCGCCGCGCTGCTTTCGGTGCCGGTGTTCAAGAAAATATCATATCTCCGCAAACACTGATTTGTTTTTTGAGGACACATTCCAATGAGACCCGAAAAGATCGAAAAAGCGCAGCTTGTTCTGCCTCCTCCAAAAAGGCCTGACACGGTCATTACCAAGTTTTCCAAATGGCCTCAGCCTCTCGGCATAATGTCTATTGGAGCATATCTCAAAGAGAACAATCCGGGTGTTGAGGTCGAAATCCTTGATGCCAACAACGTTCTCACCCTGGATGAGCTCCTCGACGGAATTGACGCGGATGTTGTGGGTGTTTCAGTGACCGGGGTCGGGTATGAATATGCTGTCAAGGTCGCAAAACATGCAGCGGAAAAAGGAGCTGCCGTTGTCTTTGGGGGTGCCGCGGCCACGCCGCTGGCCGAAGAAGTTCTGAAGTTCTACGACTTTGTGGACGCTGTGATCAGGTATGACGGAGAGGCCGCCTTTTCCCGGTACATTGCCGGCGCACCTTTGAACTCCATTCCCAACCTGGTCTATCGCGAGAACAACAAGATCGTAAACAACCCCGTCGAACTGCCGGACCTGGACAAGCTGCCGCCTCCGGACAGGGATCTTGTGGACATGGAGGCGTATTTCAAGAACAGCACTCACCCGGACTACCCAATGGTTGAACGGTTCAAAAGGCCGACGAACATCTATTCGCAAAAAGGGTGCGTCTGGCGCGCCCAGGAAGACGGCGGCTGTATATTCTGTTCGATTCCGTATAACGATCTGCGGCTGAGAAACCCTGTGCGCGTGTGGGATGAAATCACCTCCCTGGTCGAAAGGAACGGCGCGGATTTCATCTGGGATCCGTCCGACAACCTTATCGGCGACAAGGAATGGTTCAAGAGCTTCTGTCAATCCAAGCCAAAGGGGCTGAAAATAAACTTCACCAACTATGTGGATGCCAAGGGAGTTGACGATGAGATCGCTCGTCTGTTGGTTGAAGCGGGCTGTGTGAGCGTATTTGTGGGAATGGAAGCCGGCAATCCGAAAATGCTCGAAAGCATGAACAAAAGATCAACCATTGACGACAATCTCAAAGCGATGGATATATTGCAAAAATACAGGCTTGGCGTGATTGTCGGAGTTGTTATAGGAGTGCCGGGCGAATCCATGGAAAGCATTCACAGGACGCTGGAGTTTCTGAAGCGGATATCGGAATATGATAATTTTGACAGGTTCGAGTGGGGCACGGTGGTGCCTTTTCCGGGATCAAAGGCAAACACGATGGTGCGCCAGCACCCGGCTCTGAAGGAAAAATATGTAAACTTCGGAGATGAAAACTATACAACAGACCTGTTCTCAATGGTTGAGGATTGGTTCAATCATTACTGCGAAGTTGATTTTGAGTATCTTCAGCAGATGCAAAAGATATTGACCGAACAAAAACTTGTGCCTTATGAAGTGACACGCTACCAGAGGCGCGCGTGGTCAGGCACGCCGACCAAGATCTTATTGTGATAATTGCAGCAGGAGAACGAAGATGTTCGTACCGGTAATCCCTCCGCCCCCCTCTCAGAAGGCCCTGGATCTTGGCCGCAAGATGGCAGAGCTCATCAGCATATTCCGGGAGGGCAATCCTGACTTGAAGTTCACGGAAGTCCGCATGGCAATGCGGATCGCGGAAAAAGAAGCGATGAGAGACTTTAGCGGAACGGGCGTGCAGACAGCGCTGGTCATCGGGCTGGTTCTGCTTGTCGCCCTGGGCGGAGTGTTTGTCTTCATGTTCAGGTTCATCGGCCGCCCGGGCGGGACGGGGTCCGGCTCTATCGCGTTGATATCGGTGATCATCGGATTGCTGCTTGTGATCGCGGCAGCCGTTGTCGTTGCCAGGCGCCGGTGATCCCCCCGTGTTCCAAGGATAACCGCCGCGAACCTCCTGTTCGAATCCATCGCCCTCATCGAGCCCGGAAAGCGCTTCTGTCGACCTGTGAACTTCATCAGGTAATTTGCTGAACCGGAAGACCTCGACGAATTGTATATCAGTGTTAGTGTCATAATATTTACTATAGTAGAGACCTATTTGAAGGAAGAGATGATGAAATACTCGATTATCATCACAATCTTGGTCGGGCTTGTTTCTGTTGGTATCTTTGCGTCATGCTGCCAGGAGTGCCAGGATGAGTTCTGCGTGAGCATGGAAGAGCAGATTGCTGCCATAGATGCCAAGATCAAGGCCCTACAAACGAGCGGGGCTGATCTCGGAGATGAAGTTAAAGCGGAATTCGCCAAGAGCATTGAAGAGCTTGAAAAAATGAAAGAAGCGGCACAGGCAAAGTTCATGTCGCTTAAGAACGCTGGTTCAGACGCGTGGCAGGATTTGAAACCCGCGCTCAACAGTGCAATGGAAGAGCTTGAAAAGGGTCTTGATAAGGCCAGTGCCCAATTCAAGAAATAGCCAGCGCCTCCATCCATATCATTCCACGAAAGCGCGGCTCCATGCGGAATACACAGGCCAGGCTATTTCAGCTTCCGGTTTTCGAAGGCTGAAAGCGCGTGTTTTAATTTGCGGGCATCAAGACCGGCATTGAGCCGGAACTCTTAAGGCACATTAATAGGGTGCTTCAGTTGGCGGTCGTTCCGTTTCTACGGCGCGATCTCAATCTCAACGGGGTTCGATACGTAATTGTAGTTAAAATACAAACAGTATGCGAAGCTCATCTTGACGCCCAATGCTTCGGGAGGCAGCGGGCCCAACGTGTCGAACTGCGCCGCGGCCGCGCCTGACGAATCCAGGCTGCCCTGGAAGTTCGTAAAGGGCTGGGTGTTGACAAGCTTGAACACAAGCCCGGTGAAAACGTCCCAGTTTATCGGCAGCGTGACGCTGCCGCCGGGAAGAGGAAGGCCGGGGTGGGTTCCAGTGACACTGCCTAGAAGAAAGTAGTTGCGGTTTGCGTTTGGGACACCCGCATCAAGGGTGAAATCGGCGACACCACCGGTGAGGCTTGATATGGTGTATGTGTCGGTGATCAGGGCGCCGCCCCATATGCTGTACACCCAGCTCGGATTGTCAACGAAAGGGTTCCGGTTGTACTGAATATTCGAATAGATTAACTCGTTTCGGATCTGTTCACGGCTGTCAACAGGGTCGTTTTCATGCCATTCGAGCATGGTGCTCAGCTTGCCCATGAAGCGCGAGCCGCTGACGATCAGGGAGGTGTTATCGGTGAGCTCAAGGTCCAGTTCATTGTACTCATCCCCGTTGTAGCGCACATCCATGTAGAACATGTACCGCGCGATGTCGCCCTTTTCCTCGTCCCTCGGCTCCCAGGAGTCAGTGTCATAGCGGCAATCCGGAGCCTCCGGATGGAAGTTGGTGCCGCCGTTGTCGTAGTACTTGTTGCCGCGGGAGGAGTTGACGTTCATGTCACAGGCGTAGATGTGAAACATGTCCGTGTTGGCCGGACCGCTGCTCGTGCCGTAGCTCTGGGGCCAGGTGTGCTCTCGGTTCCAGTCAGGCCAGCTGCTTTTGGGGACCGACCACCCGGAGTAGATCAAAATCACGTTGCTCGGATTGTTCGGATCCACGTCAAGGTCTTCGAGCGCATCGTGCGTGTCGTACGAGCTGCTGCTGTAAGGGATCACGTGATGATCATCTATGATGTCGTGAAGGGCATCCCTCAACTGTTGGCCGGTCTTGTTGTTGGCGCTGTCATAGTAGCCCGATGGAGCCTGCGCAGAGGCTTCCGGCAAAAGCATCGCCGCTGCGGACAGGCATATGAACAACATAAAAAAAACATGAACGTACCGGTTTTTCAGGAACCGCATTTTTTGGATTCTCAGCATGATTGGATTTTCCAAGTTTTTTTTGAGTACAAAGGAAAGCAGGCGTACATTCCAACGTGGCCGTTCATGGCCCGCTGCAAAACTGATGTAGGCGCGGCAAAACGCCGTGAACTTTATAAGGCTTTATTATCGGTCAATAATGAGCTTTTTGTTGACGGGAATCAAGTGAAAATACGGGTTAATCCGTGGTTCTCTTTTTCTTCTTCTTCTTTCTTCTTTCCGCGTTATTCTCTTCACAAAGTGTGCGACTTTTCGGAAATTGAACGTATTTACCGGTATACAGGCGCCTGATGTGAACGAATACAGGATATCCGGAAAGACCATGACTGATGAAGAGTTGGTAGCCTCCCTGTTTACGGGCAAAAACGACGCCTTTTCCGTTCTCTATGAAAGGTATGCCGCCCGTGGTGTGGGGTACGCCCGGTCGCTCCTCAAAAACGAAGACGATTCGGAGGAGGCCGTGCAGGAAGCCTTCTGCCGCCTGTTGAAGCCGAAAAACATGAGCGCTATCAGCCCTGAACGCGGTGGGTTCGGTGCCCTGTTCTTCGGAACCATCAGGAACCTGAGCATTGACATGCTGCGAAAACAGCGGCATCGCACCCATATTTCGCTCGACGCGGTAAAGGAACCAAGCGTTGACCGGCAGGGAAGCGGGTTCGAGGGCATCGATCTGGAGAAAAAAATGAACGCCCTGATCGAGGCCCTTCCTGCGAACCAGGCGGATGCCTTGAAGCTTAAGCTGGAAGGCGGACTTTCTTATGACGAAATCGCAAATGTGCTCGAATGCACCCGAGCCCAGGTCCGGACATGGATCTACAGGGCGCGGCGACAAATGGAAAGCTCTTTCCGAAAGGAAGGGCTGATCGAGGGGAAGGAGTAAACCATGGTCTCATGCGAAGAAGCGGCTGAACTGCTGAGCGCCCGAATGGATGGAGAGCTCGAAGAAGGAGAGCGCGCATCCCTTGAAGAGCACCTTATGGCCTGCGGGACTTGCGGGGGCCTCGAAAAAAGGCTTGAAGCTGCGGACCGTCTGCTCGCCCGGGCTCACCCAAAACCAGGCCCCGGGCTCCAGGCTCGGATCGAAAAAGCGCTCGAACCTGCCGCAAAGCCCACCACTGCAATAACCAGGAGCGCCAGCAGGCTCCTTCGGATTGCAGTAGCCGCCCTGGTGGTCATCGCAGTCAGCCTGGTGATCACAACGATGAGCGACAAGGCCGATGCAAGCCGCGTTGAGGAGCGGATGTACTTTCTCGATGCCATGAACACCGAGGCCCTCAAGGGTCAGGAAGCCATGCTGAAATCGTTTGAGTGGGAGCTTGGCGCCATGCGGCTGATGGTCGAGTACTCCGACGTGGATTCCGCGCAAGCCGGACCGATACTGAACAGGATCGATGAACTGATGAACGAAATAAGACGAGTGAAACAAAAAGACAAACCTTCGAGATGAACAGAAGGAGCCAAATCATGAAGAAAAGAGTTACTACCATCGTGCTCGTGGGAGCTGTTTTCGGGCTGTTCTGCACCAATGCCCAAGCCCAGGAGGAAAAGAAGAAGGATGCCGAATTGCACAAGGCCCTCGAGACCGTTGAAAAGGCTCTCGAGTCCCTGACGGACAAGAAGGGCGGCTTCGTCAAGGGCCTGTCCGGCTTGAAGAACATCACCGGCCCGGAGTTTCGGGAAGCGAGCGTGGAGCTCGCGCTGCAGGGCAAGAAGCTTGCGAAGCTTCTGGATCTCGAAGCAATGGAAGACGACCTGGAAAACGACCTTGAGCTGACAGAACGGGAAATCGATGAGGTACGCCCTCTGCTGGAGGAGTTCCGCGGGCACTTTTGCAATAATGGCTCCATAACATGCAAGAAGGACGACTATGACTGGTTCGAAAACCTGGCAGAGGATGCAGAGGACACCCTGGACGAAGAGATCGCCGGTCCGTTCGTGAAATGGCTCGCCAAGAGAAAGGCTGCTGTGGAAGCCTGCGGCAAGGCCATGGAAAAAGCCGGCGAGGAGATGGGGAGGGCCGCTACAAAGTGGGCCGAGAAGTTCGAAGGGGACATGGAGGAATGGGGAAAAGGGTTCGAGAAGGACATGGAGAGCTTCGGAAAGGACATGGAAAGGTTCGGAAAAGAAATGGAGAATTGGGGAGAGAAGTTCGGAAAAGACATGGAGAAATGGGCGCGGAGTTTCGGCGAAGAGTTGGGCAGCGACGCCAAAAGGTCGATCATCATCAAAGGGCTCGATGATGAAAAACTCGGCAAGGATCTCCGGGAAGCACTGAAAGGCCTGTCCGTACTCGAAGAAATCGACTGGGATGAGATCGGAGACCGGGTGAACGAGGCTGTGGAGCAGTCAATCGAAGGGATCGAAACCTTTGATCCGTCGGACAAGGAGTTTCAGAAGAAGCTGAAAAAATTCTCCATAGACGTGTCACAAATCTCTGAGGCCGTGAGGAAAGCCCTGGGGGAAAACCTCAAGACACTGAACCGGAAGCGTGGACGCCAGTGGGAGGAGATCCGGGACGACGACAAGGCGGTGATAAAGGAAGAGCTCAAGAAGGTGCGCGACAAGCTGAAAAAGGAAAGCGATTCGATCCGTTCCCGCGATACGGAGCTCGAGGCCCTGAAAAAAGAGATCGAGGAGCTAAAGAAAGAGATCGAGGAGATGAAGAGAGACAAAAGGCTCTATTGAGGGCTCCCCGAAGAGAACCGGAACACCGGGACCGATGGATTTTCAGATTCATCGGTCCCGGTTTTTTTTGGATGGATATTGCAGTGCACCGGAGATGCGGTTCTTGCCTGCAATGATCAAAAGCGTTTACAATTTCAGCCATCAAGTGTATTTTCCGGAATGTTGAGCAACGAAGCAATCTCATGGCAACGCAAGCTGGAGACCATTGAATGAAACGTAGAACCTTTCCGAAGAAAAGCCTTCTTGGCGCGGCCGTATCCACACGGGGTTCGAACTATTCGCGCTATAGCCCGTCTCGGGAACAACAGGGTTGATCTTTACTGTCAAGACCGATCGAACCATTCAGGAGACCAAAGGTGACGAACACTAACAAAAAAGTGGATGAGGAAAAGTTTCAGGGGATAAAGGCGGAACTGACGCTCAAAGCTTTAGCTGCCCACGAAAGGCTTGTTGCCACGGTCCACGGCAGGCGGTTCGGCAGGTTCGGGTGGTTCAAGTTCGGTTTAGGCGTCGTTGCCTGCCTGATGGGCTTGGTGTTTCTACTCAGGGATTGGCCCGATATACCCATATCGACTCAAAACACAGCCATGGCCGCTCTCCTGATTATCATTGGTCTGCAGATCACTTTCCATAGCTTTTTTGTGACGCAGGGGCAGCGAATCGACGCCCTCGTGAAACTGCTCGAAGATAAAGGCCTGCTCAAGCGTGCTCATCATGAAGCCGGCACAGATTGAGGAGGAGATGGAGGCCCCAAGAAAGCTCTTACAGGAAACCTGAACCATCGGATTATTTCGCCATTTATGTGGCTTCTTACGCCATTTCATGCTAATAAAGTAGGTTATCGATCCGTATATCCGAACAAGTTCGTCGGCAGACGAGCAAGGAAGTGTTTCTTATCAAAGAGTTAGGAGTACATGACATGAAAAAGTGGACAAGCTCGTTAAAATGGGCCGGGTTGCTATCCCTGCTCGTTTTGATCTGTGCCTTACCAGCTTACGCCCAGTGAGGGAAATCCGATGACCGCAGTTGCGGCAACGAAGATGAAGCAAAGTCCTGCTCCGGGGAAGGAAACTGTGAAAACGGCAAAGAGGAATGCTCATCATGTTCGATGAAGGACGAAAAGCTTATTCAGGCTGCCATGCCCAAGTGCATCATCTGCAACATTTCTTCAGGTGAAAAGGAGCTGGCGGCTGCCGTTGAGTACAACATTTCCACTTGGAGCAAGGGGATCATCTTCACCACCACCCTGAAAAACAACAAGCTCCTGAAAAAATACCGCGCAATCGGAGAGAAAGAGCAGAAACTGTGCGAGAAGCTGCTGAAAATGGGCAGTGAAGACCGCGCCAAGAAAGTCTGCCCCATTTGCGACCAGTACTTAATGTTCCGCAAAAACGGCGCAATTGAGGAAAGGATCCTGACACCGAACGGGACGATCACCCTTATGAGCGCAAAAGACCCGGCGCTTCTGAAGGAGTTGCATGCCTGGGGGAAGCAGCTTCAAAAATTCATCTCCTCCGCTGACCCGGAGGCGTGTGATAAGGGTACAGAAGTAAAAGCCATCAAAGTTGAGGAAAAGGCAGGGTCATGCTGAGGCAGTTAGCCCTTCGACTTCGTGCAAGTCGCCTCATCCTGTAAACGCAAACATCAAAGAGCCTGGTGGAGCCGTATCAGCCCATCGGGCTCTTTTTTTTGCCCGGAAATGGGCCATGAACCAATTTTTTTCTGTAAATAAGCTTGACTTAATCCGATAATCTGGTATTAGAGTACTTAATTGCCAATTAATCAAAACGGCTCTATGCGAGGCGGATCGAAAATGCCTGGAATCCTGAAGGTGTCCGAAGCTGTTTCCCTTGCCATTCACGCTGTTGATTTTCTCATAAAGAACGGGTCGAGACAGGCCTCCACCAGGGAAATCGCTTCGGCCCTGCAATGCTCCGGGTTTCATCTTTCCAAGGTGCTCCAGTCGCTCGTAAAAACCGGCATCCTTGAATCCGTGAGAGGACCGAGCGGTGGGTACCGTGTGAGCTTAAAGGGAAAAGAGTCTTCCCTCCTCAATGTTTTCGAAGCGATAGAGGGACCGCTAGATTTCAAAGCCTGTATTTTCGACGAGCCGGTCTGCAAAAAGAGCAACTGCATTTTCAACGGCTTCGTGGAGAGCATCAACAAGCAGTTCAAAGAGTACATGAGCAGCAGAAAAGTCGGCGATATCAAAAAGGACATTCCACAATAACAAGGACACGATTTTTTCATTCTGAAACATCTGATAAGGAGAATCTATCATGAGCATGTTTTGTTACCAGTGCGAGCAAACCGCCAAAGGAGAGGGCTGTACAAAGGTCGGGGTTTGCGGCAAGGATCCCGAGACCGCGGCGCTGCAGAACCTTCTAATACACGCGGCGAAAACAGTCTCCGCGTACGCGCACAGGGCCCGCGAACTGGGCGCTGCTGATCGCGATGTCGACCTGTTCGTGGTCGAGGCGCTCTTTACAACCGTCACCAATGTCAACTTCGATACGCAGAGGCTTGCCGGGCTGCTCCGCGATGCCTGCTCCATCCGGCAGCGTGCCGCGCAGCTCTACGAATCAGCCTGTGAAAAAGCGGGACAAGAGCCGGAGAAGCTCGGCGGCCCGGACTCCTGCTCCGTCTCCTTTGAAATGGACAACCTCGTTGCCATGGGCTGCGAGGTCGGGATCGAGAAGAGGCGGGAAGCGCTCGGGCACGACATAACCGGGCTCATGGAGCTGCTCACCTACGGGCTCAAGGGGATGGCAGCCTACGCTGACCACGCCCACATCCTCGGACATGATGACGACGATGTTTTCGCATTTTTCCACGAGGCGCTCGATTTCCTTACAAGGGAAAACCTCACCGTTGACGAACTCGTTGCCATGAACCTGCGCTGCGGCGAAGTGAACCTCAAGGTGATGGAGCTCCTCGACGCGGCCAACACCGGGACCTACGGCCATCCCGAGCCGACTGTCGTGCGCGTGACACCCGTGGCAGGCAAGGCGCTCCTGGTGTCCGGCCACGATCTGAAGGATCTCGAGCAGATCCTCGAACAGACCGCGGGCAAGGGGATCAACGTCTACACCCACGGAGAGATGCTTCCCTGCCACGCCTATCCGGAACTCAAGAAGCATGAGCACCTTGTTGGCAACTACGGTGGTGCCTGGCAGGACCAGCGCAAAGAGTTCGAGGCTTTCCCGGGTTCCATCGTGATGACGACCAACTGCATCCAGAAGCCGAAGGAGTCGTACATGGGCCGCATCTTTACGTGCGGCCTCGTGGCATGGCCCGGTGTCGCGCACATCGCGGATGGTGATTTCACGCCCGCGATCGACGCCGCGCTTGCGGCTGATGGTTTTGCCGCGGACGAGACCGAAAAAACGATCATGGTGGGTTTCGCGCGCAACGCCGTGCTCGGCGTGGCTGACAAGGTGATCGACGCTGTGAAGGGCGGGGCTATCCGCCGCTTCTTCCTGATCGGCGGGTGTGACGGCGCGAAAACCGGACGCAACTACTACACCGAGCTCGCCGAATCGGTGCCTGATGACTGCGTGATCCTGACGCTCGCCTGCGGCAAGTACAGGTTCAACAAGCTCGAGTTCGGCGACATCGGCGGGATCCCGCGCCTTCTCGACGTGGGCCAGTGCAACGACGCCTATTCGGCGGTCCAGATCGCCGTGGCCCTGGCAAACGCTTTCGAGACCGACGTGAACAGCCTGCCCCTCTCGCTCGTTCTCTCGTGGTACGAGCAGAAGGCCGTATGCATCCTGCTTAGCCTGCTCCACCTCGGGATCAAGAACATCCGGCTCGGCCCGAGCCTGCCGGCGTTTGTCACGCCTGCCGTGCTGAACGTTCTCGTCGAGAATTTCAACATCATGCCCACGACAACGGCGAACGATGACCTGAAGGCTATGCTCGGGTAAGCGCGTGCTGTATGATTAGGGACAGTCACCTGTTTTTCTGCGTAAAAAAACAGGTGACTGTCCTGATTTTCCAGTTTTTACAGGCGGTTCGCGAACCACCCCTACGGCAAATGCGCGGGATCAGCTTTCCATCACTTCCTTGACCTCTCCCCTGGCCACCATCTCCATGGCGTCGGCAAACACGTCTATTTCCGAGGGGAGCGTGTATACGTTCGGCGTGACCCGGATGCCCTTGCACTCCTCGTGGCCGATCGATATCAGGTAGATCCTGTGTTCGTTCAGCAGGTATGAGCACAGCTTGTTGATGTCCACACCGTCGATATGAACATTGACCAGACCGCACCACTGCGACCTGTCATCGATGTTGATCCTGAACCTCACGTTGTCGTACTTTCTCAGCCGCTTGATCCAGCGCATGTGCAGGTACCTGAACCTCTCGGCCTTCCGCGCGAGACCGATGCCCTCGTTGAACGCCAGCGCTTCCGCCACTGCGTTGCGGTTCGCCGCGGGATGGGTCCCTATCTCCTCGAACTTGCGGATGTTTTCGTCCATGCTCTCATCGGCGGCCATCAAGGGCCAGATCTCCTTGATCCTCTCCTTCTTCACATAGAGGAACCCGGTGCCTATCGGGGCGTATGTCCACTTGTGCAGGCTTGTTCCGAAAAAGTCGCATTCCAGATCCTTGATGGTGAAGGGGAAATGGTGAAAAGAGTGCGCGCCGTCGCAGATGACGGGAATGCCCCTTTCATGCGCCATCCTGCTCACCTCCTTCACGGGCGTGATCTGGCCGGTCAGGTTGATAATGTGCATGACCATTATCGCCTTGGTCCTTGGGGTGATCGCCTCTTCGACGCGTTTCACGTAGTCGTCCGGATCCATGAGCGGAACAGGGATCATCACCTTCTTGAGAACGATCTTGTCGCGCCGCACCCTCTGGTCCCAGGTGGTCAGCATCCTTCCGTAGGCCTGCGTGGTCGCCAGAATCTCGTCCCCGGGATCGAGGTTCATGCCGAATTGCACGATTTCCATGCTCTCGCTGGTGTTGCGGGTCAAGGCGATCTCTTCCTTGTCGCAGTCGAAAGCCCGCGCGAGCCCCGCGCGAACCCCTTCCACATTGGACCGGACATGCCTCCACATGTAGTAGGAAGGCGCCTGGTTGCAGTAATCGAGGCACCGCTTGAACGCGTTGTGCACGGTGCGTGGGCTTGCGGACGTTCCCCCGCTGTTCAGGTGTATGATCGTGCGGTCCAGTTCGAAAGCCGATTGTATTCTCGACCAGAACCACTCCTGGTCCGCGAGTTTTTCGGGCGTGTCCTCGGGTTTCAGGCTGTTCACAGCCTCCGCTACGATCGCCATCGCATCGCTGTTGAGCACTGCCACTGCGGCACCGCCGCCCATCATGAACCGCTGAAGGAACTGTCTCCTTGTAGACATATGCTCACCTCCCGGATAAATGTAAATGGAGCTCAGAAAGAAAAACTCCACGCATTATATCCGGCCGGGATGTCTATCCGAGAATATTTTTCCCGGCTTCAGACGCGCGATGTGAAATGCAATAAACCCGTCTATTTCAAACTCTTCATCTCGAGGTGCCTCGGTAGAAGAGAATGAAATACCCGGGCATGAGCCTCGGATTACCCCTTCACTTCCATGACGCAAAGGTTAGTGAGCTGACCGTTGACCAGGGCCTGAAGGGGAATGTCCCAGATCGGGTAGCCGGGCGGAATGTCGGAGGGGAGAACGATCAGGCCGTCGTTTGGAACTTCAGCGAAAACCCGCAGGGTCACGATAGGAAGCTGCAGGTGCCAGCTTCCGTACTGCGTGGGCAAACACGGTTCCAGCACGCTGGTGCCCGCCCACATGGTAACAGGATTCGAGCTCGGGACGCCGGTAATCTTGACCTCTACGTGTCCGCCGGGGCATGCGTCACCGGTGAAGTAAAGGTGATGGTAAAACTCGTCCGCGCCCATGTCCACCAACCCGTAAGCTTTGCGCGGATCGCCTTCGAAATCCACATCAGGAAGGCCGGGGGCGCTGCTGTCCCCCGAATCACGGCAGGGGGAGCAGTAACGCAGATGAAGGTCATCGTTCTCGATGTCCGCAAAAAACGGATCCAGTGATATGTTGCCCTTCACCCCCTGCTGGCCAGCGATCGGCCCTGTCCAGTCACCGCCCGGGTTGCCGAAAACATTGCAGTACGAGATGTCGACATCGCCGGAGCCGGAAAAAGCGGCGTCCGGATCTCCGAAAGCGACAACCGTGTTCATCAGCGTGACCGGACCGGTGTCGAACAGGTAAACGCCTGATCCGTCATCAGCCTGGTTGCCCGAGAAAGTGCAGTTGACCAGTAAGACCGAACACTCTTCGTCCACGTAAACCGCGCCGCCCTGGTTGCCCGATTTGCAGCCGAGGAAAACACAGTTGAACACCTCCACCGGGGCTGTCGCCTCGGTGGTGCCGTAGACAGCAAGCCCGCCGCCGTGTCCGCCGTATTCCGCGTGCTCAACCTGGTTTTCCACGAACACGCAGCCAATGATCAGGGCGGGGCCCTGCGCGCTGACCGCTCCGCCCGTGCCGGCCGAACAGTTGATGAAAACACAATCGCTGACAACAGGCGATCCATCGCCGCAGTCGATTGCGCCGCCGTTTTCATCGGCCACGCAGCCGACAAACCGGATGTTCGTGAGCGTTGGAGAGGATTTGTCTGAGCAGCGGACACCGCCACCGTGCGGGATGCCTCAGCAGGAGGTTGAAGTCGATCCGTTCAGGATGGTGATATCCCTGACAACGGAGTCAGCCCCCTCCCCGTTTTCGAAACAAAACGCGTTGTAAGGGAGGCCGATCTCGCCTTCAGCATCGATGATGCAATCCGACGGTTTCCCGCTCTGGGAGCGCACGGTGACCGCCTTCCCCCAGAATATCACCTCCTTGTTTCCCTTGCCCTTGAACACCCCGTCGGCAAGCAGGATCTCGTCCCCGTCAACTGCGGAATCGATTGCCACCTGGATCACGGGGAAATCACCCGATCCGTCGGGCTTGACCACGTAGCTGTCACCAACGGCCGAGCCGGCAAACATGAAAAAAACAATCAACGCGACCGCCGACATGATCGTTTTATGGCCCATTGTCATCTCCAAGAGCTTTATCAGCCAAAAGCAACGCCCGGTCTACAACACGACATAAGTGTACTGAATCCTCTTGTAATCGCTTCCAATGGGCGCGACCCAGGGATCCGCCTGCTCGTGAATTCCCCACTCTTCGCCTTCGGCAAGAACCAGATAGTCCCTCGTTCCGGCCATCAAAGAGCCGTAACCCTGGGCCTTCCGTTCGATCTCGACGTAGTCGGTCAGCACCGAATCGATCGCCACCGGATCAGCCGCAAAAAAGAGGCTGCTTGGGGAATTGTCGTTGAAAGTCTTCCAGGCCTTGGGTACGCCGTGCACGCCTATCCAGTTACCGAAAAGGCCGTCGCACATTGTCAGAACGGTTTTGGGACCGAAATTCCGGTTCTTGAAAATATCGATGTATGTGCTGTAAGAGGGGTTGTAGTAGTAGTTGTACGGCATGTACGCGTGGGGCTTTGCCGCGTCCGTGATCGAGCCCAGATGGTTTTTGAATCCCAGGGTCACGCCGGCCAGGGAGTGCCCCTTGGGGATGAACATGTTGATGAGGTAGTCGGTGTCAACAACAACGTTGCCTATGGCCAGATCCTGGACACCGGGACCGGTGGGCGGATTGAACTTGACGAACTCTGTTGAGCTGAAAGGGTTGGGGTTTCCCGTGTGGTAGACGAAGTTGATCCCCGGGTACAGGCAGCGGTTGATAAAGGATATCTGTGGCATGGAACCGCTGTGGTAGCCGTATGTGACATCGTACACGGTAATGTCTTCCGGCTGCACGTTGAACATGATCAGGGTCCGGATGAGCGCATTGACCGGTTCGATCAAGGCGTTGATTTCAGGATCGGGATCCGGACCGGAATGAGAAAAATTGTTGAAGTTCACCTTGATAGCAAAGGTCTGTCCTGGAGTATAACCCGGCACGAGTTTGCTCCATGCCGAAAACGCAGTGGAAGAGGCGGTCAACCTCTTGAGCCCTGTCTCAACCATTGTATCCACAGCATCCTGATCCACGTAGTATCCGTACCACCCCGTGCTAAAATCCCAGAACGTCGCGTCCTCATCACGAACGTGTACCACATGCCCATTCATGTAAGGAACAGATGGAGTAGCAGCAGGCGGCCTGGCCGGGTCCGCGGACTGGCCCATCGCCTTGTTCAACCCGAGAAAGGCTCCGGCTCCCGCGCACTGCATGAATCGGATAAAGCCTCTTCGAGATATGCCCTTGCTGTGGTCTTCTTTTTTTTCGTGATCTCTTTTGTCCGGTTTCATATACATCTCCTTCAATCATGCTTGTTCCAGGCAGAGAAACAACAACCTGTAAACCACTGGAACAAAAACAAAGGTCGCACAGGGATCGGGATCAGGTAGACAGCTTTTCGAGGTGTTATTCTGTCATTCGGCGGAACATCAAGGAAAATACATAAAACTGCATAGTTTGTCAACTCTGATTATGCAAAAGGCGGATTCAAATATGGTCTGGGTTAAAGCGGTTTTCCCTGGTAAAGGCCGGCAAAATCGTATCGAATGCACCGCAGCAACACATCCTGCGAAAGGACAGGAAACGAGCATTTGGGAGGTACCATCGAGATGCCGAAATCCATTTCATTCGGTAGACTGGACATCAAGGCAGTCACATCATTGGAAGAGGCACGCGGAGAAGTCGAATCCGACAAACCGTTCAGGATCGCAGTCCTCGGTGATTTCAGCGGACGCGCCAACCGCGGCCTTTTCAAGCCGGGTATCGACCTTAGCAGCCGACGCCCTATTCGCATAGACCGGGACAATTTCGATGAGGTGCTGAAAAAGATCGGGGCCGAGATTCATGTGCCTGTTTTAGAAAGCGGCAACTCCTCTGTTGTTTTCCGCTTCAACGAGCTGGATGACTTTCACCCTGACCGGCTCTTTGAAAGGTCCGAGGTTTTTCAGGCTTTAAGGGAGATCCGCGCTAAGCTCGATGATCCCGGAACCTTCGAATCAGCCGCGGCTGAGGTGCGAACCTGGGCCTGTGCGGAAGCAGAGGAGATGCCTGCCGAGCCTGCGGCCGAAGAACCTCCCCCCTTCATACCGGAAAACACGGGAGAAGAAAAAGGCGGCCTGCTGGATCAGATGATAGACGACGCGGAAAACAAACCAATCGAAACAAGAGCCCCGTCGGTCTCCTCGGAACTGGCCGGATTTCTGCGGGACATCGTACACCCCCATCTTGTCGCCGGACCGGATCCAAAGCAAAAGGAGCTCGTGGCGGCTGTTGACGCATCCATATCCGGACTGATGCGAACAATCCTGAGGCATCCGGATTTTCAAAGCCTCGAGGCGGCCTGGCGCGCGGTCCATCTTTTGACTTCAAGAGTGGAAGCGGACTCGCAGCTCAAGCTGTACCTGATCGACATGTCAAAAGGAGAGCTGGCCGATGACATCAGCGAGGCAGAGGATCTCAGGTCAACCGGAATGTACAAGCTTCTGGCGGAAGAAACCGTTGAAACTCCGGGCGGTGTGCCGTGGGCCGTACTGGCCGGCAATTATACCTTCTACCAAACCCGCCAAGACGCCGAACTGCTTGGCCGCATGTCAAAGATTGCCGGGAAAGCAGGGGCGCCGTTCATCTCGGCGGCACACGACAATCTGG
>CAZIUL010000065.1:0-22951 GCA_964542475.1 uncultured Phycisphaerales bacterium | reverse complement strand
CCTCAAGCCCGCCGCACTTTCTCGATGATCTTATTCACCTCAGGCACGGCTGACATGGCGTCTTGTGCATAGCCGTCCGCCCCGATTGATTCTGCGAAGGCCCTGGTCGTCACCGCTCCTCCAATGATAATCCCGGCCCTTGCCCCCTTCTTTTTCAGCTGCTTAACCACCATTTCCATCTCCGTCATGGTTGTGGTCATTAGTGCGGATAGACCCAGCAGATCAGCATCCTCCTCCAATGTTCGTTTAACTATCTCCTCGGATTCCACGTTCTTTCCCAGATCCGTGACCTGGTAGCCGTGGGTTTCCAGGATGGCGCTCACGATGTTCTTGCCAATGTCGTGCACATCCCCCTTCACCGTGGCGAGAATCACTTTTCCCCGTACGAAGGCGGGGTTTTCCTTGGGGATCAGCGGCTTGATCTTTTCGAAAGCCAGCTTCATCGCTTCCGCGGCCAGGATTACCTGCGGCAGGTAGAACTCCTTCTTGTCAAATCGCCTGCCGACCTCCAGCAGTGCTGGGATGAGGTGTTTTTCGTTGATGGACTGGGGGAGTTCGCCCGCTGCCAGCACAGCGTCGAGATGTCCGAGGATGTTTTCCCTGTCTCCGTCGACAACGTCCTCGAACAGCACATCGCCGGGCGACTTCGATGATATCTTCGGTTTATGCGGGGCGGGTTTCTTGTCACTGTCCCGGTCGGCTCTCTCGGCGGCTTTCATGATGTAGATCTTGCCGCCCCTGTCCTTGCCGAGCAGAAGATCGCTGGCCCGTATCTCCCTCATAAGCTCGGAATTGAGCGGGTTGACAATAGGAACATCAAGCCCTGACTGAAGCGCCATTGACAAAAACACCCTGTTGATCACCGAGCGCTCGGGCATGCCGAACGAGATGTTTGAGAGCCCGAGCACGGTCCTGACCCCGAACCGTTTCTTGATCTCCTCGACCGCTTTCAGCGAGTTGATCGCCTGATCCTGAAGGGTGCTGACCGTGAGGCAAAGCGGGTCGATGTACACATCCTTTCGCGGGATGGAATATCCGTCGGTAGCCTCGATGATGCGCGAGGCGATTTCGATTCGTTTTTCAACGGTATCCGGGATCCCTTCCCCGTCCAGAGTGAGCCCCAGCACCGCAGCGCCGTATTCTTTGACAAGAGGCAGAACAGCGTCGAGCTTTTGCTTTTCGCCGTTCACCGAGTTGATGAGGCACTTGCCCGCCACTTCCTTTAGCCCTGCTTCGATGGCCGCTTCATCGGACGAGTCCAGGCTTAAAGGCAGCCTCGAGCACTCCTGCACAAGGTTGACCGCGCGGCGCATTAGCTCAGGCTCGTTTACGCCGATGGCGCCTACGTTGATGTCCAGGATCGATGCCCCTGCCTTTTCCTGGCGGACCGCTTCCTTCCGGACGCTGGTCAGCACGCCCTCCTTCAGCTCCAGGCTGAATTTTTTTCGCGCGGTCGGGTTGATACGCTCGCCGATTATCTTGACCGGAAGGTGATCAGCCACTTCCATTGTCATGAAACGTCCCGCCAGCCTCGACGTGAGCGGCTCTTCCCTGGAAACCGGTTTCAGGCCGTTCAACGCGTTCTTGAGAACCTTGATGAACTCCGGCGTGGTTCCGCAGCATCCACCGATGATGTTTGCCCCAGCGGAAACGAACGCCGTGCAGATCCCTGCAAACCGCTCGGGCGTTGTAGGGTAGCAGGTCTCACCCCCTACCAACTCCGGCATGCCCGCGTTGGGTTCGACGGATATGGGGATGCCGGTCCGCTTGCCAAGAGTTTCGATAACCGGCAGGAGCTGCTCGGGGCCGACGCTGCAGTTGGCCCCGAAAACATCGATGCCCAGGCTTTCCAGAACGCACAGCGCGCTCAGCGGATCAGTGCCTGTCACGGTCGTTCCGTCTTCAGTGAAGGTCATCTGTGCGATGAACAGGCCGTCGAAGTGTTTTCGGACAGCCATGGCAATGGCCCTGGCCTCTCTCAGGTCGGAGATCGTCTCCATGATGATCGCGTCCGGTCTCTCCTTCACAATCGCCTCTACCTGCTTCTCGAAGCTTGCAAAAGCCGAGTCGAAGTTCAGGCTTCCTATCGGTTTCAGGAACTGTCCTGAAGGACCGATGTCAGCCAGCACGAGGGCTCTGCCTTTGGCAGCCTTGCGCGCGGTCCGGATCGCGAGACGGTTTATTTCCTCTGTCCTGTTCTCGAGGCCGTGATCCCTCAACTTCAGCGGCGAAGCGCCGAAAGTGTTGGTCAAGACCATGTCGGCGCCGGCCTCGACATAAGCTGAGTGCACCTGTTCGACCTTTTCCGGATGCTCGAGCATGAACTGTTCCGGCGCCTGGCCCGCCTTGAGCCCACGTATCTGCAGAAGGCTGCCCATACCTCCATCCAGAAGAAGCACCCTTTCCCGCATGCGGGAAAGGATTTCCTTTTTTCGCTCCTTTGGACTCAGGTGGCTTTCAACAGCTATGTGTCCATCCTGGGAAATCATGATAATCTATCGACCCATTGGATAATGTGGCTGAAGACGTAAAACGTACAGCAGTATTATATTTCTGCCTTATTCTCCTCCTATTTAAACAGCCTACAGCCTACAGCCTACAGCCTGATAGTCAATTGCTTATCGGTAATCCGGCGCGAAACCGGTTTTCTTACCTGAAATCGTCCACCCACTGAGCCAGTTCGGCAGCCTCTTTTTTCCTGCCGCGTTTTGCATACCCCTTGATGATGATGTCAGCTTTCTCTCCGGCCTTTGCAACGGCCGCGTTTTTGTAGGACGCGCAAAGCCATCCGCTGCGGATCACCTTTTCCAGGGCGCGCAAACGGTAAAGGTCCATCTTTTTCAGCTTGCGTGAGAGCTGGTCAGCGTGCCCGCCTCTTTTTATTGTGAGGGGCATATCGATGAATCCGGCCGGATAGCGCGCGGCGATACGGAGCCAGAGGTCGTAGTCCTCGCACACGGCAAGCGACTCGTCAAACAGCCCGCACACCGGAAAAAGATCCCGCCTGATCATGACAGCGGAGGGCGAGATGAGGCAGCGCTCCAGCGATCTCAGGAAAAGAAACCCGCCTTCCTTGCGGTGGTATTCTTTCGGATTCACCCGCTTGCCGTTTCTTATCCACCTCTCATCGGTGTGGCACAGGGGAACCTCGGGGTGGGCGTCCATGAACCTTTCCTGCAGGAGCAGCTTGTCCTTTTCCCAGAGGTCGTCCGAATCAAGGAATGCGATGTAATGCCCGCTCGCTGCCCTGATTCCTGAGTTCCGCGCCGAGCTTATCCCCATGTTCCGCTGTTTAACCAGAGCAACGCCGCTCATGCCCGCCGCAGCCTCGCCGCTTCCGTCATCGGATCCGTCATCCACAACAATGATCTCGTCAGCCGGCCTCGACTGGCAGGCGACCGAGCGCACCGCTTCCATGACCATTGCCGCACGGTTGAATACGGGTATGATTACGGAAATCGTGTTCATGAGCCTCTTGCTTCCACGCAAAGAACCTGCATCATGGGCATTGTAACCGATATCTTCGAAATGTTGGAGCCTTGCGCATGGAAAAGGAGGCGGCTGGTCCGGATTGTTACCTTATCACGGACTGCGGGTCCACCACAACAAAAGCGATTCTCGTGGGCAGGCAGGAGGGTTCGTACCGCCTTCTCTGCCGCGGGGAGGCGCCTACGACGGTCGAGGCGCCCCACGAAGATGTGACACGCGGGGTAATCAACTCGATAATCGAGATCGAGGAGCTTTCCGGGCGTAAGCTCCTCGAAGACGAAAAGATCGTTTCACCGGCGAAAAACGGGTGCGGCGCCGACATGTACCTTTCCACGAGCTCGGCCGGGGGAGGGCTGCAGATGATGGTCGCGGGCGTTGTAAAAAGCATGACCGGCCGCTCCGCGTCACGCGCCGCACTCGGGGCGGGCGCAATTGTCATGGATGTGTTCGCGCACAACGACGGCCTGCTACCGCACGAGAAGATAACAAAGATACGGGAGCTCAGGCCGGACATGATGCTGCTGTCAGGCGGCATCGACGGTGGAACGGAATCGCACATCCTCGAGATGGCAGAGCTGATAAAGGCTGCAAACCCGCGCCCGAGGCTAGGGATGACATTCGAGCTCCCCGTCATCTACGGGGGAAACAGCCGCGTCGCTGACAAGGTAAAGGAGATCCTCGGCCAGGCCGTTGATCTCGACATCGTGGCGAACGTGCGCCCCGCGCTCGACCGGGAGAACCTCGTGCCCGCCCGCGAAAAGATCCACGATCTTTTCCTGGAGCACGTGATGGCCCAGGCACCGGGTTACAAGAAGCTCATCTCATGGACCCACGCGCCGATCATGCCGACCCCGGGCGCGGTGGGTAGCCTGATTGTAACCGTTGCAGAGCAGGAGAAGATCTCCGTCATGGGAGTGGACATCGGCGGCGCGACCACGGATGTCTTCTCCGTTTTCGACGGTTCTTTCAACAGGACGGTTTCAGCAAACCTCGGGATGAGCTACTCGATCTCGAACGTCCTGGCCGAGGCCGGAATCGGTAATGTCATGAGGTGGTTGCCGTTCGACACAAACGAAGAAATGCTGAGGGACCGGATCGGCAACAAGATGATCCGGCCGACAACAATTCCCCAGACAATCGAAGATCTCATGGTCGAGCAGGCAGTGGCAAGGGAGGCGCTCAGGCTGTCGTTCATCCAGCACGCCTCGTTCGCGGTTAACCTCGAGGGCCGGCGGACTCAGCGTACGATGTCGGAGGCTTTCGCGGGCCGGGACGAGAACAAGAGTATAGTTGACATGATGGCACTCGACCTCTTGATCGGGTCAGGCGGTGTTCTTTCCCATGCCCCGCGCCGCGCGCAGGCAGCCATGATGATGATCGATGCCTTTCTGCCGGAAGGGGTGACCAGGCTCGCTGTTGACTCGATCTTCATGATGCCCCATCTCGGCGTTTTGTCGGCAAAAAACAAGGAAGCGGCAGCCGAGGTCTTCTGGAAGGACTGCCTTGTGCCGCTGGGGACATGTGTTTCTCCCACCGGCAAAAAAGCGGTGGGAAAGCCATGCATGAGGGCACGGATTATCCTTCCGGATGGAGCTGTATACGAGAGGGAGCTGCGTTTCGGAGAGCTAGCCGCTCTCCCTTTGAAGGCAAACGAAAAAGCGCGAGCCCTCTTTTCACCCGCCCGCGGAATGAACCTCGGCGCAGGATCCGGAGCTGTTGTGGAATGCGAGCTCTCCGGCGGCGAAGCAGGAGTGATTCTCGACTGCCGCGGCAGGGATCCGATGGAGTTTGCGCATGATCCGGATGAGCGGATACGCCTGCTGCGGTCCTGGAAGACGGCAGTGAGCGAATACCCGGACCTCGGGGGGGGCGACTGATATGGCCGGCGCATACTCACCAGGGCTTTTCATAAAGGAGCGCACCGAGGTCGAGAAGATCAGGCGCCTTCCCATCAAGGGGGAGATTCTCGTCAGCAAGGGGGAGCGCGTGAAGGATGACACGGCCGTTGCCAGGACCAGGCTCCCTGGAAGCGTCTACCCCTTGAACGCGGCTGCGATCTTGAACGTAGAGCCGGCCGGGGTCGAGGCGCTTCTGCTCAAGAAAACCGGCGATAGCGTGGACAAGGGAGAGCTTCTGGGCCGTTCCCGAGGTTTCCTGGGATTCTTCAGGACGGCCCTTCATGCCCCTGTGACCGGAACCATCGAAACCGTCTCAAGCGCGACCGGGCAGATCATCTTCCGCGAACCTCCCATCCCGGTGGAGGTGAACGCCTACATCAACGGCCGCGTTACCGAGGTTCTGCCCGACGATGGAGTGAAGGTCCGCACCCTTGCGGCTTTCGTGCAGGGGATCTTCGGCATCGGCAGGGAAGCACAGGGCGGGATCAAGGTGAAGACGCCCAAGCCTTCGGATGCGCTCGATGCGCATGCCGTGAGCCCGGATGACAAAGGCATGATTCTCATCGCAGGCGTGCTTGAATCCGCCCAAGCGTACCAGGCGGCTGCCGACGCGGGCGCTGCCGGAGTGGTTGCCGGCGGCGTGAGCTACGGCGTTCTCAAGAAGATACTGGGGTATGAGATAGGCGTTGCAATCACAGGCGCCGAGAAGCTTGATTTGCCGCTGGTGATCACAGAGGGGTTCGGAGCGATCGCAATGTCGGGATGCACGTTCGATCTCATCAGCAGGCACGAAGGCCGAAGAGCCTCGCTGAACGGCGCGACACAGATCCGCGCCGGGGTGATCCGGCCCGAGCTGATAGTTCCTTTGGATGAGAATGAAACAGACGGCGCCGCGCATCCGGAAAGCTCCTGTGCGGGAACCGATCTGAGCGTGGGAACCGCTGTCCGTATCATCCGCGACCCGGGCTTTGGAACCACAGGGAAGGTTGAGGAGCTCCCTCCAGAGCCGAGGCGGATGGGCTCGGAAACCATCACGCGGGTCGTTGTGATCCGTGCTGATGGGGGGGAGCTTTTCGAGCTCCCGAGAGCGAACGTGGAGATCATTGACGGATGAGCGCGCCAGGCAAGGAAAGCGATGCAACCGGCATCAGCGACGAGGCTCTCATCGAGGAGCTCGCACAGAAAATCGTTGAGAAGAAGCTCGATGCCATGGCTGTTTTCTGTATCGAGGCGGCAAGACCCTTGAGTTTTATCGCCGGTCAGGCCATGATCTTCCTTGGCCCGCTCGTGCAGGCCGTGTTTCCGATGCGCGATTACAAGCGTTATGCAGCGCTTCTCGAGGACCGGCGGAGCCTTGAGCTTCTCGTGAAGAAGATTCGGGACAGCTCTCACGCTGGAAAGGACGGATCGGTTCCAAAAGATGTCGACGACTGAAAGGTGCACGAACCTTGCGCTTTTTTGAGTGGTTTTACCCTGTTCCCCTGGTCAACGTTTCATGGGGCGCTTCCGAGTTCGGCGCTGTTCTGAGATCCGTGCTCAGCTTCACTTGCTTCGGCGCGGGGGGGGCGAAGAAACTCGAGCGCGAAGTTGCCGGGCTGACCGGCGCTGCCGAGGCCGTTGCCTTTGAAAGGGGCAGGTCAGGGCTCCGGTGGATCCTCGAATGGGGCAGGAACCTGCCGGGGGCAGACGGCCGAAAGCAGGTGATCTTTCCGTCTCTCCTGTGCGGGGCTGTGCGCGACAGCGTTTGCGCCGCAGGGCTCGAGCCAATGCTTTGCGATGTCACAAGCGATCTCTCCATGGACTTCCAAAGCGCGAGCGAGCTTTTTGACGCGCAAAAGACACTCGCGTTCGTTGTGCCGCACATCTACGGAAGGCCCTCCCCTGTCGGTCTGTTCGCCGGGCTCGCCGCTTCCTCGGGGGCCTTAGTGATCGACGATGCGGCAGCCTCGATCGGCCAGGAAATGGACGGGCGTCCTTCAGGCATGCACGGCGACGCCGGGCTCTACAGCTTTTCCCAGGGAAAGTCCGCTGTGGCGGGAGGGGGCGGTGTGCTCGTGCTTCCCGAGGGCGGGGCGTTTCAGAATGCTGCCGGGATGCGGCCGCCCGTGCTGCCTCCTTCGTGGAGGCGCGCGGCGTTTATTTTTACACGTTTCTTGTGGCAGGACATGCTGCACCGTTTCAGCGGCCCGATGGACAAGGTCCTGGAGGGCGCAAGAGCGCGGCTTCGCATCGGCGGGGGCGGCGGCACCGCGGTCCCCATAGAGAACAGGGCTGCTGCCGGGATATTCGCGGCCGTTGCGGCAGCCCAGGTTCGAAAGCTCGAAACCATGGCTGAAAAAAGGCGGCAAAACATGGTATGCCTCGCAGAGGAGCTGAGCGACATCCCGGGGCTGAGGGTGCTGTCCATGCCCGACGGCTGCGTTCCAACGAGGTTCGTTGTTGAGACCGCGGAGCTTCGCGTGGAGAGGGACGCCTCCGGCATCCGCAAGGAAAACCCGCTGGCCGTTCACCTGAGGGGCCGCGGGATAGAGGCGCGGTACGCGTACCTGCCGGTTCATCTTTATGGCAGAGGAAAGGAGCACGCGCGCTCGATCCTCGAAGTGTCGGAGCGCCTGGGAGAGAGGCTATTACTCCTGCCTGTTTATCCGCCGCTCGGCAGGGGCCAGATGGCGCGGATCGGCAACGCTGTCAGGCTTTTTTTCGGGTAACCGTTTACGGGGGATGAACCACGGATGAACACGGATGAACATGGATTGAAGCATGAGACGGTGACTCGTGAGATTATTGGATGCTCAATGGAAGTGCTGAATGTCTTGGGACATGGATTACTTGTGAAACCGTACGAAAAAGCATTGGTTGTAGAACTCGAACTGAGACGGATCGCGTTCCGACAACAGGCACGTTTTGATGTAATGTACAAGACTGTGAAGGTGGGGGAATATATCCCTGATCTGGTTGTGGCCGATGCCGTTGTTGTGGATACCAAGGTGATCGAGAGCATCACCACGCATGAAGTTGGGCAGATGCTTAACTACCTGAAGATCACGGGGTTTCAGGTTGGCCTTATTGTCAATTTCGGGCACGCGAAGCTTGAGTGGAAGAGAATCGTTTTATGAATATTATTTGTGTTTATCAGTGTGTATCCGTGGTTCTTTCTTAAGTGAACGGCAACTTTTTCGGAAGGTGATATGGGTCGGTACAACGATGTAAGGGCGCTGGTGCTTGGGTTGGAGACTAACGGGCTGAGCGTGGTGCGGTCGCTCGGAAGGGCGCGCGTCCTCGTTGCGGGTGTGGATTCGGAGCTCGACCAGGTTACATCGCTCAGCAAATACCTTCTCTCGCGCATAAAAACCACGGACATCCGCGGGCCCGGCCTGATAGACACACTGATAGAGATCGCACAAGACTCGTGCCGGTACGCGCTTTTTCCAACCGTGGAATCCACGGTTTTTCACATCTCGGAGGGAAGAGACCGTCTTCCTGAGAACATGATCGTGCGCCTCCCTGACAAGGAGACCGTGCGCGCGCTTCTTCACAAGGGATCGTTCAGAAAGCTCTGCGACGAGCTGAACCTTCCGAGCCCTGCGAGTGCCGTGGCTGTTGACACCGGCGAGCTCGATGCGGCTCTCGGCAAGCTCAGGCTCCCGGTGGTGATGAAGTCCGTTGTCAAGGAAACCGGCCCCGGGCCCAAGGCTGTTGTTGTGGAGGGTGTGGACGAAGCGGTCTGCGCGTACAGGGACCAGGGGGAAGGCGAGGTCATCCTTGAGGAGTGGATCCCGGGAACGGACAACGACGTTTACTTCTGCCTCCAGGGGTATGATTCGTATTCAAACCTTCTCGCATCGTTCACAGGAAGAAAAATCCGGCAGTGGCCACCGCTCGTGGGCGGCACGGCTTCGGCGGAGCCGGCCGATCTTCCCGAGCTCGAAGAGACAACGACCGGTTTCTTCCGGGCTGTTGGGTACAAAGGGCTCTGCTCCATGGAGTACAAGTACGATTCGCGCGACAGCAGGTTCTACGCAATCGAACCCACTGTCGGGCGCACCGACTACCAGTCGGGCATTGCGCCGGCGAACAACGTCAACATTGCGCTCGCGGTTTTTACCGACATGGCGGGAACCGCCTTCAAGCCGGGAAAAAACCGCGGCTATGTCAAGTGGGTGGACAAGGTCGGCGACTACCGTTCAGCAATGCATTATATAAAGAGCGGGGAGCTCACAAGGGCCGGGTGGCGCAAGAGCCTGTCGGGCCCGAAGGTTTCCACGCTGTTCGCAATTGATGACCCGGGCCCGTGGGCGAGCGATTTCTTTCGCCGGGGCATGGGCAGGGTGAACAGGTTTTTCAAAAAAGGCGAAAACACGACATGAACGATCGGGTCAAGGTTTCGGTGTGCGTGATTACATTGGACGAGGAGCGTAATCTCGAAGACTGCCTCTCCTCGGTTGCGTGGGCTGATGAGCTGGTGGTCGTGGATTCCGGATCGACTGACCGGACCCTGGAAATCGCAAGGGAGTTCGGCTGCACGATCGTCAAGCAGGAGTTCCTCGGCCATGTGAAGCAGAAGGAGCTTGCCGTGCTTTCGGCTTCCAACGACTGGGTGCTTTGCCTGGATGCCGACGAGAGGCTAGAGCAAGGCGCCGAGGACGAGGTGCTCGGGATTCTGTCCTCTGAAACCGGCCGCGCCAGGGCGGGCTATACCTTTCCGAGGCACACATGGTACCTCGGCGGGTGGATCGACCACGGGGGCTGGTGGCCCGAATACAGGCTCAGGCTTTACAACCGCACAAAGGGCGGCTGGACCGGTATCGATCCCCATGACCGCGTTGATGTCAAGGGGGAGACAGCCAGGCTGAAAAGCGAGATCATCCACTACAACTACAGGGACATCACCCACCACATCGAGAAGGTCAACTCGTACACCAGCATTATGGCTGACCGGAGGGCTGAGGCGGGTAAAAAGCCCTCGCTTTTCAAGATGCTGTTCAACCCGCCGGGCAGGTTCTTCCGCATGTACCTTTTGAGAAGGGGTTTCATGGACGGGAAACGCGGCCTCGTGCTCGCGGTGATCGGATCGTTCTACGTGTTCCTGAAGTACGCCAAGCTGTGGGAGAGAAGGGGGAAAAAGGGGAAATAAGGTCGGAGATTACACCGCCGGCCTGTTCCTACAGGTTGAGGATCTTCTCCTGACATGAAACGCAGCATGAGCGCAATTTGCGGTACCACAGCAGAAGAGGATGAAATATGCAGGTTAACCAGGCGGCTGAATCATTCTCCTCTGTGCCCTGCGCTCTTTGTCGGTGCGCGCCACGAAAACCGGCTTGTCCGTGAACGGATCGAGGCCGGTTGAGAACATAACCGACGATGCCGTGCCTGGAAGCGGGGTGAAGTCCTGGACCTGCTCGGGCGCGATCCCGATCCGGTCAAGCTTCCTTTTTAGCTCCTTCATCTCTTTTGCGCTGCATCCGGGGTGGGCTGAAATGAAGTAGTTCACCAGGAACTGGCGTTTTCCAGACTCGCTGTTCAGCCGGTCGAACCTGTGCCGGAACTCTTCGTACATATCAAAAGGAGCTTTTCGCATGGCTGCGAGCACAGCGGATTCGGAGTGTTCCGGTGCCACCTTCAGCGTGCCCGAGATATGGTGTTTTACGAGATCGTTCAGGTAAACGAGCCCTTCCCTGGAAAGAGTAAGGTCGAACCGGATGCCGGATTGAATGAATGCGTGTTTCACCTCGGGCAGCGACCGGACCTCTTTCAGGAGCTTGCGGCTTTGTTTGAACCCTTCCTTCAGATGAGGGCACGGCTTCGGATAAAGACAGTGGCTCCGCTTGCAGGTTCTATGCGAGCTCTCCGCGCGGCAGGAAAAGCCGTACATGTTCGCTGACGGGCCTCCCAGGTCGTTGATCGTTCCCTTGAATCGATCGCTTCGGCACAGGCGCTTCGCTTCGTTTATCATTGATTCGATACTTCTGCTCTGGACTATCCTACCCTGGTGAAAGCCGATCCCGCAGAAGGAGCAGCCCCCGAAGCAGCCCCTGTGCGTCACAATCGATGTTTCAACCGTTTTCAGCGCGGGGATATCCTTTCCCTTGTAGCGCGGGTGGGGGGCGCCGGTAAACGGGAACTCGTAGAGCGCGTCCAGCTTTTCCGCGGACAAAGGGAGCGGCGGAGGGGTCTGCAGCACCAGGCGTGCGCCGTACGGTTCGGCCAGGACCTTGTCTGAAAAAGGATCGGCTGCCTCGTGGCGGAGCCTGAACGATTCCGTGAGCGCGCGCGGGTTCCGGACCGCCTCTTCGTATTCAGGGAGGATCACGGCTGCGCCTGCGTCAAGATCGGGCCTGTCCGCTGCGAACACCACTCCCCTGATGCGCCTGCCGAGCTCCTGGATAGATTCGCCCGCATCGAGCGCGCGCGCAGCATCCACAACGCCCTGCTCAGCCATGCCGTAAAGGATAATGTCCGCTTTTGCATCGAGCAAAGCTGAGCGGCGAACCTTGTCCTCCCAGAAGTCGTAGTGGGAGAGGCGGCGCATGCTCGCCTCTACACCCCCGAGTACTATTGGCACATCGGGGTAGGCTTCGCGCGCGCGGTGAGCGTAAACGAGCGTTGCGCGGTTAGGGCGCATCCCCGGCCGCCCTCCCGAAGAATAGGCATCCTTTTTCCTGCGGTTTCGAAACGGCGTGTAAGCGGCAACCATGGAATCCACGTTGCCTCCCGTGATCCCGAAAAACAGCCGCGGCTTTTTAAGTGAACGGAACGGCCCGGCAGACCGCCAATCGGGCTGTGGCAGGACAGCCACGCGAAACCCCTCCGCCTCGAGCACGCGCACGATCAGGGCCGCGCCGAACGAGGGGTGGTCAACATAGGCGTCGCCGGTTACCAGAACGATATCGGGCCGTTCCCAGCCCGTCCGGTCGAGCTCCGATGGGGTTGATGGAGGGAAGGTCGGCGTATGCTTCGATCGTACGGAACGCACGACATACTCCTTTTGAGGCTTTCAGGTAAGGGCTTGTGAACGTCCGGACGCATGACGACCCGTACAGGGGGGACAGAACCGGGGTATAAAGCGACCGCCGGATGGCGAACCTCGCGCAAGATCGAGGTTAAACCTTCTTTTTTCCCTTCTGGCGCCGCTGGGCAATGATCTTTTTCCCCTTGGATGTCTTGTTCCTGTAGCGGAACCCGGTCATCTTACACTTTTTAGTGTTGCTGTTTCTTATTTTCTTTTTCATATCGATCCTTCCGGAACAGTTATCCTGCTGCGGCGTCCTATGGGAGCGGCGTAGCAGTTGGTTTCGCAATGCAGATATGGAGCAAAACAGCCGGCCGCTGCCGACCAGGCTCTTACAACAGACTCCTGTTCAAAGAACAGGCATTTTACCGCATGGGCAGGAAAAGTCAACGCGCTGGATCACTGTACCTTATCAGTTTCTTTTCGAGCACATCGAGCTCCTTGGGCAGTGGCGCTTCCACCACAACCTGTTTGTTCGATGCGGGCGACTGGAACTCCAGTCTGAACGCGTGAAGCGCCTGACGGCTGAGGATGGGCTTCTCTTTTTTGCCCTTGCGGAGCTTGTAGTCGAGTTTTATCTCAGACAGGAAGAAGGTGTCCCCGCCGCCGTAGAGCGAATCGCAAAGCACTGGGTTTCCGATGTGCGCCAGGTGCACCCGAATCTGGTGGGTTCTTCCTGTTTCAGGCATGACCATCAGAGATGTGAAACCCTGCCAGGCCAGCTCTGTTTTGTACCTGGTGATTGCGGGCTTTGCCTTGCTGCCTCCAACCTCCATCCGTGTCATCCTGTTCGAATCCGGCCCGATCGGCGCTTCGATGACCCCGGACGAAGGATTGGGCCTCCCCCGCACAAAGGCGATGTAGCTCTTTTTCACCTTGCGGTCCGAAAAAAGCCTGCCGAGAGGCTCCACGAACCTTTTTTCGAGGGCAAGCATGAGCACACCGGATGTCCACTTGTCCAGCCGGTGAACCGGCTTTGGAAGGAGGTTTTCCTTGCTCATCATGTCGCGGCAGATCTGCACAACGGTCTTTCCCACCTGTCTGCGGTCCGGGATGACAGAGATGCCCGCGGGTTTTGCCACGCAAAGCATTGCCTCGTCCCTGTAGAGCACGTCGAGCTCATCGGCCGTGCGGCGCTTTTTCGCCTGCTGCATGGCCTGGACATCGATCGATATGAAATCGCCCTCGCGGAGCCTTTTCCTGTCGTCCAGTACCTTTCCGTTAATCTCCACGAACCCGTCGCGGATCAGCTCTGACACTCCCGTGCTGTGTTTTCCGGGCAGAACCTTTTTCAGGAAGTGGTAGAGTGTCATGCCTGCGCAGTTCGATCTGACGTGAAATTCGCGGTGTTTTTTCATGGTCTGACCTGTTATTTGCCTGTCCCGGTCCCTGTCCCGGCCCTGATCCTGAACCTGATCGGCTTGCTGCGGTGAAACACTTCGCCGTGCTCGTCGAGGATCTCCACCCACAGGAAAACCGGTTCATTGTCGAAGTATACCAGGTTTTCACGCAGGAGAGGCGAGTCGAAATACAGGTTGATGTACGGTTTTTCATTCATCCACGTGATCATCTCTTTTTCCAGGCTGTTCACAGTCAAGACCATTGGCCCGTGCCTGGTCAGCAGCCCGGCCCTGTAGCTCTTCGCCATCTTGGCCGGTAGCTTTATATGGAATCCATCGCTTTCGATTTTCACTATCATGTTCTGAACCGGCTTGGCGAGCGGCATGATGGCACGGATCTTGCCTTTGCCGTATTGCCTCCCGTATTCCAGCAGAAGGGCGATTCTTCTTTTGCCGTAGTCGAGAATCATCACACGGTCAAGGTTCTGGTCGAAATCAAGCACTGTTCCGTTGCTCCACATCTGAAGCATGAAAGGGACGTGCAGCTCTTCCGAAAGCCAGGGTTTATCCGAGAAAGGGTAGATCCTTGTGCTAATGCTTGAAAACGGCGGGGAGAAAGCCATGCTCAGGCCGGACGGAAACACCTCGGCCATGATCCGCTCCGTTTCGTTCATACCCGAGATCCGGCGTGATATGTAGTGCGGCGTGTTGGCAAGGAAAACAGGGCCTTCTCCAAGCTGTTCGTTTTTTTCGATCAGGTCATGAACCTGTTCGATTATCTTTTCGGTCAGCCCGCCCGCCCTGACGAGAGGCTGGGACATGGCGTGCGATAGGCATCCGTAGTAGAACGAAACAGCCAGCGCAAGGGCAAGCGGAAGCGCGCCGGATTTGCGGAAGCGCGCGCTAGGTCCGCCGGAAAGAGCAAGGCCCAGCAGGACGCAGAATGCTGCCGCGGGCAGGTAGAAGTTCCTCGCGAAAACCGGGTCAGGCCCGCTGTTCAGCGCGAAAGGGGCTGCTGCGGCCGGCAGGATCAGGGCAGCCGTAAGAAGCGGGCGGATGAACTCCTTGCCGAGGCAGCGGGTCCAGATCCCTGCCGAAACGACGAGAAGGGAAAGGATTAGGATCCGGCCCAAACGCGCCACAGCTTCGGGCACGAGCCCGGCCATGGCAGGGTTGATGCAGAAGGATTCGATGCGGGACAGAATCTGGGAACACGCCTGGACAAAGCCTGTTTCCGATGGGGGGGCGGCGGGCAGGCTCCCGGACCACGGGAAAGGGAACGAGCCGGTAACGGTTTTGCCGACCCAGATAACCAGCGCGAACGCGGCCCAGAGAGGCAGGTGATGGGCGATCCGGCGGATTCGGCCTGCCGCTGGCGCGTGGCTGTTTTTGGACGGCTGCTTGGCGAGGTCGCATAAGATCAGGACCGCGGGCATTGTGATCAACGGTTGAGTGCCTGTTGCAAGCCCCATGAACAAGGCACTCAGCAGGAGATGCACCGGCTTCCCATTGCGCCTGAACCGGGCGAGGGAGTCGATGCACAGCAGAACGAACAGAAGAAGCAGCGTGTTCCTGATGCCGCTCGAGTTGTGCGCGAGCAGGCCGGGCACAACAGGATGCCACGCGAACAGGATGACTGCGGCGGCCGCTCCCAGGCTTCCAATGATCCTTTGCGCGACATGGAAGAGAAGGAAGATGTTTGCCGCGTGCAGGACCAGCAGCACGATGTGATAGGGAAAGGCCGTGATGCCGAACAGGACGGATTCGATGTAGATCGCCAAATCCGAAACCGGCCTGTAAAGGCAGGGCGAAAGCCGCTTGAGGCTGGGCTCTGTGAAGAGCTCGAAAAACGGCATTTTATGGTAAAGGAACAGGTGGATGAAATCATCCCCTGTGAAGTAGGTGTGGATAAACCGCCAAAAAAGGCACACGGCGCCCAGCGCAAGCACGGCGCAGAGGAGAACAGGCGTCTTTTTCGGATTCTGAAAACCCATTTCGCTTTTCAAGAGGGCCGGCCCGGAAAAGGGGTTTTTTTATCACCTGTGGACTAACATTTCAATCAATTACAGTAACTGTTCAAGCCCGCTTATTTCATACTCTTCGTCGCGAGGTAGCTGTAAACTGTGTTGTGGCAAGGCGCATGTCAGGTGACGACCGCAGGCCTGTTCCTACAGGTTGAGGATCGTCTCCTGGCATGAAACACAGCCACGGCGTAGTTTACGGTGCCGTAGCAGAAGAGGATGAAATATGCGGGCAAGGGGGGGCGAACACGGATGGACATGGATTGAATATGGGGAGCTGTAGAGGCGAAAAATTTTTCGCCCTCTGAAGAACCGGATACATTCTTGTAAACCGGTCCACAGGCGGGTCCGAGCGGGCAGCTTGCTCCGTTTAGACGAGGACGATGCACTGCGCGAGCTGCCCGCTCGGACCCGCCGGGATTGTTGATGGGGCCTCGGAATCAGGACGTGAACAAGAGACCCACTTGAAAAAATCCATATCCATCAGTGATTCTCTTTACGTGAAAGAGAAACACCACCATTTTTTCCCTGCAACCTGGAAAAGGAATGCCCGAACGGTTATCCTCCCATTCCTGATGCGAGGATGGCGGAACCGGCATACGCGCTAGATTTAGGATCTAGTGGAGAGATCCATGGGGGTTCGAATCCCCCTCCTCGCACCAATTGCAACAAGTCCAATGAAGGACCGGGCGAGTCAAAACCCGGTCCTTTGTTGTCACAAGCCGGACAGGGGCAAGGGGATACAGAAGAGCCCCCCTGCAAAGGCCGGACAAAACCGGGCACACCACATACCAAGCCCGGAACCTCCCGGAACACAAAAAAAGCACAACAGGAACACAATATCAACACAACAGGTAAGGATCTGCCAGAGGATCTTGCCAAGTTAGTCAAGCTTTGGCCATCGCTACCTGAAAAGATCCGGGTATCCATCCTGGCTCTTGTGGAGGCATCGGCGGAGTAGAAAAACTGGTGGGCGTTGCGATAGGAAGCCCCTCGAAGGGGGGGGCGGGCAGTGGATTCGTTCGACGTGGCGGGTCCCTTTTAACTCGTATCCCCTTAAAGCGCGATCATTTTTCAGATCTCATGTATCTGTTTCAATGTATCTCACCTGAATGAAAATGATATTTTGGTAAAATTTACAAGTGGTGAGCTATAATGAGTGAAGTCAATACACTGGAGGTTCGATATTCCCAACAGAGAAAAGCATCAATTGGGATTCCTCTGTTTCGATTCAGTTGAAGAATCTGCATAATGAAAAAGGAGGTTAAACGGATGGCCCGGACAAAGGAAAAATTTGCAATAACACTTACCTTTCTCATGTATCCGTCCGAAGCTAACCAGAATCGAGTTGTAGCCCACTGTTTAGAGCTAGACATTGTAGCAGTTGAAGATTCCCTGCCTAAGGTCATCATCCTGCTCAAGGAGCTCGTAAAAGAAGTGATAGACAAAGCGGAAAAAGACGATGCGCTCGATAAAATCTTTAAGCCGGCTCCTCCCATGTATTGGCAAATGCTTGCTCATGCCGTGCGCTACGAGCCAACCAAAAAAGTTAAGAAACACCATATCGACGTGCCAGCTATACCAATCGAGAGTGTAGGTTATGCTCACAGCAATCGTGGTGTAGTTGCGGTACCATGATTCCTCCCAAGACCATTTCATTGCGCAAGTTTAAAAAGCTACTTTCGAAGTACGGAATACAGTTTGAACATGGCGGAAAACACCTTCTCTTCATATCCGAAAAAAGAATTATATATCCAATTCCAAACATGAAAGAAGGAGAAGACGTTGAGCGGGCGTATGTGAATGCCGCAAGGCGAAAGTTCGGCCTTGCCCCCGAAGATGGAATTTCTCACGAAGAGTTTTACAAATCATAGCTCGCGTTAACAGAACTACTTTTGGGTCCTCAGATATCATCTCTCAGCGGCAGTCCGGGCGCGTGGCGTTGTTAGATGTCGTTTCCAGATATGTTCAAGCATCCACTCTCTCCTCCAAGTCCCCCAGGATCTCCTTGATCTGATCAAGTGCAGCCTCAAGGTCTTCGGCGATTTCGCCTGCCAGGATGTGCGGGTCGGGCAGGTTGGCCGAGTCTTCGAGGCTTTCGTCTCGAAGCCAGAAGATGTCGAGGCTAGCCTTGTCCCGGTTGATGATCTCGTCGTAGCTGTAGCATCGCCAGCGGCCCTCGGGATTTTTTTCAGACCAGGTCGCCTTTCGTTTGTGGCGGCTGCCGGGCCGGTAGCATTTCACGAACTTGTCAAGATCCTGCCGGGTCATGCACCCCTGTTTGAGAGTAAAGTGCTTGTTGGTTCGCAGGTCATAAAACCATACCTTTCTTGTCCACGGCTTCTCGCTGGCAGGTTTGCGGTCGAAGAAAACCACGTTCGCCTTTACTCCCTGGGCGTAGAAGATGCCCGTGGGCAGCCGCAGGATGGTGTGTACCTCGCATTCGTGCATGAGCTTTTGCCGCACCGTCTCACCGGCCCCGCCCTCGAAGAGCACGTTGTCAGGTAAAACCACGGCAGCCCGTCCGTGGATGGCGAGCAGGGACTTTATGTGCTGAACGAAGTTCAACTGTTTGTTGGTAGTGGTTGTCCAGAAGTCGGGGCGATTGTAAGTAACCGTCTTCTTGTCTGTCTCCCCCGCCTCATTGACAACCGTGATACTGCTCTTCTTCCCGAAGGGTGGATTGGTTGTGACGACCGGGTAGTGTGTGCCCGGTTCATTTCGGAGGCTGTCGTCAGTCATGATCGGGGGTTCCCGCTCGTCGTCATCTGGGCCTATGCCATGAAGAAAGAGGTTCATGGCGCAAAGGCGTGAAACACCGTCCACGAGTTCCACGCCCCTGATGGCATCGTAACGAAGATGCTTTTTCTGATCCCGGTCAAGATCATAATGGCTGGCGATGTAGTTGGCTGCAGAGAGGAGGAAGCCGCCCGTCCCGCAGGCAGGATCGCAGACAACCTCACCCGGCCCCGGTTGGATGCAGTCGATGATGGCGTCGATAATGCTGCGGGGTGTGAAGTACTGACCTGCCCCTGATTTGGTGTCCTGGGCGTTTCTCTCAAGCAGCCCCTCGTAGGCATCTCCCTTCACATCGGCGGTAAGTGAGAGCCATGTCTCCTTGCCGATAAGCTCGACAATCAACTGACGGAGCTTGGCCGGGTCTTGGATCTTGTTCTGAGACTTGCGGAATATGAGGCCTAGCATCCCGGTTTGTTGGCCGAGATGGCGCAGGGTCTTCCGGTAATGCTCTTCGAGCTTCACGCCGACCATGTGCGGGGCTGACAGGTCACCCCATTGGTAGCCTTTGGGGACAGGTTGCTCGCCGCCTTTGAGGTTAGCCTGTTCATCCGCCATTTTGAGAAAAAGCAGGAAGGTCAACTGCTCAAGGTAGTCCTGATAGCTGAGTCCATCATCCCGGAGGACGTTGCAATATGACCAGAGCTTTTTGACAAGCCTGTCGCTGTGCTCGCTCATTTTGTTTTCCTTGTGCGCTTGCCTTTACGGTTGTTCTTTTTCGTGGCCTCCATTGCCGCCCTTTCGGCCTTGATGCGTTCGAGGAGTACCGTGGCTGGCTCGTCGTTCGGATCCTGATCCACCAGCTTGCCCTCGAAGGCCCACTTGAGGATGGATTGACGGAGGCGTTGGCAGCGGAGGAGGTTGGTGGCAACCAGTTTTTTGGAGGCTTTCATTAGGGAAATGAACCGCTCAACTTCATTGACGACACGGATTTGTTCGTTGGAGGGAGGAAGAGGGATTGTGATACTACGAAGCGATGCTAAACCGACTGTCTTCTGTGCCGTGCCGGTGGCCTTTTTCGATGCTTGGCGAAAGACAAAGCCTGAACCCATTGTGTGACGCAAATACTGCTTAGTTTTGCCCAATGGTGCCTTTAGAATAGCGATATGCCTTTGGACGCAGAAGGCTTGATCATCTGGTATTGCAACGGGAATACCGAAGCTCCCTACCACTGTGTACAATAAGTCCTTTGAGTCGGGTCTACGCTTCCAGGGTAGGTTGTCGTAGTAGTTTTCAGGCACCTTTCTACTACCCGAGAAGACGAGCTTCCCTTCTCTCACGTTTCCTATGACGAGGAAGGGAATACCGGTTTCGGAAACAGGCGGAGGTTGATGATCACCATCGGTCACCTCCACACACAGTCTGTCCACCGTCGCCCAACACCACCCCTCCGGTAGCTCGGGCAGGTCGGCGGTATCGGGCGCTGCGGGTTCCTTGTACTTATTGGCGGCCTTGGCTTGCTCGGCCGCCAGGATTTTTTCGTTGTCGACCTTTGTCCAGGTTTTCCCCGTGGCTTTGGCTTTAGCCTCGGGTCACCTTCCCACGCTCTGGAACCGGCACAAGAACACCTTCGCTAGGCAGCCGTAACTGGTCAAGATAAACCATGAGTCCAGATGAGTAGGCATCGACGCTTGTTTGGATTGCGTTGTCCCCAGCTGGTACGATTTCAGATGTCATTCTTTGGTCTCCTGATCTGGCAAACTCATATTATCCGCAGAATCTAACCGAATACACTGCAGATCTCTGTCAGGGGTAATATACCTGCGAAAACTTCCCTTATCCGCAGTTTCCTGCAAAATACTGGGTTAAGAAAACAACGTCAAGATGATTCTGGTAATATGCTGCGAGGTTTGCGGGGTAGCAGGATAAATTCAGCGAATATGCGCTTGGGATCTTATACGCTTGTTTCACTCAAAGAGCGCTGGGCAATGCAGGCGTATACTCTTTTCGAATATCCTCGACAAATCAATATCTCGGGATGTATAATCCCCTCATTGATTGAGAAGAGAAATCCATATCGATAAGGGAGCCTGCTATGCGGTCTTTATTCATCACGGCCATCGTTCTCGTTTTTCCAGTCATTGCCGTTTCCGCCACCATTCATGTACCCCCCGATCAACCAACGATTCAGGCGGGAATCGATGTGGCGGTTGGCGGGGACACGGTGCTGGTTGCGCCGGGGACGTATGTGGAGAACATTGACTTCAAGGGGAAGGCGATTACTGTGACAAGCGAACAGGGGGCGGATGTAACGGTTATCGACGGCGGGAAACCTATTGACCCTGATTACGGAAGTTGTGTTCTATTCATGAAAGGTGAAGGTCCGGACTCGGTGATAGAAGGATTCACGCTGACGAGCGGGACGGGGACTGATTTTTATGGTTATGGTTCCTTCGACGGCGGTGGGATTGGCTGCGATAATTCTTCGCCAAGCATAACGAGTAACATCATAACAGAAAATACAGCTGACGAAAACGGCGGCGGTATTTACTGCAAGAGCAACTCTTCCCCAATAATCACAAACAACATCATCTTAGGGAACTGGTCTGACTGGTACGGCGGTGGTATTTACTGCCAAAGCAACTCTTCCCCAACCATCACGAACAATGTCATCACAGGGAACTCAGCCAATGCGAGTGCAGGCGGCGGCGGGATATACTGCTCCTACAACTCCTCACCAACCATCACGAACAACTTTATCTCAAAAAACTCGGCTGCTGACTGCGGCGGCGGTATTAACAGCTGGGAATCCTCTTCAACTATCACGAACAACACTATCACAGGGAATACGGCTGGCCATAACGGCGGCGGTATTTACTGCAATTCCTCATCTTCTACAATCACGAATAACACCATCTCTGGGAACTCTGCTGAAAAAGGTGGTGGCATTGGCTGCAGTCATGGCTCATCCAGCACGCTCTCGAACAACATCCTCTGGAACAATGCTGCTTCTTCAGGACCAGAAATATATATTGGAGATCAAAGCACTGTCATAATAAGCTACTCCGATGTGAAAGGCGGGCAGGCGTCTGTTTATGTCGAACCCAGTTGCACCCTCAACTGGGGTTCCGGCATGATAGTTACAAACCCGTTGTTTGTTGACGCGGACGATTTCCATCTGACGTGGTATTCGCCATGCAAAGATACAGGTGATAACAGTGCCGTTACAGAAATCTTTGACTTCGAAGGGGACCCACGTATCGCATACGGTACAGTGGACATGGGCGCGGACGAGTTCTACACGCATCTGTACTTCACAGGCGAAGCGACTCCAGGGGGATATGTCGAAGTCAAGATAATCGGAATCCCTGGCTCGACTCCGGTTACCATGTGGGCCGGTTCCGGCGTTCTCGACCCGTATTGGCCAACGCAGTACGGACACTGGTACCTACAGCTTCCGATCGTAACCCTTCGTGTATTTTATGAAATTCCATACGATGGCCTGATACTTCTGCCTGCCAATATCCCGCCCGATTATCCGCCATGGGATATCCCGCTTCAGACGCTTGTTGGGGACCAGCTCACGAATCTGTGCGTTATGTACGTTAGGGAATCCCCTCCCTCCCCACCCCCAGGCATGGTCAAAATCCCCGCGGGCGAGTTCGAGATGGGTGATCACTTTGGTATAGGCTGGTACGATGAGCTTCCCGTTCACGCCGTGTACGTGGATTCCTTCTACATGGACTTCTACGAGGTTACGAACCAGCAGTACTGCAACTACCTGAACTCTGCCTACGGGCAAGGGCTGATCGAGGTGAAAGGCGGTGTGGTGTACAAGAAAGGGGATTGGGATCCATACTGCAACACATATTCATACGACGATGACAGCCGCATTCACTGGCACGTCAGCACGGAAACCTTCTCTGTCACCCCTGGTAAGGAGGACCACCCCATGGTGGAGGTAAGCTGGTACGGGGCGGTGGCGTATGCGAACTGGTGTAGCGCGCAGGACGGCCTCAATCCTTGCTATGACCTTGACACCTGGAAATGCACTTTTGGGGCAGGCGGATATCGCCTGCCCACCGAGGCAGAATGGGAGTACGCTGCCCGGGGCGGGGAGCACAATCCCTACTACAAGTACCCCTGGGGCGACATCATAGATGGGTCCAAGGCAAACTTCGAAAACTCCGGTGATCCGTTTGAGGGTACTATCCCTGAAACAGCCCCGGTTGGATATTACGACGGCAATCAGACGCCTTCAGGCGTGGACATGGCCAACGGCTACGACCTTTACGATATGGCCGGGAACGTGTATGAATGGTGCAACGACTGGTACGATGATAACTACTACAACTCAAGTCCATACAATAACCCGAAAGGTCCGTCGAACGGTATAACCCGTGTTCACTCTTGTCCAAAATCGGATTTTAGCAGAGTGTTTTAGTACTTGAAAAATGT
>CAZIUL010000064.1:17361-24080 GCA_964542475.1 uncultured Phycisphaerales bacterium | reverse complement strand
TGCCGTAAACTGTGTTGTGGCAAGGCGCATGCCAGGAGACGACCGCAGGCCTGTTCCTACAGGTTGAGGATCGTCTCCTGGCATGAAACGCAGCCACGACGCAGTTTACTGTGCCGCAGCAGAAGAGGATGAAATATGCGGGCAAGGTGGGATAATGAAAGGAGTTGGTTGTTCTCAAGGGATATACAGCCCGGCTACCGCCTCTTGCCCACTGCGCGGTCCATATCCCTGCGGTCGTCCTTCTTCTTCATGGACTCGCGCTTGTCGTACCGACGCTTTCCCTTTGCAACCGCGAGCTCGATCTTGGCCCAGCCGCCCTTGAAGTAGATGGCCAGCGGAATGATTGTCAGGCCCTTCTCGTTGATCTTGACCGCGATCCGCGTAATCTCCGCCTTCTTCAGCAATAGCTTCCGCTTCCGCTTGGGATCGTGGTTCATTATGTTCCCGTGAGTGTACTCGGGTATGTCCATGTTTTTGAGAAACAGCTCCCCTCCCTGTATCACGCAGAAAGCATCGGAAAGCGCAACCTTGCCGTCGCGAAGCGATTTGACCTCGGTCCCGGTCAACACGAGACCGGCCTCGTGCTTCTGGAGGATGAAATAATCGTGATACGCCTTCCTGTTTTTGGCGATTATCTTGATGCCTTTTACATTTTGGCTCATAATTATGTTCCGTGTGCTCTTTCGTACATGAACCCAGGCAGCCCAGCCAGGCGGTCAAACAAACCGCCGGATGCCCGCGAGCCTACACTGTCGAGGATAAAACAAACAATGCCCTGGAATCCATTGAAATCCGGTTATTTGTGCTGTTCTGTTCCGGCTGTTCCGGGTATTGCCCTCGTGCTCGTGCTGCTAGCGGCCGGCTTTGCGTGCACAAGCACACCTTCGAGCCCGGCAGAACCCATACCACATGAGCTTTGCCCCATCATGCTTGAGCTACGCACATCGAGCAGGGACCTGAAAAGAGCGATCCTGCTCGACCGTACCGCGGAGTTCGCGCCGCGCGCATCAGCTCTACTGGATGCGGCACGCGGGTTGGATGAGCTCGATGCAGGGCCGGCGTTCACCGGCCGATCGAACGAACTCACAGCTCGCGCCCGCCTCATCGTCTCAGCGCTCGGCTCAGGCGAAATCGAGCGCATCCAAGCGCTTTTCAGCGATGCGATGGGTGCCTGCATGGCGTGTCACAGCGACTTTCGCTTCGACCGGAACGGAAATTAAAACGTTTTTTGTTGCCTTGGGTGCATCTGCGTGTATATTTTCCCTTTTCAGCGGCAGGTGCAAGCCGGGCTCGGTTTCAAGCGGTACTTAGCGATCCGGGGCAAAAGGACTTGCCGATCAAAGCCGAAGTGGCGGAATGGCAGACGCGCTAGATTCAGGGTCTAGTCCTCGATTACGGGGGTGGGGGTTCGAGTCCCCCCTTCGGCACCACATACAGAAAATATGGAGAGGGGGCGGCCGCGGCAGCGTGCCGCCCCCGCACCTTTTACGCGATTAGCCCGCTGAAGCCGAAGGAAAAGGTTGCATCAGCCATGGAAAAACTGATCCACGACATTCTCCTCAAGATAGGAGAGGACCCCTCGCGCGAAGGCCTGAAAAAGACCCCGCAAAGAGTGGCGGAATCGTACCGCCACCTGCTCTCGGGATACTCGGCTGATCCCATGCAGGTGCTGAAAAAAGGGATCTTCCACGAAAAATGCGACGAGATGGTCATCTGCCGGGACATCGACTACTACAGCCTGTGCGAGCACCACATGCTTCCGTTTTTCGGACGCTGCCACGTGGCGTACATCCCTGATAACAAGATCATCGGGCTATCCAAGATCCCGCGCATAGTGGACATATTCGCGCGCCGCCTGCAGGTACAGGAGCGCCTCACCTCCCAGATCGCCGAATGCCTGATGGAAGGGCTGAAACCGTTGGGAGTTGCGGTGGTGGTGGAAGGGCTCCACATGTGCATGGTGATGCGCGGGGTTGAGAAGCAGAACTCCGTTGCCATGACAAGCTCCATGCTCGGGGTGTTCAGGTCTGATCCTGCCACGCGCTCCGAATTCATGAACCTTACACAGTCAGGCAGGCAGGGGATGAAGCATTGAGGGCGCAGAGCCCGCAGAAGAAGAGGAAGAAAGAAGAAGAGATCCACGGATGGACACGGATAGTTTTTTTTGAGCGATTCATTTTTTCCGATCCTGATTCCCTTTGCCGGACCTGTAAGCAGCAGGTTGAATTGCATTTACCGGAAGGGTGAAAAATTTTTCGCCCCCACATTATTCGGGTGTGGTCTCATTCTTCAATCAGTGGTTCCTCCCCCGGAACTTGGAACTTTCCCAGGACCGTTTGCATCTTCTTGCTGAGAGTTGTTGCCTCGGCTTCTCGACCCTGGCCCATGAGCTCCTCGATCTCCAGCCTCAGCAGCTTTTCCGCCTCGTCCCTGCTCGCAACAGTGGAGGCGTCGCCGTTCAAAAGAATTGCTGCGCGGGCATACCGATCGAGCGCATCAAGCCAGCGGCCCGCCTGGGCGTGAACGAAACCCAGGACCTCGTGTGCGTGGCCGTTCCCTGGCTCATTCTTGACCACACGCTCCAGAACATCCACAGCATCCTCGTATTGCCCAAGGTCCGAAAGGGCCACGCCTTTGCAAATGCGCGCCATCGCCAGCCCGGGGTTCAGCCGTGCCGCTCCTTCGAACGCATCGAGCGCTTTTGCGGGATCCCTTCTCTCGGTAAGGTATGCCTGGCCGAGGTTGAACCACAGAGAATGCGATTCCGGAAAGCTGTTCACGCCGGAGCTGAAAAGCGAGACGTTGTCCTTCCAGTCAAGGGACCTTTTCCAGGCGGCCCTTCCCAGGATCGGGCACACGCACAAAACGAGCGCGATCAACAGCGCCTTGAAAGCTGCCCCGCCCCTTCGGGGCACAAGACCCGCGAGCGCGATCAACAGGCCGGCCATTGGAACGTAAAGATACCTCTCGAAAAAAGGAAAGTCCATTTCATCGAAACCGCAGGGAATGGGATGGATGTTGGAAACGCTCAAAAGCGCGGTCACGAAGAGCGCGGCCCCCAAGGCAACGGCACGGTTTCCGCGCCTGATCCCGTAAAACACGCAAGCCCCCGCTGTGATGAGTATCAACGCCCCGGCGATGACACGCGGCTCGAAAACGGAAGTAACAAGGGAAACAGGCCGTGCAATGCTCATCTGACCGGGGAAAAAAATCTTGCCCATGTAAGCGGGAACCACCGAAAGAAAGGTGAGCCCTCTCTCCCACACGGAACCTTGGCCGAAGTAGAACCCAACATCATCTCCTTTTGCCATGAAACTTCCCGCAAAACACACCAGCACAACGAGCATCGCAAAGGCACACCCTGCCAGGGCGGCGCGGCCGAGTCCGCCCGGTTCTGGTCCGCCCTGCCCGCTGCCGGGCCGGGTCCGGCAAAAAACCGCCACGAACGCCGTGACAGGAAGGATGTACGCGATCTCCTTCACAAGAAGGGCGACAAGGCAGAAAAGGAGCGAGAGCATGAAAAATCCGGTGCTGCTGAAACCCCTGCCCAGCCCGTCCCGTGCCCGAGACCATGCGTACAGGAAAAGAAGGGAAAGCACCATGAACATGAACGCCAGGGGATCGGTGCGGCCGGAGATCCAGGCCACCGACTCGCATGCTGCCGGGTGGACCCCAAGCACAAGAGCCGCTGCAAAGGCTGCCGCCTGCAGAACACCCAGGCGAAGCAGCAGCAGGAAGATCAGCACGCAGACCGAGCAGTGAATCAGCAGGTTATCGAAATGAAAACCGCGTGCGGAGCCGTTGTACAGCATGTACTCGGCCCTGAACATCAGCGTCATCAACGGCCTGTAGAACCCGAGGCCCCCGCCTCCAACTCCGAAGTAGGCCCGGAAAAAAGGATCGAAGAAACCCGCATCCGGATCGACGACCAGCGGGTCGTCCAGGATCAGGAGAGGATCGTCGTGCACGAATCCGCTGTCGAGCGCGGGCAGGTAGCACAAAAAGACCGCCAATACGATGAGCAGCGCTCCCGCGAGAAAGGGAAAGGACGGCGTGGAAGCCGTCCCTCCAGGCGCCGAATGTATATCATCCATGTTCATCCGTGTCCATCCGTGGTTCTCTTCTCCGTTAAAGCTCGAGGACATCCTTCACCCCCACCTTTTTCCCGGAAACATCGATCGCCGCGCCTCCCATCACGCGGTCGTGCGGGAAAGCCAGCACAAGCCCCTCGTCCGCGCACAGTTTGAGCACCTTTTTCTTGTCGTTGAGCGATGAGAGCGGATCAAGATCGTACGCCATGATCCACGCGGGGCGCAGGTGGCTCGATGTTGGCATCAGGTCCCCGGTAAAAAGCATGGGGTGTACATCGTCCTCGAAAACGGGAAGCAGCAGGCCCGGCGTGTGCCCGTTCGAGACCATCCACCGCACACCATCCATGGGAGGGGGCGGCTCGTTCCCGCGCACGAACTCCAGCACGCCCGATCGATCGAGCGCTTCCAGGTCGCGTTCGAGAAAGGAAGCGCGGTCTCTTTCGGTCGGGGAAAGCGCGTGCCGCCAGTGCATCTCATGTACCCAGTGCCTTGCGCGCTCGAAACGCACCCTGGTCGAGCCGCCCGGATCGCCCGCCCATTCGGTCAACCCTCCGCAATGGTCAAAGTGCGCGTGCGTGATCACAACGTCCGTGACATCGGCATCGGTCATTCCCATGCTGTCGAGGCATCCGGACAAGGCGTCCGGATCGTTGTCAATCGCATAACGCGCGGCCTCGCCATCGAGCCATTTGTTGCCGGCGCCCGTGTCCACAAGCACGACGCGGCTTGTATCACGATCAATTGCCACAAGCGTGCGCATGGCCAGGAGGATCCGGTTGGAGCTGTCAACATCCTCTGTCTTTTCCCACAACACCTTGGGAACCACTCCGAACATGGCCCCTCCATCCAGGCGACACCACCCTGTAACCTTCGAGGTAATATCGAACCTTCCAACTCTCATCATGTTTTCACGCCCTTAAACCTGGAACATCCGAGCCACAAAACACCACAGCTACCCAATTGATAACAACGAACCCGCTGCTGTCAAGAAGCCAGGGCTCCTGGAACTGTTGACATGCGCGCCGCAGGCTGATAAAAAAGCCGGATGTTTCTCAAGCTATTCATCTTTGCCGTGCTTCTTTCCGGACATCCCATGCCGCAGGATGAAGCAGCAAAGCCTGACGAGACACACATCAGGCACTGCCTGATCTGTCACGGCAGCCCGCATATCACGGCTATGTCGGACTACGCGCGCAGGACGCTTTTGAAGATAGACCCCGGCGATTTCGTAAAACCGCTGAAAAGCGACGAGCAGAAGTTCAGGGCGAAGCTGTATGTTGACCCGGCACGCTACCTCGGGTCCGCGCACGCCAAGCTCCAGTGCGTGGAGTGCCACACGGGAGTGCCCGTGGGAGGTCATGCACCCGCACCCGGACAGGTGGACTGGAAAGCGACCTGCGCCTCCTGCCACGAAAAGCGGGCCGCTTCGTATGAAAAGAGCTATCACGGCGTGTTCAGACGCCTCGGGCACACGGACACAGCGGTTTGCTCATCCTGCCATGTGCGCCACGCCACGCTTAAAGCTGATGACCCGGCCTCGCACATACACCCGGACAACATTTCAAGCACATGCGCAAAATGCCACGAGAAAGCGGGCCCGAACCTGGCCGGGTTCAGGGCGCACCAGGACCCCGAAAGCGAAGATGAGCCCTTGATCCTCAGGTACCTGGACCGGTTCACGAGCCTTTTGTTCGCTGTTGTGATCGGTTTCTTCGGGCTGCACTCCCTGCTTTTTTTCTTCCGCTCGATACCGGACCTTGCGCTGCGCGCGCGCATGCGGCGCGGAAGCGATGACGCAGGCACAGGCAAAAGCGCTGTGCTCCGGTTCAGCCGGTTTCACAGGATCGTGCATCTTCTGATAATCGTCAGCTTCTTCGGGCTCTGCGTCACCGGGCTGCCCATGAGCTTTTCCGGGCACGGGATCGCGAAAAAGACAGTGGAGCTCATGGGAGGGATCGGCTCCTGCCGCCTGATCCACAGGTGGTGCGCCGCAATCACGTTGATTTACGCTTTGCTGCACCTTGTCTTTCTGCTGCGCTGCCGGGGCTTTCTGCTGCGCGGTTGGTTCGCGAGGAAAAAACGCGCCCGCGCGGACAGGGTTTCAGGGGAGGGCTCGCTACTTTTCGGGCCGGCCGATCTGAACGATCTGAAAGAGCAGTGCAAGTGGTTCCTCTTCGCGGGTCCGCGGCCGCGCTTCAAGCGTTTTTCATACATGGAGAAGTTCGACTATTTCGCCGTGTTCTTCGGCGTGCTCGTCATGGGCTCATCCGGGCTGATCCTGTGGTTTCCCATGTTCTTCACCGGTTTTTTGCCCGGGTGGATGATCAACGCGGCAAAGCTCGTGCATTCGAAAGAGGCGATCCTTGCCGTGTGCTATGTATTCGCGATCCACTTTTTCAATGTGCACCTCAGGCCGCTGAACCTTCCCATGAGCCTTGCCATGTTCGACGGGACATTGCCTGCGTCGCACATCTCCCTGGAAAGGGATGAGCGCTCACACGAACCGGCAAACAAAGGGGATGGACCGCTGGAGGGAAATGAAAAAACCGCCCCTTTGACAAAGGCGGTCTTTTATCTGTTCGGATCAGCCCTGCTTGTTTTCGGCCTCCTCATCCTGGGAGCCGTTAT
>CAZIUL010000064.1:0-17261 GCA_964542475.1 uncultured Phycisphaerales bacterium | reverse complement strand
ATCTGTTCGGATCAGCCCTGCTTGTTTTCGGCCTCCTCATCCTGGGAGCCGTTATCGCGGGCCTTATCATGGAAAACTCTGGTTAAAGCACGCGGCTTTAAGTTATCTGCCGTACACGTGGACGATATGTCGGGTCCAGATCCCGAGGAGGAAGCTCAAATCCTCCCGGTCAGCAAAGTAAACCTTATCGAAACCGTTCTGCTTGGCAATTTCACCGATTGCATTGCTGTCCCACAACACATCAACATTTACCATATTTGGGATAAATACATGTAAGTGTTTTATCTCCCCATCGTCCCAGGCAACTTCCCGCGGTGTGTTGTTGAAGTTCGTTGTGAGTGGTGTGATGGTATGAGTGTATATGAGGCCGCCGGGTATGCTGAATGCACAGCCTGTAAGTGCGAGTACTACCACAAAAACCAATACGATAGCGTAAAGATCTTTCATTGTTCAATGACCCTATTATACACGCAGAAGCTAATCGCCATAAACAACGGTGGTTTGCTTCGAATAAAGGCCGAAGAGCACACTGAGGATCTTCATATCCATGTGGTAAGCGACAGACAAGTTGCCGTTTTCAGCGGCAGCGGCAACTCCGGCGTCCCCCCAGGAGACCAGCCAGAGGATCGAAGTTATCGATGCTTCACCTGTTTTGCTTCCGAGCTGTGTTTTATCAAGATCTGTGTCATATGAGGTTTTTATATTCGAATACAGGCACCCGGGGGCCAACAACAGTACAAAAAACAGGAAAATCAAGATCGTTGCTGTCTTCACTTTCTATCTCCAGTAAACAAGACAAAGCACTTTGCTAATGAAAATGCTTTAACCGATTCGAAATATGAAGTTGTCTGTTCTTTCGGCTGATCAGGGGACAAACTTCAGCCATCGATTTTTCAATCAGGTGGATGTTGGACTTTGTACTCCGAACCGCTCTGGTTTTGCCTACCATTTGAAGTATTCACGGGCCAGCCAGTGCGCGGGCAGATCCTCGGCCTCTTCGAAGACATCGATCACCCACTCCCTGTCGCCTGACTCGGCAGCAAAGATCACCTTGTCCTTGAGAAGCTTTGTGAGCTTGCCTGAAAGGGGATCCAGATCGTCGAGAAGCTCGCTGATGACCTCGGGCTCTGTGCCGGGCTCCATCTCCTTATGGGCCTTGCGCACAGAGCTCAGCGCCTTGGCCCACTCTGTTGTGTTCTTGCATCTCAAGGTGTTTCGCAAGCTTCTCATGGTCTTGTCATCAGGCGCATTACCCATCATCTTCGCCCAGGAGATAAGCACGTCAAGGGCCGGTTCGCACTCCTCCCTTTCCAGGGTTCTGGCCATCATCTCCAGCGAACAGATAGCGCTGTCCAGACGATCCAGCTTGCCAACGGCCTCCTGCACCTTGGAGTCCATTTCAGGATCAAAGGCGCGGGCTTCCAGCAAAGAGTTCGCCGCATGCTCCAGCTTCCCGTCGTGCAGCGCGGGTTCCGCCCTCTCGATCCACCTGGTCCGCCACCCGAAGAACTCCTCCAGGTTCCGCCGCGCAAGAAGGTCGTCCAGCGGGCTGTCCAGGTAGCTCCCCGCGCCCTTGCGCCAGTGCGTGCCGATCCGGAAGCCGGGATCGCCCTCCCACACGACCTTGTGGTTGACATCCAGCAGCACCACCCTCGGCAGGTTGAAGTACTGTGCGCCGTAAAGCTCGAACGCACCGCCGTAGCTGTTCTTCCTGAGCCACTTGTCAACGCACACAGACCCGGGAAACGGGTACGACGCGAGGTAATCCTCGACGGTCGGCTTGTCTTCCGCGGAAACTATCGAGATGATCTCGAGGCCAACGTGCTCGTACTTGTCATCCAGATAAGAAAGCCACTCATGAAGCGGGATCTGGTCGTTCTGCTCCTGGCTCCACAGCACGATCATGGTCGGAACCGGCCCCTTCTCGTCGAAGCTCTCTCTCGGCTCCTGCAGCCACACCACAGACTGTGGAAAGGCAGGAACGCGGCCCATCCAGCTCCCCTGCAGGCTTCCGCCTCCGCCCTCGGCCTCGCTCTTCGCCATCAGCTTTTCCATTGTGATCTCGCGCTCGATCCTGGCGCCCGGGTCCCTGGCAGGCCTGGACAGGTAGCGGATGTTCCGGTACCTCGCTTCGCCTTTTCCGGTTATCAGGCCAAACCCGCCCCTGAGCACATCTGTGTTCATGAACTCGTGCGTCATCACGAGATCGCCGTTGAACCAGATATCCACGATCCTGCCGGAAACATCAACCCGCAGCGTGTTCCACCCGGGAAAGACGCCCTTCACCGAGTTGTGCCGCCATATCTTGTAGCTGCCCGGGCCGTAGAAAGAGGTCAGGTCAAGGGAGCCCGCCCTCTTCACATTGCCGGTGTACTGGTTATCGGTCCCGCCGGGGAACAGGACCACGGCCTGGCTGTTCAACGACCCCTTCTTCCCGAAGGCAAATCCGCAGAAGGAGACATCCCCCACCTTGGTGTTTATCTCGGCCTCCATGGAGAAATCGCCCGAGGTCACCTTGTCCATGAGGAGGTAGTCGTACATGAAGTCGCCCGTCGAGTATTCCCCGTAAGATGAGCGGAGCACCGGACCCTCCGCAAAAAACTCAACATTGCCGGGAGAGGTCCACCCATCGAGGTTCTTCTCGTTGTACGCGAGCTTCCACAGCCAGATCGACTTTCCGGACCTGCGCACAGCTTCCTCGAAATACGGAAGGATGTCCGGCACGCCGAGCTCTGTCCCGAACCGCCACGCAACGTCCATGGCCATCTTGCAATAGTCTTCATCCAGGTAGCGCTGGGCCAGCCCTGTTGCGGAAGCCCACAGCTTTTCATGTATGCGGCTGAGTACAGCCCACTTGGGATCGTACCTCGCAAGAAGCCGGTCGGCCTTTTTGAGCGCTGCCTCGTCCACCTCCTCGGCGAACTCCAGACCGCGAACCGCCTGGAGCATCAGCTTTGATGCGCGGTCCGTGTTCTTGAGATCTTCGGCCATGAACCTGGCGAAATCGGTCAGAAAATCCGGGTCATCCGGAGTCTCGACGAGCCCCTTCTCGAAATGCTCCAGGGCATAGTCGTTTTCCTTTCGCGTGACAGCGTTGAGAGCCCACAGGCCGTACGGACGCTTGACCTCTAGACGGCCGGACTGCTCGTCGCGCAGGTTCAGAAGCCACTCCTTCCAGGTTTCGTTGAGCTCTTTCATCGTGCGCGGAAGCGCGACCGGTTCGGCCACCTTGGAAAAATCCACTCCCGGAGTGGGCTTGGCAGGCTGACCGAGAACAACCTCCTCGATCTTCTGGACAGCGCCTTCACCCACGCGGCCGCCGCCCGCGTTCGTGTAATCCCTGAACGCCCTGCGGTAGATGAACCTCCCGTCCACCGGGTCCTGGTAGTTGAAAAAGAAGTAGGTGACAGCCCACACAGGCGCGTACCAGGGCGGCCCCCACCCGTACTTGTTGCCGATAACTATCTCCAGGCTGGGCGCGATTTCAGGGGTCTTGGTGGGGTTCGCGGGATCGAAACCGTCGGTGTAGTCGTTCATCCACCCTTTATCGAGCCTGTCCGTGAAAGCGAACAGGTAGTGGTTCGCGGGCAGGTTCATCTGCACCGATCCGTTGGCCAGTATGCGGCAGCCCTCGAAATAGGTGGCGAGCCCCTCGTTCATCCACACGGTGGCCCTGGCGCCGGGCGCCGCGAGCGACACGAACTGGTGGCCCACCTCGTGAAACAGGACTCCCATCATTGAGCTGAATCCGCCGTCGCCTATAAAGGTTTCCACGGCCCCGCCTGTGAACTGGCCTCCGGACCACTCGGCAGGGCTGCTTCCGTACTTCAGGTACTCGTCACGGGTCTTGAAGATGCGAAGCTCGATCTTGGGCACGCTGCCCCCGTCTTTTCCGAAGTCGAAGAAGTTCCTGTAGAAGGCATTGACGTTTTCCATGGCTTCGGCCGCCCTGACCATCACCTCGTAACCCGCGTCGGTTATGGTCGTGTAGTTCTCGCCGTCATGCTTGGACCTGGTCTTCCACGTGTTGTGCTTGGAATCGAACTCCTTTATCCATTCCTCTGATATGCCCTCTAGCAGGTCCTTCACCTGGGCGCTGTCGGCGAGGCTCGGGTCAGGCCTGGAGGCGATCCTCTGGATGGTTTCCTCGCTCTCTATGCGGTCCGGGTCAAGCGAGAGGATCTCGTTGTGGATCCGTATGGCGGAGTGCGGGCGCCCCTTTTTCTCGTAGTACTCCGCAATGGGCAGCAGCTTCTCGACAAAAACGAGCTTCAGGTCCAGCAGGTCAGGCGCTATGGGATCAACCATCTCGAGCCGTTCCCTGATCGCGCGGATCTCTTTTCTGCCTTTTTTCTGGGCCACGGCCAGGCGGTACTGCTGGTGAAGAGCATATGCCAGCTCATCATTGTCGCCCGCGAGCTCGGCCCACCCGGCCCACAGCTCCCACACCTTGATCGATTTGGGATCGCGCTCCGCAGCGCGGTCTATCATGCGCCGCGCTTTTCCTTGGTTGCCTTTCGCCAAAGCCTGCTCAGCGGAGTTGACAGCTTCTTGAAAAGGAGAGATGTCCCCCGGAGATGCCAGTGACAAGCAAAGAAACAGGAAGGCCGCTGTACCCATTCTATCTACCTTTCAACATTCATTCGTCAACGTTACAAAACCGGTCCGGAGACTATGATCGCAAGTACCCCCTGCATCCGTGCTTAACGTCCCGGCAATGCTCTTTTTCGGTGTTATGGGAAGGTGCTCAGAAAAAACGTTTCTTAATAATAGCAAAAAATCCGAAGGAGGTGACGGGAAAAGTGAAAAAGGGTTGGTGAACAGGCTTCTGCGGGAAGAGGCGCGGTTCTTACTTCAATCTCAGCCCAAGGTTACGTGCTTTTGCCTTTACGAGCCCGACCTCCTCCATGGATGGGCTCCTGTTAATAGAGGGAAACTCCCTCGCGCCTGATGTGGGCCAGTACTGGGCCATGACATTCACGTATGCGCGCGGGGAGATCTCCTGATGGATGAACTCCATTATGTCCATAGAATCTTGTGTGTACCCGGGCATGACGAGGTGGCGGATGAGCAGTCCGCTGACAGCAAGCCCGTCCACGACCTTCAGGTCCCCCACCTGGGTTTGCATGGCTTTCACGGTCTCTTTGACAACGCGGCCGTAGTCCTTTGCGTTGAGATAGCGCTCGCACGCTTCAGGATCGAAAAACTTTATGTCCGGCATGTAGATCTCCACCAAGCCGTTCAGAAGGTCCAGCGATTCGATTGATTCGTATCCCCCGCAGTTGTAGACAACCGGCACTTTGAGCCCTGATTCCCTGGCAAGGCGCACAGCCCCGGCAACAGCATCAACATGATGCGACGGAGTGACGAAGTTGATGTTGTGGCACCCCATTGATTCGAGAGAGACAGCGGTCCCGGCGAGCTCGACAAGGCTGGTTTCAGCGCCAATGCTTCGGGAGCTGATGTCGTTGTTCTGGCAAAAAACGCAATGGAGGTTGCACCCGGTCAGGAATATCGTGCCGGACCCGCTCCTCCCGGACAGTGGCGGCTCTTCTCCGTGGTGCGGCCCGGCCTGGGCTATGCGCGGGAGAGCCCCCGCACGGCAGTAGCCCTGCTCGTTGTCCGGCCGCCTGGCACCGCAGGTACGCGGACAGAGCCGGCAACCTTCGCTGGTCAGCTCTTCAAAGGAGGAAACCATATCGAACTATTCTGTCTTGTATGACCTGTCGGACCTGTCCGGCTCTTCTCTCTCTTCTCCGACCTCTTGATCCACAAAACCAAAAAGGTTATAAAAACACACGGATTTTAATTTTATCAAACATATGAGGCGGGATGACCTATGAAACGTTTTTGTATTGCACTGTTCCACAAGAAGCATCGGCTGCTCATTCTCATGCCGGCAACCGTCTTCGCTGCTCTTGCAGCGGTATCCACGGCAATGCCGCAGGCCGTCGAGGCCCCTGGGACCTCAAAGAGCGAGACAAGGCAGGATACGCCCGCCCGGGACCAGCAAGAAAACGCTGATGTACCTCTGGAGGAAGCGGCGAGCGCTGTTGAAGACGCGGGCAAACCGGAAAAAGAAGAGCTCGTTCCCACGGCTGAGGAGATACTCGAACAAGCCGCGAAGGCGCAGGGCGGGGCAAGGATCACAGGCGATCTAAAGAGCTTTTACGCGGAGTTCGAGACCAACTATTTCAAAAAGGATGAGGGAAAGGTCTACTACCAGGTGAAGCGCATCTTCAAGTTTCCCTGCCTGATGTGGACCGAAAAGAAGCACGACATCCAGGATGGACCGTCTTACGAGGTCTACAACGGCGAGGATTCCTGGTTCGTGACGCCTGAGGGGAAGATGGTCGTTTACACGGACAAGCCGTCCACATTCAAGACCGACATCGAAAACCTGGAAAAAGATATGCGCCTGACCAAGCAGATGTTCAGGTATTTCTTCATCGCCAACCTGGCCGAAGAGATCAAGGCGTTGAAGCGGCTTGCAAACGAGCCGCTGCCGTTTTCCCGGAAAAAAGATACGGTCTTTCTGCTAGAGGGAAGGACGACCGGGTGGATCGGGGGGGATCACGAAATAGCTGTTTACCTGAAAATCTACATCGAACCCGAACAGCGCACCGTGCTGGCTGTTCGCATGACCGATCCCAACAAAACGGAAAACACCCGCCTTTTTCTTTTTGATGAGTACCTGAGGAACAAACAGGGAGTGCTTGTTCCCGTGCGCGTGAAGATGTATCCCGGGGACGCTGTAAAGCCCGAGATGACCGTCTACATGAACTGCAGGCCGGTGGAAGACGAAAGCGGGAAAGAAACGGTGATACCGGTGATCGAGTTCAATATGCCTGTCGATGCCGCGCTCTTCAACCTGCCGGAGGAGGAAGAGGAAGAGGAGTGATGCCCTCCTTCAAAAACCGCGCCTTTTGAACATTGTTTCGAGCTCCTTGAGGGTGATACGCACGGATGTGGGTCTGCCGTGTGGACAGCGCCCCGAATAGCCGACATTCTCCGCCTCATCGATGAGTGCGTCGATCTCATCAGCCAGCAGCCTGTCGCCGGCCTTGACCGCTGCCCTGCAGGCCATACGGTGCAGAAGAGCCAGGTATTCATCCTCGCCCCTGCCTCCCGAGCTGATCCGCTCTAACACCGACTCGGCGAGTTTTTTCGGATCGGCTCCGCCGAGCAGGGCCGGAACGGCCGTGACCTTCAGCGCGTCTTTGCCGGAGGGTTCCGCGCGTATTCCCAGGTGGTTGAGATCGAAGCAGATCTCGGACACAATCGAGGCAAGCCCGGCATCGAGGCCCAGGGTAACAGGCACAAGAAGCTTCTGCAGACGTATGCCGCCCTTTTCGTACTCGCGCTTGAGCCTCTCGTAGAGTATCCGTTCATGGAGAGCGTGCTGGTCCACGATGACAAGGCCGTCCCCTGTCTCGAAAACAGCGTATGTTTCATGGATGTTGAGCACCTTGCTTCCGGGGCTCCTCAGGTCACGCGATGCGGGCCGCGGATCTGATTCGGAAGGCGCACCGTCGCTGGAATAGAGATCGCCGCCTGCCGGCTCGCGACCGAACGAGGCCGCACCGCTGTCGGCTGCCTCCTTGTTTTGCTTTCCGGGTGTCGAAGCTGAACCGCGCCAGGTCCCTGTAAAAGGTTCGGACACCAGGCCGGGGCGATGCGCTTCCCTTTTCCAGCCGCGATATGACGATGACGGGGGCAGCGAGGCTGAGAAGCTCTCCCCACCTGCGAGTGCATCAGCAACGGTTTTGAACACAGCGCTGAAAACGCGCGCCCCGTCCTGGAACCTGACCTCCACCTTTGTCGGATGCACGTTAACATCGACCCATTCGGGCGGCATGCCGAGCTCGATCACATGGAACGGATGGAACTTATCAGGCATCACCTCCTTGTAGGCGCGCCTGATGGCGGTATGAACGGTCTTGTCCTTGATGTGCCTCCCGTTCAGAAAAAGCAAGCTTCTCCGCGTATCCCTTCTCCCAAGCTCCGGCCTGCCCAGATAGCCGTGAACGTGCACGCCCAGCTCTTCCCGGTCCAGGGGAATGAGTTTCTCAGCGGTGTCCTTCCCGAAAAAAGCCTTGATCCGGTCCAGGATCGACGCGTTCTTATCGGCTTTCAGCACGCTCCTGCCGTTGTGGTTGAGCTCGATCCCTACCTCCGGACGGGACAGCGCGATACGCGTCAGGCAGTCAACGCAGTGAGAGAGCTCGGTGGATTCGGTCTTCATGAACTTCAGGCGTGCCGGCACGTTGTAGAACAGCTCTTTGACCTCCACTGTCGTGCCGTTAGGACAGCCTGCCGGCTTCACAGGGCCTGTCTCGCCCCCGTTGTTCTCCACGCAGGCGCCGCTGGTCTCCCTGCGCGGCCGGCTCGTGATCCTCACCCTGGAAACCGAACCGATGCTCGAAAGAGCCTCGCCCCGGAACCCGAGCGATGCGATGTGATAAAGATCCTCGATCCGGCGCAGCTTGGATGTGGCATGGCGGAGAAACGCCAGGCTGAGCTCTTCTGAAGGAATGCCATCCCCATCATCTGCAACCCGGATGAGCCGCCGCCCACCAGCCTCGATATCCACAACAACACGGCCGGCCCCCGCATCAAGCGCGTTCTCCACCAGTTCCTTGACAACAGAGGCGGGCCTCTCGATGACCTCGCCCGCGGCAATCCGGTCCACCAGCTCTTCGGGAAGCTTCTCTATCATTTTCCCGCCCTCGATAGTTCGACCACCGCCTGCTCGATCACAGTGCGGCCCGGGTATCCATCCCTTTTCATGTGCCGCTCAGCAGCCAGAAGGCCGGTATTGATGGTTTTCAGGCGCGCGGCAGTCAGCCGTGCCGCGGATTCTTTCAGCTTTCCCAGGTAGAACCGGGAGCCGATGTTCAGGCACTTGCTGATGTAGTTGTCCGGCTTTTTCTCCCAGACAAGCAGTGCCACATTGGCCGACAGCCTGACCCGCTCCCTGAAAATGCCGAAAAGGATTGCTGCAATGGATCCGGCATCGGTTTCCAGCTTACCCGATGCTGATCGCATTCCGTTGCAAAACACGGCATCCAGGGTCTCCAGCGCACCTGCCGTATCGCCGGTTTCGATCTTGTCCCATATCTCGAAGGGAGTGTGTACCGCGCTCATGCCGGTTGACCTTTCCACATCTTCCGTGGAAACCCTTTCTTCTCCATGAGGTATTGACAGGCTGATCTTTTCGAGTTCTGTGATGATGCCGAAAAGATCGTTTCCAGTAAGTGTTGTCAAAAACGAGGCGGTCTGCAGCGAGAACCGGATCCCCATGGATGCCGCTTTTTTCACGGTCCAGAGGTTCAACTCGGATTCATCGGACGCCCCTTTTTGCCAGTATGGCGGCGAGGAGTAAAGCTTCCGGCATTTTACGATCCCCCCCGTCTTGACGAGCTCTTTTCCGAACCTGGTGCGGCCGTCAACCGATTTGGCGAAAAAAACGACCCTGTTTCGAAAGGAGCGGCCGGAAGCCATGCACTCGCCAAGCTCCTTTGACACGCTCTTCAAAACATCTTGGCCGTTGCGGACCAGCAAAAGCGAGGTCTCGCTGAAAAGGCTGCTTGTAAACAGATCTTTGAGAAGCCGGAAGCCCAGCTCAGCCTCTTTCTCGCCTGAAGTAGGATCTATCGCCGTGACTGACAACCCGGGAGAACCGCTCCTGAGCGCCGCCTTGACGGCTGAAAACACCTCTTCCTTGAAAAAGGTTTCTTCCCCGGTACAGACGACGATGCCCGGCACGTTGTTTTTTAACGAGCCGATGAACTCATCAGGTTTCAGACCGGCGGCCATCTCTTTCCAATCATCAAAAGGGAGTCCAAATTCACTAGAGTGGAAATGCTACCATTCTCAGGATCCGAGGTCCAACACCGGTTCAAGATCTCTGAGGATGTCGTAGAAGACGTGGAGGTATACGGCGACACCGAACCCTCTGAAGATAAAAACAGAGCCCAGAACCACGCCCGCTCCCAGGCGGAAAACAAACGTGTATGGGCTCAACGGCTGGCCATAGGGGCCAAGATGGTGATACGCGGCAAAAAGAAACGCTGAGATCAGCACAGAGAGCACGACAGCGTATGCATTGGGCGCCTTGAAAAAGCGAGAGAAGATCAAAAAAAGCCCGCCGAGAATAAGCAGGCGAAAAAGGAACTCCTCGTAAACGCCGGCGCCGACCGATAGCAGGACCTTTGCCGACATTGATTGCTCGGCCCCTCCGGTCAGGGGAAACTCGAGAAGAAGGCTCCCCGTAAAAATCGAAAGCAATGGTCCGATGACAAGAGCGAGGATCAGGCTTTCCAGGAGCATCAACAGGAAATACCTGAAGAAAGGCACGTTTTTTTGATATGCCCTGATGAGCAGCGCGACTGCCAGAACGAGAATAATCAGATGTATGCACCGGACTCCTGAAGCGCCGATCAAGAACCGCAGATCCTTGAGTATGACCTCCGCGGCGTTTCTGAAATCGGATCCCGAGAGCTGTATGCCCAGTTCATATAAAAGCAACAGGGGAAGCGTGAAAAAAAAGCTGATCGAAACGCTCCGCCCCTCATGAAGGTATGTGTGTATGCAGATATCGCGCTCAGCCGCATTCAATGCGAAGAACCCTCCCAGCGCCGTGTATGAACACCCTTCGCACATGCCTGAAGCACGGCATAATCGGATCAGAACTTGAAGTAGCTCTTCAACACTTTGGCCGGCCCATCGAGCCCGCTGATTGTTTTCTCGACGGTGCCTGAGGTGAGGTCGATGACATCCACCGATGGGCTGTACTGGAAGCCCACGTACAGCCTGTCGGACTCTGCAACGGGATAGAACTGCACCACACCCCAGATGTTGAGCACCCTCGCAGGATGCCTGTGGTTCATTGGAAGCCCGGCAATGGGGTTGTTATCCAGAATGCCGTAGTTCGTGACATACGGGTTTCCGGTCCAGTTGTTGTTCAGCCAGAGCTCCTGGTTGTAGTCGTTGAGCGCCACATCCGTGCATGCCCCGCTTTGTACGGAAAACGGGCTGTCGAGCCCCCCCCACTGGCTCACGATCTCGAAAACCCTTTCGCCGAAACCGGGTGTTGCACCGCCGATGCTTCCGGCGTTGGGCTGAATGTATATCGGCCCCCACGTTCCCTGCTGCTTGGTGAACTGGATGCGGCTGACCATCGGCTTCGAGCCTGATTTGTGCGCAACAAAGCAGCCGCCGTCGAGATGGTTTGCCGTGACGAAAAGCGGATCCCAGCAGATTCCGCGCGGTTTTTCCACTGTATCGAACCAAACCCCGCCGGCCCCATTTCTTGGAACCGGATCCAGGATATCGTCATAACCGATCCCCCCGATCCCGGTGGGACCGGATTCGAAGATAATCACATTGTCACCGCCGTGGTTGGAAATGTACGCGTGGTACACGCCGGTTCCCCAGCCGAAGTTCGTCTGCCTGGGCCCGGCCACCAGATCCCAGGGCTTGTTCACAAGCGATGAAACCGTCTTTCTTACCGTGTTGGTATCAGGGCTTATGATTGAGACGGAGTTGCCCCCGTAGTTGCAAACGAGAACATCGTCCATTTCGGGCTGCACGCAGATCCCCTTGGGGTGCAGGCCGACCTGAACATCGGTGATGTGGCTCAGGAACGAGCTGGATCTCGGGTCCACATCGAACACGGACACGTATCCGGAGCCTCCGTTAGAAACATAGAGCGTCTTCAGGTCCGTGGTTACCGCCAGAGATTCCGGGGAACTGAAGCCCGTTATGCTGGTGATGACATCCATTGTGTTGGAGTTGAGCACCTTCACCTGATCGTTGCTCTTGTCGGTCGCAAAAAGGAAGTTCCCGATCTGCTGCCTCGAGCCGAAATAGAATCCGGTGCCCACGGTGGAACTCTCCGCGAGCGGCCCAGTGTTCACGAAATCCACCATCGTGCCCATGAGGTTGAAGGGGTTTGGCGGAAAAGGCTCGTCAATGCTGGACGGCGGACTGCAGTATTCAGCGTACTGAAGGTGCACGAAGCTCGTGTCCCAGGGAAGGATATACGGAGCCGGAGGAGGTGGCGGAAGCCAGAAGTTGTGCACGGGAACCGTAAAGACCTCCTTGCCCATGATCACGAACGCTCCCTGGTCCATAAGGCCGGTGTCATCGATTATGACATCCACGGCACGCATCCCTATCGGAAGAGTCAGGGGCGGGGGATTGGGTGTGGGAGGCGTGTCGATGACGTTGTTCTTGAGCCCCTGGTAGGACAGGACCAAAAACGAAAGATGGTAGACATCCTTCACCCAAAGGTTGCTCTTATCGAAAAACATCGCGTCCAGAAAATCACCGGTATCCAGATCGGTAATATTGTAGTACTTCTCGTCCCCGTCAGGGTCCGGATAGAGCTGCGATCTTCCCTGAGAGTCATAGACAACGCTTTCCATGCCGTTTGAACCCTCGTTGATCCCGGGAACCGAGGTCTGGCTGCCCAGGCCGATGGTACCGGCTTTTGCCGCGTAAGCGTAGTTGTTTCCCTGGTAGTTTGCCGAGTTCCCGAACTTGTTGTAGAAACGCAGGCTGGTCACAAGAGCCGGATTGGATGTGTCCGGATGGTTCGTGGTGAACCCGTTGCCGTCGAGATCGAGGACACCGATCCCCTTGGGGCCCATGGTGTAATAGATCGCGTTCGGGCAAACGGGAGCGTTTACATACCTGCCGCCCTTTTCCACGGTGAATGTGCGGGAAACCACTCCCTGGGTACCGCCGGTGAAGTCCTCCTCGAAAAAGCTGGCCGGCGCGATGTTTACCGGGTTCCATGTCAGTCCCGCGTCATCCGGGTCCCCGGTAGCGGTGTTCTGCCCGGCCGGATACACGCTCACGTGCACCCGCACCTTTATGGGATTGTCGGTGTTCAGGTTATCGGGCGTTGAGCCGGGAAAGTCAATAAGCGGATGGATCACATAGGTCGCGAGGTTGTTCTGATGCAGTGGATGGCACCTGAACGGAATAATCGCGGTTGTCTGGCTGGGTCCGCTGTCATCGATGTACGATGCTATCAGTGATATGTTAGTTGCAAGAGGCGTGGCGGGCACCGGCGGGTTCTGTACGCACGGATCCGGCGGGTCCGGGTGCAAATAATAGGCGTTTGTAACGACCTTGGTGTTTCCGTTGAACGGAGGCCGGTCGAAAACCAGCGAGCGGCCCAGCGTTTCCGGCACGATCGGCTTGTTGAAGGTGAGCATGAAGCTCGAGTCGCGGGTGACGATCCTGTTGTGCGGAGAGGCGAACGGCTCCCCGGTTTCCGGATCGATGTCGGTATCCACGCCCAGATCGCTCAAGGCCACAATGTCCAATGGCGCGAGGTTCGGCCGCACCGCTATCTTGTCAAAGCCTGTTTTTGCCACGTAAAAACTGGCATTGACCTCTACAGGCTTGCCCTGGGCGTCTTTGAGCTTCCCTATCCGGATCCTCATCTCGTTGGTATCCGCGTCCCATTGCTGAGGTGCCGCCTCCGTGCTGCAAAAGGCGGTGAACTGGGGCAGCGCACCTGTCGCAACGTCCACTTCCGGTTGTGCAATCAGGACAACCACGTTTGGAGCGACCTCTATTTCAGGCGGCAAGAGGAGAGAGTAGTCGTTCCCAAAGGCGTCCTTTCCGTCAAGCAGCACTGTGCAGTTGACGTGTTCATTCTCGTCGTTGATTATGTTTATGTTCCCCGTCAGGTAGTCGTTTCCAACGTTCAGAGGAGGTCCATCAGGCCACGGATAGATATCATAAAGCGAATCCGGGCTGACATCGAAAGGAATCTCGAGCTGGATGAACTGCGTTCCGGTCTGGGCGGTCGTGGGCATTGTGTCAGGCTGGTATACCTTGTTGTAGACGCCATCTCCTGTATGCAGCGCATAACATGCCGCCAGATCAGCGTCATACATCCTGTTGGCTGAGTTCACCCCACTCTTGAGGTTGTTAATGGGAGTGTCGACTTCGCCGTCATCATCGCTGTCATACAGCTCCGCGCTCTTCGGCGACTTGGGAGTAAAATAGAGTATTTGAGGATCGCCCACGGACCCGCCCGATATTTCAATCGGTGGAACCTCAACGTAAAGCTCTGCCTGGGGAACAGAGTAATCACCGGAGTTCCCCGAAGAACCGCTCCCCCCGCCTCCTCCGCCGCCGCCTCCGCCGCCGCAGCCGATTGCGCCCGCCAGTATCAGCAGGAACCCAAGAAAAGAAAGCAACCGGTTCCCCGCACTTGAAATGTTTACATGCTCAAACATGATCGAGCCTCTCATTTTTGTTAGTGTTGAAGTTCTCTTGCAGGCCAGCAGCAAGGGCCATCTATCTTGAACTTGAATCAACGGATAAACAATCAGTTAAGAAATGTTAAAATTGCAAAACGCATGCCGCAGGGCACATACCACAACAACATGAAAACAAACCGATTAGGATATCCGGCAATATAGAAGATCCTATGGCTGTGTCCATGACCGCAACAAAATGTGCGTTTCCGCACAAAAAGCGAATACCTTCTTTAATACTATAAAGATAGGTCAACAGAAGTCAAAAGTTCTCTTGCATAAAAGTTATCTACATGTACGATAAATTTTCATGTCTCGAACCGAGTACTCTTGGGCTGAAACCGCAGATCATTGACCCTTGAAACATGTAATTTAATAGGAGAGAACGGGTTGTGAGCGAGGAAAGAGCTTCCGAGGAAAAAGGCTTTGTGTTCAGGGAGCTGACCAGGAAAAACATCCTCGACCAGGATCTCAGGCCTAGCAAGTTCGAGGATTTCATCGGCCAGGAAAGGACATCGAGAAACCTGAAGGTGTTTCTGAAAGCCGCTCGAATGAGAAACGAGCCCCTTGACCACGTGCTGCTTTCAGGCATGCCCGGCCTGGGCAAGACAACCTTGAGCCATATCATAGCGCATGAACTGGAAGCGGATCTGAAGATCACTTCAGGCCCCGCCCTTGAACGATCGGGCGACCTGGTAGGAATTCTCTCCAACCTGAAACGGGGAGAGATACTTTTCATCGATGAAATACATCGCCTTCCAAGAGTAGTGGAAGAATATCTGTACGCCGCCATGGAAGACTATTCCATTGACATCGTTCTCGACAAGGGGCCCGCAGCAAGAAGCGTGCGCATCAGCATCGAACATTTCACCTTGATCGGCGCAACAACGCGTGAGGGGCTCCTGACCGCTCCACTCCGGACAAGGTTCGGCGTTTTGGAGAAGCTGGAGCTCTACCCCATCCCGCACCTGAAGCAGATCCTGTCGAGATCAGCAGGCATCCTCGGCATCGAGGCCGGCGATGAGACTCTCGAGCTGGTCGCCTCTCGTTCGAGAGGAGTGCCGAGGGTGGCCAACCGGCTTCTGCGAAGGATCAGGGACCTTGCGCAGGTCAACGGAAAATCCCGGATCGACACCGACACTGCAATGGAAGGGATGGAGATGCAGGGCATCGACTACGAGGGTCTCGTGGCCATGGATCGCAAGATACTGGATACTGTTTCAAAAGGCCGCGGCGAACCCATAGGACTTAAAACGATTTCGGTGAGCGTGGGTGAAGAGGAGGATACGATCGAGGAGGTGTACGAGCCGTTCCTCATACAGAAGGGGTTCATGATCAAGACCCCGCGAGGCAGAAAGATCACACCGGAAGGCATGGAACACATAGGCATAAGACCAGGGACAGGAGAGGCGGGCTCATTGTTCAGGGAGCCGGGCGACCTCTTTTCAGATGACATCAACATCAATTGAACCCGCGGCCGGCCGGTTCTTTTCCTGGCGGTTCTTTTCCTGGCAGGCACTTGTAAAGGCGGTGCACAGTGCATGGTGTAACAACCCGGCTGAACAGGCTGAAAGAACGCAATAAGCTGCCGCTGACGATCATCATAACGGTAATCAGCTGCTTCGCCCTGTACTGCTGTCTCATTCACCCGCGAAGCCGGACCGATCTTGGAAAATCCGGCATCAACATCCGCATCCTTCTTGCAACGGCGCTTCCCGGCGATGCCCTGCAAATCGATGTGAACGGGCCTTACAAGGTGTTCGAAGGACCGGATCCAAAACCGTACTCTGCGCCCGGGAACATTTTCTTCGGCTACAGGCTGGGCAACGGAAAGGCCACATTCCAGGACGGTTCAGGCATTTGCATCAACGGAAAAGCCGTCCACACAAGCGAAGTGCTGATTGTACCCGAAAGGGAAGGGGACCTGTCAAACTCGGGCATAAGGTACAGCGGGGCTTTCGAGATCAACGTCGATGAAAGCGGTTCGCTCAGGCTGATCAACACACTCGACATCGAACGGTATCTGGCCGGTGTGCTCTTCAAGGAGATGCCCACATCGTTTTCGGACGAAGCGCTCAAGGCCCAGCTCGTGGCTGCAAGAACCTACGCGCTCTACAGGATATCCCACGGCCGGCGCATGCTGACGGATGATGTCCGATCACAGGTTTACGGAGGCCTCTCAGCGGAATCAGCCAGAGGCATCGGCCTCATCCAGGCCACCCATGGAGAGGTCCTGACCTTCGGTGGTGAGGTTATCCCCGCGTTCTTCAGTTCCACATGCGGCGGTATCACAGCCGGATCCAGCGATGTGTTCGAAGGTGAGGCGCCGTTTCCCGTTAACCAAAGCGTGGTGTGCGGGTACTGCCTCGATTCCCGGTTCTACCGCTGGGAAGCAGGTTTTTCCACGGATGAAATCCGAAACTCCCTTGGCCTCCCAGGAGACCAGGCACTGTTCGAGATCAGCGTTACAGGCGTTAACCGGTCGAAAAGGGCCACCGAAATCTCCATCCTCGACGGACGCGGCGGCATAATCATAAAATACACAGCAAGCAGGTTTCGTTCCAGCCTGAACCGCGGCAGGTCTCTCAAGAACAAGATGCTTTCCTTGATGATCGAGGAGATAAAGAAAACAAGCGACGGCTTCGTTATCCATGGAAGAGGATGGGGGCACGGTGTGGGGCTCTGCCAGTACGGGGCCCAGGGCCTTGCCGAATCAGGAAAGTCGTACCGCGCGATCCTGGAGTACTACTACAAGGATGCCTCCTTGGTTTCGGATTACGGGAGGAAATAGGGGAAAGAGAGTGTTCAGTGTTCGGTGTTCAGGGCGGAGAAGAGGCGGCATGGAGGGCGCCGCTCCGTCGGCGCCGGAAAGAAGAGGCGGCAACAGAGTGCCGCCCTCCAGAAGAAACGGTATGCGCCGGTTGAACAATGGAGGGCGCCGCTCCGTCGGCGCCGGAAAGAAGGGGCGGCAACAGA
>CAZIUL010000063.1:0-24206 GCA_964542475.1 uncultured Phycisphaerales bacterium | reverse complement strand
TCCCATTTGTGATGGTTGTCCATGAGCCTGACCCGGTACGCACCCTCATGGCTGTTGACGATGTCCTCGTAGGTGCCGACCCAGCCGACCCAGTCGCCCTGTGTGGGGGAGTCCAGGCAGGTATCCCTGAATGTCGCAAAGATCCTGCCGTCCGGCGCGTACCTGAGGGTGTGGCGGTCGCCTGTGAGGCTTCCCGGAAGCTCGCGCGGTTCGGTCCACGTTCTGCCCTCGTCGTCGGAGAAGATCACGAACGAGTTTCGGCGCCTGCTGTTCTCGCGCATGAGCACGGCGATCTGGTTTCCGTCAGGCGAGCGGATCGCGCCCGGTTCGCACAGCGCCACGTCGGAGCGCGAGATGATGGTTTCGGGCTCGCTCCAGGTGAGGCCGCCGTCGCTCGAGAAGACGGTGTACACCTCCATTGTATCGGTTCTTTTTCCGCCTGCGTGGAGAAAGCGGCCGTCGTCGTGGAACATGGCCATGTAGCAGCCCTTCTTCTTCAGGGGGATAACATCTCCCATCGCCACGATACCGCCGTACTCCCCGATCGGCTCGAGCTCGCTCCAGGTTTCGCCGTTGTTCCCGGATACGGACATGCGGATCGGGTAGAGCCCGGAGAAGAGGATCAGCCGCTTGACCCCGTCCGCATCCTCCACCTTGAAGATGGTGGGCACCTCCTTGGAGCCTTCCCAGCTCTTCGGAGTCGCAAGCCTTTTTGACCAGCTCTTTCCCGTGTCAGTGCTCCGCTTCATTACAATGGCGCCGCCTCCGTGGCCTTTCGGATAGACGCAGATCATGGTTTTTTTGTCTTCGAGGAGCGCGGTTGTCGGGTGCCCGAGGTACTGGCCCTCTTCCCGGTCCACAACCACCCGGCGTTCCTCTTCGTCCGCCAGGTCGATGATCGGGATGCTGTACCCGCTTGAGACCGGTACTGTCTCCACCGGCGCTTTGAGGTGTCTTTCGAAGAACTCCCATCGCGTGCCCGAGGAAGGGGTCCCGTGGCCTGCCCTTGGGAAGAAGCGGCTCTCGTATTTTTTGTTCGCCTTGTCCAGGGCATCGATGAGCTGCCAGGCGTTGTTGGGGTGCACGTTGTCATCGAGCATGCCGTGCGCGATCAGGAGCTTGCCCGTGAACCGGTCCGCAAAGGCCATGCAGGAGCCGTTGTCGTACCCCTCCGGGTTGTCCTGGGGCAGGTTCATGTAGCGTTCCGTGTAGATCGTGTCGTAGTGGCGCCAGTCCGTGACGCCGGAGCTGTTCACCGCGGCGTGGAAAACGTCGGGATGCTTCATCACTCCCAGGGCGGCCATGTACCCGCCGTAGGAACCGCCGTAGATGCCCACCCGCTTGCCGTTCACATAGGACCGCTCCCTCAGGTGCCGGACGCCGGCTGCCTGGTCGCCGATGTCCACGTCACCCAGCTTTTCGTACACAGCGCCGAGAAACGCCTTGCCCCGTCCGGAAGTGCCGCGGTTGTCGATCCGCGCGAACAGGAAGCCGGGCTGCGTGTACCCTCGCCTTGAGGAGAAGGTGTTGTTCACCGAGCGCGAGCCGGGTCCTCCGTACACGGGAACGATGAGGGGATACTTTCCGTTCGGGTCGAACCCCTCTGGTTTGTACAGGGTGCCGTAGAGGTCGGTGACCCCGTCATCCGCCTTGAACGTGAACAGCTCCGCCCAGTGGTCTTTTACCTCGGGCCCTTGCGCCAGGACATCCACCACATCACCCTTTGAGTTGTACAGCGCGGTGGAGGCGGGTGTTTGTGCGTCCTCGTACCGGGCAACCACCCATTTCCTGTCAGGCGAGATGCTGAAACGCGAATGGTTGTAGGGAAGGGTTGTGATCCGCGCCTGCCCGGTTCCGTTGAGGCGCACCCTGTTGAGGTGCGTGTTGAGGGGGTGGCCGCCGCTGTACGCCGTGTAGTACAGCCAGCCGCTCTCTTCATCCACCTCTTCTATGCGGGAGGCCGGGTATTCGCCCCGGGTCAGGGTGCATATGAATTTGCCGTTCAAGTGCCTCAGCTCGTAGTTTTGCCATCCCGTTTTTTCGGTTTCCCAGATGAAGCGCTCACCGTCCTCCAGAAAACGCATGAGCGGGGAGTTGTCCTGCCACGTGTCCTGTGTCTCGGTGACCACGATGCGGGTTCTGCCGGTCTTGAAATCCAGAGCTGTCACATCGAGCCTCTTCTGGCGGCGGTCGGTGCGGTTGTAGAGCATCTCCGAGCCGTCCGGCGCGAGGCGCATGTTGTAGATGTACTGGTCCTCGTCGCCCGTATCAACCGGGGTCAGTTTTTTCTTTTTGAGATCGTAGATGAGCAAAGAAACCACCGGGTTGGGCGCTCCCGCCTTCATGTAGCCTTCCGTCTGCAGCTCGGTGTTGAACCCGGTCAGGTTCGATGTGAGGTAGTAATCCTCGACTGGGCGCTCGTCGAACTCGTAGAAGATCAGCTTCTTCCCGTCGGGCGCCCACCACATGCCGTGGCGGACATTGATCTCCTCGCCATAGACCCAGTTTGCCGTGCCGTAGCGGAACTTCCTGTGGCCGTCGGTTGTGACCCGGATGCTCTTCTTGGTCTCGTCGTTTTCAAGGACCACGTTCCAGTCCTTGCACACCGCATACCATTTACCATCCGGCGACGGTTCGGCCATGTACTGCCTCCCGCGGCCGGGACGCGGGATCTTCCGGCTGCCGGTTGTGTACTTGTCTTCCCTTTGGCGCCGCCGCTGCGGAGGTTTTTCAGGTTTTGCCACCTTGTCCGGGAGGCTCAGTTTTTTTCTCTTCAGGTCGTAGCAATAGCTCTTTCCCTGGTTGACGAAACGAAGCTCCTTGCCGTCGTCGCTCCAGGTGACCTGAGAGATCTTTCCGCTGTCCAGGTTCACATCCTTTTCGTCCTCGGCCGGTGCGGCGGGCCATGCCGCCGCGGGCAGGCAGATGAAGAGAACCAGGATCGGGGCAATCAGCATTCGGAAGGTACAGGTTTGGGCTTTCATTCGATGTTGCCTCTCATTATCGGTGCCGGGTCATTTGATGGGTGCTTAGTAACCTCTAATGGTTGCGAATTTCGAAAGAGAAGTAAACGGAGAAAAGGGCGGAGAGAACGCTGAATCGTTCCGCTTTGTGTTATAGTAAAAATGTTGGGCGGAATGTTTCTTCGGCCTCGGTATTTTGGAGCAGCACCGTGACAAAGACCATCGTTCCAGGCAGAGACGAGACTCACCTTCACGAGGCGATTGAGCGGTTCGAGGCGGCAAGTAAGGTCGTGGCCCTTACCGGGGCAGGCATCTCTGTCGAAAGCGGGATTCCTGATTTTCGGAGCCCGGGAGGGCTCTGGACGGAGTTCTCTCCGGATGAATATGCCACCATCGATGTTTTCCATGAAAACCCGGAAAAGGCGTGGAGGCTTTACCGCGCGATGGCCGAGTCGCTCGTGGGCGCGGAGCCGAACCCCGCGCATATTGCCCTGGCAGAGCTGGAAAGTGCCGGCAGGCTCGCCGGTGTCATCACCCAGAACGTGGACAGCCTCCACCAGGCGGCAGGCAGCCGCAACGTGATCGAGATCCACGGGGACCACCGCAGGCTCCAGTGCCTCAGGTGTCGGACCCTGGAAGATGTCACGGCCGAGCATTTCCAGTCCACGGATGTTCCGCTTTGCGCGCGATGCGGGACGCCGCTCAAGCCGAACGTTGTACTTTTCGGCGAGGGAGTGCGGGGCATGAATGAGATCGCTCAGCTTCTCAACGGGTGCGATCTTCTCCTGGTTGTCGGTACCTCGGCCCAGGTCTATCCCGCGGCAGGGCTGCCGTCAGCGGTGAAGGAGTCGGGAGGGTTGATCTACGAGTTCAACACCGAGGCCACCGCGCTCACAACCGGGAGACAGGGAGGGAACATCCTGGCAGGACTCACCGGTTTCTCCGCCGGATCCGCGCGCACCGATTACTTTTTCAAGGGCCCAGCATCCGGAACCCTGGGTTGTTTAGGGATGAAGGCTTAAATATGGGTAAATATCGGAACGGAGCACTTAATTCCGGAAAAGGGAATGTCCCCGTATTACCGCCGCGCAAGCGCACTTTTCGTCACAATTCGTTTTCTAATATATGCTTTATTTTGTATACTTGAGGCGATTGGAAAATACTCCGCCGCCTTTACCCAATTCTTTCGAGGACCGCATGCTGAAGTGAATCGACGAATCCTTTTGTCTTTCGTTTTCAAAGGAGGAATAGCCATGGGAAAGAAAAACAGCATTTTGCCGATCCTTGTCATCCTTTTGCTGGCCTGCAGCTTCCTTGCAGGTGAGGCTATTTCCCAGGCCTATCCAGGCAAACGGTTGAAGGCGCTGTCCAGGGATTCTTTTACCCGATCGACAAGCTACGGAACCATCTCCTCCGGCTCTTCCGGGCGCGCGGGCAACCCTCCGCCGGGGCCGATCCATTCCTGTGCAGAGTGGGAAGAGTCGGAAGGGATCATCCTGGACAATTACTGGAAGAACGCGGACACGGTCTACAAGATGCAGCTTGATCAGCAGATATATATTCAGTGCAACAACCAGACTCAGGTGGATGTCTGGGAAACCTTTTTGAACAACAACGGAATCCCGCTCACCAACATTCATTTTCTCATGATTCCGTGCAACGTCGGATCGATGAGAGACTGCGCTCCCTGGTTCATCTGGGACGGGAACAACGAGATGGGGATCGTTAACAACACATGCTGGCAGGGATCTCTGCCTTTGGACGATCTCGTACCCAGGCAGTTCGCCAGGATGTTCAACATTAAATATTACGAACCCCGCCTCAAAATATATTGCGAGGGGGGCAACTTCTATCCCAACGGATACGGCGTCTGCTTTTCCTCGAGCTGGGTCTATGCGGACAACAAGAAAAAATCCAAGGCAATTACCGATTCCCTCTTCAATAAGTACTTGGGCGTTGAACACTATCACACGCCCGCTCCCAACACCATCTGGCATCATGACACCTGGGGCAAACCGGCCAATCCGGAGACAATGATCGTGGTTCAATGGCCCAAATGGCACAAATACTATCCCGTGGGTGAAGGCATGGCAGCCTATTACGAAACCCTGCAGAGCCCGTGGGGAGGGCCCTATGAGATCCATCGGCTGCCCATGTTCAAGAAGGGCAATACGTTCAAGCCGTACATGAACTCGTTGACCTCGAACACCAAGGTTTACGTGCCCGTGGACCAAAGCCCGGACGACGCAATCGCCCTGGCCGTGTTCGAGGCGGCCTTTCCGGGCTACGATATAGTAGGAGTCGATTCTCACGGAACGCAGTGGGAGGGATCGCTGCACTGCGCCACGAAGAACATCATGCGGCGCGATCCGCTCCGGATATACACCGTTCCGCCGAGGGATACGGAGGACACGACATCCGTCTACCCGGTTACAGCGGAGGTGATTCCCCCGAACGGCTTCAACCTGCTGGCGGGATATCCGGTCATCCATTGGACCGACACGGGCGGCGCGCCTTTTTACGACGTTGTGATGAACCCCACGGGCCAGCCGAACGAGTATTGCGCGGACATACCGGCCCAGGCCTGGGACACGACCGTGTCGTTTTACGTCGAGGCCCGGGACGATGGCGGGCGCGAGGCGCTGTATCCAATGGTAGCACCGGAGGGCATGATGAGCTTCACGGTGCGCGAAGACACCGAAGCACCCGTTCTTTCCCGTTTTGTTCCCACGCGGAGTTCGTCCGCCGGGGCGTGGCCGCCCCTTGTCAGGACCCTATGCAAAGACGACATGGCCACGCCGGAGCTCCTTGTTAAGTACGCTGTCAACGGCGTACCGCAGACGGATGTATCCCTGTCCCGTGAAGAGATGTGTTTCTGGTACAGTGGGAAAATGGGCGGAAGCGTGTCCGCGGGAGACCTGGTGACGTATAGCGTCAAAGCCACGGACAACGCGCTCGCGGCGAACAGCTCCGTTCTTCCCAAGGTGGGCGAGATCTACTGCCCCGTGGCCGCCCCCGGAGAGGCGGTGGGTATCGTGAATCTCGGCTCCCGTCCTTACACTGGGCCTTTTCTCGTGGATGCCCTGGGCGGCCTGGATATCCCTCATCACTACTACGAGGAGTGGCCGGCGGACTTTGACGAGCACGAGGTCTGGTTCATCTGCCTGGGTGTTTTCGCCTACAACCATGTGCTTTCCGTGGATGAGGCTAACGACATCGTGGCCGTGCTCCAGGCCGGGAAGAAAGTTTACTTGGAAGGGGGCGACACCTGGTGCTACGACCCTATGAAGGACACGTTGAAGCCCTGGTTCGGGGTAGACGAGATTAGCCGAGGCGGAGGGCTTGATTGCGTGTACGGTGTGTCCGGTTCTGTTGCTGAAGAGATCGTGCTGGATTATGCCGAGGAGAGCGAGGACATCTGTTTGAACCGGATGTCAGCGGTTTCGCCCGCGAAGAAGCTTTTGGAGGACAGCAACAGGAAGGCCCTGGCTGTGCAGCACGACGGGGGAGGGTACCGCACGATCGCGAGCTCCGTCCCGCTCGGCGGGCTGAATGATGGAGAGTGGCCGGACCTGCGGAAGGAGATCCTCGTTAGGTATCTCGAATTCTTCGACGTGGCCAGCGTTGAGCTCATGGCCGCGGCAGACGCTAGCCAGTGCGATGACGTTCCAGTGTTTCTGGAAGGAGAGCCGGGGCACGAGTACGTTCTTTTCGCTTCCCTGTCTGAGAACTACATGCCCACGGGCTACGGCGTTTTCCGCCTGGGCTTCGACTTCCTGTTCAATGTTTCTCAAGGGGTCATTCCGGTCTCCGGCGTGGAGGAGCTGCTCCTGTCCATACCCCACAACGACGATATCGTGGGTATTGAGATCCACCTCCAGGCCGTGACAGGCGAGAAAATCCTGCCAAGCATGGCGCAGCTTACCAACCGGGAGATTGTGACCGTGGTTGAATGAGCGGTTCGGTATGATATTCCAAGCTGGATATAAAACCGGCCAGGTTTTCCCTGCTCGATGTATCCCTACTCTTTGGACTTTTGTAAATTGGACATTGTCCAGGCTACCCCTGAGGGCAGCGGGGCAAAAGGCAACAAAGATCAGGGAGAGAACCCGATGAATGTGTTGAGCGTCATCGTGCTGCTGATCGCCTGTCTCTTCCACGGCGGGCAGGATCAGGTTCTGAAGGAGTTCAGCCGGGCGTTCCGGCCTGCCAGGCATCCGGCCGATGTACATGAGCGGCGCGAGGCAGCGCTCGCAGCGCTTTGCGCAGCGGGCAACGACCGCAATGCTGCGGCCGAGATGGTCGAGCTCCTGCTGGACGCGCACTGTCAACTGGAGAAAGAGATCGCACCGATCCTCTCCGAACGGTGCGACTATCTCGCAGGAAAGCGCAAAAGTGCGGAGCTCAAGATGCGCATCCCCCTCGATCCCCTGCGCGAATTGCAAGAGGGGATCTCCTCAGCCCTTCTCGGTTTGACTGACAGGGCAGCGGTGGAGCTGGAGGTTTCGCGCGCGCTTTCAGATCAAAAACTGGGGCTTTCCCTGAGAATAGCACTGGCTCAGAGAGCGGGAGAGATTGAGGGCATTGCCAATGACCGCATTGATCCCCTTCTCAGGCGTTCGAAAAACACGGGAGCGCTGCTTGTGGGCCTGGCAGCCGCCCGCGGCCTGGGACGATCCGCGCACGGGTTGGGCGACCGCGTCCTGTCCCTTCTCGAACATCCGGAGCCTGCGGTCAGGGAATCCGCGGCCGCGGCCCTTGCAACGATGTGCGTTATAGAATCGCTGGTGGTGCTCATTGAAAGGCTCGACAAGGAACCGGCCCGCACCAGTGACAGGATAGCAGGCGCCCTGCAGATCCTGACGCGCCGAAACTTCGGCACTTCGGCCCACGCCTGGCAGCGATGGCTCGAGAGCGAGGGTAAACCGTTCATCGCTGGAGAACGCGCGCTCGGGGGAGGCGAGGTGACCGTTGCGCAATCGAGCGCGCCGCGCTACCACCAGATTCCAATGGACGGGGTCGCGATTATATATGTTATCGACTGCTCCCTGTCCATGAACCGGACCATGACCAAACCTTCCGAAAAAGCCGGGGAAGGTGACGAATCCAGGTTCACGCGAGCCAGGGATGAACTGCTCCGTGCTCTGAGGAACCTCTCGCCTGCCAAAAGTTTCAACATCATTGCCTTCGAGACCCGTTGCCGCTGCTTTGCAAAGCGGATGATGCCGGCTGACGCGAGAACAATTGCCGAGGCGGAGGAGTGGGTCAGGGAGCTCGATCTCAAGTTCGGCACGCAGCTCTACGACGCTTTGGAGAGCGCTTTTTCGCTGGCAGGACGCGGAACCGAGGATCGATACTACGATACAGCGGCTGACACGATCTTCGTCCTGACCGACGGCATACCCTACATCGGAAACAAGGCGGACAAGTTCCCAAAAATTCTCGCCGCGGTGAAACGTTGGAACCTTCTGCGCCGGGTGGTCATACACACGATCGGCATGGGCGATGGGATTCCGGAAAAATGGCTCAAGCGCCTCGCCGCGGAGAACGGAGGGAAATTCGTTCACGAGCTTTCCCGGGAAAAGAAGTGAGAAAAAAGGGACCATAACCGGAGAGCACAGAGGTGAACCGTAATATCGAAATAAAAGCAAGACTGGACAACATCGACGAGGCGAGAAACCTGGCCGTGAAGATCAGCGACTCTCCCGTGGAAAGGATTCACCAAGCGGACACCTTTTTTCACTGCCCCAAGGGCAGGCTCAAGCTCCGCATGTTTTCGGATGATCGCGGTGAACTGATTTTCTATGAGCGAGATGATGTCACCGGCCCTGAAATGTCGCGGTACTCACGATCCGAGACATCCGATCCGAAAGGCATGATCGAGCTATTAGCCCGGTGCGTGGGCGTTCGCGGCGAAGTTATCAAGGTCCGGGACCTGTACATTGTCGGCAACACGAGAATACACATCGATGAAGTCGAAGGGCTGGGAAATTTCCTGGAGATCGAGGTCGTGCTCCGACCGGATGAAAGCCATGAGCAAGGAGACGCTATTGCGCGCGATCTGCTGAACCGTTTGTCAATCGATGAATCACAGCTTGTGGAATGCGCATACATTGACTTGATCATGCGGCTTTTCAAAGGCGAGAATCCACGCGGCTTTCCGGATTATTCCAGAAGGACAAAATAACAATGGAAGTTTCATTTCGTTGTGGGCGTGAAACTATCATGCTGCGCGTACCCGACGACACAATAGTCTATAAATCAACGTTCCCGTCAGCCACCGCTTCAGCCGCTGAAACCGTAATGACAGCGATCAACAAGCCAATCGGCACTCAACCGCTTCCAGAGCTGCTAGCTAAAAGGGATTCCGGCGATGTAGCGGTTGTTGTTTCCGATTTCACCCGTCCGATCCCTTACCGGGCTTTCTTGCCACAACTATTGGCGCGGATCCAGGATTGCGGCGTTCCTCGCGAGGAAATATTAATCCTGATTGCAACCGGCATGCATCATCCCTGCACCCGACAAGAACATCTGGATATGTTTGGTAAGGAAATCGCTGATAGTTTTCGAATTATTTCCCATGAAGCCGAAAATCCCACCGAATTAATCGAGCTTCCCGAAACAAGCAGGTCGGGGAATGCAGTACGATTGAATCGCCATTATGTAAACGCAGGCTTTCGATTTATTACAGGATTGGTTGAACCGCACTTTATGGCCGGTTTCTCCGGCGGACGTAAATCCGTATGTCCCGGGATCGCTTCTTTGGATTCGCTGCGGACCTTTCATGGTTACGGTTTTCTGTCCGATCATAATGCGTGCAATGGCGTGCTGGAAAACAATCCACTGCATGAAGAAGCGCTCTCGGTCGCCGCGATGTTATCGATTGATTATTCATTGAATGTTGTCTTGAATAACGACCATGAAGTTATTTCAGCCTATGGCGGCTCGCTGGAAGGTGCGCATTCGGCGGCCTGCGATTTCGTCAGGCGTCATGCTTGCCCGGTTGTGGAGGAAGAAGCGGATGTAGTCATCACTTCAAGCGGTGGTTATCCGCTGGACGCCACTTTTTACCAGTGCGTCAAGGGATTGGTTAGCTGCCTGCCGGCTGTAAAACGCGATGGAATAATTCTGGCCGTTGGCGGCTGCAGCGAAGGCATTGGCAGCAAAGAATACATTAAAATCATGAAGGAGTATGAAGGCCGCTGGAGAGATTTCATTGAGCGGATAAAAGAGTCGGGGGAATTCATCAAGGATCAATGGGAATTTCAGATGCATTGCCGGGCCTTGGACAAAGTCGGACAAGAGAACCTTATCTTTGTCTCGGATGGATTGAGTCGCGAACAACTGGATTGTTTATCAGTAAACGGCATAGATGCGCCAAAAGAGATGATTGCCGATATCCTGCAAGACACTATTCAACAATTACTGCAGCAGGTAATTTCGCTGGCGGTCTTCCCGGAAGGCCCATACTGTGCCCCGACAAAATATACGGGTTAATGCGTTCTATGCTTGAACGAACTCACATTGCTTCTAATAATATCTCTATTGAGATAAATGAGTATCCGCTATATAAATTTGCAGAAAAGCAAGGGACTTTGATGAATTACAGCGTGGAGAATGCTGGTCATTATCAGAAGGGAGATCCAAGCCGTGGGTAGAATATGTGGGTACATAGGCTCAAAGAACGGTTCGGAGCATATTAAGGCTTTCTTGTCTGGATGCTATCCACTGACGAAACCCGATATTTTCCAGGATTCCTATCATGTCCGGGAGGATGTTGCTCTGGGCACCGAAGGAAAGGGGAACCTCTTCCAGAGCACAGATGGGCGATATGCCTGCGTTGTGGACGGAAGGACATACGCTACCCGGGCCGTATTGGAAAAAATCACACCGGACGGCCCGGGCCCCAACCCGTTGTATCCAGCGCAGGTTATTCTGTACTACTATCTCCAGGAAGGCATTAAAGCCTTCAACGAGCTCTCGGGCGGTTTCGTCTTTGCCATCTGGGATGGGGAGGAAAAGAAGCTCGTCCTGGGACGCGACCGCTGGGGTATCAAACGGATATACTATGCGAAAACGCAAGACGGATTTTGCTTCTCCTCGAACCTCGTCGGCCTTGTCAGCACACCCGGCTTTGACAAAAAGATCGGCAGCCGAGGATTCATCGATTACATGAGCTATGGGTTCATACATCCACCCAACACCATCTATGAAAACGTTTTTGTCCTGAATCCGGGAGAGTTTCTCATCTTCGACGGCGCTGAGGTCAAGGTTGATCATTTCCATCCCCTGGTGCCGGATGAATGGGCTTTTCATGACACGACAAGCCTCTCGGAAAAGGAACTGGTCGACCGCCTCGACAGCAGGCTTATAGACTCGGTCAACCGCCGTCTTCCGGAAGGCCCTGAGGTGGCAACCTACCTGAGCAGCGGGCTCGATACCTCATTGGTATGTTCCATATTGACGAATCACACGAACAAAAGGGTAATCGCCTACACCCTCGGTTCCAATGATCCCAATTGTGATGAAGTGCCCGATGCACGGGAAATCGCCAAACATCTCGGAGTCGATGATCATCGGAGTCACTACATCAAAAAAGAGGATTTTCTCGAGGCCCTTTTCTCCCTGCCGCTGATATACGGCCAACCCTTCGGCGACATCTCCGCCATTCCAAACTACGTAATCGCCAAGAATGTGGCCCAGGGCCACGATGCTGTATTTGCCGGCGACGGCCCCGATTTCATGTATTGTGGTGTTGATTTCCGCTTGTGGGACCGCTACTACAGGATGGTCCCCTACTTGTTGCGCATTCCTCTCTCCGCATTCTTCAGCTTCGTTTTCCGCACGTTCTACAAGAAGATGGTTTCGCCCAATATTTTTATATCCGAATTGTTGCGCCAGCCGGAGTTCTTCTGGATATTTCACAAGAAGTTCAAGAGCTACGAACTCGAACGTCTCATCCGGAAAAAGGTCGATCCTCAAATGTTCTGGCTTCGCAACTACCTGGAAAGCCGAAAGGACATCCCCCCCTATGAGCGGTTCCGTCTGGCCTTTTTCATTGTCTTCGGAACCCATGGTGTTCTTTATAAAGGGAGCGACATCCATGACATTCTGCGCATGGATTTCATCTGCCCCTACTACGAAGCGGAGCTCTTCGATTTCGTACAGTTTCTTCCCACGGAGTACAAGTTCAGAGACGGGAAGGGGAAATACCTACACAAACAGCTTCTCTTCCGGTATGTCCCCCGCGAGCTTCTGGAGAGGCCCAAGCACGGTTTCCTTATCAACTACAACGAGTTCGGGTTGGATATCCTCCGGGACCTCACCAACAAGTACCTTAGCCGGAAGCGGCTCGATGAAACCGGGCTGGTGAACGCAGATTATGCCCTGCGGTGTGTGGAGGGCTACTATCGCGGAGATCTACGCATGGGCCCCTTGCTCTGGACACTTCTGGTCTTCGAGTTGTGGCGCGATAAATTCTCATCTTGATTTAAACCGAGGAGATTCGGACCGTGCCCCGTGACCGGTGTACTCGTCCAGGTATAATTACCAGCGTGTTCAGGCTCCGATTTCAACCGTGCTGAATGGTGGTGGGGATGCTGAAGACATCAGAAACGATGTTTATGGCTTGGAGAAAGGTTGTTTTGACCTGACGAGGCCATTGCCGGGGGATGGGGATATCGAGATCGAAGCTCATGACACTTTTTCAAATAGACAATATATGCCCTTCCCATGAAATATTATAACCTGTTTATTAATAGATAATTAAGCCCAAGCCGGACTGGTGTTCGGTGTCAGGGGAACTCGGTGGGCCACAACATCTTACCTTGACTGGTGCCAAGATCCCGCCCTCAAAAACGAATAAAACAACGACAATCGACGCATGAATCTATGCAAAAACCAATAAAATAAATAATTTAAGGTTGAAAACGCTGTTATGCTCCAGCATAGTAAGGCCGATACAAATAAAACCAATAACCAGGAACCTCGATTCAAGCACGAAGACTGATTGCGTTATGAAGAATACCGTATCAACAGGATATGCAGCAAAGCTGTGCTCGGTCACTCGGGATTCGATCCTCAAGTGGATTAAAAAAGGGCTGATTCAGGCAGATAGGACCCCCGGGGGGCATTACAGAGTTTTGGAAGACAGCATTATCCCGTTCCTGGCTACCCGAACCCTGAAGAAGAACAACGAACTGGGAAACAGGGGACCGGGAAACAAAATGCATAGGAACGGCAAGCCGAGCCCAGATGACATGATTCCCTGTTGGGAGCATATGTCCTCCAACGGCGTTGTGGCTGAATCGTGCCAGGATTGTCTTGTGTACCGATCCAAAGCGTTGCGCTGCTTCGAAATCGCCAGCCTCGGCGAAAGAGCCGGCTTTCGAGGAACGTTCTGCGAAACCTCATGTAACGATTGCGAGTACTACAAAACAACTCAGGGCAATCGTAACAACAACATCATTGCAATGACCGAAGATGTTTACCTAATCGCTTCCCTGACCAGGGGAATACACCTAACCCCTTACATTATACGGTTTACCAGTTCCGCCTTTGAATGCTCCGCGCTTATCGAAAATAACAGACCCGATGTGATCGTCGTTGACTTCGAAATGCCCCAGGTGCTGATCGAAAACCTCTGCGAACGGCTTGCAGAGGATCCCCGGCTCCCGGGTGCCAAGATCATCGGTGTCGTACCCAAGGGGATGAATATTGAATCTTTAAATCTCTGCACGCGTTCCGTTTGTGCCAGCCTTGAAAAGCCCGTTTCCATAAGAAACCTGGAAATCTGCTTAGATACTCTTGATGAAAAATCCACAAACTGATTCGTCGGGAGCTTGTGGAGCATATAGATACTTTGATTGTTATATTGAAAGAACAGTGAGTGTCTAGCGCCGGATATATCCAGGCAACCTCGTTTTAAGGAGGGCACAATATGGATAATGGAGATACGAGCCAGGTTACGCCGCCTCAACCTGTTGAAGAGACACCCGAACTAGACTGCGAGGGGTTTCTCGCCGACAAAGATTTCTGGTCACCTGATGTTGCGGAAAAACTAGCGAGAGCCCATGACATCGGAGAGCTGACACTGAACGACAATCAGTGGAATGTGATCAATTTTGTCAGGGGCTATTATCAAACCTTTGGTATCGGTCCTCCGATCGTCAAAGTCGCTAAGCATTGCGGTCTTTCCCTGAAAGATTTCTGCGCGCTTTTTCCCTGCGGCCTGGTCAAAGGCGCCTATCGCCTTGCCGGATTGCCCCGACCGCCCGGTTGTGTGTAAGCTCTACATCTTTCTCTGTTGTGAAAGAAGTTGAATCGACTTTTACATGTCGAGTGACATTAGCAAATTCTGTTTTCCGGTGCGTCCCATCAGTTATGGGCGGCATTTCTTGAAAAAAGAAAGGAAGAGAACGTCATGGGAGATCTGTTCATAGGCGCAATCCTGCCCGTTATTACAGCCCTGTTATTTATCGGCGGTATGGTTTACAGGGTATATATCTGGAGAAAACTGCCCAAGCCGATGATGACCCTTTTCCCTGCACCCCAGAACGACGGACAGCGGTACATCGGGCTGTTAAAGGAGACGTGTTTTTTCAGCAGCCTGTACAAGGCGGATAAAAACCTCTGGTTAATCGGTTGGTTTTTTCACGCCATGCTGGCGCTGGTCTTTATCGGTCACATGCGGGTCATCTCCTGGCTGCCTGACAAGACGCTTATGGCTTTGGGTATGGATGCGGATGCGATCAACACCATGTCCACCACCGCGGGCGGCGGCGCTGGGATCATCATGCTGGTCACTGCGGTCATCATCCTCGTGCGGCGCATGACGGTTCATCGCGTGAAGCAGATCTCATCTCCGGGCGACTACTTCGCCATGATCCTGATCCTGGCTGTGATCATTACGGGAGACGCGATGAGGTTCTTCGCACATCAGGATCTCGCGGCAACGCGGGAGTATTTCTGCGGTTTGATAACTTTTACCGCTGTGAACCTTCCTTCGAATCCCTGGTTCCTGGCGCACTACCTGCTCGGCCAGGCCCTAATTATGTATATACCTTTCAGCAAGGTCCTCCACTTCGGCGGGATCTTTTTTACGGAAGCCCTCATTCAGCGGCGTTGATTGCTGAGGGCAGCTAATCATAACCGAGGTCCTTGTTCGAACTGATCATGGAGATAGAAAATGGCAGAGTCCAATAACGAGTTAAAGGATAAAGTAATCGGCGCCATCAAAGGCATGAAGAACGGCCCGCTCCCCTTGCGGCTGTATATGGAGGTGTGTGCAAAATGCGGCACCTGCGCCAAACAATGCCCGGTTTATTACGGTTCTGACGACAAGAGGCGAAATCCTGTCGAGAGGACCAATTTGATCCGCAAGATCTACAACAGGTACAATACGCTCGGCGGCAGGCTCTTCGGCAAGCTGGCGGACGCTGAAGATTTCAGCGAAAAAGAAATCGAACGGTGGATAAATGATTTTTACGAATGCACGGGCTGCCGTCGCTGCGCCACGTACTGCCCCTTCGGCATCGATCACTCGGTCATCACGCGCAAAGGCCGCGCCATCGTCGATCAGTGCGGGCTTACTCCGGATACAATGAAAAAGGTAATCCAGGTTTCCCTGGAAACGGGGAACACAGACGGGGCTTCTGTGGAAGCCTTCAAAGCCGCCATCGATTTCCTCACAGAGGAGATGAAGGACGAGCATGGCATCGACATCCCCATCCCAATCGATGAAAAGGGCAAGGACTACTTCTATGTCCCGCCATCCGGCGACGTCCTGGTAAACCCCGAGGCCACCATGGGCGTAGCCAAGGTCTTCTATGTGCTCGGCATGGCCGATAATTGGACGATGAGCTCGCGGTGTTTCGACGGCGCGAACTACGGCCTGTTCACCGGCAACGACAGCGACATGAAAGCAGACAACAAGATGTACATCGATGAAGCGAAGGAGCTTGGCTGCAAGACCGTATTCATGGGGGAATGCGGCCACGCCTACCGGATCATGAAGATGTTGGCGGAAAAGGGCAACTGGTGGGGCGATCTTCCTTTTACAATCATCAACTGTCTCCAGTGGACCGCGGACAAGATCAATAAAGGGATGCTCAAGTTTGACAAGAGCATGAATCCCGATCCCGTCACCTACCACGATCCGTGCAACTTCGGGCGGTCGTGTGATATCATCGAGGAGCCCAGGATCATCATGAAAGCGGCGTGCGCGGACTTCCGCGAAATGCACCCGAATCGAGGCGAAAACTGGTGCTGCGGCGGCGGCGGCGGCCTTTCCGCCATGGACACGATCCGCGACTTCCGGATGGAAGTGTCCGGCAAGAAGAAGGTGGAACAGATCCTTGAAACAGGCGCTAAATATGTGGCTGCAGCCTGCTCCAACTGCAAGCGCCAGCTGATGCAGCTTGTGGAAAGCCACGAAATGGATGTGGAGGTCGGCGGCGTCCATGACATGCTGTCTCGCGCCATCCTTGTCGAGGGTAAGGCTGCAGACCGTAAGGTTTATATGTAAAATTTTCGCCTGATCCAAGAGATGCGCAAATAACCTCTGTTGTCCAAACCTCTGTGGAGACGATGGCGGTCTGTGCAGCAGAAGGTAAAATTGCGGTGTAACCGGTTCGGTACAATGCACGATCAATCGATATTTCCGATTCTTAGGGAATCCGCAATTGGAATCTGCAACGTTCAGTAACAAAACCTATACACTAGATGACTTCGGCTTTCTCGATCCTCCCGACCAGTGGGATGAGAACTTCGCCGAAGGCATGGCAAGGTTTCAGGGGATCATCTCGGGATTGACGGAGCGCCACTGGAAGATCATCAATTACCTGAGGAAGAAATTCATCGAAGACAAAGACGTTCCAGTCATGGTAATGGCCTGCGCGGAGAACAAGATCCGCCTGGCCGAATTCCGAGCGCTCTTTCCAGTCGGGTATCACCGGGGCGCCTGTAAGATCGCGGGGATCAATTACAGCTTCATGTCCGATGTCAACTACTGGCTGACATACGAAACCGGCATTCCTGCAAAGGCCATGAAATCCCGGTATCCCATGGACCAGCTCGGCTTCCTCAAGGACTTCAAAAAGTGGGATGCGGAGTTCGTCTACACGATCCTGCACAAGATGGGTCGGCCGCAGGAACTGACAGACGCCCAGAGGAATATCATTAACTATTTGAGAGACTACTACGAAATCTACAACAACATCCCCATAGTGTATGAAGCCTGTTCAGTAACGGGTTTAAGCCTAAAAGAGCTGAACGACCTCTTCCCCCGCGGGTACCGAAGGGACGCCTGCCGAATGGCGGGGCTTCCGTTTTTGGCTTGAAAGGCAGCCTGACTGGCATACACTCCAGCGAGATAATGACTTTACCACGATTCTTGGCCCGCCTGGATACCATACCACGCCTCGACCATCATATCCCTGACTCATTCCCTCTGTAATGCACGCTTTGTACCGCATCCGGGAGAACACCTCCGGTTACTCGGAATCGCTGTAACATTTTCCTGATTCGGTATTTGTGCGCTCCACCAAAAAAATTTAGTTTTTTAGTTGCACAACCGATATGGTGTATGTATACTTACGTACACTTTGACAAGGAGCCGAGGTTTCGATCCCATAACGGATATTCCGAAGGGAGGATAAAGCCATGGCGGATAGCGAAGAAAAAACCGAATCCGGACAATACCTGATGAAGCTCTTTTTCGAGCTATACCATCTGGTTGTTGTGGCAGGCGCCTTTGTCGGTCTGGCCTTTGTCACGCCTTATGTGAACTCACTGAACTTTCCCAGGAATGACTTCGCCTTCCTGATCATTGTTGCTTCGCCGGTTGTTTTCTTCCTGATCTTCTGGTTCTTGACAAAAAAGATCAGGCCGGGCAGGATCGCACTGGTTGGCATCATTACAGCCTTTGTCCTGGAATACTTTTATCCCCCCAGGTCCATGCCCTCTGGGCCGCTTATTCTTCCCATCTTTATTTTCACTACGTGGTTCATTGTCACCCTCTTTCCAAAACGGGAGCGAAGAAGCTCGAAAGCGCTGGTCAAAGAAGAGAGGCGGCAACGAGAAGCTGCTCGCCCGGAAGGCATACACCTGTCCAGCGAAGGACCCGGCCCGGTCATGCAAAAGGCCCAGCCCTCCCCCGCTTCGATGCTGATGAAGGGGGCTTACGCGGTTTATCTCTTTGTGATAGTGCTTGGAGCACACACGGTTTTTATCCTTCTGGTCCGCGAGATGCTGAGAAGCTGGAATGCGAGAACATTCTACGCAAGCATCTGGCCGATCCTGGTGTACCCTGCCGCGCTCTACGGAATCATGGTGTTAGTAACAAGGAACAGCGTGAAGTTCGGGTACGCCTTTTTTTCCTCGGTACTCGCCGGCCTTCTGCTTTTCAACTTCTTTCCTCCAACGGATGTGATGGTGCTCATCTCGTTTCCCACACTGTGCCTGTGCCTGGGTTTCGTTTTTTCCTCGGTCAAATGGAAGAAACGGAAAAAGGGCGTGATTTTGTCAATGGAGGGTTTGCCTGAAGAAGAGCCGGAGCTGGATGAAACAGGGAAACGGATGGAAACCAGGAATCGCCAGGATCGGAAGTTTGCAAGCCAGAGGCAGGCATCCCGCTGGTTCCGCCACCCGTGGTTCAGCAGGTGAACGGATTTAGATAAAGGAACGAACGTCCGTACTTGAAGGTATAAAAAAGGTCATCAGTCATGCAGGTGTTCATCAACCATGGAAGCGGTGTCCCGGCCTGGAGGCAGATCACGGGCCAGGTCAAGAACCTGGTTGCCGCGGGCGCCTTGACCCTCGACGAAAAGCTTCCATCGGTGAGATCGCTGGCTGTGGAGCTAGGTGTCAACCCGGTCACAACAGCAAGGGCATACAGGGAGCTCGAGGCCGAAGGGGTGGTCAGGACACACCAGGGATCCGGCACATTCATCGCAAAAACAACTGTTCGCTTTTCAGCGGCGGAGGTTCGGCGCCGCCTCGCTCCGCTTGTTGACGAGCTCCTGGTCCAGGCAAGCCAGCTCGGGATGTCCTACGACGAGCTGATAGAACTTCTCGCAGAGCGGAACAGCTCCATTTTCAAGGATGTGGAGAAAAGCTGATATGGTCAACCTGATCGAGTTCAAGTCGGTGACAAAGGCGTTCGGCAGGACCCGCGCGCTGGACGGGCTTTCACTTTCGGTGGAGCACGGCTCCGTGTACGGCCTCATCGGCCGCAACGGCGCGGGCAAGACAACAGCCTTGAAGATGGTGACGGGCATGGAAGCCCCGAACAGGGGAGAGGTCCTGGTGTTCGGCACGCAGCCCGCGCGCCTGGATGACGTGGCAAAGGCGCAGATCGCCTACGCCGGGGACAGCCAGGTGCTCCCGCCGCACATGAAGGTTTCCGAGGTCAGCACCTTTGTGAGGCGCGCAACCCCCGGCTGGAACAACGGGCTATTCCGCGAGATCCTTGCAGAGGGGAGGATCCCTCCGGGCGAGCGTGTGCGCGCCCTTTCCAAGGGAATGAAACAGCGCCTCCGCCTCGCGCTGGCATATGCGCGCAACCCCAGGGTGCTTGTGCTGGACGAACCTGCCGAGGGGCTGGACACGGTGGTCCGCTTCGGTCTTTTCTCGCGCGTGCTCGATGTGGTGTCGCAGGGGGATGCTTGCGCGATCGTGTCGAGCCATGTGTTAGGGGATGTGGAAAGGATCGCTGACAAGATCGGGTTCATCTCGCGCGGGAAGCTCCTTGTGGAGGGGGGGCTCGATGACATCAAGGACAAGGTGCGGCGCGTGCGCCTCGCATGGGCCGCTGGGTCGAAGCCGGACTCCCGCCTGGAACAGCAGGCCTCAGAAGCGGGTGCGTTCTCGTTCCGGCAGGAAGGCAGGCAGGCGAGCTTTGTAACCGGCCGTTTCGAGGCGGGGTGGCTGGCCCGGCTCAGGAAGTCCCATCCGGGCTGCATGATCGAGGCGGACCCGCTCAGCCTCGAAGAGATCTTCGTGGAGCTCTTGAAAGACGAAGCATGATCGACAAGACACAAACAGGCATCGAGCTCGGAGCGTTTTTGTACGAATGGAGGCGCGTGCTTCTTCCGGGCCTCAACAAGCTGGACCCGGGGGACAGGGAGTGGGCGGCTCCGGTGCGCACATACCTTCTGGGCGCGTTATCCGTTCTTGGTTTGATGCTTTTTTCGGGCGTCTTCCTGTACTGGGATATCCCGTTCGTGGTTCTTATCGCAGCCGGCGGAGGGCTTTTCTGCGCGCGAAAAGCCTGGCAGGAGCGCAACCCGCTGTTTCGGGATCCGCCCGTGGAGTTCATACTTTCAAGCGGGTTCACTCGCGGGACATGGTACAAGGTGAGCTTCTTCGTCGGCCTTCTGCTCTCGCTGCTCTTAGGCGCGGCGGTTGCCGCTGTTGCGTACGTTTTCGTTTACAGGAGATCGGCCGAGGCAGGCATTCATGACTTAGGCGCGGTTGTAGAGCTTGCCACGCTCCCCATGCTCACAGGGCTTTTTTTCATGCTCGGCTTTTATGTGGAGCGCAGCAGAAAACTCCGCGCCATCAAGGCCCCCTCCTCGAAAAGGAAAGGCCCGCGCGACAGGCCCGGAAAGCGGTTCTTCGAATCCACGGCGATCAGCTTTGCCGAGACTTTCATGGCGGTTGCCTGTGTGCTTTTTCTGGTGGATACCCCGTGGAGGTTCGAGGGAAACTGGCATTTTTCGGAAGTCCATTATCTATGGATCGTGTTGCTTGCCATCACCCTGTACAGCCTCTATTGCCTTGTCAGAAGGTCGAGCACTGTTCTGTTCCACGGCTTGTTCATGATGGCGGCGATCAACCTGTACATAACCGTGATCTACATCATAGAGGTTCCTGGAACCGCGGCTTTTCCACCCTTTATCGAGAATGTCACGATGTTGGTCACCGGCCCGCTTGCAGTGATCTTTCTGGTGAGTCTGTTTATAGTCGCTGCGTTCAAAACCTCCAGATCGCACGAAAGCAGGGATGATCGCCATACCGGAACCCCTGCAGCGGGATCCCGACGGAAAGGGCCCGGGATGCTCAAGGGAGTGATGAACACAGTTGTGCTTGTCGCGTTCCATCTTCCCATTGCCGGTTATGTTGCTTTCGCGCCCGTGCTCGATGACCTGAACATTTCATCGGTCAGCACGATGATCGATGAGACCCTTTGCGTGACCCCGGACGGTACGGGCTCGTGGCCTCCTCCCGAACAAGGTGTCATTCCAAGGTTTTGCGAATGGAACACGGAGAGCGGCCTGCCCGGCCCTTTTCAGAAGCGCCTGCCGGGCCGGATTGGGAAGTGGCTTTTTTACAGAAGCGCGGAAGAGGTCGAAGAACTTCTAAAAGAGCCCCTTGCTTCGCTGGTTGTATCCGACAAGAATGAGGACGAGGTTTTGCCTAATGAGGCATACGCGCAGTGGCGCAGGATTGCGTGTGCCGCGTGGGGAGAGTTTTTGTGCCAGGCTCTCGACATTACGCTGAAGAAGGGGTTGACGCACGGGGTAAAAGCGTTTTGTGAACTTCCGGGGGTGGATTACTTCTTCGAGGCCGCGGAAAGGGATGAACGGGAAAACCCTCCCGAGCTCGAAAACCTGCTCGCATACGACAACTCGATTCACTCGCTGCCCTATGGAAACAGGCCGTGGTTTTTGAAGCGGCACGGGAGGCGTGCGCTGGACCGGCTTTGCAAGGTGAGCGATCCCGCGCTCAAGCAGAGGATCGCGGATCTCATGAACCAGAGCCTTGCCGGGTGGAAGCCGCGCCGTGTGTGGCCGTGGCTTCCATTGGCCTACCTTTCCGCGAACCCGGGCCTTGCCTCTGAAGAGGTTCTGGAGCAGCACCTGAAAAGGACGCTCGAGGGCCGGGTGTGCCCGTACATGCTGAACACCGCCGCGCTCTTTCTGTATATCGGGGATACAAAGCGGATAATAGAGCTGATGCAATCGCTCATGCCGCGCGCCCACGCCGCAAGAGGCGCGGATTTCTTGCTTGTGAGAACCATGGACTCGGCCGCGTTTCTTTACTGGTTCATGATGGGAACGGCTCCCAAGCTCATGAACACGGCTGAAGCTGAAAAGATCATGGAGCTTGAAAGCGAAAGAAAGCTTTTTCCCCGAAACTTCAGCGTAATCAAAGATGTGTGGCTAGCTGCCGAATCGTACACCGACGATAACAAGAGAAGGAACGCATCCAGGGACGAAGAGTTTTTTCTGAAGATCGAATCGTTTTCTTCAAAGAAGATGCCCGGCCTCTGGCGGGAGATAGATCTCGTCCCGCTAAACCAAGGCCACTGCTTCATGAACCTCGACTGAGAAGAGATCTCCCCCGGCTTACACCCTTTTCCTGAACCGAAGGCGCGCGTGCGCCCGCTCGCCCCCACACATTCCGTAATATCTTGGCATCTTGCATCGCAGAGCATTATGCTGACGCATAGAATGCACAGCACTAACCCGCATATTTCATCATCTTCTGCTGCGGCACCGAAACCTGCGCTATGGCTGCATTTCATGTCAGGAGATGGCCGCAGACCTGTTCCTACATGTTGAGGATGAAACATGCGGATTAATGCGTTCGATTACTGAAGAGGCAATTGAAATGCGAAATCCTAAACAACTGTTTGTGCTTGTTGTGTTTGCCGCAATAGCAGGTATCTGCTGTTTACTGGTACCATACATTGTCAGTAATGGCTTCTCCGGGCCTTATGAGTATTCGTCGCCTCTCTTCCCTCTACTGCGAAGCGCCTGGGAAAAGATGCAGCCATTGCCGACCTTATCACTTCTTTTCGTAGTCGGCGGCATTCTCGGATTTCTCCGGCCCAAGAACTGGTTTCTGCTTGGACTGTCAACAGCGCTTCTTTTCCCGGTTGCCGCCATTCTCGAGATACTGAAAGAATCAAGCTCGCATAACATTTGGCCTATCGAGTTCGTCTCTTACTTTGTGGTGATAGGCGGGCCTGCGGTTCTTGGTTCGCTTGTCGGTTCAAAGGTCAGCAGAAACAACAGGTGATGGATGTGTGGTTATTTCAGATGAAACGGTCTGTTTATCCTGCCCATGGCTATTCAAGATTTGTAAACGATTGTAAAGATGTAGACACCACTTGAGCGCTGCTGATGGATACAAACAAAAAGCGTAAAATAGGAATTCTACTGATAATATCAGTGGCATTTATTGCGATGGCAAGCTTTCTGTTTATTGAACCAATCGCACAGGACCCTGAATATCATCTGTTCAAAGATTCTAGAACAATTTGGAAAATACCCAACTGTTTGAACGTTCTGTCAAATATCCCTTTTTTTGTCGTAGGTTTATTGGGTGTAATCAAGCTAAGCGCTCCGGGAAGATTGAAATTCGTTTCTGATGCAAGGCTCGCGTATTATTTGCTGTTTTGCGGTGTGATGCTGGTATCGCTGGGCTCCGGTTACTACCATATATGGCCGAACAATCAGACATTGGTGTGGGACCGGTTGCCAATGACAGTAGCGTTCATGGCGTTGTTTTCTGTTGTCATTATTGAGTTTATTTCCGCTCGCCTGGGAAAAACATGCCTAATCCCCCTGGTTTTGTGCGGAATTTCATCCGTAATATATTGGCATTTTTCCGAAACATCGGGGAATGGGGATTTGCGGTTCTATGTCGCTGTTCAATTTCTTCCCATGCTGATAATACCTGTGATTCTGATCACGTTTCGTTCAAGGTATACCGGAACATCCTCTTACTGGTGGCTTCTGTCCGCATATCTACTCGCCAAGCTGTTTGAACATTTTGACGGCCCGGTTTACGAGGCACTCAGTGTAATAAGCGGTCATTCAGTAAAACATCTGATGGCTGCGCTTGGCTTGTATGTTTTGCTGCATTCATATGGACAACGAAGTTTACGGTGACGCAGCAGATGAGGATGAAATACGCGGGCTAAAACTCTGCTGGGGGCAATACTTCAAGGAGATCACCTGAAACGAATCGGGAGAGCCAGCAGGAAGTTGCACTGCTGCTACAGGTATCCTAGCTCTTCGAGCTCACGCCTCAGTTCTTCAGGCAGTTCCCGGTCACCGCCCTTTTCTCCAGGAACCCTTGGTGTCCTCGTTTCGGCGGATTCATCAAGGATGGTTTCATGGAGCTTGTGGCAGTTATTTCTCCAGGCGTCCAGGAGCTTGGGGAGAAATTCGTAATTTGTTCCTGTTAAAACAAGTCGTATTTCTGTTGTAACGATAGAGTGGCAATATCATT
>CAZIUL010000062.1:0-24633 GCA_964542475.1 uncultured Phycisphaerales bacterium | reverse complement strand
TGATATTGCCACTCTATCGTTACAACAGAAATACGACTTGTTTTAACAGGAACTATTTACAGCACTTCGCGACGAAGAGCATGAAATATGCGTATTAAAACCAGTGTGGCCATATGATTTCCTGGAAAGAAACCTTGACGGACAAGCTTCTGTAAGCCACTTCGACGAGTTCATCTTTCTTGTTGATGCTGATCACCAGACACTTCTCCCTATACCTTGGAATATAGACCTGATCCCCTTTCTTCAAGGTTTTTATGAAGCGCAGCCTTTTTTTCCCCAAGGGTGACCTCTCGATCATCCTGTCCAGAAACCGCCTCAACTCCAGCAAGTCATCCTTGTGTGCCGCAGGCACGTTTTCAAGCTTGCTGAGAATCGGAAGGGCGCTTTCCCGGGCTCTGCGCAGGTATTCGTCGATTTCTCTCTCTGCCTCCTGTTCCAGAACCGTTCTCTTGAAATCAAGCTCCCTCTTCTTGATCTCGACCTCTTCTTTCAGCTTACGCACCGCCTGCGCATCCTTCTGGGACTGCTCCAACGATTTCTCGTCCTGGACCCTGATGCGCTGCACAGTGTCCATGAGCTCTTTGAACTCCCTGTTATCCGCTTCGAGCGCATCCTCGGCCTCATCTAGGATGGGTTGCGGAATGCCGAGGCGCCTGGCGATTCTGATGGCGTTCGATTCGCCGGGAATCCCGATTCTCAGGCGAAAGGTCGGGGAGAGTGTGTCAGGGTCGAACTCCATGCAGGCGTTCTCCACACGCGGGCTCGAAAACGCGTACTCCTTGAGCTTGGAGAGATGTGTGGTAACCATCACCTTCGCTTTCTTGGCTGACAGGAACTTGAGGATGGCCCTGCCCAGTGCCTCGCCTTCCAGAGGATCGGTGCCTGTGCCAAGCTCGTCGAGGAGCACGAGGGTCATGAAATCCGCTCGTTCGAGAACGATGCTTACTCTCTGCATGTGTGATGAGAATGTGGACAGGCTCCTGGTCAAATCCTGTTCATCTCCGATATCGACGAGTACGTCGTTGAAAAACGGAACCACTGTCCCCTCCGCAGCAGGAAGGGGCAGCCCCGAAGCCGCCATTAAAGACAGCAATCCAGCGGTCTTCAATGCCACTGTCTTCCCCCCGGTGTTCGGACCTGTGACCACGAGGATGTCAAACCGGTCGCCAAGGTGAATATCCAGAGGAACCACGTTGTCCAGGGCGAACATCCTCTTTTCATCATCATCTCCTTCGCATCGCTCATAAGCCATCTCCAGAAGGATCGGATGTCGCGCCCGGCGCAGGACCATGACTCCGTCTCTGCTGATCTTGGGCGCTTGCATACCGTATCGCTCGGAGTACCGCGTGCGTGCAATTGTGAAATCCAGCCACGCCACCACGCGCTGTCCCGCGCGTATTTCATCCATCGAGTCGATCAGCCTGCGGGTGCGTTCCCACAAGATTTTCGTTATCTCCCTTTTCTCAAGAAGCCGTTTTTTCTCCAGGGAGTTGTGCACCTCCACCAGCTCTTCCGGCTCCATGAAAGCCGTGTTGCCTGAAGCGGAAAAATCATGAAGGATTCCATTTAGCTTTTTCCGGCACTCATAGCGAACCGGAAACACCAGGCGCCCTTCCCTGAACGAGAAGGTCTGCTCCTGGAGGTGTCTTGTCACCTCGCGCCTGGACAGCATGGATTCCGCCTTGGAGCGGATCTCCCGTTGCAAACGCTCCATCCCGCGTCTTGTTTCCGCCAGCCTTGGAGAGGCAGTGCTGAGCAAGCACCCGTCGGCATCAACCGTGTTTTTAAGCTCGGTCTCGAGATCTTCGAGATCCGGCATCTTGGAAATGAGTGTCTCGAGTTCGGGCTTTCCGCTGAGGTTTTCTTCAAAAGAAAACCTCAGACGCGTGGCGCAGGTAAGTAGGGCGCCAACCGAGTACAGATCAGAGGGATCAATGGATTTGTTGTTTTTCAGGGCTCGTTCAATGATGCCCACGGCATCATTGCTTCCCCTGAATGTGCATTTGCCGCCTTCGGAAAGGAAATCCCGCATCTCCATGACCTGCTGCAGGGCACGTTCGGCTTTCTCGATCGAATCGAAAGGAGTCGTTCTTACGGCGAGATCCCGCCCGAGCGGGGAAGCGCACAACCTCTTGATGCTCTCCCGTACTGCTGTAAACTCCAGCACCCGGAGCACCTTTTCGATGTCCTGTTTCATTCCTGTCAAATCCTGTATGTTACAAAACGGATGGTCAATTGAACCGGCGCAGCATTTTAACGGCTGCCATAAAAATATGAAATTACCGTGACGCATCCACAGCTGTAAAGGTAATATTGGAACCTAAGTGCTACACTTGCGCTTTCGGACAAATAAACGCCGGATACACAAAAAATTCGATCTTATCACGAGGCCATCATGAAGCTAAAAGGTGTCGCAGACAATGTGCTGGAAACAGCCGGATCCACCCCTATCGTTCGTCTCAACAACCTGACAACCCATATCAAGGCAACGGTATGCCTCAAACTCGAAAACATGAACCCGAGCGGCGCGGGAAACGACCGTATCGCCTCGGAAATGATCCGCCGAGCGGAGGAAAAGGGACTGCTTAAAAACGGCTCCACCATTATCGAGGCCACCAATGGGAACACGGGTATCAGCCTAGCCATGTGCGGAGCGGTCATGGGTTACAGGGTCATTGCGACGATCCCGGACAAAACCAGCGGCGAGAAGATCGCCATGCTCAAGGCGTTCGGGGCCAAGGTCATAGTCACGCCTTCCGCGCTCGCGCCAACCGATGCGCGTTCGTATATCTCCGTGGCAAAGAGGCTCGCATCTGAAATTCCAAACTCCTTGTTCATCAACCACTGCTTCAACGAAAACAATCCAACCACGCATTACGATTCCACCGGACCTGAAATTTGGGAACAGACCGAAGGAAGGATCGACTCGTTCATGGTCGGCCTGGGATCCGGCGGCACCATAACCGGCGTGGGCAGATACCTGAAAGAACAGAACGAGAACATCAAAATCATCGGGGTTGATCCCGAAGGGTCGCCCTATTCGAGTTTTTTCAGAACCCATGCCGTCAACAACTCCAAGTTCTACCATGTTGAGGAAATCGGAAGAGACATCTTCCCAACAACCCTCGATTTCGATGTTATCGACAAGATCTACACGGTTACGGACAGGGACTGCTTCAACACTGCCAGGCTTCTCTGCAAGAAAGAAGGGATCCTCTCAGGTGGATCAGGAGGAGGTGTTGTTTGGGCCGCGATCAAGGAAGCCGAGTGCATGGAATCCGGCAAGATCCTCGTTGCGCTGCTCTGCGAATCCGGCGATCGTTACCTCAGCAAAGTTTACAACGATCTATGGATGGCTGAAAATCAGTTTCTCGAAGAGGACATTTCCAATACCGCCTTTGAGATCCTGATGAAGAAAAAACACCCCATGGACTACTGCCTAAGCATCGTACCGGAAACAACCTCGGAAAAGGCCATGAAGATCATGCGGCAGCACGAGATATCACAGCTTCCGGTAGTGGAAGGCTCGGATGTCGTTGGTATAGTCACCGAAGGGCCGATCATTGATCTGATGATAAACAAAAAAAGTCTGGATCAGATCAATGCCCGGGAAATCATGGATGAACCGCTGCCTGTTGTAGAACTATCTACCAGCGTTGAGAGGATTTCGGCGCTACTGGCTTCCGGCAACTATGCTGTTATGGTGAGGTTGGGCGAGTCGAACTTCGGGATAATTACAAAGTTCGATCTGCTTCATTAAGATTCACTAGGAAGTGTCATACCTTGTTGAAGCGCGGTTCAGAGGTTCAGGATTCCGGTTGTCTTTGTACTGCTGATACTTTTTAACCGCGGTTGGCGGCTCGTGTTCATGAGGCATCCACAACCTTGAACTACAAAATCGATTCGTCCGGTCTCATTCAGAAAGCGGTGGAGAAGGCGGAATATCCGGCCGTTGTTCAGGTTGCGGCTGCGACACTCCCTCTCCATCCTCGCTTTGGGACGATGGATCCAGGGATCCGACTCTTTCCCTCATAATCCGGCCGACCTTGAACTTCACGACCTTCTTGGGAGGAACGTGGACCTTTTCCAGTGTCCTTGGGTTCTGGGCACGACGCGCTTTTCTGGGTTTCACCTCGAATACCCCGAACTCCCTAAACTCAAGCCTGTTACCCATAGAAAGCTCGTTGATGATTTCATCAAGAAAAAGCTGAATGATTTCCTTTGTGATAACCTTGGTCTGCCCAGTACGTTCAGCAATACGGTTAACGAGCTCCTTTTTGGTTATTGTGGCCATTCAGATTCCTTTCCTGATAATTTCTTGATATCGAAAAACACAAGTGAAGCGCCAGAATATATAACAGCTACACGAAGCGAAGTTCAAGCTCCTGATGAAAGATTTTATCATTAAGCCTTTTGATTATTAATATTATATCTATAGTAGTTATCGGACGGAGTATATTTAAGATTAACAACCTGTCAAGAAAGAATTTGTGTAGATAGTCATCCAGTGCCCCGGGGAAAGACACTGGCGTACGGCTCACAACAAGCGCAGTATTAACACATTACAACATCAATCGCTTTTCAGCATATTTGCGGTGCGGAAAGAAATGGCCAAGAAACGGAGCATCGCCTGTAAACATTTTGCTTAAGATCTGTTTTTCATCGCGGGAAAAACCCGGAATTCGTGGGAGCGCGGATAAGTGAAAAATATCAGGTTCCACCGGAAAAACGCGCATTTCCCGGAAGAGGAAACGCTGTCTTTTGACTCGATCTGGAACCTTGACGCGTCCTCAATCCTGGCTGCCGGTCGTACTTCCGATGTCTCCCTGGTCAATCTCCCTTTAACCGGGCATCAAGCGGATAATGCTGTTGCCTGTCGAAAAAGATACTGGTACCCGGGCCTGAATGGAAAACTCAAAGGGTTCTTCAGAAACACCTTCCTCGGAAGATCAAGGGCTTGCTCGGAGTTCATAAACCTCCGTCTGCTCGTGGAAAAAGGGCTGTCCAGGGTCGCTCCCCTAGCCTACGGAGAGGAGAGGTTTGCACGCCTTCTTTCAAGGGCATTCATCCTGACCGAGTTCATCCCCGGAACCGTTTCCCTGTTTGATTTCATAAAATCAACAAGGTTCAAAAGCATGAACCCTGCTCAACGCCGCAGCTTTCTGTGCTCCATGGGTAGATGGGTATTTGCTCTTCACACGCGCGGGTACAGAGACAAGGATCTTTTCAGCAGGAACATTCTCATCCATGAAAACGGGGAAAAATGGCTGTTCTCCAAGATCGATTCTTCGGCAGGCAGAGGCGGAAAAAGCGCGCCGGGAACCGGTGCTCCATTTGTTAGGGATCTTGCTGACCTCGACGGCGATCTTCGCCTTTTCCTGAGCCGGGTCGACAGGCTGAGGTGTATCCACGCATACATGGGATCCGCCAACCCGGGAACTGAGGCTAAACACCTGGTTCGGAATATGTTATCGCGGGCTTCGTACGCAAGTGGATAGTGTTCGGTGTTCAGGGAAAAGAAAAAGGCGGCAACAGGTGTGTGGTTGCCATCCGGTGCTCATGTAATAGAATCCGCAACAAACGTCACGGGTCCGTCATTCACCAGGGCTATCTCCATCATGGCGCCGAACACCCCGGTCTTGACAGGTATCGACTTCTCACGTATAGCCAAAACGAACTCACTGAAGAGTGCTTCAGCCTTTTTCGGATCCTCCGCCCTGTCAAAGGAAGGACGCCTCCCCTTTCTTACATCCCCGGCCAAGGTAAACTGGGAAACGGCAAGCACCTCTCCTTTCACTGAAGGGTCATCAACCGCAAGGTTCATCTTGCCGGCCCGATCCCCGAATATGCGCAAGGAAACGATTTTGCGCGCGAGATACACGGCCTCTTTCCCGGTGTCACCCTTTTCAACCCCCACAAGCACCAGCAGCCCCTGCCCGATCGCTGCTTCTTCACGACCTGAAACCGTGACGGATGCGGAACTCACGCGCTGAATCACCGCTTTCACAGCCGCTCCCTTTCGAGGTTATCGAGATAGGTGGGCACAAGGATCTTCTGATCAAGAAAACTCCTGTCTTCCGCGTTCTCCCCCGAATAGTCCAGGTATTCATCGAAGTACCTCTTGGCTCTCCCCGGAGCGTCAAGATGGTTCATGTTCAACAATCCCAGGTTGAACAAAGAATAAGGATGATCCTCCGACAGCCCGAGATAAACATTCTCAGCCTCTGTGTAGCGCCCTGCTTGTGTTAAAACGACACCCTTCAAAAGAAGCGCGTCGACCCTGTCCGGTTCCACATCCAGAACCTTGTCCAGCTGTTCGAGTGCTTTATCGGTATCCCCCAGCTTCCGGCACAAAAGATCAGCATAAGCAAATCTCATGTCCGCGTATGATAACATGTCAGCATCAGAAGGAATATCTTCCAGGTAAAGCTTTAACTGCCTGGCCTCTTCGTGTCCATCCCCAAGCCTGTGCAGGCTTTCGATCAGCAGCCGTCTTGCCCCTCGAAAAGAGGGTGCATTGGACAAAACGTTCTCGAGATGCCTGCGCGCTGTTTCGTATTCATTAACCCTCCTGTGCTTCAACAGCAAAAACGCTGCTCCGTACCGGGCCCACACATAACCGTCATCCAGAACGAGCGCCTCATCCAAAAGCGCGAGCGCCTCGTCCGGATCATCCACAAGCCTGGCCAGGAGGGTCAAGGTCATTGGAGTGCGCTCTTTCCCTGCGCTGATCCGCGCCGCTTCCAGCGCGGCCACAAGGCCTTTCTCGCGCACAACCATCTCCTGCAGCTCGCGCCTGGCCCGAAAAAAAGCCGGATACTCGCCCGCTATCCTCATCAACATCGATTCGGCTTCAGTGAAACGCCCCATGCGGATATGCTTCCCGGCCTGATCAAACATCTCCGCCCCCCGTTCATCCAGCTTCTCGCTCGGGTGAACTCCCCTTCCGGAAGAAAAAAGAAAGCACCCCGCGAAAACAAAGAGCATGGCTGGAAAAAGCGGAGCAAGCAGGCGTATAATCCGTGTCAGGCTGTACGGTTGGGGGGTGGGGCTTTTGTAATAGCTCCGAGTTTGCATTTGCCGGCCTCCTATATTACTTTGTTTAATTTATACCATCCTTGGTTTGATTTTTTAAAGGCTGTTGCTTATCGTATTTATTGAAGACCCAAAAAACTCTTCGGGATGCTCCAGTGAAAACCAGACTTTCGATGCTGCTGCTTGCAATATCAACAACCTTGACCGGCTGCCTCTTCAGCGACTCTGGAAGCGACTTCAATCCGTTGTACCGGTCTGCGGTTCACGAAATGGATGGATCTGAGGAAAAAGAGGCGGCCATCCCCTTTTTCTTTTCGCGAGGCTCGGCTGACGCAAGCGGATGGGGGTTGAGACCTTTCTTCGCCTACAGATCGGACAAGGACGGTTCAAGCTCTTCCTGCGATTTTTTGCCCCCGCTGGGCCGCTACAAGCGAAACGGCGAGCGAACCATGCTGCGTTTTTGGCCCCTGTACTGGTACACAAGCGCAACGAACCCGGAGGGCGGGGAAGACATGGATTGGATCCTCTTTCCGCTGTTTTTCGGCGGCAGCTCGCACAACGGAGAGGACTACTTCGCCTTCTTTCCCGTTGGGGGGCGCATCAGGAACTTCGTGGTGTTCGACACGTTCGATTTCATCCTCTGGCCCCTGTACCAGAGCATTACCCGAAAAGCCACAACGGAGTGCACCGCAAAAACGATCCTCCTCCTTTTCTCGTGGACAACGGGCGGTGTGCGGGACGATTCGTTCCGGATTCTGCCGTTTTACATGCGAGACATACGTGAGGGGAAGTATAAGAGATACTCGGTCCTCTGGCCCTTTTTCGGGTATCAGAAAAACCACCTCGACACCAAGCATCCGTCCACGCTTCACGGCTTCTGGCCGCTCTATTCGTACGAAAAATCCGACAACCGTTATCATCTCGGGCTGATCGGGCCGTTTCTCTTCATGGGTCCGCTTATCCAGGCGGGATCGGAGACTCCGGACTTGTGGAAAAACGGAGATGAATATCATCCCAACCTGGATGAACAGGATTATTACATCTACGATCTCCCCTGGCCCCTGGTGCACATTGAAAAAAACCGGGAGTTCGAGCGGATAAGGGTCTTTCCCTTCTACTCATACTACTCAAGCTTCGAGAAGGATGGCTTCCAATCCAAGGCGTACCTGATCCCCTTTTTCTGGTCAAGAAAAGAGGAGCGCGACGAGTGGACCAAGTCGGACTTTTTTTTCGTACCGTTCATCCACCAAAGCACCAGGGAGTACACCTACGACGAGGGAGAGGACTCGTACTTCCAGTTCTGGCCCCTGTTTCACAACGCTTCGAAAAAGGACGGAACCGGGGAGTTTTCCCTTCTCTCTCCTCTGCCCCTCAGAACGGAAAGCCTGGTCTCACCCGTGGACGAGGTGCTCGGTCCATTCTGGAGCCTCTACCGGTGCAACAACACAGCTTCCGGGGCCACGCGCCACACCGCGCTGTTTCACCTGTTTTCCATGTACAGCGATGAAATGGAGACCCGGATCAGCTTTCCGGTTCTATATAACGGACACGTCCGCCGCGACAAGGGGTGGAAACACACCCTGCTCTACGGTCTTTTTTCCGTTGGCGGCGATTCAGAAGGCTTGAATGATCTGCGGCTTTTGTTTATTCCTTTCATGAGCGCTGACCGCTGATATGTCAGCCGCGCCAGGTAAAGGGACCGGAAACCGGACAGGAAAACGAAAACATATGGGAACCGTCAGCACGAAAACAGGTTTTTCCGCCTTCATCAAACGAAGCGCTGCCATGCCGTTTGTAATTCTGGCCGGCGCTGTTGTGGCGTTCTTCGCATCAGCAGGGACTTACATCACCGATCTCGTGCTTGGAGCGGGCTACTCGATACTGCTGCTTTGCAAATCCGCCTTATACCTAGTCAAGGTACCGAAACGCCGGCGTTTCATAATGGATCAGATGTTCATCACCGGGGTGAAACCGCTGATGGTTGTGCTCGTGGTAGCCCTGTTCACCGGGATGATCCTGGCCCTGCAGATAGGGATCGAGCTGGAAAAGTTCGGCCAGAAGAACATGATCGCGTCGATCATTGGCACCGCGCTCTGCCGCGAGATGGGCCCGTTCATGACTGCGCTCATCCTATCCGCGTGCGTGGGATCCGGAATGGCCGCCGAGATAGGCACCATGAAGGTATCGGAAGAGATCGAAGCGCTCGAGGTCATGTCGATCAGGCCGGAGGACATCCTGGTCATGCCGAGGATCCTCGCGCTTGCGGTCATGTGCGTTGTTCTCACCTTTATCTGCGATGTGGTGGGCATGGCAGGGGGAGCGCTTGTCGGAAAGATGCAGTTCGACATCTCGTACAGCCTCTACTACAACAATGTGGTCGATGCGCTGTCCGACGAAGAGATCGTCAACCTGCCCAAGGACATATATACCGGACTGGTAAAAGCCCTTGTCTTCGGCATCATGATAGCAACCATCGGCTGTTCCTGTGGGCTGAGGGCTGCAGGCGGAGCCCTCGGCGTGGGCAGGGCCACGCGTACCGCTGTAATCAACTCCTTTGTGCTCATAGTCATCACCGGTTACTACATGACCTATCTGTTTTTCAGGGTGCTTGGCGAATGATCAGGCTGGAAAACGTCTACAAGCGGTTCGGATCCCTAGAGGTGCTCAAAGGCTACTCCCTCCACGTCCGCAAAGGCGAAACCTTTGTGGTGCTGGGCCGGTCCGGCATAGGCAAGAGCGTAACGCTCAAGCACATAGTGGGCAGCCTGTCACCTGATAAGGGCGAGGTGTGGGTGGACGGCAACGAGATCAGCCGGACCGACAGGAAAACTCTGTTCGCGGTAAGAAAAAAGGTCGCATACCTGTTTCAGTCCGGGGCACTGATCAACTGGATGACCGTAAGAGAAAACGTTGAGCTCCCCCTCAGGGAGCACTCGAAGCTCTCCGACGAAAAGATCAGGGCAAGGGCCGAGGAAAAGCTGAGCCTGATGGAGATGCTGGACGCAATGGACAAGTACCCGTCCGAGATATCGGGCGGCATGAAAAAAAGGGCGGCACTGGCCAGGGTGCTCGCGCAGGAGCCCAAGATCATCCTGTACGACGAGCCCACAGCCGGGCTCGACCCTGTCATGACCAACAATGTCACGCGGCTGATACGCACGGTTCAGCAGAAAACCGGTATAACCTCCATTGTGGTGACACATCACCTTGAGTGCGCCTTTTTCGTGGGGGACAAGGTGGGTATTCACCATGACGGACGTATCATTTTCACAGGCACCCCCAGGGAAATTCAAGAAACAAGCCATCCGGTTGTAACAGCCTTTCTCAAGGGCGAGGCGGTTGACAAGGATGTAGCAGACACTGGAGAAGCAGATCATGACAAAAATTAAAGAGGTCTCGGTTGGAATCCTCTTCGTTTCCTCTCTGGTCGGGGTGCTTGTTCTTACACTCACTTTAAAGGACACCAGCCTGTACAGCCTGTTCGGAGGCGACAAGCATGAGTACACGATCTACTTCGACCAGGCAAACGAGATAAAGGAAGGCGACAGCGTTCTGATCATGGGCATGCACCAGGGCGAGGTCACGAGTGTAAAGGCCTTGAAACCCAGGATTGTCTCCGAAGGCCCGCTGTCCTCGGAACCACCGACAGAGCTCTGCGTGGAAATAATGGTCAAGATGGACATGGCTTTGATGCTCCGAAAAAGCGCCCAGATCACGATCCGGGACGCGAACATGCTCGGAGGAAAAGTGCTGGACATCAAGCTGGGAGAAGGAGAACCGATCGCGGACAACGAGATGCTGGTCGGCAGGGCCAAGCAGGGGATGCTCACCGGTATTGGGGACCTGATCGATAAAAGCGGGGACGACCTCAAGAAGATACTCGAGGATCTGAGAAAGTGCACGGACCAGGTCACAAAAGGCGAAGGCCTAATGGGCAAGCTTTTCTTCAGCGATGAAACAGCCGCTGATTTCGAGGAGATACTCGACAAGCTGAACAGGTTCTCCGGAGATCTGAACAATCCCGACAGCGTGATCGCCATGTTCACCAAGGACAAGGAAACCTCCGCGCAGCTCAAAGAGGTGCTGGACAACCTGGCAAAGATTTCGCGCAACGCTGCAGGAACCGAGGGATCGCTCGGCAAGCTGATAAACAGCTCCGAGGCTCACGACTCGCTCATGGCCACAATGGAAAACGTTGAAAGCGTTACCGCGCGTCTTGACAAGGGCGAAGGTTTTCTTGGAAAGCTGATGTCGGACGAGTCGAACAAGGTGTGGGATGATTTCGAGGGAATACTGGCGGACAGCCGCTCCATCACCAACGAAATCGTCGAAGGAAAAGGGTTTTTGAACGACGTGGTTTTCAGCGACGAGTTCAGCGAAAAGGTGAATGAAATCGCTGAAAACATCCGCGTCATCTTCCTCGATCTCAAGGACGGAAAAGGCGCACTGGGAGTTATTCTCCGAAATGAAGGCGTTGCGGAGAAGCTGGAGGTGATCATGGACAGGATCGAAAAGATCGCCGACCATCTCCTGAACGGCCTCGAGGACGCCCGCGAGGCAGCACCGCTCAACTCGCTGGGATCGTTCCTGTTCGGAATGGGATAATCACGGGTCGGCCGAGGTTAAGACCGCCACGTTTCTACGACCGGTATAGACCAAGATACCGCCGGGCCCTCCTGATGAGCGCGTTCGGCCGCGTGCACTCCTTGATCATTCGGCCGGGCCTGAGATAAAACCTGCGGTAAGCCCGCTTGATCTCCTTTTCCATCTCATCGTCGGACAGGTTATCGCACACTCCCTGCGGCTTGTACCCCCACAGATCCTCGAACCGGATCTCTTTCTTTTTCGCAACGATGTCGTGGAGCCGTGTACCAGGGTAAGGGGTGACAGCGGTGAACTGAACCGAGTCCGGGTCAAGCTCGCGAGCAAAATCAACCGTGCTTCGGATGGTTTCCCTGGTATCCTCGGGAAAACCCAGCATGAAAAAGAGCCGCGTCCGGATGCCCGCCTTCCTGCATGCTTTCACAACAGCAACAGAGTGTTCCCTGGACTTCAGCTTGCCGCGGGAGTGCGCCTTCTGGATCCCGGGATCCGCCGATTCGACACCAAGAGAAACCGACTTGCAACCTGTACTCCCCATCAGGGCGAGCAGCTCCTCGTCCAGGAACCGGATGGCGGTCTCGCACTGCCACTTCACGTCGAGCCCGCGTTCGCGGATGAGCCCGCAGATCCGGGCAATCCTGTCCATCTTGAACGAAAAAAGCGGGTCGCGAAAGACAAGGTTTTTCACCCCGTACTCCTTCAGGACATGCTCGATTTCATCCACAACGCTTTCAGGCGAACGTCCCCGCCACTTGAGGCCCTGCGCGATAGCATACCCGCAGTAGCTGCAGTTTATGGGGCAGCCCCTCGAGCTCTGGATCGTGGTGAACGGCCTGCCCATGTCCGGTATGCCGTAAAGATGCTGCGGCAGCAGGCTGCGCGCTGGAAAAGGCAAACAGTCCAGATCCGCTATCAGATCCGCATCGGGGTTGTGATGCAGCCCGCCTCTGCTCCACCGGCTGAGACCCCTGATCGAGGATGGATCCTCCCCGGCTTCAAGCGCCCTCACAAGCGCGAGCAGGGTATGTTCCGGTTCACCGCGCACAACATAATCCACCTTTGACTTCCGGAGAACGTAGTCCGGCGTGTGCGTGACCTGCGAGCCGAGCAGCACCACCGGGGCATTCGCGGCCTTTCCCACTGCTTCTCCCATCCGCATGTCAATCTCGATGGTCGCGCTCGATGTGTTCACAGCAACAAGGCCGGGATCGAGCTCGCATACCCGGCGCACCGCATCTTCCTGGCCCAGCCCCTCGGCGGCCGCATCCACCACCGCCGACCGGAAACCCGCTTTCAGAATGACAGCCGCGCAGTATGCCACGTTGAGCGGGGGGTAGACCAGGTCCTCTCCAACTGCCATGCCAAACCCGCCCATCAGCCCTCTGCTGATCTTGTGGGATGAAGGAGACGGAGGGTTGCAAAACACCACTTTCATTGTTTCATCCGGCATGTCGAGCTCAACTCTTGCGGTTGACGGTAAACAGGGAGACCCCAAACGGCAGCGCTATGAAACGCATTATGAAACGCTCCAGGGCCATGACACCGCGCAGGATGTATTCCGCCCCTAAAGGCATCGGCATGAAGAAATCAGATTTCTTTGACTCGGTGTTCCCGAAAAAAGAGCGGATCTTCCGGAACAGGTAAACCGGCGGCATGAGAAAAAACGAGTAGTAGCTTGACTTGACTGGCTGCAGCCCGGCTGATTCGAGCTTCTTCTTGAGATCGGAGCGGGTGTAACGCCTCAGATGATGGAACGAATCGTCATGCGGGCTCCACAAAAACATGAACGCCGGGACGGTCACAACGGCTGTCCCGCCGGAAGAAAGCACACGGCACATCTCGCGCATGGACTTCCTGTCGTCATCGAAGTGCTCGCATGCATCGAGAGCGAGCACAAGGTCGAACGATCCGTCCGCGAAAGGGAGCTCCATTGCATCGCACTGGACGATGTCGGTGATCCCCCTCTTGTTGCAGAGTCGGATCGTCTCGGATGAGATATCGATGCCGGTTATGTCACCCAGGTCAGAGAGAAAACGGAAGCTCATACCGGTTGCGCAGGCCACATCCAGGATGCGCAGCGGCCGGCCGAACCTTGCTGCCAATGCCTGGACCTGGCGACGGACGAGGAAACGGCGCGAACGGTACCACCAGTTCGTCTCTTCTATCCGAAACATCTGTTCGAACTCAGCCGGATCCATGTCACTCCTCTTGCTTTAACCGCTCGCCTTCGTCCCGATTCCGGGATAACATGGTTCTCTGCTCTATTTTCATTACCAGTACCGTGATAATCAGCATGAAACCCAGGGCGACCAAAAACGCTATGTACCTGGTAATGGGTTCCACGTTTATACACATGGCTCCTACCCCGCCAACCATCAGCGCAACCCCCCAGAGGACGAGGACGGCCTCGGTCCTGGAAAAACCGGCTCGCACCAGGCGGTGGCTGAGATGCTTGTTGTCGCCCAGGTATATCGGCCGGCCTTCCCGCCACCTCATGAAAACCACGAACGCGGCGTCGTAAAGCGGAACACCCAGCACGAGAAGGGGCGGGATTATGTGGCCCAGCCCGTACAGCGGCCGGTCCCCGTTGAAAAAACCTTTTGAAATCGGCCACAGGATAACGCCGACCCAGTACCCGATGAACAGGGAACCCGCATCCCCCATGAAGATTTTCGCCCTGGGAAAGTTGTACGGGATGAAACCGAGGATCGATCCGACGAGGATCAGCCCCAGTACTATGAACCGCGTATTCACCTGCGCATCAAGGTAGACCATGGCAGTCAACAACGCGATGATGGCAAGGCCGGAGGACAGCCCGTTGATGTTGTCCGAAAAGTTGAAGGAGTTGATCACCGTGAGCATCCACCCCATCAGCACGATCAGGTAGATGTAATCAGCGATCGGAACCCTCTCCTCCACCAGGCGCCTCAGGTTGGGGTAGAACAAGATTATCATGGCGGCAGAGGAACCGATGATCTGGCCGATCAGCTTGAAATAAAACGGCAGCTTTTCCTTGAAAAGGTCATCTATCAGGCCGGTTGCAAAGATGATAAGGCTCCCGATCATAACAAAAGTGAGATGCTCCAGCTTGAGTTCGAAGCCTGTTTCCTCTGAAAATCCTGAGCTGAGCCAGTTGACCAGAAATAACGACAAGGAACAGGCGAGCACTATACCCACCCCGCCGAAGAGAGGTGTGGGAGCCTTGTGTTCCTTACGGCCTCCAGGAACGTCGAGAACCTCGGATCTGAGTGCGTACCTGCGGAAAAGGGGCACCAGGGCCATGGAAAACACAAGGGAACTGAAAAACGCCAGGATGTACATGGCCAGGGGGGCGGAAAAAGCGAGCCAAGGTATTTGAGCTGTCTGGTCCATTGAACAGGATAACCCGCGTGTATATTAAATCTTACTGCCATGCGGATCTTCGGTGTTGATCCGAAAACACGATATGGCACGACCGGATATCAGCATTCACTCTTTTATCGGAATCTGCAGCACACAAGCTTGAACGTGCAACGTTGTCCAAAGAGCTCGGGGTTCGAGTCCGACAAGTTAGTGACGCTACAACATGAAAGGCGCTTAATCAACGCCTTTTAATACATCTTCATAAAGCATCGCGGTCTTTTTGGCGGTCTTTTCTATGCGAAACATCTCTTTCGCGCGCTTTTGCCCGGCCGAGCCCATGCGTCTAGCCAGGTTCTCGTTGCTTAGAAGAAGCCCTGTTTTCTCAGACAGGAGCCTTTCGTCGAGCGGATTGACCAGAAATCCGGTCTCATTGTGCGCAACCACCTCTGACGGGCCTCCGAAAAACGACGATATCACGGGCTTGCCCATGGCCATGCCCTCGAGGTTGATCAGGTTGAACGACTCGAAACAGAGCGAAGGCGACACCACAACGTTACAAGCGGCATAAGCTTTTTTGAGATCATCCCCTTCGAGCCACCCCGGAAACACGAGCGCATCCTCGATCCCGTGCGAAGCCGCCATGGACACCATCTCCCCCCTGAAACGCCCCCCCTCCCCTGGAACCAGAAGCTTCACATCCGCCATCCCGGGCTTCAACGCCGCCACGGCACGTACCATGTGAAGGCCTCCCTTGAGATAGTCCAGCCTGCCCCCGTAAAAAACGACCTTGCACCCCTTCAGCCCGAAGCGCTCCCGGAACTCGGCCCCGCCCTCCTCGTCAGGCTGCCACGAGCGGCAGTCGATACCGTTGTGTATGATGCTGTCAACGCGTATCCCGTTTTGCTGAAGCGCATCACCCATCGGCGAGCTCACAGCCACGACCCGGTCGGGAAAGCGAGAAACCAGGGAACGAATCAAGGTGTTCCTCAACGGATTGAAGCGAAGCCGGGCGCAGCGCGCGCACCTGAAAAGACGGGCCCTGTAGTCCACGGGTTTTCCGGGCTCGAGCGTCTCGTCCAGAAAACAAAACATCTTCTGATAACAGAACGGCATCACGTCATGGACAGTGAAAACAACACGCGCGCCTGTTTCCGCCGCCGACCTCAGGGCCGCGTACGAAAAGTGTATGTGCAGGTTGTGGAAATGTATGATCCGCGCACCGATTCTTTTCGCATGAATCCGAAACGCCTTCACTGCCGAACGGTTGTTCAATGACAGGTAAGCCTTCCAGCGGATGGGATAGGGCGGAACGTGAACCAGGCTGACCTTCACCCCGTTGGCCTCGAATTCGCCCGCCTCTTCCGCTCCCTGCACCGTGGCCAGGAAATGCACATCGAATCCGAGCGCTGCCAGGGCCTCCGCCGTTGATTTCGCCACCCCGCCTGCCGATGACGGGCTGTACAGATCGTTGACGATCAGGACTCTCATGCTCCCCCTCCGGCCTCGGGCGCCTTCCTCTTCTCCGCGCGCACCCGACGGAAGTATAAGAAGATGTACACCAGGTGGACAAGCACCAGGCCCCGCACTACTGACACGTACCCAGCCACCCCGTCAGCTCCGAAAAGCCTCATTGCAAGGTAACCGCTGGGCACGATCAGGATAAAAATGACCAGGTTTATCTTGATTTGGGTTTTCAGGCGGTTGGCATAGATGTAGAACGACTCGACTATCACTCCGAACCCGAGGAATATGTGGGATAACGATATGATCATGATCAAGCGGATGCTCTCCCTGTACTCGGAGCCGTAGACAAACCCCACTATCCAGGGCACCGCAAGAAGAAAAAGCCCTGTCATGGCCGCGAAGAGCAGGCCCGAGACGAGCGATACCTTAAAGAAAAGACCGCCCATGCTTTCCACGTCCTTCTTCCCGGCAACACCGAGCTTGAACCCGAGCGTGGCCAGAAAGTTCCTGGTAACAGCATTGAGCAGCAGAACCAGCGCCCCCATGAGAATCGTGGCGATCCTGAACTGGCCCGTGGACCAGAAACCACGCCCCCATGCCATCAAGAACGCCCCCCACATCAGCACGAACTCCCCGATGTTCTTGTTGATTGCGATCATGAAGCCAAGCTTGAAAAACTCCTTCATCCGCGCCCTTGGAAAGGCTTTGATCACATTGTAGAGCCGTGGCGGCCTCTCCTGGCCCTGCACCCGCCTGAGAATGAAATAGAACCTGAGCCCCATGATCGATGCAAACCCCTGGGCGATCAATGAGCCGTATATGATCCCGGCAATCCCGTGCCCCCCGACTACAGCCAGCACCATCACGAGAAGGCGGACAAGGCCGATGGCAGCCTCGAAAAAGGACACCTGTTTCATGTGCCGAGCCCCGAGCAGCGTGGCCAGGGAAAAAGCCCGCATGATATCGATGACACCCAAGAAGCAGAGCACCCACCCGTAAAAGCCCACGGACCTGTCGTGAAGGAGCCGCTCCCCTGCCAGGGGGCTCAGAAAAAAACCGAGCACCAGTATAACCGCTGCCATGAGAAGGTTGATCTTGGCAAAGGTTGCGAGAGCGAGGGTCTTGGCCTCATTGTCACTGCTCCCCGCAGCATGTGAATAGCGCACAACCGTGACGTTGATCAGGCCCATGTTGGCCAGAAAAAAACAGAAGTAGTAGATCTTAAACGCAATGTCATATCGGCCGAAATCAGCGGGGCTCAGGTACCTGGAAAGCAGGGGGGAGGTGATAACGTACGTGCCCTGGACCATTAGCATACCCAGCCCGAGCCAGACCGTGTCCTTTGCGAATTTGCTCTTCAGAAGAGCCGATATCTTCTTTGCGCCTCTCGCAAGCAGGCTCTTATTTTCCGGATGTGAGCTTTTTGTAGATTCGCTCAAGTTTCTCTCCAACGCGTTCCCAAGGCCTCTGCAGGGCCATCTTCCTTCCCTCCTCACCCATTCGGCGTTTCAGGCCGGGATCCTCAAGGATCCTCCGGATCGCTTCAGAGCCTTTGACCGGCTCATCCGGCTGAAACAGGTAACCGTTCACGCTGTCGCGGATCGCGCACACCGCCCCGGATCCGTAGGTGCCGATCACCGGCGCCTTGCACGCCCCCGCCTCCAGGTAGACCAGGCCAAGCGCTTCGAATCCTCCTTCCGCGCTCTGCTTCGGTGTCAGGATGAACGCCTCGCAGTGCGAGTAAAGCGCGTGCTTTTCCTTCTCGCCCACATTCCCGAGAAAAACGACCCTCTCCCTTACTCCGGCCTCTTCGAGGAGCTTCACCTTGTCCTGGTAGTACGGATCGTCTTCGACGTAGTTCCCAACAACCGCGAACGTCAGCTCCGGAAACTCCTTTGCCGCGCCGATGAACGATCTCACGCTGATCTCGTAGCCCTTTCTTTCCTTCATCTCGCCTATGCAGAGAAGATAAGGCTGCTTCACGCTATCCGGCAGGGGAGGGGGCTCGCCAAGATAAGCGGACACATCCACACCGTAGTCGACAACCCGGACCTGGGGAAGCTGAAGAAACTCCTCGAACTTTTCCCTGGCGAAATCGGAGCCGAAAAGCACGGTGTCCGCCCCGCCGTAAGAGAGGCGGATAAGGCGTTTGTGCAGGGGATAACGGAAAGGGGCAACCGAGTAAGTTCCGTGGCCGCTGACCACAAACGGCTTTTGCGCGCCTCTTGCGGCAAGCCACGCAAGCAAAGAAAAAGGATAGTCGCAAAGGCAGTGGATCAGGTCTGCGCGACGCGCGGCCTTATACAGCCCGGGAATGCAGCGAACCAGGGAGAACAGGAACCGTGGCAGGGACATGTACATGAAATAGTCCGGAGGCAGCAGGCACCTGACAGGAATGCCCGAGGGAAAATCTTCGGAGATACCCCTGTGCTTGCGCCCAAGAAAAACCTCTATATGATCACAGAAACGGTCCGCTTCCTTGAGCACGGACACAGCGTACCTGCCAACACCGTCTATCTGGGAAAGGGAATGAGTAAGCGCCAAAAGCCGCATGGGCACACCTTTATCAAGCAGCGTGAACAAGGTAAAGAGAAAGAAATATAGAAAGAGATAGAGAACCACGGATGAACACGGATTAACACGGATAATTTTAAGAAGAAGGCTGGAGGCTGGAGATTGAAGAATCTAAGCCCGCTAAATCATTAACGATTAACAAATAACAACTGACAATCAGCACCGCCTGTTCCCGAAATGAACTTTCAAGAGGGCGAAAAATTTTTCGCCCCTACAGGCCTCTTTTTTCTATCCGTGTTCATCCGTGTCCACCCGTGGTTCCTCTTCCTGTAAACGGTCTTTCTCGGGATAACGGGAAAAAACGTCCTCACGCCATGCTGACACCAGCGCATCCACGTTCATGCCAAGGACTTTTTTCATGACCTTGTCCAGGGAGCCGCCCTTGCCAAGCTGCGCGAAGACCAGGGCGAACGCGGACAAGCCGTAGCTGCGCTCAAGGTACTCGCCGAGGGATAGAAGGGCCTCGATCCCGTCGATGTTCCATTCCCTGTACTGGTCAGCCCAGTACCCCCTGTAAAAAAAAGATTCCCAGTCCCTGAGAGCCAAGCTGGACAGCTTGGATTCCCTGAACATCGTTGCGGCCTGCAATGACGCTGCTTCCACCTCGTCCTGCAGGAACCCTGTTGCTTTGCGGTCCATGTATCCGGCAATGGCCTGGCGCAGAAAAACCACGTCGTTGTCAAAACACCTGCCCGGGCTATCCTTGTCGCCCCCGCTCAAGCTGTGCAGCGCCAGGTGAGTGAGTGTGCGGCAGATCTTTCCCCTTCGGATCTCAGGCTTGAACATGGCCGGGATCCCGATAGAGTTGCTCTCGATCATGAACACCGCATGAGGACCGTCCACGAGCTGGAACGTAACCTTGTCCGGCAGCGCGCCCGGAAAAACAGTGTCCACCTCCTCCCAGAGATAGTCCAGATCTCGCAGGGGGCGCCCGTCAGGAGCCAGGAAATGACCCGAGTTCGTTTTGCATCCCGCAACCAAAACGAGCATTGCCAAAAAGAAGAAAAGCCTGATGCGGCTGAACCGCGAAACCAACCTTGCTATCCTCATTGCTGCTCCTGACCATTGAGAATCCCGCCCATGAAGTCCCATACCGCGGTGCCCCGCTCCTTCCACTCGAAACCACGAACCTTTGCGAAAGCGGCTTGGACGAGTTTATCCGAAAGTTCATCATCGGTCAATATACGGTTCACTGCCGCTGCCATGGCAGTTGGGTCGTCAGGAGGCACAAGCAGTGCGGTCTCCTTGTGCTTCAGCACCTCCCTCAGCGAGGGCAGGTCAGAGGCCACGACCGGTCTTCTCGCCGCCATGTACTCGAAAAGCTTCATCGGCGATGTGTACAGTGTTGAGATCGGACAGCTGCCGCTGTTGGGCAGCACTAGCAGGTCCGCAGCGCTGAGATAGGCAGGCACCTGCGTGGGCCTGACATGCTCCCTGAACAGAACCTTCTCTCCCGCGCCGGCGAGTTTCGCCACCTCCTCGAGCCTGCGGCGGTCCTCGCTGCACCCGCCCACTATCACAACGCAGCACTTGTCCATGAGAGGCGCCGCTCGAACCAGGGTTTCAACGCCTTTCCACTCGAAGAGCTGTCCGGTATAGACAACAAGGCGCTGGTCGCGCGGAAGGGAAAGCTGCTCCCTGGCTTCCGGTTTTGCCTGCCGTTTCGAAAAACGTTCAAGGTCCACTCCGTCAGGCGCTATCAAAAGGCGGCTTGGGCCGAGGCCCGCCTCCTCGAACCGCGTCCCGAGCGAGCGGGTGATGGCGACCACACCCCCGCACCTTTGAGCGGCCCTGGACAATGCCCGGGCTGAGCGATCCCTTTCAGGAAAATCGTGGGCCTCGTAAAAAACCTTCTTTCTCATGGAAGCAGGCAAAAGAGCCGCGGCCAGGGCAAGGGTCGCATTGTCCCGGATGTAAAAAACCGTGCCCGGCCGGCGCAGCATCGCCAACATTGCGCGCACACCGAACGTGAACGACTGCAGCCTGAAGGCCGGAGGTTGACAGCGCCTGGGAACCAGGTCGATGAAATCCACGGAAAAAAGACGCCTGGCCGAAAAGCTCTGCTCCACGCCGTAGTGCTCGTAAATCGAATGGGAGCCACCCGCATACGGGTTGTACCGGAGAGGATAGAGCAGTTCCACTTCTTCGGCCACTGCCGCAAACGCCCCGCACATGCTCACGATCTGGATCGAGTTGGCGCGTTCGCTGGGAAAACGGACATTTGCAAAGTAACAAAGCCGTTTTAAAAAGGGGCTCATCGCTCTTCTTCCCGCCCCAGATCGCCCTCGAGTACCGGGTTTGTGCCCTGGATGTAACCGAGCTCGAACAGCCGCTTGTACAGCTCCGGATCCTCCTCATAAGTCTTCATTATTCTGGGCATTGACTGGTCGTACTCATCCAGCACACGGGAAAGGCGTTTATAAACATCGGGACACCGGCCCATAACATTTACCTTTTCTCCTGGATCCTCGGCTATATGGTAAAGCCTTTCCGGTTCCTCTCTGTCCGTCCAACGGTAGCGGACAAGCTTGTACGAGCCGTCCTGCACCTGGATGTAACGGTTGTTCTCTCCAAAGGCATAGACCGGCGGGCGCTTCTCCATGCCCCTGTCCCGAACAGCCCCAAGAAGCGACACGCCGTCCACCTCCGCCGCGACCTCTTCGGGCAGGGCGAAGCGGGCCACCTCCGCCACTGTTGGCACCAGGTCGATGAGACTCACCGGCTCGGACACCCGCCTGCCTCCGTACGCCCCGCCGGGAAACCGGATGATCAACGGAACAAGCAGGTTGGTGTTGAACATCCAGTCGTGCTCGAAAACACGGTGGTCGTAAAGCTCCTCGCCATGATCTGATGTGAAAATCAAAAGCGTCCTGTCGAGAATCCCAGCCTCTTTTAGCCCGGCGTACAGCTCCCCGGCCATGGCATCCTCGAAAGTCACGCCCCCGTCATAAAGCGCCTTGATGTGCCTCAGATCGCTGTCGTTCATGGGAAGCCTGCCATCAACGACAGCAAAGTTGTGGTTCTGGGTAAACACGTCAAACGGCCCGTCGTACCCGGGATCGTACATCGACTTGTACGGCTCCGGAGGGTCATAGGGCGTGTGAGTGGCATAGTAATGAACCATCAGGAAAAACGGCCTGTCCTTCATCCTGTGTATGAAATCGATGGCAAGGCTGTTCACCAGGGCCGGATCGCGGGCCTGCTTCAGCTTGTTGAAGAGGCGCATGAGAATAAGGTCGGACTTGAAAATCGACCACTTCGAATGCACGGACACCGGATCGTGGCCTATACGTGCCTCGAAATAGACATCGAATCCCTGCAAAAGGCCGCTGTTGTTCGAAATCGTACCCATCAAAAAGGCGCCGCAGGTGTATCCCTGCTCCTTCAGGATCTCGGCCAGGGTGAAGTTATCCTTCAGATCGAGGCGCTGCTTAGGATCCATCTTGAGCAGGCCGTGTTTGCGTGGAAATTTACCCGTGAGGAACGAGCCGAAGGAGGTCCAGGTGTATGGCGCCTGGGTAACCGCGTGTTCGAACAAAACGCTCTCTTTTGCGAGGCTGTCCAGGAAAGGGGACACCGGCCTGTCATAAGGGTCGTAGCCGTACGGACCCAGGTGGTCGGCGCGAAGTGCATCCGGCACGAGCAGAACAACGTTGGGCCGCATCTCCTCCCCCTGCCTTACAGGCGGTGCGGAGCCGGACTCGATGGATCGTTCCCTGATGAAAAACAGTACAGCCGGGGAAAACGCGAGAAGAACGAAAAACGCCGCGGCTCCGGACCTCGCAGTTACCCTGGCCGCCGTTTTTGCGCAAAGCTTGACCATCGCAACTGCGGCAAGGATAGACAGGCCCGCAAGAAAAGCGGCCGCGACAATGCGCTTCGGGTCGTAGAACCTGAGCCCGTAAAACAGAAGCGGACGGGTCCACCAGTAGAGGCTGAAGAAAAAAGCCCCGGAAAGGCATGCGGCACAGGAAACCTCCCAACCGCGATTAAGGGCAAGCCGAAACGGCAGCCGCGGCAGGACCAGGCCCATAAAAGGCGAGGCCAGTGCGCCGAAAAAGGCCAGAACCAGGGCATAAACCGCGGCTGCCATGAGCAGGATCCCGGCCAGGTCGATGGCGGAAAACGGCGGCAGTGCTCCGGAACGTGACAGCTCCCCGCAGAAATAAACGACCAGAAGACCCGTGGCTTCCAGGGCCCCCCAGAGCCATCCGATCAATAGCCCCGAGACGAATCCCAAGGCAATTTTTTTGAGTATCATCATGATCTTTTGTATTGCCGGGCCAGCCGGACTGTTCAAACCAACCACACCGACCAGACCCTCTCCTACCTAGCCCCCCTCCTTAACCTCACTGGGTGGAAATATCTTGCTCAGCGCTTTTGCGGCATGCCCTTTCGGATCCTGAAGGATCACGAAGCGGAAGATGTAAACCGTGACCGGGACACCGAGAAGCAGGCCCCACACGCCGAAAAAGTGCTCGCCAACCAGCAGTATCACAAGCACAAGAAGCGGGTGAAGCTTGAGCATGTCCCCCATGATCTTCGGGTTCAACAGTGTGGTCTCGATAAAATGTATGATCAGTATGCACCCTATGAGCTCGAGCGCGAGAACTATGCCGCCATCAAGCTGGAGCGCCACAACAACTATTGGCACGCTCGATATTATCACGCCGACCACTGGAATGAAGCTGCAGATGAACACGATGGAACAGAGAAAGGCGCGGTGCGGAACCGCCAGAAGGTTAAGCGCTGAAAGGGTAAGCGCCGTGTTCACGGCCGCGATGATGGCCTGGGCCTGGAACGCCCGCCCCATGAGCCACCCGAAGCTGACCATGCCCGGGCAAACCTCCTTGTAGAACTCCCCTATGCGGCTGTTCTCCAGCTTGCGGATCATCGTTTTTAGCCGCGGAATGTCCCAGACGATGAAAAAGCTCAAAAAGATGGAAACGATCAGGTAGAAGGCCAGGCTGAATGTGTAGGCGATGGCGTTGTAAACCCATTTTGTGACGCTTGGAAGGAACTCTTTTCTGATCCTGTCGTTCAGCTCTATCACGAACTCCGAATCCTTTATGGTCCCGGCGAACTCATTTTCCTTATCCTTTTTGAAAGCCAGGACAAGGTCTTCCTCGGCTTCCTCCATGCCGCCCCTGAGCTCGAGATACTCGCTCTGGTCTTTTGCGCTTTCGAGACTGATGAACTCCTGGTACGGATACCTTCTCAGGTTTTCAGGAAGCTCGGCGTAATACTCCTGGAAGCGGCTCTGCCACTCGTCGGTGCCTTCAACCTCCAGAACCGCCAATGTGCCCTGTTCCAGGATGTGTTCCGTTTTCAGCTCCTCCTGGTAGATCACTCGCTTCTTGTCATCTATACCTTCGTAGATCTTGGGCATAATAAGAAGCTTGAGATACTCCGACCATTCCTCGGCAGTGGCCCCGTACTTGTTCTTCAACCGATCGAACGCCCCGTCGGACATGTCGTCCATCAACTCCTGCTCCGCATCGGCTTCCAGCTCGTCCTTCTTGAGAGCGTACTCCTTGTTTACGATAAGCTCCTCGATCCGGCTGTTCATCTCCTCTTTGAAATCAGGCGCTTTCCTGGCGGTCTCGTAAGCGGCCT
>CAZIUL010000061.1:0-25401 GCA_964542475.1 uncultured Phycisphaerales bacterium | reverse complement strand
AACCGCCAAAACCGCTACCCCGGCGACATGTTCAACCACTACGGGTTCCGCCTGGTCCTGGCAGTGCCCTGATATCTGACAACCTGAATAAACAAGGGCCCGCATCCGTCCGGATGCGGGCTTGTTTGTTTCGCCTTCTGATTCGCAAATCCTGAAAACTATTTTGCCTCAACCGCATTTTTCACGAGCTCGTCGAGCTGGTTTCCGCCCCGCTCCTCGAGTTCGTAGGTCACCCGCACCGAGGGTTTGTTTATCTTGATTATCCTGCCCAGATCGATCGGAGTGCCGATCACCACCAGGTCGCAGTCCGTGTTGTTCACTGTCTGCTCCAGGTCCTTGCACTGCTGCTCGCCATAACCCATGGCCGGGAGGATAGTGCCGATATCGGGGTATTTTTCGAATGTCCTGTTCAGCAGCCCTACCAGGTAAGGCCGTGGATCCACCAGCTCCTTTGCCCCGTGCTTCTTGGCTGCAACGACTCCGGCGCCGATCTTCATGCCGCCGTGGGTCAGGGTCGGGCCGTCCTCGATCACGAGCACCCGTTTTCCTTCGATCACTTCAGGGTCGGTCGCGGTAACAGGCGAATCAGCCATGATGACCACGGCATCCGGGTTGACCTTCTTCACGTTCGCAAGAATCGAGTCCACATCCGCCTGTTCGGCCTGGTCCATCTTGTTGATTATGATCGCGTGCGACATCTTGAAGTTGACATCGCCGGGAAAGTAGGTCATCTCGTGGCCGGCACGAAGAGGATCAGCCACTGTTATGTGAAGGTCCGGTTTGTAGAACGGCGTGTCGTTGTTCCCACCGTCCCACAGGATCACATCCGCCTCTTTCTCAGCTTCGGCCAGTATCGCGCCGTAATCAACTCCGGCGTAAACCACGCCGCCGTTCTTGATGTGCGGCTCATACTCCTCGATCTCCTCGATCGTGCAGTCGTGTTTTTTAAGATCGGCTATCTCGGCGAACCGCTGCACCGCCTGGGCTGCGAGGTCGCCGTAAGGCATGGGGTGCCGTATGGCAACCACCTTCTTTCCAAGCTTTTTCAGTATGCGCATGATGTACCGTGTTGTCTGGCTTTTGCCGCACCCGGTCCGAACAGCGCAGATCGCGATCACCGGTTTGGTCGATGGAATCATGGTCTTTTCCACGTCGAATGTGTCAAACGACGCTCCCGTGGCAATCACCCTTTTCCTGCGTTCGTCCAGGTAATCATGAGAAACATCGCTGTACGCGAAGATAACCTCGTCCACGGATTTTTCCCGGATGGCCTTTTCGAGCTCCTCCTCGGACAGGATCGGTATGCCGTCAGGATATAGCTTTCCCGCAAGAGCAGGGGGGTAGCTCCGGCCTTCGATGTCAGGGATCTGCGTTGCTGTGAAGGCAACCACTTCGAACTCTTCCTGATCCCTGTAGCATGTGTTGAAAACATGAAAGTCCTTGCCAGCGGCACCCATGATCAAGATACGTTTTCTGTCCATGATCTTATCACTCCTAATCCACCATCCGGTCCTCGGTCGGCTCTGCGACCTGAAATGAAAAGTACACGCATATAGTCAAACCCGATACATTAGCACAATGATTCGCCCCATAAAAGCCCGCAAATGAAGATATTCCGTTGCGGATCAACAAACCTGCCCGGTTATAATCCTTTCTCATGAAAACCGCATACCTGGTACAGGAAACCGGATCCGCCACCGCATGCTACAGGGCGGCTCAATACATACCGTACCTGGCGGAAAGGGGGATCGAAGCAGCCTTAATCCGCATTCCTGCACGACATTACGATAGACTACACCTTTTCAGGACACTGAATCAATACGATCTGGTCATTCTCGTGGGCCGGCTCATGAACCTGGCGCATTTCAGGATCTTGAGGCATTTTTCCAGGCGCCTCGTGTTCGACCTGGATGATGCCCTTTTTCTAAGGGACTCAAAGGCCCCCACGCCTTTTTCCCTCACCCGCCGCATCCGGTTCAGGCGCACCGTACGCCTTTCCGACTTCATCTTATGCGGAAACGCGTGGCTGCTCGAAAGGGTAAAAAGAACAAACCCCCGCGCAGAGTTGGTCCCCACTGTCATCGACCTCACCCGCTATGTAAAACTTCGTGAGCACAAGCAACGCCCTTGCTTCAGGGCGGTCTGGATCGGCAGCAGCTCAACGCTTTTTTACCTGGAAAGGATCCTCCCTTTTATCGAGCAGCTTTCCGGATCGATCGACCGGTTCAGCCTGAGAGTGATCGCTGACCGTTTTCCACGATCCGAGGCCGTTGCCATCGAAAAGATCCCATGGTCTTCGGACAACGAGGCAGCGCTTCTGGGCGAATGCGACGCGGGGCTCATGCCGCTTCTCGATGACAACTGGTCAAAGGGCAAGTGCGGGTTGAAGCTCCTCCAGTACGGTGCTGCAGGGCTCCCATCGGTCTGCTCTCCCACCACTGCCAACGAAGCCATCGTGAAAAACGGTATATCCGGGTTTCACGCCAGCAGCCCTGAACAGTGGCGGGAGTCCCTCATCAAGCTTGCGCGCGATGCCGGTATGAGATCCGCCATGGGAGAGGCTGCCCGTGAAACCGTATCAAAACGATACTCCATCCAGGAAAACCTTGACCGCTATATAGGACTTCTTTGTAAGGCTTCAAGGAACTAGCCCGCATATTTCATCCTCATCTGCTGCGGCACCGTAAACTGCGCTCATGCTGCGTTTCATGTCAGGAGACGATCCTCAACCTGTAGGAGATAAACACACGGCTGACCGGTTTTCGTCGATCAGAAAACCTTCCCCGCAATATCCTTCACACAAGAGACCGCCTTGTTAACACCGATCTTCAGCTTCTCTTTCTCGTCCGTCGTGAAAAAGCCCATTGCATAGAGCAATGGAAAATAGGTGAGACTCACCAGGCATTTGATAAAGATGTCAAGGTACGGGCTGCTCACCGAAAGCCTGCAGAATATCACGTAAAGCCCGCATGCAGCGAGAATCGCCTGAGCGAGACGGAAAAATTCGTATGGGATCCGCCTGATCCTCTGCGCGAAAAAGAGCATGCACATCGCCATGAAGGCAAAGGTCAGGAGCGTTGAGAACGCCGCACCGTTGATGCCCGCCAAGGGGATAAGAGTCAGGTAAAGTGCCGTGCACACAGCCGTTGTAATCATCACGACAATACTCACGTACGACGGCTTCTTTGCGATGAACAGCACCCCGCGGAAAAAGTCCGAAAGCTCGCGCAGCACGTAACCGAGCGCAATGATCGGAACCACGCTGTGCGCCGCAAAATAGGACTCGCTCGGCACTATCTTCATCACTCCGGTGATTATCAGCGAGAGCCCGAGCCCGGCAAACGCTATCACTACGGTGAAGTATGTGCAGAACCGGGCATAGAGCCGCTCGCCATCCTTCCTTTCGATCAGCTCGTACATGCGCGCCGACCAGATAAGAAAAAAGGGCTGCCCAACCAGAAAGCTCAGCATGATCGCGAACTTGTACCCCAGCGAATAAATGCCCACGTCCCAGTTGGAAAAGCACTGCTTCAACACGAACCTGTCCCCGAAGTTGATCCAGAACATCCCCAAAGCGCTCGGGAGCAGCGGAGCGCCGAACGCAACCATCTGCTTCAAATGATTGAACGAGAACCGTATGGGAGCCTTGCCGAGGGTCGTAACGACCAGGATGAGCGATATGATCACAGATGTTGTCAGGCCGCTGACCAGAAAGCCGGTAACCCCCCACCCGGCGATCACAATGAAGTAAATGTTGAGAACCAGAGCGAGAGCAAGCCTCAGAATCGTTACAAAGGAAAAAACCGCGGACCTCTGCTGCGCCCGGAGCAGCACCAGCGGAATCTCGATCAGCGAGGAGAAAAAGAAGGTGATTATCATCAGGTCGAAAAAGAAGGCGTTGCCCTTCGACTTGAACAGAAGCAGTGAGATCTGCGTGTCGAAAAGCACGCACACAAACACGACCACAATGGACAGGCTTGACATGAAAATAAGCGCGGTGCTTACGATGCAGTTCCGTTCGTCCTCGTCCTTGGTGCTGTAGTAGAACCTCAAAATAGCTGAGCTCAACCCCATCCCAACGAACATCGAAATGAAATATAGCGTCAGATCCAGAAGCTCAATAACACCGTAATCCGCCGGTGAAAGGCACCTTGTGTAAACCGGTATGAGAAGGCATCCCGCGATTTTGGACAGGATGTTACCTATCCCGTAGACAGCCGAATGCTTGAGAAGCTTTTTCAGCTCGGCGATCATCGAACCGGAAGATGCCAGCACCGCGACGTTGGAACCCTGTCTATCAAGTCCGGCCATGTACCGTTTCATCCTTTCCGAGAACAGCAGTTACTAGCGGGCTAAGGGAAGCCGCCCTCCATGGGACTTCCCAAAAAATGCCCAAGCAGCCTGTCAGGGCCCCTCAGGAAAACTCCGGCAGGTCTTTGTTCTTATCGGGTGATACATGAAGCTCGCGTGAGGAAAATCGGCCATCCTTTGACGGATGCACCCCTATCTGGTATCAAAAGCCTCTGTGCGAACCGATGCAGAACCGCGAACCGAGCAGGACGGACAACGCCTCCGGTGCATGAAACGCAGCATGAGCGCAGTTTACGGTGCCGCAGCAGAAGAGGATGAAACATGCGGATTAAAGGAGCACAATGAACCACTCACACAGATACCGAAAACATAAGCTGAACTCCTTGATCGTTCTCGCCGCGGTCCTGACAGCCGCTGCCTGCGCCACAGCACCCCGGCCGGAACACGCGTTTTTGACGCGGGCTGAAATAAGCGGGTTTACGGAGACCACCAGGTACGACGATGCAATCGACCTGCTGCGCTCCCTGGACCGGGAAAGCGGGCTCATGCGCCTCGAGTTCTTCGGCGAAAGCGCTGAGGGCCGACCGCTTCCGCTCGCGGTATTGGGCAACCCGTTGCCGGCCGGCCCGGAAGAGATTGACAGGGATGAAACAACAGTCATTTACATCAACGCCAACATTCACGCGGGCGAGGTGGAGGGCAAAGAGTCCTGCCTCATGCTCGTCCGCCAGATCGCGCTCGGTGAGCTTGCGAACCTGCTCGACGGCACGATCCTGCTGGTTGCGCCCCTCTACAACCCCGATGGAAACGAGCGCATCGATGCGCAGAACAGGTACTGGCAGGAAGGGCCTGAAGGCGGCGTGGGCATACGCACCAACGCCCAGTCGCTCGACCTCAACCGTGACATGATCAAGCTGGAAAGCCCTGAAGCGCAGAGCCTGGTAGGCAACATCCTGCAGCGCTGGGACCCGCACGTGCTTGTTGACTGCCACACGACAAACGGCTCCTACCACCGGGAACCCATAACATATGCGCCGCCGCACTGCCCGCTGAGCAACCGGGAGCTTCTGAAGTTCAACCGGAACGTCATGCTCCCTTGGATCGATCTCGAAACCGAAAAGAGGGAGGGGTACGCCTCCATACCGTACGGCAACTTCCGCGACCAGATGAAACCGGAGCTCGGGTGGTACACGTTCGACCACAAGCCAAGGTATGTTACCAACTACATGGGCCTGCGAAACAGGCTGTCCATCCTGATAGAGATGTACGTTTACGCGGAGTACGAGACCAGGGTCCGGGCCTGCCGCGCGTTTCTCCACTCGCTCCTGGCTTTTGCACAGGAAAAAGGCGCGATGATCCGCTCCGTTGTCAGCCGGGCGGATGCAGCGCCGGCCAAGGCCGCTCAAAACCCCGAACAAACGCTCATGTTCCACACGGCGTTCGAGCAGAAGGCGTGCGAAGATCTGCTCGTGATCAAGGGGTACCGCATGGAAATCAAGGAAGATAAAAGGGGCAGAAACAGGCCGGGCCCGGTTCTCGACGAACCAATGGAGTACGAGGTCCCGTACTACGGCCTCATTGAGCCGACCGATGAAGGAACTCCGCTGCCTGACAAATACATCTTCCCGCGCGCCATGATCGATATCCGGGACAAGCTGCTGCAACACGGAATCGAGGTGAACGAGTTCGCAGAACCGTTCGAAGCAGATGTCCTGGTGTTCGACATCAACGAAATCGATGCGGATTCCAGGCTGTACCAGGGACACCGCCTCGAAACCCTGGAAGGCGAGTGGAGCGAAAAAAAGGTCACCTTCCCGGCCGGGGCCTGGATTGTCCCGACTGACCAGCCCCTTGCCATGCTTGCCGCTTACCTTCTCGAGCCTGAAAGCGACGACAGCCTTGCGACCTGGAACCTGATGGACAAATACCTCACGCGCGGCTCCTGGAATCCGGCTCCGGGGAGCTTCCCGGTTGTGAAGGTCATGAACAAGGGCTGTTCCGGGCAAAATTAACAGGTCCCGGGATCGGGCGGGCATGTCGAGGGCGCACACACAGGCGCACCCCTACGCGGTCAACTGAATGTCATGTAGGGGCACCCCCCGTGGTTGCCCTCCGGTCCAAGAATCGGGATCCGGATTCAAACCCGGTTTTTTGGAATTCGTGGGGAAGGTTTGGTAGAATAACCTCTGAAGCTGTTCATGCAAATGGAGACAAACGGCATGCAGGTTTTCGTCAACAACAAAACAACCGATCTGGACGAGCCGGTGAGCCTGGCCTCGCTGATCGAAAAGCTCGGGCTCGACCCCAAGGTGCTCGTTGCCGAGCGGAACGGCGAGATCGTGCCAAAGTCCGATTACAGCTCCTGTAAGCTCTCGCCGGGCGACAGGGTGGAGCTGGTACGGCTCGTGGGAGGCGGATGAAATGTCGCTGGAAATAGCTGGAAAAGTTTTCTCATCCAGGCTTCTGATGGGGACAGGCAAGTTCCCGTCGCCGGATGTCATGGCAAAGGCCCTTGACGCGTCAGGTACCGAAATCGTCACGGTTGCCTTGCGGCGGGTCGACATCACAAACCCTGAAGGCGACATCCTCGCAGCGATCGACAGGGACAGGTACCTCCTGCTGCCCAACACCTCGGGCGCTAGAGATGCCGACGAGGCGCTGCGGCTCGCAAGGCTCGCGCGCGCCGCCGGGTGCGGGGACTGGATCAAGCTCGAGGTCACGCCTGACCCGCGCTACCTTCTCCCGGACCCCGTGGAAACGCTCAAGGCCGCGCGCATGATGATAAAGGAGTCGTTCATTGTCCTGCCTTACATCAACGCCGACCCGATCCTGGCAAAGCACCTCGAAGACGCCGGATGCGCCACGGTCATGCCGCTCGGCTCCCCCATCGGCACGAACAGGGGCCTTCGCACACGTGACAGCGTTGAGATCATAATCGAAGGGGCAAACGTGCCCGTTGTGGTTGACGCGGGACTCGGCGCGCCTTCGGATGCCGCGCTCAGCATGGAGATCGGTGCTGATGCCGTGCTTGTCAACACGGCGATCGCATCCGCAAACGATCCGCCCTTAATGGCAGAGGCGTTCAAAAAAGCGGTGGACGCCGGAAGGCAGGCCTTCGAAGCCGGCCTTCCGCTCAGCGGAGAGATCGCAAGCGCGTCAAGCCCCCTGACCGGTTTTTTGAGGGACGAGGAGCAGTGAGTTTTGAAAAAGTGCTCAGCGCACATCCGTGGAAGCGGACACAGGACCGCATCAGGAGGCGCACCGGCCGCCACGTCGAGGCCGCGCTGTGCCGGGACAACCCCTCGGCCGAGGATCTTGCAGCCCTTCTCTCTCCGGCTGCCGAACCTTTCCTCGAAAAGATGGCCCGCCGCGCACACATGATCACACGACACCGTTTCGGCCGCGTGATCCAGATGTACGCACCGCTGTACCTCAGCAACGAATGCACGAACTCCTGCATCTACTGCGGTTTTTCCAGAAAGCACGATGTCGTTCGCAGGACACTCTCATCAAACGAAGCTGTAAAAGAGGCCGAGCTTCTTCACAAAACAGGATTCAGGCACATCCTTCTCGTGTCGGGTGAGAGCCCGAAGCATGTGGATACCGCGTACCTGGAATCATTGGCGCGCGCACTCGAAGGGCGGTTCGCATCGCTTTCCATCGAGGTGCAGCCCCTGAAAGAGGAAAACTACAGGCGGCTCATCAACGCGGGAGTGGACGGGCTTGTCAGCTATCAAGAAACGTACAACCGCAGGACATATGAGAAGCTCCATCCCTTCGGGCCGAAGCGCGACTTCTCCTTCCGCGTCAACACGCCTGACAGGGGAGGCTCGGCAGGCCTCCGCAGGGTGGGCATTGGCGCGCTTTTAGGGCTTTCCGACTGGCGCGTGGAGGGGTTCCTTGTCGGTCTCCACGCGGCCTACATCCAGAAAAAGCATTGGCGCACCCAGGTGAGCGTATCGTTTCCACGGCTCTGCCCCACCTTCGGCGGATTCGCTTCTTCGCATCCTGTTGATGACAGAGCCCTCGTACAGCTCATCTGCGCGCTGCGCATAGTGCTTCCCGACTGCCTTCTGGTGCTCTCTACCAGGGAACGCGCGGGCCTCAGGGACCACCTTGTGCCTCTAGGCATAAACCAGATGAGCGCGGGATCGCGCACCGAGCCCGGCGGATATACCCATGCGGGCGACGCCGAGGAACAGTTCGCCATCCACGACTCCAGGCAGCCAAGCGAGGTGGCGGACTCGGTTGTCAAGCTTGGGTACGAGCCCGTGTGGAAGGACTGGGACTCCACTTTCCTTGTTCAGGAGCCTGAAAACAAAGCCGGAAGCAAACGAGAGGGGACCGTGCCATGAACAAGCGGGAGCGCCTCGCGCTTTTCGAAGCCGTGGACATCTACCCGGTCACATGCATGGAGCTTTCCGAGGGACGCAGCGATATCGAGTTTCTCGAATGCATCATTGCGGGCGGCGCAAAGATCGTGCAGCTCCGGGAGAAAAAGATCACAAAAAAAGAGCTCTTCTCCCTGGCGCGCGACTTCAAAAAACGCTGCGATGAAGCAGGAGTTCTGCTCATCATCAACGACCATCTCGACGTGGCTCTGGCTTTGGATGCCGACGGTGTTCACCTCGGCCGCGATGATTTTCCCATCGAGGAGGCAAGGCTTCTTGCCCCCGAAATCATCATCGGCGCTTCCACACACAGCCGCGACCAGGCCCTCGATGCCGCGCAGAAAGGCGCAGACTACTTCAACATCGGCCCCATCTACCCGACGAAAACCAAGGAACACGCGTCGGACATTCTCGGGCCCGATGCGATCCCGGTATTCTCGGAAGGGCTCAAGATCCCATTCACCGTGATGGGAGGGATCAAGAAAGAGAACCTCGGCCCGGTCATCGAAGTCGGTGCCCGCAAAATCGCGGTGGTCACCGCCATCACAAAAGCGCCTGACATGGAAAGCGCAACCCGCGGCCTTATCGAAGCCATCCGAAACAGCCCCGGAAAAACGGTATGAAACGCACAAGCAAGAAGGTGATGGTAGCCATGAGCGGCGGTGTGGACAGCTCCGTGGCAGCGTATCTTCTGAAGGAAGAGGGGTACGATATCACCGGTGCGGAGCTGAAGCTGTGGAACCGGCCTCCGGATGAGAACCGCGAAACAGGCAACGGTTCGTCTTCGATGTCCGGTGCCGAATCCGTCTGCCGGCACCTGGACGTGCCTTACATGCTCTTTGATTATTGCGAGGAGTTTAGAGCCAGGGTGATGGACTACTTCTGCAGGGAGTACCTGGCAGCCCGCACTCCGAACCCCTGCGTCATGTGCAACCGTTTCATCAAGTTCGGGATCCTGATGGACGAGGCCGCCCGTATGGGCATGGAGATCTTCGCAACCGGGCACTACGCGCGCGTGGAAAACGATCCCCGCTTCTCCTGCGACACGCTCGCAAAAGGTGTCGATGAATCGAAGGACCAGAGCTACGCGCTTTTCAGAATGGACAGGAAGCGCCTTGGTCGCGTGCTCTTTCCGCTCGGAAGCATGACCAAGAAGCAAACGGCTGAAATCGCGAAAACAGCGGGGATCCCGAGCATGCGGCAGCCGGAAAGCCAGGACATATGTTTCGTGCCGGATGGCGACTACACCGGGTTCATCCTGGAGCGGTTCCCGGATGTCGGGGTAAGCGGGCCTGTTCTTGACAGGCAGGGCATGCGCCTTGGAACACACAACGGCCTCATCCGCTACACCATCGGGCAGCGCAAGGGCATCGGCATAGCCGCGAAAAGGCCTTATTATGTCATCGAGCTCAGGCGATCCGACAACGCGCTCGTGGTTGGTTTCGAGGAGGAGACGTACAGGGACTCGTTCGAGATCGCTGACACAAGCTGGCTCGTTCAACCCGCAAAAAGCCCCGTCCGGGCGGACGTGAAGGTGCGTTACTCCGCGAAAGAGAGCTCGTGCGAGATCCGGCTTATTCCGGGTGACAAGGCACTCGTACGCCTGAAAGAGCCGCAAAAAGCGATCACCCCCGGACAGGCGGCAGTGTTTTATGATGGGGATACCGTTCTCGGGGGGGGGTGGATAGTTTAATCCGCTTATATCATACTCTTTGCCGCAGCAGAAGAGGATGAAATATGCGGGTCAGGCCGGAGGAAAAAAGAGACGAAGAAAGAGATGGACCGCTTCAGTGCTTCCGTCTCTCGGCAGAAACTAAAAAGCGCTCGATTGAAATGTGAAAACCGCATGAAAATTCTCCATATATTCGACCACTCCGTGCCTTACTTCAGCGGGTACACCTTCCGGAGCAATTACATAATCTCGAACCAGCGAAAGCTCGGTTTCGATCCGGTTGTGCTCACTTCGCTGAAACACGAAAAGTACGGCCCCAGCGAGACGGTGATCGACGGGCTGAAGTTCTACCGCACCCCGCCTTTTTCGAACCCGCTCACACGCACGGCTTTCAACATGGTGCTAATTGGCGAATGCATGCACATGATCAGGCTCTACCACAGGATCGTCGAGATCCTTCAGAAGGAACGCTTTGACCTGATCCACGCCCATTCACCGGCTTTGAACGGTTTCCCGGCGATGCGCGCGGCAAGACGCCTGGGAATCCCTTTTGTCTACGAAATTCGCGCCTTCTGGGAGGATGCGGGCGTTGATCTCGGATCGTACACCAGCGAGAAATCGCTCAAGTACAAGAGCGTGCGCCGCTTCGAAACCCATCTATGCAGGAAGGCCGATCATGTGACCACCATCTGCGAAGGCTTAAAAAACGACCTGCTCGGCAGGGATATAAGCTCCAAAAAGATCACTGTCATTCCCAACGGGGTTGAATCGGACAGCTTTCTTCCGCTGGAGCGCAACACCGGGCTGATGAAAAAACTCGGGTTGGAGCCGGGCAAGGTGCTGGGTTTCATCGGCTCCTTCTACGACTACGAGGGGTTGGACATTCTGGTCAAGGCGTTCGCCATAATCAACAAAAAGCGCAGCGACCTCAAGCTGCTAATGGTCGGCAGCGGGTACCAGGGACAGCACGAAAAACTGAAGTCGCTCTGCAGCAGCCTAGGGCTGGATTCGAACATAACGTTCACAGGCCGCGTTCACCACTCTGATGTCAACAGCTACTATTCGGTCATCGACATCTTCATCTATCCCCGGCGAAGCATGCGCATTACCGAGCTCGTCACGCCGCTCAAACCGCTCGAAGCCATGTCCATGGAAAAGATCGTGCTAGGCTCTTCGGTCGGAGGGATCGCGGAGCTCGTTGAAAACGGGATGAACGGTTTCTTGTTCAAGCCGGATGACGAGGCTTCCCTTGCCGACACCGTGCTCGAGGTTGTAGATAAGACGGAAAACCTCGATAGCATGGGCGCTCGCGCCAGAAAATACGTCCGGGAAAATCGCGACTGGGATAAGATAGTTAAAAGGTACGAGAAGGTCTACGCATCCGCGGCAGCGAACTGCCGCTCGCGGAAGTAAAAAACCCGACGTTATCGAACTTATTCCCTTCACTCCCTTTTCTCCCTTCATTCATTTCACAAAAACCGCTTGCAAAACATATCCGTATCGGTTTAAACTATAAAGTTTGTATCAAGACACTAAAAAGAGAAGAGCCGAACGGCCATGACAGAGGATCAAAATCATGCCTATTCATCTGAACGGCAACGACTTGACAATTGACAAGATCGTCAGAATCGCCCGCGATAAAGAAGAGGTAGCCATCGCGCCGGAAGGGCTGGAGCGCATAAAAAAATGCCGGCTCATGCTCGAGAAGAAGCTCTCCAACGGAGAGGTCATGTACGGCGTGACAACCGGAATCGGCGATCTTTCAGAGGTGGTGCTTACACCGGAGCAGACAAAAGATTTCCAGAAATTCCTCATTTACAGCCACGCCGCGGGGTGTGGCGAACCGTTGCCGGAAGAAGTTGTTCGCGCGGCGATCACCTCGCGAATAAACGTGCACTGCAACGGCCGCTCCGGCTTGAGGCCCGAGATCACACAGACCCTGGTTTCCATTCTGAACAAAGGGGTCACTCCTGTCATATGCAAGCGCGGTTCGGTCGGCGCGTGCGGCGACCTGTCACCTATGGCCCAGATGGCGCTAGTTCCCATGGGTGAGGGAGAGGCGTTTTACAAGGGCGAACGCCTTCCCGGAAAAGAAGCCATGGATCGAGCCGGCATCCCCGTGATTGAATACGAGGCGCGCGACGGGCTTGCGGTCATCAACGGCGCTAACGTCACCACGGGCTTCGGCTGCCTTATGATCGATGAATCCTCCAAATGGTACAAGAGCGCCCAGATAGCCGCTGCAATGTCCATGGAGGCGATCAACACGAACATGCTCTGCTGCGACGAGAGGCTGCACAAGGCAAGAGGATATCCCGGCGCGGTCGCGTGCGCATCGAACCTGAGACGGCTCACCAAGGGAAGCGGGCTGCTGGAGCGCACCGGAAAAAAGGTGCAGGATGCCTACTCTCTGCGAAGCTCGCCCCAGGTCATCGGGTCAGCCCTCGACTCGCTCAACTGGGCGAAGCACATGTTTCAGATCGAGCTCAACGGCGTGGGCGACAACCCGCTCTTCTTTCCGGACGAGGACGAATGCGTGACAGGCGCGAACTTCCAGGGGACACCGCTAGCCTTCGGGCTCGAGCATGTCGGCATGGGTCTCACGACCATCGGTGTTCTTTCGGAGCGGCGGCTCAACAGGCTCCTGAATCCGGCGCTGAGCGCGGGCCTTCCCGCCTTTCTCACAAAGGGAGCGGGCATGATGTCAGGGCTGATGCTGACCCAGTACACCGCAGGATCGCTGCTTTGCGAAAACAGGGTGCTCAGCCATCCCGCTGCAACCGGGTCAATCCCGGCCGCTGCTGACCAGGAGGATTTCGTCAGCATGAGCATGACAACTGCTATCAAGACACGGCAGATCCTGGAGAACTCCTACCCCGTGCTGGCGATCGAGTTCATTGCCGCGGCACAGGCGTTCGATTTCAGAAAGCCGGCAAAACCCGGTCCCGCCTCGCAGGCCGCATACGATGTGATACGGAAACATGTGGATATCCTGGATGATGACCGGCCCCTGTTCGACGACATCAACAACCTGACCGAGGTTGTGCGATCCCACGAGATCCTGAAGGCGGTGGAAGAGGTCGTTGGCCCGCTCGATGAGAGCAGCCTGGAGGTGAGCTCGGAGAGGTTCGCGTTCTGAGGAAGGAGCGGGCGGTTCGCGAACCGCCCCTACGATCTCCTCAGAACGAACCAGCCAAGCACGATGATGATGAAAAGGATCACTCCCGCTTTCAAATAAAAATACGGACTCTTATCGCCGCCTTCCCCGCTGTCCCCCACGGCGGCATCCTCCGCAACCGCCTTCTCTTCCTTCGCATCTTCCTTTACAGCGGCTTGTGGGGCCGGCTTCGCCTCGATCAGCTCATAAAGCTGCAGCCAGTCCGCGGGGTTGAGCCTCTTGTAAAGCATTGCCTCTTTTTCCAGAGATTCGGCTTCACGCTCCCTGCCCAGTCCCTCGGCGTTGATACCCTGAAGGTGTACCACGACCCAGTGCCCCCTGTAGTCCGTCATCACCCTCTCCATCAGCTCCCATGCCTCCTGAAAGCTGCAGGAAAGCTGCAGGATCCTGACGAGGTTCACCACATCCTCGATGTCCGGATACTCCTCCCCGTCGACCCTCTCCCTGACCAGGCTCTCAGCGCGGTCGAGCGCCACCAGCGCGCCATTTGCGTCGTTCAGGTACTCCTTCAGAATGAAAGAGCAATGGAACGGGGGCACGGGTGATCGAGGCTCTTCCATCTCCCATGCCTTGAACAGCGCAAGCGCTTCATCCACACGTCCAAGCGCAAGGTAACAGTTGGCAGCGCCCACGCAGTAGCGCTCGAAGGCAAGACATGAATCAACCGCGTCCCGGTACAACGGAAGCGCTTCTTCTGCGCGACCAAGCTCCAAGAGCACGTCAGCCATATCGCACTCGAACCTGAGCTTTCCCGAAAGGTATTTTTCCAGCTTCCTCCCCTCGGCCAGGGCATTTTCGTATTGTTCAAGATCAACGAAGTTGTGAAACCGGTACTCCCTGAGCTCTCTCTCCAAAGGCTCGTACTCTTCGGGCTCTTTTCCCCCGGATCGCACCGTCTCGACCAGAAGCTTCTCGGAGCGCGCCAGATATTCGGTGGTCTTTTCCCATTCCCCGAGGTGGTAGTAGCACATGCCGATCTCGCCAATCACCTCGGCGTCTTCAGGTTCAAGCTCGTCAGCCCGCTCGAGGTCGATCAGCGCGCTGTCGAAATACTCGAGCGACCTGTACGTGGATCCCCTCGCCCGGAGCGCTTCCAGATCGTCCGGGTTCTTGATCAGCCGCTCGTTGTACTCCGCGATCGCGCCCAGGTTCGGATCGTGAGCTGTCAAAGGAGCGCTTAATAACAGAACGAGCGTGGATGCCAGCGCTGCGGCCGCACACGGTCTTCGATCCAATTCATCCCTCCAGAACCGGTCAGGCTGCCTGTTTACCTCTCGTTTTCCCGTGTACCATTGAACAGCGCACGCCACAAGAAAATCAAGCAGGATTTGTTCTTCCGACTGTTTTTCTCGAAGTTAAAATGGAACGCTCTCGGACGGGCTCTGCCCGTGGCTGTAAACAATTGCGGCGATCCATCGCCCCGAACAAAGCGGGAGCTTATGAAACCGCGCTCAACAACCAACCCCCTGCTCCGCGTAACCCTTGCGGCAGCAGCCCTGATCCTTTTTTCAGGTGGTGTGTCCGGCTGCATCGAACCCGAGCCGGACAAGGAGAGTCTCATCGCCGCATTCGAAAAAATCCACAGCAACATCTACGAAGTGTACGGCTGTTCAGACCCGGGAAAAATTTTTGTCCTGCTATCTAGGAGCTGCGAGGGAGAAGAGCTGGAAAAGCAGGTTTACGAGTATCTGAAATGTCTGAAGGTTCAGGACGAGTTCAACACAAAGATCTCCATCGCTGACGTGATATACAACGACCTTAGGGTTGAAAGCATCGACGGCGATACCGTGACCGTATACTGCAAGTGGATCGTGATCGGCAAGGTAAGGCATCCGACGCACATCCACCGCAAGACCAACCTGAACGAGGCGCTCTACAGGGTTCGCATCAGCGAAAAAGGGCCGAGGATCACGGGGTACGATCTGATCACTAACCAGGAGCTGGAGGTGACGAACCGGTGATCAGCATCCGAGATCTTCGCTTCTCCTACCCGGGCGGCCTGTTCGAGCTCGCCCTGGACCGCCTCGAAGTGCCCGAGGGCGGAACGCTCTGCATCACCGGCCCGAGCGGATCGGGAAAAACAACACTGATCAACCTGATCTCGGGCATTCTCGAGCCCACAGCCGGATCGATCAGGATCGCCGGCCTGGAGATCACCCGTAAAAACGAAAAGTCCGTGCGCAGCTTTCGCCTCGAAAAGATCGGGTTCGTTTTCCAGGATTTCAAGCTGCTCGAATACCTGACAGTGGAACAGAACATACTTCTGCCGTACCTGCTCAGCAGCCGGATGAAAGCCGATGACAGGGTCCGTGAGAGGCTGGCCGTGTTCGTTGAAAAGACAGGCATCGAAGGAAAGCTGAAGAGCTTTCCCGGCCATCTCTCCCACGGGGAAAAACAGCGCGTGGCAGTGCTGCGTGCTCTGATCACGCTTCCCTCGCTTGTCATCGGGGACGAGCCCACCGCAAACCTGGACAGGGAAAACGCGGAAGGGATCATGGAGCTGATATCAGGCCTGGCCGAGGAGAACAACGCGACCTTTGTAATGGTGACTCACGACGAACCCATGACAAGGCATTTCAAGACGAGGCTGAATCTGGGCGGTCCGATGCCTGGAACAGCCGAAAAACAACAAATCGGTCACGGACAGGAGGAGTAGCGATTTTCCGACTGGCACTTTACCACCTGCGCTACTACAAGCTGATGTCAGGCATAATAGTGCTCTGCCTGAGCATCACGATATTCCTGCCGCTGGTAACATACATGTCGGTGAACATGATCGACGAGCAGCTCTACGAAAGAAGCGAATCAACGCCTGTGCTCGTTGGCAGCAAGGGAAGCCCTTTTCTGCTCACGTTCAACTCGATCTACTTCAAGACCGAAATCAAGGAAAAGCTCGAGTTTGGCGCTTACGAGGAGCTCAAGAGCTCCATCAAGGGCAAGGTGATCCCGCTCCACACCTTCCACACGGCCAAGGGCATCCCCATCGTTGGAACGAGCTTTGACTATTTCGGTTTCCGCGGATTATCCCCGGCCCAGGGAACGCTGCCGCAGATGCTGGGTGACGCGGTGCTCGGAAGCAACGCTGCAGAAAGCCTGAGAACGGGAGCGGGCGGATCGGTGGTGTCCGACTGCGAGAGCATATACGACATCTCCGCGGAGTACCCGCTCAAGATGCGCATAACCGGTGTTCTCGCCCCAACAGGCACTCCGGACGACAACGTGGTCTTCGTTTCCATAAAAACCGCCTGGATCATCGACGGCATCGGTCACGGGCACGAAGAGCTCGTGGGCACGTTGGAGGAGATGGACTCGATCGATCTCAGCGATCCCGGCCGAAACCCTGACGATTCGGTGCTCTTCATCGAATCGAGCGAGATCGTTTACAACAGCAGGCTCAAAAAATTCAACGAGATCACTCATGACAACATCAACACCTTTCACTTCCACGGGGATGTAAGCGGCTTCCCGCTCAGCGCCCTGATCGTTCTGCCTGCCAGCTACGAAGAGGAGGTGGTGAAGCTGCTGGCCGAGCTCAACCTGACAAGATCTCTTCAGGCTGTGCGGCCCACAAGAACAGTCGAGGAGATCCTCGCGATTCTCCTGGACATAAAACGCCTCCTCGACGGCTTTTCGATCCTCGTTCTCATTTCGACCGCGGCTTTCATGATACTGGTCATCTGGCTCCAGATCAGGCAAAGGAAGGGAGAGATGCTCATCCTTGACCGCATGGGCGGGGGAAAGCACGCCATGAAAGCGCTGCTTCTGATAGAGGTGACAATCCTTGTGCTTACGAGCGCGTGCCTTGCCTTTGCAGGGTCGGCTGCAGCCACATCGGTCATCCGCTCTTTCATTTGCGCATGATTCGATGCGTCTTTTATCACTGTTGACGACCCTTGAAAACCGGCATCGGAGCGGTTACGATTCGATCGACTGGATATCCCTTTTCCAACTGTTCCAATGTTCAAGGGAGTCATGCCATGAAACCGTTGCTTTTCACACTGTCTCTTGCCGCGCTTCTGAATCTTTTTTCCTGCGGTGGCTCGGACACGCCGTCGCAGTCCGGTAAACCGACGGTCGAACCAGCGGATCATGCAGGGCCGCTGATCGTGTACACAACCTTCTATCCGACCTGCTTCTTCTCTACCGTGATCGGAGGATCCCACGTCAAAGCAATAAACCCGGTCCCCCCGGACGAGGACGCGATCTTCTGGGTTCCTCCTGATGATCTGATCGAAAGGTACAGGAACGAAGCGGACCTCATCGTGCTGAACGGCGCCGGATTCGCCAAATGGGTGAAAAAGACCATGCTTCCGGAAGACAAGCTGGTCAACGCGGGAGAGGAGTTCGAGGACGATCTCATCAAGATCGTTGACGCTGTTACCCACAGCCACGGACAGGCAGGCGAGCACGCACACGCGGGCATCGATCCCCACACATGGCTCGATCCGCATGTGGCGATGGGCCAGTGCAAAAGGATCGCAAGGGCTTTCATCGAAAAGGATCCCGATAACAAGGCGGACTACGAAAAGAACCTGGCAGCTCTTGTAAAAAGGATGGAGGGGCTGGACACCCGTCTGAAAAAACTCACTGAAGGGTACGATGGCACAACAATCCTTGCATCGCACCCCGCGTACAACTACCTGGCACGGCAATACGGGTGGAATGTTAAATCGTTCGACTTCGATCCGGAAAAATTGCCCGGACCCGCTTCACTGCTGGAGTTGAAGAGCTTCCTGGCTGAAAACGTATCGTGCAGGCACCTTTTGTGGGAGTCCGAACCAACAGCCGAGGTAAAGGCCGTGTTCAGCGAAGAGTTTGCGCTCGAACAGGTGGTTTTCTCCCCGGTGGAGGCAGCGCCGGCGGAAGGGCTGGATTACGTCTCGATGATGGGTAAAAACATCGATAGGATCGCTGTTGTATTTGAATAATGCCCACAGCATGAGAACCGGCCCTACCGCGTGCAGCCGGCCAACATGCCAAAAGGAGAAAAACGATGCACAAGATGCGCCTGGATTCGCTGCTTCTTTTGCTCCTGATCGCTTCCGCTCCGCATGCAAAGGCTGTGGAAATCATCGAGGAGCACACACCCGAGATCACCGAGAAGGAGCTCATGGCCCACGCCGCGTTCCTGGCTGACGACGATCTTAAGGGCCGCGCTGCCGGCTCGGACGGAGCAATCATGGCGGCTGCCTACATCGCGGCCGAGTACGAGCGGCTCGAGCTGATTCCCGTTGGAGACAACCAGACCTACTACCAGAGCTTCTCACTTCCCCGCGGGTTCAAGGCCCTGCCGGAAACTTCGCTCACAGCGTCAAAAGGCAGCAAGAAGGAGACATTCGCATTCAAGAAGAACATCTTTCCGTTGCCGTCTTCCGCGCCGGGCATTGCGCTGGGGTGCGCGGTGTTCGTCGGGTACGGAATATCCGCTCCTGACCTGGGATACGACGACTACGAAGAGGTGAACGTAAAGGGAAAGATCGTTGTGGCGCTTCGAGGGGTGCCCAACAGCAAAAGCCGCAAAAACCCTTTCAGCAACTCCAGGGCGGCGCGCCAGTTCTCGACCTTCAGGTCCAAGCAGGACACGGCAGCTGCCCTGGGTGCCGCGGGGCTCATCATCGTGAACGACCCTGAAAACCACAGGAATCCGTCCGATGACGTGCTGTTGATCTCCGGAAGCAGGGAGCAGGGAAAGATACCGTGCCTGCACATGACATACAACGCATCTCGCAAGATGTTTTCCGGCACGGGCGTGTCCCTGTCCGGGTTACAAAAGTACATCGACGCCAAGCTCAAGCCGCGTTCCAAGGAGATCGAAAAGCTGGAGCTGCGACTGAACGCGGCTCTCGAAGTCGAAACACTCCTCGTGCACAACGTGGTCGGGCTTCTGAAGTCCGAAGCCCTGGACGCCAAAGACGAGGTCCTCGTGATCGGGGCCCACTTCGATCACATCGGCCTCGGCGAGTTCGGCTCGCTCGGCGGATCCAAGGCGCGCGGGCAGATTCACAACGGCGCTGATGACAACGCGTCCGGCACAGCGTCCGTCATGGAGATCGCGGGCTATCTGAAGCCTAAAGCAGGAGAGCTCAAGAGGAATGTGCTGTTCATATGTTTCACAGCCGAGGAGATGGGACTGCACGGCTCCAAGCACTACGTTGAAAACCCCCTGGTTCCGATCGAAAAAACAGCGGCAATGATCAACCTTGACATGGTGAGCTACCTCTCGAACACAAAGAAGCTGGAAATATACGGGACCGGGACATCGCCGTCGTTCGAGAAGATGCTCAATGATTCCAACAGGCGGCTCCACATCAAGACCAAGATGGTCGATGGAGCGGGCCGCGGCATGTCGGACCACGCTCCGTTTTACAAAAAGGGGCTGCCGGTCCTCTTCTTCATAACAGGGCTTCACAAGAACTACCACCGCCCGAGCGACGACTTGAAATACATGGACAAACGGGGGTTCGAGAAGGTAGCGCGCCTGGCAGGGGAGGTAGCGTTCTCTATCGCGACCGTTGACAGAAAACCGGTCTTCACGCCCACATCGGACAGCGGCATGGACACCGGCCCATACCTGGGAATATCGGTCGAGGACCGCGACGGCGGCATCTACATAGCGAATGTTGCCAAGGGTAGCCCGGCACACAAATTCGGGATGAAGGGTGACGACCAGCTTGTCGAGGTGAACGACAAGGAGATCGCTTCGGTAAGCCTTTTTTACGGCTTGTGGGCCGGGGTCAGCCCCGGGGACAGGGTCGATTTTCTCGTGCGCAGAACAGGCAGGCTTCGGACTCTCAGGGTGCGCCTGGACAAATGAGTACGGATGGAATCGGGCTGTCCCTATATCTTTTTACTGAACCGATTAACCTCCTGTAATTTCCTTTTTTTGCATACCAAAAGGTTTTTGCAGCGTATGTATCTTGTTGGTAAACTCCTTGTTTTGACGGCGGTCATTACGCATCCACCCGATGGGAGGAGCCATGGGTTCGAAAGATAACAAGAGCACACGCAACCAGGCGGGCATAGTTCAAAAGACCGCCCTTATAACCCTCATACTCAACATCTCGCTCACCGTGCTGAAATTCGTGCTCTACGGTGCGTGCGGCAGCCTTGTGGTGCTTGCGGAAGCGTGGCACAGCTTCTCAGACATAGCAACCTCGTTCATGGTGTTCATCGCGGTCAGGAAAAGGAAAAGGTCCGGAACTGATGATAGCGACAGCACAAAAAGCGAAGGGGAAGAAGGGACGGAAACGGGAGCGGACACGGAAAAAAAACAGCCCGCGAAGATTTCTCTCGAACAGGCTGTTTCGATCGGCATAGGCCTTTTCCTTCTCGTTGCAGCGATTTCCCTGATGGGGAAGTTTTATATTGTCCAGGCCGTTATTGTCAAAAATCCTTTGATCGCCGGGCTCATCTTCCTCGGCTTTTCCCTTGGCTCCTTCCTGGTCTACCGACTTGAGACCAATGTGGGGAAGGAACACGGGTCAGTGGGCCTGATGTCGGATGGAAACCATGCCAGGATCGACATGTTCGCCTCCCTGTTAACAGGATTTTCCTTGATCCTTTACAGCCTGGGATTCGACATCGACAAGCTGGCCGCGGCTTTTATCGCATTGATAATGCTGGTCTTCGCCTTGGAGACCATCGTAAACGTTGTGATCTCCATCAGGCGGCACGAAAGCGAGAGGGTTTTCCAGTACAAGTACTACACCATCATCCTGGCGCTCTTTTCTCCCCGGAAAATCGCGGCCGGAGCGAAGTTCATCGATGGACACCTCCCTGTAAATGTCTTCACCAGCCGCTTTTTCAAAACGGTTCTTGTGCTTCTTCTGATCCTGGTCCTGCTGATTCCGCTGGGAATCCTGGCTTCCACGTGCGTAGTCAAGGTGGCCCCTTCCGAGCAGGCGATCGTCGAACGGTTCGGAAAACCGATGCAGACGGATGTGCCTCTCGAGCCGGGCTTGCACTTCAAGGCGCCGTGGCCTGTCGACTACGCTGTCAAGCTGGACACCAGGTTGATCAAGCGCATGAACATCGGCAACGTGACCGATCCCCAGGCGTTCGCTCTTTTGTGGGCCAGGGAGCACGGCACCGAGATTCCTTTTCTCTCCGGTGACAACAACTACTTCTATCCGTACCTTGTAATCCACTACAGGATCAAAAACCTGTACTACTTCAGGTACAAGCACAAGGACGCTGAGGGATTCATGAGCGAAATCGGCCACCAGGTGGCTGTCAAGGCTTTTGCCAGAAGGACGTTCTACGAGATCGCCGTAGACTACCGGACACAGATGGTGAAAGATTTCACAACACTGATCCAGGCGGATCTGGACGAGGCAGAGACCGGAATCGAGATCGTGGCAATCACGGTAAAGGACATCCACCCGCCTGTAATGGTGTCTGACGCGTACGAGAACGTGATCGCGAGCCAGCAGGACAAGGAAAAGATGATAAACGACGCTCTCGGTTACAGGAACCAGAAGGTTCCGGAGGCGCGCGGAGAAGCGTCACGCACGCGCAAGGACGCGCAAGGCTACTCGCTCGACCTGCCGCTGCGTGCCGAAGGGGACGGTGTTAACTTTCTTGCGAAGATACCGGACTCTTCGGAGATGAGAGAGATAACCATGAAACGCCTTTACCTTTCAGCCATGCTGGAGACGCTAACCAGCAGGAGCAAGGTGGTTATTGATCCTCTTGCGGGCCAACCCGAGCTCTGGCTCGATATGAAACGTCTATTGAACACGCCTGATTTCGAGTTCGATAAGGCGCAGTTTTGACGGATGACTTGAATTATTGAACATGAATAATCCTGTTCGTACTTTTGTGCTGAGGCAAACGACATGAAACTGATAACCATAACGCTGGTTGCGATAGGTGTGCTGCTGATAGCCTACCTTGCCGCGTACCTCTGCTGTTACGTGGTCCAGGAAAACGAGGTTGTCATTCTGACAGAGTTCGGAAAAACCGTGGACGTTAAAAAAGAACCCGGGCTTTACTACAAGAAACCCGGGTTCATCCAGACAGTGAACCGCCTGGACAAGCGGCTCCACCTCTTCAAGAGCCAGCCTTCGACCATAACGCTTCATGACAAGAATCCCATCATCGTGTCCTGTCTGATCTGCTGGAAGATAGACGAACCGGAGCTCTTCTTCAGGCGTGTACGATCCATAGAAAACGCATCCACCAAAATAGGGGACATGATCTACAACCAGCTAGGAAGCGTGCTGGGCACCTATGACCTGGACAACCTTATCAATATAGAGCCCGGAATGGTCAAGCTCGACGAGATCGAAACCAAAGTCCTCGACAACACGAACAGGAGTGCAAAGGAGCAGTACGGCATCGTTATCAAGCGGGTGGGGATCCGCAGGCTCGCATACCCGGCCATAGTGGAAAGGTCTGTTTACAGCCGCATGCGGGCCGAGCGCGAAAAAGAGGCCAAGAAATACAGGGCTGAGGGCAGGGAAGAATCCGACAAGATCGAGTCGGAAAGCGACAAGGAGGTCAAGCGGATCATGGCGGATGCCTACAGGGATGCGCAGATCGCCAAGGGAAAGGGGGACAACGAGGCCATGCGTATCTACGCGGAAGCGTACGGCAAGGACACGGAGTTCTACGAGTTCTTAAAGTCGCTCGAAATCTACAAGCAGACGCTTCGTGAAAACTCGACGCTGATCCTGTCCACGGACTCGGAACTGTTCAAGCATCTCAACTACAAGGGGAACGCGCGTGGAGCCGGGGATGCAAAAGCCCCCACCGCATCCGGCGGGAGCAGTGATGATGGATAAATCACTTTCCGCACAGCTCAAGTCAGCCGGAAGGATCACGCTCATCCTTTTCATCGGGATCGTCATGATTCTTCTCGTTGTCTACGTTTTATCCGGGATCTACACCGTGAAAAACAACGAGGTGGGCGTGCACCTTCACCTCGGAAAGATCGTTGACTCGAGGGTGCCCCCGGGCATGCACTACGCCTGGCCCTGGCCGTTCGACATGGTTAAAAAGGTGCCCATGCCCAAGGTTGAAAAGATCGAAATCAACGATTTCAGCGAACGGTTCACCTTCGGGGCTGAAGGGTTTTCGTTCACATCGCTTACAGGGCTAGGGACCTACGCGATCACGGGCGACAACAACCTGGTAAACCTGAGCTGCGTGATCCAGTACGAGGTCCTTGACCCTGAAAAGTACCTGTTCAACCTGGGCGACAAGCTTGAGAACGTGGATGCCAAGGTAAAGCGGTTCCTCATCGAGATGGCCTGCAACACCATACTCCACTGCTTCGCTGAAATCAGCGTGGACCAGGCCCTTACAAGCTGGGAACTGATCATAGACAACATAAAGATGAACCTGCAGAAGCGGCTCGACGAGATAGAAAGCGGCCTGAGAATCACGTTCATCGAGGTCAGGGAACTGAAACCTCCATCGGTCGTGCAGGAGTACTTCGATGATGTGATCAACGCCAAGATCGACAAGGAGAAGATGATCAACGACGCCATATCGTACCAGAACGAGGAGATACCCGCGGCCAACGGCCGGGCAGCCAGGCTCAGGTCCGAGGGCGAGGCCTACCGGAACGAGGTGGTTCAAAACGCCACAGGAGAATCCGGGCGTTTTCTTGATCAGCTTTCAGAATATGTAAAGAACCCCGAGCTCAACCGTTACAGGCTCTACATGGAGGCGATCCAGGAGGTCTTCATCGGGGTGGAAAGGGCATACATCCTGGACACATCAACCGGCAGCAAGCCCGCGAAGATAAAGCTCTTCAAGTAGGGGCGACCCCCTGTGGTTGCCGTCTGGTTTGGAATCGGGACGGGCGGTTCGCGAACGCCCCTACGGCGGATCAAGGATCAAACGCTTGTTGACCGCGTCGATGGTTGTCTTGAAGTGACTCAGGAAATCGATCCCCAAACAGCCTGCAACGGGAAAGGGAAGGCCGTCGTACTTTGGCGGTTCCTTCAACACCACAAGGTTCAGCCACAAAGGACACAGCTCGATCTCTCCCGCCTTGAGAGAGCGGGGGTTCTTTCCCCTGCGAATACCGGCCTTTATTGCTACATCCTTGCGGATCCATGAAACAGCGCTTCCTGTTGCCAGGTGGAAAACACAGTCCACCTTGTTGTTCAGTCTGAGCTCGAGCCAGGGTGTCTTCATGTCGTCTCTGAAGGGAATTACTATCTTGTCGGACTCTTCAGACTTGTCGGGCTTGTCGGGCTTGTCCGGCTCTTCTGTCTTGTCCGGCTCTTCAAGCGGAAAAAACCGGATCTTGAACTCCTCGAGATCAATAACCGTTCTCTTCGCAGCAAGAGCCGGATATCCTATCACGCCGGAGATCGGCTTGTTCTTGAACAGGGCTGTGTGTTTCTTGAAAAGCGTCTGCATATTCGGATGGTCCAGAACGGTTGCCTTGGCGTTTTTTATCTCCACGTCGCCGAACTTCAGAGTAACGCTCCCAAGGCCCACAACATTCATCTTCTTGGCGAACAGCCTCTCCATCACGCACGCGGTTGATGTCCGGGTGTCCAGATAGAAAACACCTGACTCCACAACGCCGCCGTTGATAACGATCGCTTCGATGAAAAGACAACCGTCCACAACAACGATGCCCACGCCCCCGTCGACTCGCTGACCCAGCGAGCCGTGAACGCCTGTCTGTATCTTTTTCACCCAGGCGGAGCGCTTTCCTTCTCCTGATTCATCTCTCGCTTCCTGCGCGGCGACCGCGGGAATGAGCGCGAGGATTAAAAGCAGGGTCTTGATAAGAATCATCGGCATTCCTCTGAATCGTTGATCTGTCTAACCCGCTTATTTCATACTCTTCGTCGCGAGGTGCTGTAAACTGTGTTGTGGCAAGG
>CAZIUL010000060.1:0-25689 GCA_964542475.1 uncultured Phycisphaerales bacterium | reverse complement strand
GATATTGCCACTCTATCGTTACAACAGAAATACGACTTGTTTTAACAGGAACTAACAAGGTTATCTTATTCTATCCCTCTTCCCATTGCGGCGGGTAGGCGTTGACTGTAGTGGTGGTGGCGGCGGCGGTCCGTGATGAGGCGCTTCCTTGCCACTTCCTTTTTGCCTGAGTTCCGGAGGCAGCGGGTGCCCCGTCTTCTTCAGCAGTTGCAGCACCTTTAAGAGCAATCTCTGCCGCTTGTCCGGGGGCAGGGAAAGCACCTCTTCCACCGTGGAGCTTTTTACGCCCAAAGATTGAAGCCTCGATCTGAGGTTGGATTCGAAAAATTTCTCTTTTGCCTTCTGCCTTTCGGATCCTTCCGGAATCTGTTCGATTGCATCGTTCTGTTCCGGCTTGAGCGCGAACAGCCGGTCCATCGGCCTGACCATACCGAACCGGTCCTGTTCCCTACGCATCCTCCTGTGGAACTTCCAAGGCTCCATCTCTCTGAACCGTTCCACCTCGTCCGAAGGCAGCACACCTTCCATGTGCCGAAGGTTGCGCATTTTCATCAGCTCGAAAACCTTGGACTTCTTCTCCTTGGAAGAAAGGGATGTGATCTTTTCAGCTTCCGCGGATGTGATCAGCCCGCTTTTGGCAAGCTGCATCAAAAACCCGTCGAGGTGCTTCATGTTTGCAGTGCCTAAACGGTCCCGAAGCTGCTTTATCCCTGCCTTGCGTTGCTTGCCCACATCCGTGTGGCTGATTCTGAAACGCTTTTTCACCCGCTCTTTGCACTGCTCCAGGTACTGTTTGATGTTCCTGTCGTTTCGTCTGCCTTCACCGTTGTCAGGCGTGCCCCCATTATGGCCCTGATGACGATCAGTCAGGGTATCGCGGATGACCTGAAGCTTGTGGTAACGCTCGCACAGGCGTTCCCTTTCTTCCGGGGTCAGGGATTTGAAACGCCTGTATACTCTGAGCAGCTCCTTTTTCTTTTCATCCGGAAGGCTGTTCCACCGTTTTTCAGGATCCTCTATCTCCGGAGTGTCCGCTTTTTGTTCCTGGTCCTGGGAAACCGCAGCTGTTACCGCGCACGAAAAAAGAGCGCAAAGTAACACAACAAGCGCTGTTCGAGGCAAAACCGGCAGACGTTCTCTTATAAACATCATCTCATGTATCCTTCATCGGCGAGGATGTCATAAAGATCGCATTCCATTGCCAGTTCGATATCCTCCCCGTACTCTTCGAGAAAGCCGAGATTCTCGATCAGGTCCAGGTTATCCAGAAGTTCCGCTTCAGCAACAAGATCTTCCACAACGGCTTGCGGTGCATGAGCAGTGTTGAAAACCAGTGCTGCTGCGATAAACAGGCCGGCTGCCAGGCCGACTGCCGCGCGTCTGATCCAGCGGATTCGGCTTTCCTCCCTGTTCAGAAGGTTTACTGTATCACTGACAGCAGCGGTCAAACCCGCGGAAGGTTCCACGGCCCGGTACAGTTCGAGAAGCTTCCAGGATTCCCCGAGCCCGGCAATGGACTCGGTGCACTCGTCACACTCGGCGAGATGCGCCTCGAACCGCTGCTTTGCCTCAGGATCCAGCACACCATCGAGATACTCGAGCAACACGATCGCGGCATCTTTGTAATCACATCCCATTGGAAACCTCGGATTTCATGTATCTTTCAAGCTTCGATTTGACTTTCTCCCGCGCCCTGAAGAGCATCGATTTGGTCGCTTTGACGCTCGTGCCCAAAGCCGCGGCAACCTCCTGATATGACATATCCTCGTACTTGTTCAGTATCACCGCCATCCTCTGGTTCGGAGGAAGCGATAACACGGACTCGCGGACCTTGAGATGCAGCTCTTCCGTTTCGAGGCGCTCCAAGGGATCCGTGACACTCCCTGCCATGAACTCCTTCCGATCGTGTCCTCCCTCGATACAGACATCCAGAGACATCGCCTTCCTTCTCCCCCTGTACTGGGCCTCATTGACCACCACGTTGTAAACGATGCGGTGCACCCAGGTTTCGAACTTGGCGAGAGGCTTGTACCTTTTTCTGGCCTGAAATATCCTTAAAAAAACCTCCTGCGCCAGATCTTCGGCAAAAGAAGCATCTCCCAAATAACGGTAGATCGTGTTCAGTACGGGTTTTTGAAAGATCGAAACCAGGTCCTCAAAGGCTTTCATGTCCCCACGGGAAGCCTTGAGCATCAGATCGCGCCCAGCGTTTGCTCTTTCTTTTTTTGTCATTGACCTCGGTCTGTACCTCAGGGACGGATAGCACGCGTTTCCATCGCATCAGCAATCCGTCAACATCCCGTTACTTAAACCCGGTCGGCGTGACCAGGTTTCGCAAAAACCAGTTCTATTTTGTATTGATTTGTTCAACAATCCGGCAAATGCCGCGCTCCTACAGGTTGAGGATCGTCTCCTGACATGAAACGCAACATGAGAGCAGTTTACTGTGCCGCAGCAGAAGAGGCTGATATATGCGGGCGGCCAGGCTGTGGGAGCATTAAAAAAAACGAAAACGAGCGAACGGATAAAAGATCATGAAAGGCTTTCCCACAAAGTCCTCCCTGGAAATATCGCCGAACGAACGGCTGTCCTCGCTCTCTGGGCTGTTGTCGCCCAGAAAGAAATAATGCCCCTCGGCAATTTCGTGTGCCTTGCCCACTGCGTGCGTTCCAAGGTCATTCGTGTAATAGATATCCCTGCTGATATCGATCCTTTTGAACAGAACCCTGGCGTTCCTTACACAGATCCCGGGAATGCTGAACCGTTCACCCACAGCCACGGTCGGATCGTTCTCGTAAGTGAACTTTGCCATCACCTCGCCATCCACGAACAGAAGAATCCTCTGGTCGATATCCATGAACTCGATGCTGTACCGCTTCCCTGGCTCGAATCCGGGAAATGCCTGCTCCGGAACGGGGTAGGAGTTCTTCCGCCCGAACCTCTGCGCCACAACGCCGCCGCCGCCCGCCTTTTCGGACCGGAGCGTGAACTCGAACTCGTCACTCCCCTTGCTGAACCTTCCGGACACAGCGCCGTCACCCGACTCAAACTCGATATCCAAGCAAAGCGCCAGGTCCTGCACACGGTTTCGCCCCGGCAGCCGCCCGCTGTTCCCGGAGTTGTAGTCGTCATAGATTGCGCCGCGTACAGGCTTGAAAATAAGATGTGACTCCCCCTCCACTGTCCCAGTCCCGGATTCTATCAGGGAATCGCAGACGAGACCGTTGTTCCCCACCTCGAAAGAGCCCGGCCCCCTTTGCTGCCAATCATCGAAAAAGGCGCTGTTGAACCGCGCCCGGTAGACCGGGACCAGCATTGACCGGACGACAGGAAGCGGTTTTCTGTCCGGCGCCGAAGGCGCCTCTCCGAGGTACAGATCACCGTTTCGAACCAGGATCGTCTCGCCCGGAAACCCTACAAGCCTTTTCACGAAGTTCATACCGCCGGAACGTTCCATGATTCCAGGGCTTACCGAAAACTCCCCGGGCCTGAAAAACACGACCAGGTCGTAACGGCTGGGCTCGAAAAACGAGTAATGCAGCTTGAAAACCGCAACCTTGTCCCCGTGCAACCGGTCCCCTTTGAGGGTGGGCTCCATGGAAGAGGTTGGTATGGTGTAACCCGCCACTACCCCCCATTTCAAAACTACAGCCGCAACAAGGCACAGCACCAGAAAAAAGACAACCTTCTTCAATCGCATCAAGTACTTTACAAACATGGCACTCATCAAAAGCTCGAATGCTTTGGGTCGGATCAGCAATCCGGGGCAGGACTTGCCCGGAGGGAGGGACCTGCCTTCCTTTTTTGTTTCGTCACTGCGACGACAGCATCGCGTAAGCGATCCCGAAAAAAATCATGAAGCCGATAATGTCGTTCAAGGTGGTCAGAAGAGGGCCTGCGGCATACGCGGGATCAACCCTCATGAAGAGGCACAAAAACGGCATCATGGTTCCCAGAAAAGCCGCTGAAATGATGGCGCTGAAAAGGGATAGCCCGATTATGAACCCGATTTGCTCCTGGCTTTGAAATATGATCATGACCACGCTGCCGATGATCAGGCCGCTCATCAGCCCTATGCAGGCGGCAATGACCATTTCCTTGTACAGAATCTTTGACAAAAACGATTGCTCCACCTCGCCTGTGGCCAGGCCGCGCACTATTACGGTGGATGACTGGAGCCCTACGTTTCCTGCCATGCCGCCGATCATCGGTAAAAAACAAAGCAGGAACGTCCAGGTGTTGTCTATGGAGGAAAAAGTGACGGTAATCAGATCCCCCAAAGACTCCATGGATTCCATTCCCGCGTCATCGGAGAAAACCGTTTCGAACACCTTTATCAGCCCCGCGGCCAGTAAAGTGCCTCCCAATGTAACAAGCAGCCACGGGAAGCGGGCCAGGACACGCCGCCATACCGGCTGCTGTGTCGGGTGGAGAGTATGCTCCCCAGCCATTCTGTAAATGTCCTCTGACGACTCTTCCTCGAGCACCTCCATCATGTCGTCAAATGTGATGATCCCCTTCAGAACTCCTTCATCATCCAAAACCGGTATTGTGTGCAGATGGTACTTGTTGGCGGTGCGAGTGACCTCCTCCTGGTCCATTTCGAGCGGAACGGAGATCACATCATGCTCCAGGATGGAATGAATACCCTGGTTCAGCTTGGCCTGAAGCAAGCCCCTGACCGATGCCACTCCCACAAGCTTGTCGCTTTCATCCGTGACATAGATGTAATTGACCGTCTCGGCCTGTTCTGAGGTTTTGACCTTTATCAGCACGGACCTTACGGATTCGTCTCCCTGGACCGCCAGGAAGCCGCTCGTCATCAACCCTCCGGCGGATTCAGGAGCATAGCTCGACAGGCTCCGGATCTGGTTCGCAAGACCTTCCTCCACATGCGTCAGAATGTGTGGCTGATCTTCCTCCTCGGAAAGGGCAATGACATCCGCGCCTTCATCAGGCGGCAGCAGGTTCAGAATCAGAGCGGCTTTTTCCGAGGAAAGCTCCCTCAAAAGCTCGATGATCAGAATATCATCAAGCTCTACAAGCACCTCCGCTGCCGCTTCATCTGTGAAATGATTGAACACGGTGATGCGCAATGAGCGCTTGATGTGATGAAACACATCCGCGATGTCGATGCTTCTGAACTCTTCGAGAGTGTTGAGCAGATCTTCCCCGGGCTCATCCAGATCATTGATCTGCTGGATGACATCCTCGATTTTCTTGCTTGCTTCATCTCGCGGCATATCACACCTTGCATGCGTTCAAATCTTACGATGACCGCCAACATACTGCTATTAACTGTAAAATCTTATACGGCAAGCGCGTGTAAACGCAGACCAGAGTACTGAACCGTCTTAACTTTTAATACCAAAAAATGTCGATTTTGTCAAAAAGTTGATATATCAGTGTTCGCATTTCAGATGAAGACTATATAATTGTTCTTTTGACACGAACACGGGCCAGCAGGCGGATTGCTGTGGATAGTTGTCCGAACCGGCTGATCTCCCTTTTTTTTTCGGAAACCTTGGGCTTTGTCCCAGCCATCTGTTTTCCGCTGATAAAAGAGAGTTACCCTTATGTAGTGTGACCCGTATTCAGTTATGATATGCGGTTTTTGAATTTCGACCAAAAGGCAATAAGCGATGAGCAAATCTCACGATAAACCGATACTGGAAAAAATCCTTTCCAGGTATGATCAGCTTGGGTTGATACGTAAACAGATATTCGAGGGCAATGCCACATCCTCGAAGATGGAAAGGCTGAGAAACCAGTCGCGCGAAAAGATCGATGAGATCAACCGGCACATCGAGGAGCACGGTTTTCAGGGTCCTCTTTCCCAGCTTCTGAAAAGATACCAGCTCAACAAGTATCAACTTGTGATGATCCTTGCTCTGCTCAGACAAAGACTGCTTTCCTCTAACACGCACCTTACAGGCCGGGAGCTTTTACAGCTTGTTTTCGACGGCACCTACGACATTCTGCAGGGAATGGCGCTGATCGACTCCTCATCAGGGTTCGTGTCAACCGGCATTATCACAGTCGAGCCTGCGGGCAGAAGCTCCAATGACATCCTGGAAAGCAAGTTCAGGCTCTCCGACAGGATAGTCAACATGATCTTCAACACCTTTGCTGAAACAGCAGGAGCAAAGGTAAAAGAGCGGCCCACGAATAAAAACAACCGGAACAGGAGCCCTTATTCGAACAACATGTCGTACCTGATGGACCTCAGGTGGCTATCGCTGCTGTATCAGAAAAGGACCACCAAGGTCTTCAATTACGATTACTGGGATGAGATCGGGCTCGGGGTTGCTGAACCGGTGCTGGACATCAACAGGCAGATGGAGCTCTTGAGGAAGCGAATCAGCACACGCCTGGAACGTACAAAGGTCAAAGACAGGCTGTATACTTGGAAGTTCATCAGGGAGCACAGCCTTACAGAAGAAGAAACGGTCATCCTGATCACCCTGCTGTTCCAGGAGATCACCGAGGGGAACGCCTACCTGAACGCAGTGGACCTGATAAGGCTTACATCACAAAACGAGAAGGACCTGATCAGGAAACGGCGGTTCTTTTCCCCAAGAAAAACGCTGATGAGAAACAAGCTGGTCCAGCTCGAGGAAATGGTCAATGGAAAAGAACTCACCGCTGAGGTGTGTCTCCCCAACTGGATAATCGAAAAGATGCTTTCAGGCGAAGCGGGGAAAAGCTCCTCTATCGATGTGGATGCAAGGCTGGATTTTCACAAGTATCTCAATAACATCGACTCCGTGGATGACTTGCTGGATGACCTGGATACTTGAGCACTGCTTCACACCCGCGATGCTACCCCGCATATCTCATCCTCTTCTGCTGCGGCACCGTAACCTGCGACGAAGTGTATGATATAAGCGGGCTAATCCCCGCTCCCGCGCAAACCCTCTTCAAAAATCCTGCTCGGCCATCCGATAAGAGAAAACCTTTTCAAGAACAGGTCCGGATGATCGCTGATGATCCTTAATGCACCGCGCACAAAAACCGGCGCCTTGTCCACGGGCCTGATCCTGACGACAAGCCTGTAAAGCTCGCCTGCCTTCAGCTCCTTCAGCCGCGTCTCAACGCATGAAGCGCAAAAAGCGCTCTCCTTTTCAACTTTGAGCGGATGATAAGGGATCTCAGGAACAAGGTTTGTGATATCCACTTCAGCGGTTTTGCCCTCATTCCAGGGAAAAACTCCGAAATCGAGCTCATTATCCAAAGCCTTGCCATTCATGCTGAAGCACACCTTGGGAACCACTTTCGCCTTCACTTGAAGCCTTGTCTGATTGATATGCTCGTTAACGATTTCTATGTGGAGTTTCCGCATCCATTCCCCCAGGGGAGGCTCCTCTTTGCTCTTGATTTCGATCATAACCTCTGCATTCTCTCCGCTGGACAGCTTCTTGGCGGAAAACTGGAGATAAGACGGCAGGTCCTTGATCCCCTTGACATCAAAATCACCAATGCTCTTGGAACGAAGGATGACCCGGCCGCTTACCTTCCGGCCGCGGATAATCTCGCCAAGATCCAGAAACTCCGGCTCGATAACGAGCGAATCGATGATCTCCGCCTTGACCTTCAAGCGCGTCACAGGAAAAGCGCTGTCATCCGTGCTGATCGTCACGTTCTTGTTAAGCTTGCCGTCCCACCCCCACGTGTGAAAACAGACCTCCATGCTTGCTTCCTCGCCTGGCTTCAGAACACCCACCGGATGGATACCATCTTCGAGGTGGACCACTTTTCCCCCGGGAAACAAAACGCGCGGGATCGCGCAGCCGCAATCGGTGTGAAGGCTTTTTATTGTAAGAGGGGAAGCTCCCTTGTTCCTCAAGGTTACGCTTTTGACAGGTTGAGCACCGTCGAAGATCTTGCCGAAATCGAGCTTCGCCGGCACAAGTTCCAAAGCTCTTTGCTCTTCCGGCTGCTTCTTTTTCTCGTCAGCCGTCTGTGAAAAGCAGCAGAAAACAGCTGACAGCAAGCACGCAATTCTTATAAACATGATCGTTCCATTTTACCCGCATGCCGGACATCCTGGCCGCCTTGAATCCGGCAAGGCTTGGAAATGCCCACTTCTACAGTATTTACCCGAATTCCACCCCTCGCGGAAGCAGAAAGTTTACTTCTTTCCATCCTTGAAAACCCCCCTGCCTGTACTGTTTTCCACATCCGTTCTGAAAATCATATAAGAATAATCGGTTTAAAAGCCTGTTAATTTATATACTTATGAACATCTTTCAGCAGGACTTTATGCTTTTCAACAAGTTATCCACAACATTGGATTGTCCTGAAAACGCGCTCATTCCGGCCTGGGATAGCTTTTCCGTCCATTATCCGGCTGATCAGTGTCCTGGTGTTCGAAAATTCAAAAAACGCGTGATACCGATTGAAAATCATCCGTGAAAAATGCATAGATGATGTTTTGTTTAAAGATGCTGAAAACGACTTTTCTGGTTTGGGTTTTGATTGAAGTGGCACATCCAGATCGAACGACAGGACAAGACGGTCCCAATCCTTGCATTGCCTACGAGTACCGGCCAGCCCGCATCTACCTGAACGTCACGAACCGGTGCACAAATGCCTGTGTTTTTTGCTCGCCGAGGCATAACAAAGGGTGGCTCGGTTCGTTCGACCTGAACCTCGCTGGAGAGGAACCTGTTCCATTTCAGGTACACCCGGATTCGGTTCAACAGCAGACAGCAACATGCTCCGGGCACTGCTCGGAACAAACCGCAGCCCATTCAAGCCGGGCTGCCCTCCGCCTACGGACTATGCTCGATTTTGAACCGGATACAGAAAAGATTCTTGCTGATTTCGATTATCTGGCCTCTTCAATTGAATACCCGGTTAAGGAGGTTGTGTTCTGCGGAGCTGGTGAACCTATGATCAGGCTGGACACGATCATCGAGGTTTCAAAAATCATGAAAAACAGGGGGATGAGGGTCAGAATCAACACGAACGGCCATGCTCTCATGATGCATGGCCCGCGAGCTGTTGATCTCCTGGAAGGGCTTGTGGATGAAGTCTCTGTCAGCCTCAACGCCCAGGACGAAAAAACTTACACAAAGATCTCCCAACCGGTTGCCGGCCCGGCAGCATACAGCGCCCTGCTGGAGTTCACAAGCAGATGCGTAAGGATAGTAGGGGCGGTAACCCTCTCCGCTGTAACTCTCACGCAAAATGAATGCAGGTTGTCGGGCGCTCGAGTAGATCCGGCTGCTTGTGAAAGCATGGCCCGCAACCTTGGAGCCGGGTTCAGGCAGCGCTGATCCTCTTCTTTCCTCCCCCGCCTCTTCTTCTGCCTCGAGCCGCAGGCCCTCCCCCATACGACGCCGAGGACGCCGAGGACCCTAACCCGCATATTTCATCCTCTCCTGCTGCGGCACCGTAACCTGCGCTGTGGCTGCGTTTCATGCCAGGAGACGATCCTCAACCTGTAGGAACAGGCCTGCGGTCGTCACCTGACATGCGCCTTGCCACAACACAGGCTACGGCACCTCGCGACGAAGAGTATGAAATAAGCGGGCTAACGTCTTTTAATTCAAGATATTACTGACATATCAAAAAAAAACATCCGGGATTCATATGTCGTACCGAATTTTTTCTCAGCAAAAAAAGTTACCATTTGGCAATTTGTCCAGTATATGAAGATGTCGAGCGTCGTGGGTACCCTCCCAACCAGCCTCAAAAAGTCGAATTTCAAACGAAATTGCTAATTTGACCGTTAAGTAGGCTTCGAGCATTGTTTGCTAGAATTGTTTTGTTCTCGCTGCATGACACCGGATTGAACATTCGGATTTCAAGAAAGGCAGAGGACAGAGGCTCTTTGAAAACAACCGAATAAAAAGTTACCGCGTATCGCACGTGGTTTCCAAAGGTTTAAGGTTTGGACCTCATACTTTATTAGGCTTATTTTCTTCTACCTATCCTCAGGCAAATCCCACCTCAAATACCCAAGCCTTAAACCTTGTTTTTTTCTTCGATGTTTACCGTTTACCTCCCGATAAACCTATGTCATTAATACACATTCATATTCTTCGTTCATCGTAAGCGCCGTGCCCGATGAGTGAAAAACAACAGGACGCGGACCTTCGTGCATCCGGTCGAGGTAGACCATGAAAGTGCTTCATGTTGTTCAAGGTTACTTTCCAGCGATCGGGGGCACCGAAAAAGTCATCCAGATAATTTCGGAGAGGCTTGCATCGCGCTATGATGATGATGTCACCGTCTACACAACAACCGCTTACAACTGCGAACTGTTCTGGCGCACCGATCAGCCATCCCTTCCCGCAGGGGTGGAAGTCCTCAAAAACGTCACAATACGCCGGTTCCCTGTTTACAACAGATGGAACAGGGTCAGGAAACGTCTCAGCGATATTGCCTGCAAATTCAAGCTCCCTTACAACGACAGGCTGAGAGCGCTTCTCAACGGGCCGCTCGTGCCCGGCATGACAAAAGCCATTGCCGAGTCAAAGGCCGACGTTATAGCAGCCTCTTCTTTCCCATTGATGCACATGCATTATGCCTTGAACGGGGGAAGATCAGCAGGAATCCCCGTTGTTTTCTACGGCGGCATTCACGCGGCGGACGATTGGGGCTTCAACCGCCCCATGATCTACAAGGCCATCCGCCGGGCGGATGCCTACATCGCTTACACAACATTCGAGCGGGACTACCTCGTCGGCCGCGGCGTACCCGCGCACAAGATTACCCCCATAGGAGTCGGAAAGGATCCGGAGCCGTTCGGAAAGGCGGACGGAAGCGGGCTAAGGCGCCGTTTCCGAATCGGAGATGATCCGGTTGTTGCCTTTGTGGGCCAGCAGGTCCAGCACAAGGGCATCGAAATCGTGGTGGATGCCATGCGCGATGTGTGGAAGGTTCACCCTGGAGCGCGCCTCCTCATTGCCGGATCCCGCACCTCGTATTCAGAGGTTCTTGCGGTAAAGATCGCAAAACTCCCCGTTGACCAGAAGATAAACGTCATCATGTTCGACAACTTCGAAGAAGATGAAAAACCGGAAATATTCGCTGCCTCGGATGTGCTGGCGTTCCCATCGTTTTTCGAGTCCTTCGGCATCGTGTTCCTCGAAGCATGGTCCGCCGGTATTCCTGTCATCGGCTCGCGCCGTGACGCAATCACTTCCGTTATCGACGATGGAATCGACGGGCTGCTGGTGATCCCGAACGACCCCATCGATATGGGACGCGCGATCAGCAAACTGCTTGGTGACGAGGAGCTGAGAAAAAAAATGGGCGCTGCAGGGCGCCGAAAAGTGCTCGACCGCTACACGTGGGACAGCATCGTTGAAAAATGCCGACACGTCTACCAGAGTGCTGTTGAACGGGCAAAACAAAACGACTGAGCGAAGAGGATGAAATATGCGGGTTAGTTGCAGCTTGTCCCTGACACAATTTTCAACGCCTGCGGGTTTCGTTGCGATTCCGATCGAAAGCGAGCAGGGCCGCGCCCAGAGCACCGGTCATCTGGGGGTCGGGGGGAACACACAATGGGTGCCCAAGAATCTTCTCCAGAGCCGCGGCCATCCCAGGGATCAGTGCCACGCCTCCTGTCAATGTTACGGGCGACTGCGCAACGCGGCCCGCCATGGACGCGATCCTTCCGGCGATCGATACCTGGACCCCGGCGGCAATGTCTTCCGGCAGCGATCCACCGGCGAGCAGGCCGATGATTTCCGTCTCCGCGAATACCACGCACATGCTGCTGATGACAGCAGGTTTTTCGCTCCTGCTTGCCATCTCCCCAAACGCACCGGGCTCAACATCGAGCCTTTGCGCAACCACCTCCAGAAACCGTCCGGTACCCGCTGCGCACCTGTCGTTCATGTTGAAGTCCCTGACTGAACCGTTCGGCTTCAGCCGGATAACCTTGCTGTCCTGTCCACCGATCTCGATGATGGTCATTGTTTCCGGAACCAGGTGCCTCACTCCCCTGGCGTGGCAAGTGATCTCGGTGATGGCCCGGTCAGCAAAATCTATGAGTTTCCGGCCGTACCCCGTGGCAACCACCCGGGCGATATCGCCCCGTTCCATGCCCCGCTCCGCAAGAAGCCGCTCGTAGAGACCCAATGCCAGCGCACCTTGTTCCACGCCCTGGTCGTGGACCCCGGTACACAACACCTCACGGGTATCACCGTCCATGACCAGTACTTTTATGGCTCTCGATCCTGCATCGATTCCGGCAAATATCATTGTGTCCCTCTCAGTTCCAACGCTGTTTCAATCAATGCTTCGATGCGGGTCCTCAGCGTGGCCTGCATCGGTTCGATCAACACCGGCACCTCGATCTCCAGGACCGGAATGTCCATATTCGTCTGCACGGTCCTTCTGATAATCTCGCCCTCAGTGGCGCAGTGGCTCGCGCCGGGGATACGCGAGATCAGGAGAGCCTCGGCGCCGAAGGTTCGAATGTCCTCCATGATCCGTTCCGCCCGCTCCGCAGCTTCACCAACCATGGGATCGGCCAGAGCCATGCGGGCCAGCGCTTCCATCGGATCGAGCTCTTCCGGGATCTCATCCATCGCGTGACAGAAGAGGTATTCCGTTCCGCACACGCGGCCTCCGCACTCCTCGAGGAGGTTCATGACCCTTAAATCGGCTGCGGGATTGACCCAAAAGACCCGCACCGCATCCCTGTCCAGCACTCCCTTTCCGTTCTCAACCCGTGCCCGAACCTCCTCGAGCAGCGCCTCCAGAACCCGTATCGATTCCGACCGGTCGGAGCAGAAGTGGATGGCCAGCATCTCCGCAATAAGCATCTCCAGCGCGGGCAACGGGCAGGGTTCCGCCCTGTAGGCGATCATCCTCAGCTCTCTAATCACGCGACGGACCCGGTTCGCCTCCAGGATGCCTGATGCCAGGGCATCATCATCCAGGGGCGCTTCCGAGAGCGCATCCAGGGCTCCCCGTACACGTTCCAGCTCGGACCTTACGAAACCGATCTGTTCCCGCGTGGCACGGCAACCACCGGGTAAACGGATCTCCGATTCTCCGGGCCCGGGCACTCGCCTGGCCGGGATCTCCCACCACAGAATTGGATGTCCCATTCCGGAAAGTCGCTGGGCTATGGCGGAGAAATCATCGCAGGTAGCGCCCACGCTGCATGTCAGAAGGTCCGGGATGGGAAAATGGGCTTCGGTGAGAAAAGCCCCGAGCATTGCCCGCACCGGGCAGAACGAATCGTCAATGCCCAGCGAGTCGGCCGCGCTCAGAAGCCCGGCGTTCAGCTCCATCACGCAGGGGATCCACCAGGCGCCGTCCGGATAGAATGCCACGAGGTTTGGTGAAGCGTAGGCCATGACAGGCACCGTGCCCAGGTCCTTCATTGTACCCACGAGCTTTTTACCCTCTTTCCGGGCCCTGGTCAGGCGGTCCTCCTCCGTTAGAAGAAAGTTCCAGAGCCGCAAGGAGGCGGCCGAGTTGTCGAAGTACAGGCTGGAAAGCCGGAAATCCCCGTCATCGATGTGACGGCTCAAAGAACCCCCGTACCAGGGCTCCTCCATTCCCTCCGCCGATAGCTTTTTGTACCGCGCCTCCCATTCCCCGAGAGTGATCTTTTGCGGTTCATCCGACATTATGCGAGCACCTCCAGGAACGATTGAATCCTGGATACGGTGCGCCCGTCAACGCTGTCGCTGCCGCCGGTTTCAATCTCCAGCAGAGGGATGTCGAGCCACTCCTTCATGCGCCGTGCTTCACCCAGCCATGTGTCGCACCAGGTGTGCCGGATGAAGAGAACACCTTTCACGCCCCGCTTCGCGAGCTCCTTTTTCAGCCACTGGTAAAGCCCGCTGTTGGGCCGCCGGAACGCGTCGGGCATGCTTCCAAAATACGCGTCGGTCAGTACGGACAGGGGATCCGCCCGGATCTCCCGGCGGTTGAACCGTCCGGGCATGGTGCGCTCTCCAGTGCCGGTGGCATCGAGAACCACTTCTCCTCCATGCTCTTGTACGAGGTCGAAGAGATCGAGAAGATGCCGCATCAGCGGCCCTCCCACCAGGGCCAGGGGAACGCCTTTGGGTGCGGTGGTTGATGCCGCGCCTTTTTCCTCGACATCCACTGTACCGGTCCTGAAAAATCCTGTCACGGCCTCGGCATGGCGCCGAGGAGAAAGGCGCGCCCCGGCCGCCTGAAGGGCTGCGCGCGACGTATCATACCGGAGCATGACCCCGGTCAGTGCATCCTGTGTGGGTGCCTGCCCGCCCAACTGTTCGAGGAAACGGCCGAGCCGGTCTATCTCGGTCCGGTAAATTTTCTGTGCTGTCACGGATTGCCAGGTGGATGGCACGTTCATGAGAAAAACCGGGCGGTCCGGGCGCGCAGGGATCATCTCTGATACCCGCCGCATCTGGTCGCACACGGTCGTCACGATCACGCCATCAGGCCCGCCGATGCCGGGGGACGAAGCTTCGGCCAGGAACGATGCCGCGTAAGGGCAGATTCCCTGGGTAAGACCAGCCGGGCTCAAGCGCGCATGAATGTATGGCATGATCCGCTCGGGTTGGATAGAGTGGGCTGCAATCCATTCGGCGGGAACGAAATGGCAGGAGTATACCACGGTCTTCATGGGCGTTGCCTGAACCTTTCGCCGTTCTCCCGAACCGTCTCGTACAGGGCTTCGATCCGCACCGCGATGCGTGCGGAATCGGAGGGGGAGTAGTCGGTTTCGATTCGCAGGTAGGGCAGGTCCAGCTCCTCTTCAGACAGACGCCTGATGCGGTACGATTCCACGTCATAGGTGAGGCACGCCTGCCATATGAGCTCGATGACGCAGTCCGGACGGTAGGCATCGGCCAGGCTTCTGAGCGAATCGAGTCGGGCCTCATTGCGGGTCATGACCGAGCATGGAAGGCGGTAGTACTTTTCAGCCAGGGCCTTGATCGGATCGACAGCCTCGGGGTTCACATCCTCCAGGATGGGCTTTACCCCGGTGCAGTTTTCCATGCAGACCACAAGCCCCCCGTGATCCTCGATTAAATCCACAACACGCTCCGCGCCGTGCACCGTGGGCACGCCGGTCATCAGGACACGGACCCGTTTGGACCGGGACGGGTCGTCCGGCACATGCTCCCTGAGACGTTTCAACACCTTCCCGTACTCTTCCAGGTCCGCCGGGATGCCGGAAATGAGGCTCTTGAGATCCAGAAGCTCGCGGCCCGTCAGGGGCGGAGAGTCTACCCGCATGAGCTCGGCGAGCTCGCGCCGAAGCGATCTCTCGCGGTTCATGAGCGCCACAGCCTCCCAAATCGCTTCATCGCTGATCTTCACGTGGAATCGTGATTCAAGCTCCTCCCTGAACCTTTCCAGCTCCATGGTCCAGCGGGCCAGCCCTGCCTCATCCTTTTCCTTCTGTGGAAGTTCCAGCACGATCATGGGAATCGATTCCGCGAGAAGCTCGTACATCTTCTTCTTGCCGTCGCATGTGGTCTCCGCAACAATTAGATCCATCATCTCCAGGAATGGGTTGGACTTCTCCAGGTGATAGCCGTAGGTGGACTTGATTAGGGGGCAAAGGTTGGAGGGCAGGTGATTCTCTGCGGCGGGGATGGTTGTGCTGTCCCCGCCGCAAAGGCAAACCGGTATGCCCCCGGCAGCCATGATCAGCTCCCTGGGGGTGTACTCGCAGAGGATGCCTACGATTTTTTTCCCCTCATCCCTGCTTGCCCGGGCGAAGGCCAGGCTGTTGTCGACCATGTTGCCGAACCTTGCCGACACCCCGCTCCTATTCCCGGGGCAGGAACAGGAGCATGCCGTGTCCGGCGCCTGTGGAGTCGTGCATGGATCGTTGGGATCGAGGTCAGGCTCTTTTTGGGATTCGCACCGGGCCATTGGGCAGCTCCATACTTTTTTCGCGCGATGAATATGCTCCAGGCGGTCTTTCCGGCATGCGCGAGCTTCTGCAAAAAAACGCCTCTCCTCCGATGGTCTCCACGAGGTTCATATCATAACCGATTATCCCGATGGAATCGCCGCTAATATTCGCGTTCTGTATATCCGGGCCCTCTACGATTCATTGTGTTCGCTCACCCTCTCGAGAGCCTCTGTCCCTTCCACGGGCGCCGCTTCCACTACCGCAATCAGTTCCGCTGAAGAGCGGGGAGTTACAAGCGAAATTGCGACCATGGATACCACCGAAACAACCACTCCCGTACCGATGTAAAGGTAACCGTATCCGCCTGCGAGCCATGCCGGAAGGACATCTGTATAGTAGTTGGGCTGTTCAGGGTTGACAAACTGGAGGTGGACATACTCATACAAGTACATGGCCAAGGTGGCAACCGCCCCGAGAATGCTTCCCAGGATTACTCCAGCGGCCGTGGCCCGCTTCCAGAAAATCGCGATGGCCGGCACCGCGATACAAGCGGAAAGGACCCCCGAGGAAAGGTAGTACACGTCACCCAGCGAATCCGCGATGAATGCGTACAAAAGGGCCAGGACCAGGGCTGTCATGGTCATGATCCGCGCCATGGCGGCCACCCGTTTTTTTGAAGCGCCCTTCATGGCCAGGGGCTCTACAAGATCGTAGGCCAGGGGCATGGCGGTTACATTCGAAAAGGTATCCACGGTGGACATCTGGCACGCCACGATCCCCAGGAACATGAACACCGTGAGCCAGGCAGGCATCTGCTGAACAAAGGCCAGAATGATTCCGGTATAGTCGGCTCCCACCTTGGCCGCTTCCGGGCCATCCGGGTTAAAAACCACCAGGGCGCAAAAGGCCACGAAGGCGGGAATCACGATGACGAAGGTGGTTATGAAGATGAATCCGATCACAGCGCCGGTCCGCGCATGCCGCGTGGTGGGCGCGGCCTGGATCCGCACGGTAAGGTCCTGCTCGATCAGCCAGCCGGGCAGGTAGCCCAGGAGAAGGGCCACGGGGAAAATCCAGCCAAGCACGAAGGGGTTGAGCGTTTCCTTTACCCCGGCCCATGGGGGGGTGACTTCGCGAAGTGCGGCCGCGATCCCATCGGGCGCTGCCGAGGATGCCTGGGACCATGCCCAGCCGCCCAGGACCACGATGAAGAGAACCATGATGATAAACTGGATCAAGTCCGTAATGATGATGGCCCGAAACCCACCCAGCACCGTGTAAAGCAGGATGGGCACGATGAACAGGGCCAGGGCCAAGTTGCTCATCTCTCCCATGCCCAGGTTGGGAGCGACCAGGGTCTTGACCATGACCAGCTCAGCCCCGGTCCAGGACAGAAACACGCATACCGAAAAAACCGCGGTGAGATAGCGCGCGTTTGGGCCGAAGCGGCAGCCGATGGCTTGTGGCAGGCTCACCGCGGCCACCCGCCTGAAGAAAGGCACGAGCAGGATGATCAGGATGCAAAGAATGAACCAGGGGATCTGAAGTAGCCATAGCCCGGTGGCGCCGTAGGCATAGATCTGGCTCATACCGAAGCCGATCCAGCCCAGCATGAGCCATCCCGAGGTCAGAGAGATGCCGAGCCGCCAGCCGGGAAGCTCCCGGTTGGCCATCCAGAACTCGAGGTTCTTGTGTTCGAGATGACGTTTCTTTTTTAACTTCCATGCCCATATCCCCATGCCGATTACTACTGCGCCATAGAGAACAAATACAATCCAAGACCCGGTAACTGCATGATTCATGATTTTATCTCCTTGCCAGAAACGGAAGAGGAAGCTTTAACCCGCGCATTTCATCGTTTTCTACCGCGGCGCTAAAAATAGAAACCGGCCCAGAACATCACCTCGGTCTGAATTTCATCGTCGCCATTAAAACTCTCCGCCGCTGCCTTGGGGATGACCGCGCCCGCCATGGCGCCCAGGAAGATGTAGTCGCAGGGAAAGTAGTCGAAGACGATATTGGCTTCGTTTGACCAGGCCTTGCTATGGGAAAAGGGCATCTCCTGATCCAGGTTAAAGTCGTAGAGAAACACGCGGAGCTTGGATTTATCAAACGGAACCATGCCGAACTCCAGGGAAATGGCCTGTTCGTTGGTGTTGGTAAGGGAATAGCTCGTCATATCGCCCAGGAACCATGAACCCCAGTCGTTGAACCCGTAGAAGAAAGGATCAAACGATTCCACCGAGGAGGTGCCGGACCGGTCGCCTTGAAAATAGGCGAAGCGCGCCTTGAGATAGGGAGACTCCTCTGTCATTGTAAAAGAGTACGTGCCTGAGACGTGCCCCCCCCAGGCATCGCGGCTTTGGAGGGGGCTGTTAGGGGCGACGCTGTTCTGCACCACCCTGGTTCGTCCCCATTCCTTTATAATCTCGGCTGTCAGGTTGAATGAGCCTAAATCCTTGGATTCCCTGAGGCTGAGCGCCCATGTGTTGGATCCCGTGTCCAGGCCGTTGTTATGTCCGTCACGGATGTCCTCATCCTTGAGGAAAAGCCCGATTTCCAGGCACCCCACGCTGTCAGTCGTGTAATTGAACACGCTACCATATACTTGCCCGCCCCCCTGGACGCCGACTCCGGATCCTAAATAGGTTTCATAGCTGACGTGATCGTTGTGAAACTGGGCTGCAAAGAAATCCATGCTTATGTCTTCATGGGGCTTGATGTTCCATTTGACGGCCGGAAAGGAGCGGATCGGCGTGGTCCACACCGCCCGCTTGTCCGTATAGCCGTCAAAGATGAGCAAGCCGTCCCCGTAACCGAGCTCCTGGATACCCACGGTCAGGGAGGTGGGCAAAGTTCCCAGCTCTCCGGAGATGGTGAAGTTGGCCAGGTCCACGCGGTCTCCCGCATCATCCCGGGCCGGGGCGGTCCACTTGTCGGGCCTGCCGTGTACTTCTGTTCTTACCGCACGTAACTGGCCGGTAAACCAGTCGATCTCCTTGAAGCGGAAATCAGCCCCAAACCGTGCCGTCAGCTCCGTGAAAGCTGCGTTTCCATCCGTGTGGTAGACGTTGGTGGTGCGGATGTGATAGAGCCACAGATCGCCGTGCAGGATGACATCGAGGATATCACCGATTTCGAATTCGTTGAAAGGTTTTTCTTCCTCTTCGATGCTGCCCGCTGGTGAGGGCTCGCTGAGCAGCAAACCGAAAGGAATGCTTTCATCAGCACGAACTGTATCTTCATTCAGAGGGAGCAAGAAACAGACGAGGATCAGGAGCGTAACAAGTTTATTCATTACCATTCTCCGGAAAAATGTTTTTTAGAAAGATAAGTCTTTTGTGCCGGGATAATCGTTTTTGCGGTCTATCTACCTGCTTCCTCGCAGGTACAAACCTTTGTTGCTTAAATCAGTTGATTTCCTGGTGAGGGGGAGAGGATAGTGAGAAGGATCAGATCACACGAATGCTCCGCCCCAAGGAGATGGCTGGTACGAGCCGCCAAGACCCATCCGGACGAAGTCATGTGTAGCAGTAAGCGAAGATCAACAAGATCCTACCTCCTGAATGAAAGGTCCGCTGCCTTGCAGGAGATACAGGCATCCTGAATGACAGCTTCTGATTTTATGATATGAGCATGATAGAGGATGTCAAGAAAAGTTTTCCTATTAAAATGGTAGGAAACTATCGGAAAAATAATCCAGGAACTACGCTCCAATATCCGGTGCGACCGGTCGCCGGAGATTTCCATGGATTTCTATTATTCCAGCGCTGTACTCTGGGCTTACGGGTAAAATGGTATTAATCTCGGGTGTGCTCTCAGCAAAACGTTCGAACAGGGAGGATCAAATGCTCGAAAAAAGAGAAAAACGGTCCGTTTCCATCTGTCTTTGTCTTGTTTTAGCCTCGTGCTTTTTCGCGGTTTCCGGAGTTGCCGGAACATCCGCAGCGGACGACGATACCGGTGCCGTGACCACCAAATCGCTTCTCAAAGAGCTGGTAGATCTGCGCGGTCTCTCGCTCTACCCCTCCCCCGAGTTCTTTTGCCGCCAGTTTTCGAGCTACGACCCCAAAAGCGTATCCCCTGAAAAGGAATGGTTCGCCAACGCTGACTGCGGCCACTACCTGCGGATCGAGGAAAACAACGGGCGCAAGGAGCACGTCTGTGTCGATGCCGAAGGGCCGGGCGCTATCGTGCGCATCTGGTCAGCGAACCCCAAGGGGGTTCTAAGGGTGTATGTGGATCACTCCCCTGACCCTGTGATCGAGGCGCTGATGACCGACTTTTTGAACGGCAAGACCGAGGGGTTTTTGCATCCCATAACGCACACGTCCAGCCGCGGGTGGAACTCCTACTTTCCCATTCCATATGCGAAACACTGCAAGATCACCAGCGATGAGGGCGGTTTCTACTACCAGGTCAACTACAGGACCTATGCGCCCGGCACAAAGGTTGTGTCTTTCAAACCGGGCACAGCATCGGAACTCTCCGATACCGTGGAAGCGGTTGCAAAGATTCTTCAGGAACCGGTTGAAGCGTCCTTTGGATGCCTTCTGCGCTCTTTTGCCGTGATGGGCTTTGAACGCCGGGAAAAAGAACGCAAGAACGCGTCCGGCGATATGAAAGCAGCGGATCTCGACTCCGGGAATGTACAATGCCATTTCTGGGAGGACCAGGAGCTCAACCTTGCCCGGGGCGAGACAGTTACTTTTATGCGCCTCCAGGGATCCAAGGCCGTGGCCAACCTTTCCGCCAGTGTCGCGGCCGAGGATGTGGATGCTGCACTGCGCGGTATCCTGCTGACCGCTGTATTCGACGGGATCGAGACCATCCGCGCACCCCTCGGCGATTTTTTCGGGGCAGCGCCCGGGCTCAATCCGTACTCATCGCTTCCCCTCGGAGTCACGGAAGGCGGCCTGATGTGGTCCTGCTGGTGGATGCCGTTCGAGAAAAGCGCGGAGCTCAGCTTGACCAACCTGAGCGGGCAGGAAGCCAAGGTCAGCGTGGGCGGCGTAAGCTGCACCGCACCCTGGACCGAGCGCAGCATGCACTTTTATGCCAAGTGGCGCATCGAAAAGCAGATCCCAACCCGCCCCATGATCGACTGGAACTACCTGACATTGAACGGCAGGGGGGTCTTTGTGGGCGACGCGCTCTACGTGAGCAACCCGGTCAAGAACTGGTGGGGCGAGGGCGACGAGAAGATCTACGTGGACGGCGAGGAGTTCCCCTCCCATTTCGGGACGGGCACCGAGGACTACTACGGCTACGCGTGGTGCAGTCCCGAGCTGTTCTCAGGCGCCTTTCACAACCAGCCGCGCTGCGACGGTCCCAACAACTACGGCCACACGGCTGTCAACCGCTGGCACATCCTGGACCGAATCCCCTTCGCGGAAAAATTCCGCTTCGACATGGAGGTATGGCACTGGGCCGAGGTGAACGTGGACTATGCGGTCACGTCGTACTGGTACGCATTCCTCGGGCAGGAGGACAACTTCCCTGATCCGGCCCTGGATCAACAGGCCCTCGTGCTCGACAAGATCCCTCCTTACAGGGTTCACAGGGTCGAGGGCGTCATCGAAGGCGAAGAGCTCGAAGTGCTCTCCTCCGTCGGAACCACGGAAAAACAGGGCGCCGGCAGCAGATACAGCGGCGAGACCCAGCTCTGGTGGAAGGAGGCCGGCGTGGGCGACGAGCTCGTCCTGGCATTTGAAAGCGATCGGGCCGGCCCGCGCCATGTGCTAGTGGTGTTCACCAAGGCCAACGACTACGGTATTCACCAGCTCAGCGTGAACGGTCTCAAGGCCGGCGGCCCGATCGACCTGTACAAAAGCGAACGCTGGGGACCGACAGAAGAGATCGACCTGGGCGTATTCGACCTGAAAAAAGGCCGCAACACGCTGACCGTCACGATCCTGGACAAGAACGACAAGGCGATCCCCAACTACATGTTCGGCCTCGACTACATCCGCCTGGAGGGTCAGCCCTGATTGACATGTAAAGGAAACGGGTGGGATATGCTCCTGTAAAGAAGGGAAAGCGCAGATGAAGAGGCCTATAAAAACGGTTTGTTTCACGTGTCTTGTGTTTTGTTTTGCAGCCCTGAACACGGCATCCGCGCTTGAAACTTTGTACGTGTCACACAAAGGCAACGATTCATGGTCAGGCATGCTGCCGCAGCCCAATGCAGACAATACCGATGGTCCGTTTGCCACCCTTGAGCGGGCGAGGGACGAGATCAGGAAAAGGAAAAAAAGCGACGGATTGCCCAAGGGGGGGGTCGTTGTCGAGCTCGTCGAGGGTGTTTATCGCCGCGACAGGGTGTTCGAGCTGACCGCGGAGGATTCCGCTTCAAGGGAGTCTCCAGTCGTCTTTCGAGCCCGAGAAGGAGCCGTTGTCCGCCTGTCAGGCGGAAAACGTGTCAGCGGATTCGAACCTGTTGCCGGCTCAGAAGCGCATCATCGTCTCGATCCTGCTGTGCGCGGGCATGTTCTGCAGGCTGATTTGCGCGCGCAGGGGATCGTCGATTTCGGCGAGCTCATGCCCCGGGGGTTCGGAAGGCCGATGCACGCCGCAGCCCTGGAGCTTTTCTTCCGGAACAAGCCCATGACACTTGCAAGATGGCCGAACGAGGGTTTTGCGAAAATCGCCCGTGTGCTGGAAGGCAAGGACAGTGGTAAGTTTGGTTACGAGGGTGACCAGCCCAAAAATTGGGAGAACGAGGAGGAGATCTGGATTCACGGCTACTGGTTCCATGACTGGGCTGACAGCTACGAAAAAATCAGATCCATTGACACTGCCAACCGCGTTTTATTCACTCATCCGCCGCACGGAGTATACGGATACAAGAAAGAACAGCGGTACTACGCGCTGAACCTTCTGTCGGAGCTGGACCGGCCGGGCGAATGGTACCTGGATCGGGCCAGCGGCACCCTTTACTTCTGGCCTCCGGACCCTGTCGGCGATCACGATGCCGAGGTCACCCGGCTTTTGACGCTGATCTCCGCGAACGAAAGCTCGTACATCACCCTTCAAGGCCTGACGCTCGAATCGACCCGCGGAACCGCTGTTGAAATACGAAACAGCACCAACGTCAGGCTCGTCGGATGCACGTTGCGCAACATCGGCAACAGGGCCGTTTCAATCTCGGGCGGGACCGGATGTGGTGTCATCGGTTGCGAGATCCTTGAAACAGGCGACGGCGCGGTATCTCTCTCGGGCGGCGACCGCAAGAGCCTGGTTCCGGCGGGAAACCTCGCTGAAAACAATCACATCCACGATTACAGCAGGTGCTGCCGCACCTATCGCCCCGCAATAGCGGTCCACGGCGTGGGCAATCGCGTCGCACAAAACCTCATTCACGACGGGCCTCACTGCGCCATACTGCTCAATGGAAACGACCACTTAATCGAGCTCAACGAGGTGCACCATGTCTGCTGCGAGACAGGCGATGTTGGGGCTTTCTACATGGGGCGGGACTGGACCGCGCGCGGAACAGTCATACGGCACAACTTCTTTCATCACATCCACGGCCCGGGGCGCCTCGGTGCGATGGGAGTGTATTTGGACGACTCGGCGAGCGGCATCACGGTTCTTGGAAACGTTTTTTACGATGTCACCAGGGCGGCCTTCATCGGCGGAGGGCGGGACAACATCATCGACAACAACATCTTTATCGATTGCGAACCCGCCGTTCATATCGACGCGCGCGGCCTGGGATGGATGAGCTACCACGTGGAAGAAGGGGGGACACTGCCCGAAAGGCTGAAGGCTGTTCCCTACACAAAACCGCCGTGGAGCGACAGGTATCCACGGCTTGTCAACATTCTCGAAGACGAGCCGGGCGCGCCTAAAGGCAACCGCATCATCCAAAACATCTGTTTTGGGGGGCGATGGCTCGATATGGAGGAGAAAGCCTCGGCCTACCAGGTCTTCGAGAACAACATGATCGATGTGGACCCGCGGTTTGTGGACGCAAAAAACATGGATTTCAGGCTGCTGCAGGAATCACCCGCATACAAAACGATCGGTTTCCAGCGCATTCCGTTCGAGAAAATCGGGCCTTGCATGGACCGGTGATGAGCCTGATCGCCAGGCCGGAAATCCGCGAAGCAGCGGTTTTTCATCAGATGCAGCCACAGCCTTATGCCTGGTATTGTCGATCAACCAGGAAACAGCTGCGGGCTTTTCGGTGACACGTGTTTATCGATAGGGCGAGTTAATGGAAACGAACTCCTTTTTCCGGCCTTTTCTTTTTGTATTCGGGTTATGCGTTCTTGCCGCATTTATAACAGGTGTGCAGGATCCCATCCGGCATGTTTCCGCAAACCGCTATTTCCTTTACGGTATGTACAACCTCATCTGCGAGTCGCTTTGCAAAGGCTTGAACCGATGGATGCTGCTCGGGGTGGGCACGGGGCTCCTGTTCGGCACTGCCACGGGATTCTCCGGTATCAGACATAGGCGGATCCCTGCCGCGTGGTCGGCAATCCCGGCAGCACTGGTTCTCATCCTGTGGGGAATGCTCAACCTCAACACCTTCATCAGGAAAGACCCTCCTGTCTCTGAAAAACCTCACATCATTCTCATCATGCTGGATACGTTGAGGGCCGATGTCTTGAGCTTGCATGGAGCGCGCGGCCGCAGCCATCCGGCTCTCGAAGCTTTTGCGAAAGACGCTGTCGTATTCAAGAACATCCACTGCCAGCATCCATCTACACCCCCCTCGATACAATCGATGCTGACCTCGCTGTACCCGGAAACGATCGCGGGTAAGCGGGGCCTCGAAAGCTACGATTACAGCATCCGCGAGGAGTTCCTCCTCCTGTCAGAGGTGCTTGCAAATGCGGGGTACAGGACGCTCGGGATTGTGGACGGCGGATTCACCTGCGGCAAGTTCGGCATGGACCAGGGGTATGGGGTTTACATCGACATAAAGGAAGAGAAGCAGGACATCGCAGCCAAGATGGACAGGTTGTTCGATTTTTTCCGGGAGAAGGAAGAGTACAAGGTACACCCCTTCTTCCTCTTTTTTCACACCTACCAGATCCACCTCCCATACATCGAAAGCGAACCGTACAAAAGCATGTACTACAAAGAAGTGGAGGCCACTGCCGAGGATCGCGCCGAATGGGAGGTGTTCAAAACATGGATCTCGTGTTTCAACAAATCCGAGATCCTGAGCGGGTCGTACGACAACGCCAGGCAGGCAAAAGCAAATTATGAGGGAGGCGTGTACTACACAGATGAAAAGCTGGGCCGTTTTTTCGAGCGGTTGAAGGGAGAGGAGCTGTACGACAAATCGCTCATCATCATCACCTCCGATCACGGAGAGATGTTTATGGAAAAGCCGTACATGATGAATCACGGTGGTTTTCTGTTCCAGGAGCTCGTACACGTTCCCTTGATCATCAAGTTTCCACACAACAGATACCAGGGCCGCGTGGTCGAGAGCTTGGGAGGACTGATCGATGTGGCTCCAACATTGATGGATTACATCGGACTCGATTACGCGGATTTCTTTTACCAGGGACAGAGCCTGATCCCTGCCATCGCGGACCGCAAAAAACCGCGCCCCTATCTGTTCTCACAGGTCCTGGAAAACGACCTGGAAGGCGTAATCCTGGAAGATGTTAAGTACATAACGCCGATGGGTGAAGGGCAGTTTCTGGATGACATCATTGTTCTTTTTGCGGGAAAGGTTCCCGATGATATATCAATGTACTATGTTCACGGAGGGATCTACGAAAGGGGAGCTGGATCCGGGGAAAGCTACATGAGCCGCGCTGTTCCGGATAATTAGTTCCTGTTAAAAAAAGTGTGAAGACGTCACGAACCGCCGGACTTCA
>CAZIUL010000059.1:0-25694 GCA_964542475.1 uncultured Phycisphaerales bacterium | reverse complement strand
ATAAAAATGGTGGGCAGACCCAGATTCGAACTGGGGACACCCGGATTTTCAGTCCAGTGCTCTACCACTGAGCTATCCGCCCACCATTTTTTTACTTTTGTAGGCGTTAATGAACGCCCTGTCGGTGTTGTTTTTAGAATTATCACCACTTCCGCTTGTTGTCAAGCTCTTGTTCCGGGCAAATGAATTAAAATTGGCGTCGTTGTTGTTTTGTTTCGGCTGGACCGGGCAATGCGGCGTTTTTTGTTTTTTATCGCCCGATTGAATCGATGTCCCGCTGGATCGCGTCTTTGAGCTCTTGAACGCTCTTGAACCGTTTCTCGTTACGGATTTTTCTGAAGATGAACACCTCGAGGTTGGATCCGTAGAGGTCCGAAGTGTAGCCTGGGATATGAACCTCAACCGTGCCTGCGGCCTCGGTTTGGATCCCATGGAAGGTGGGGCGGCTGCCAATGTTCATGACTCCGCGGCGCATCACGTTGTTGTGAAGGACCCGCACTGCATATACACCGAACGGGGGCAGAATGGCGGGCCCGCAGTCAAGGTTGGCGGTTGGGAAGCCGAGCTCCCTGCCCCTTCCGTCCCCGGGCACCACCCTTCCCACGTACGAAAGCTCTCTGCCCAGCATCTCCTCAACAAGAGGAAGATCCCCGGAACCTATCGCCTCGCGGATCCTCGTGCTGGATATGGGGTCGCCTTGTATCGTGATCTCGGGTGTGCGCAGCACTTCGAAGCCAAGGGACTTTTTCCTGCTGGAAAGATATGAATGGTTGCATTCCCTGTTTTTCCCGAAGGCGCTGTCGTGTCCGAGCACGATGGCCCTCATGTTGAGGCTATGCAGGAGGAACCGCTCGAGAAACTGGTCGGCCGGCGTGTTTTTCGTTTTCTCATCGAAAGGAATTACCACCGCAATGTCCAGGCCGTTTCGCTCCATGAGCCTGAGGCGATGCTCAAACGTAAGGATCATCTCCGGGCGGAAACCGTTCAACAGGTTTTCAGGGTGCATGTCGAACGTGACCACTACCTTGTCCGCGTTCAGGAGTTTTCCAGCCTCGCACGTGGAGTTGAGAACGCTGAGGTGGCCCTGGTGCATTCCGTCGAAAACACCAACTGTCACCGTGCTGTTTCTCGAGATAACCGGTGCGTTCTGAACCGATTCGACATGGATCCTTTTCATGGCTTCATGGTCCGTTTTCAGGCTGCTCGGGAAGAACCTCCTTGAGCTCCTTGAGTTTTTTTCGGTTGAGAGACCTGTCGGCCTCGGTCATGCGGTGCAGCAGGAGAATGTTTTCGAGATGGTCGTATTCATGCTGGATGACCCTGGCGAGAAGACCGTCGCATTCGAGGCTCTTCCGCTCGAACTTTTCGTTCTGATAAACGATTTCCACCTTTTCCGCTCTTTTGACCTTTGCATAGATCCCTGGAAAACTGAGGCATCCCTCCTCAGCCTCTTCAGCCCCTCCATTCCTTTTCACCTCCGGGTTTATAAAGACGCACTCGTTCTTTTTGTCGCCGGTATGGTTGGTCACAAAAAGCCTAACGCTCCACGCAACCTGAGGTGCCGCAAGACCGATGCCGTCATGCTTGCGCATCAGCTCGAACATCTCGCCTATCCTTTCAGAAAGGTCTTTGAACTCGTCCCTGTCAATATTTCGGGTCGGTATGAGGAGAGCCGGGTGGGGGTAGGTTACGATTTCCACTGAACAAGCGATCCTTCGAAAAACGGGTTGTTACTCTGAATGAAAGTGATATCAATATGCGGTATATGGGTTTATGAAAGAAACCACTGCATGATGAATTATGGTACTCACCAAGCTTTGTTCTTGAATAACTATCTTGATATCATGAGAATAGGAGCAATGCAACCTGTTTTATGTTGACACTCCCCCGATTTTGGTATAACCTTTTCCGCTTTGAACAATGGCAGCCAGGAAGAGAATCATCCGCGGCTTTCTTTCGTGATGAAGTTTTCATAACCTTCTTTTTAACTGAAAATTAGAACATGGACATTCAGAAGCACCTCGAAAGGGCTCAGGAGTCGGTCAAAAAGAAGAACTTCGATTACGCCATCGCCTTGTACAACCAGATTCTATCCCTGAAACCTGATTTCGGGCAAGCCAGGGCTGAGCTGAGGCATGCGCTCTCGAAAAGGAGTGATTACAAGAGCTCCTCACCGCTTTTGCGGCGCATCACTGCCCTGCCGCAGCTCTGTTCGGTTTTTATTCTGAAGCTGCTCAAGAACATGGAAGGGACCGGGAGGGCGTGCGAGCGCTACCTGCAGATCGACCCGAAAAGCCTTCTTGTAAACAGGATACTGGGAGGCGCGCTGGAGAGGGCGGGGCATCTGAACTCAGCCGTTGCAGTGTATGAATTCGTATCTGAGCTGGACAGGGAAGACACAGAATCCATCAAAAAAGCCGGCTACATCAAGTACCGCAACAAAGACATCACCGGCGCATTGGAACTTTATGAGCGGGCGCTTGCCATCAACCCGAGGGACGCTGAGGCGGAGAAGATGCGTAAAAACCTCGCTGCGGAAGGGACACTGGCCTCAGGATCCTACAGCTCGGCCCGATCATCAAGGGAGTTGATCAAGGAGAAGGACGAGGCAGCGCATCTGCAGCGTCAAACCCGCATCCACAGGACCGCAAAAGAAATCGAGGAAGAGATCGGACACCTGAAAAAGACGCTGGAAAAGAAGCCGGACGACAAAAGGACACTCAAGCAGCTTGGTGAGCTTTACACCAGGAAGAAGGACTTTTCTTCGGCGAGAGAGGTGTACGAAGGGATGCTGAAAAAGGAGCCGGGCTCCTTTGACATAAGATGCTTGATCGGGGATATCGACATCTGGTCATACAGTGAAGAGATCGATAAGATCGAAAAACGTCTGAAGAACGAGCAGAATGTAAGCCTTGAGGCAGAGCTCGATGACCTGAGAAAAGAGATGCTGGAAAAACAGATAAACGAGTATTCATGGCGCGTAAAGATGCATCCGACCGACCTTGGGCTATGGTACGAGTATGGACGGTGTGTTTTCAGGGGCGGCGATGTGGATGAGGCGATCAAGGCGTTCCAGCATGCAATAAAAGATCCACGGCACAAGATCTCCTCTTTGCATCTGCTCGGGAAATCGTTCCTGATGAAGGGATTGTACGATCTCGCCGAGAAACAGCTCAAAGCTGCGCTTGACGCGGTTGGCGGCGTTTCGGAAAAATCCAAGGCGGTTTGCTACGATCTCGGGAAGGTGTGCGAGAAAAAGGAAGGCAAGCAGGATGCGCTCGACTGGTACATGAAGATCTATGAGATCGATATCAACTACAGGGATGTAGCCGTAAAGATTGATGAACTGAAAGTTAAATAGATTTTTCGAAGCAACAGGACAGATAAGGAGTGAAACAGGAACAATGCCCCATTCGAATCAGGCAAAAAAACGGCTTCGCCAGGACAAGGCGAAGAGCGAGAAAAACCGGAGTTTGAAGTCGTCCATGAAGACGTATGTAAAAAAGGTTCTCAAAGCTGTAGAGGACAAGGACTCTGCCGAGGCGAAAGAGGCGCTCAGGCACACCATGAAAAGGATTGACAAGGCCGCAAAAAAGAACGTGATCCACAAGAAACAAGCCTCTCGCAAGATATCAAGGCTGAGCAAGAAGGTTGCGGGTTTGGACAAAGCCGGGGATGACAAAGCCGGGGATGGCGAATAGAGACGAGAGCGAATGGGTTTCCGCCCTTCAGGCCCTTGCAATTCAATAACTTTGAAGCAGAGCAGATAACCGATAAAAAACGGGAACAGCTCACAGAGCCGTTCCCGTTTTTTTTGTCCGGGTTGTCGTTGTGTTACCGCGCGCCGAGGATGCTGTCGTAGCGGTAGAACACTTCGAGGCACAGGGTGCAAAGGGCTGTCGAATATACGCGTCCGCCGTTGTCACCCCAGGGGTCCAAACGCGGATCCCATGAACCCTGCTCGTTGCCCTCCTCGCTGACCTGGTTCTCGACCACCGCCTTCACCATGGCATCCTTCCAAAGGCTCCAGTCCTTGCCCGACAGCTGGAACATGGCGTACGAGCCGTAGTACCAGTAGTAGTAGTCGATCGTGCCCTCTTCCTTGTTCCACTTGGGCAGCTTGTCCCTCAAGATCTTTGCCCCGAGCTCAAGCATCTTCTCGCCGTGGTCGTCGAGCTCGCCGTCGCTCAGGATGCTCGCGCACAGAACGCGGCAGAACATGCCTGCCGCTGTCATGGGCTCGACCTTTTCGCACGGCCAGAGCAGCTCATCGCCCTGTTCCCTCGAAGAAAAGGAACCTCTCTCCTTGTAACCGGTCCTGCCGGTGGCCGTGTCGGTCATCTCATCTATGTACATGAGCCCGTCAGAGATGTCGGTCTTGTCGTAGGGAAGCCCGAAATCTTTTGCCGAAGCGATGCACATGATCATCCATCCGGACACGGAAACATCGTTTTGCTGGGCAGGATCGATCTCGTCCCCGAGGTTGTAGCGCCACGCCTTGCCCGGATTCTTCGTTTCGTGCACGAACTGGACGGCCTTTCTCGCGTGTTTTTTCAGAGGCGCCCATCGTGAGAGCCCGTACGCCTCTGTCAGGGCAAGGCATGCGAGGGCATGGTTGTACATGTAGTGAGTGCTTTCCTTGGGTGAAAGACACCCGTCTTCAGGGTCCTGAATGTCGGTAAGGTACCTGACGCCGTCCTTGACCACCTTGCCGTACGGCCCGCCGCTGGTCGGAGTGTGCCCGGCGCCCAGGAAGGCCAGCAGCGCAAGGCCCGTCACGCCCGGGTCGTTCAATGGGTGGCCCCTTCCGGTGCAGAGGGGAAACTTCGGGTCGTCCTGCATCTGGAAGTTGTCGCAATCCCAGAACCCTTCAGGATCCTGGTGGTTCTTCAGCCATTGAAGACCCCATTCGACCGCCTTCTGGGTTGCGCGGCCGCCGCGTTTTCCAGCGCGCTTGCGGTACTTGCCGCCGAACCCGCCGCCTGCGCCGCCGCCAACCCCGATGATATCGTTCACGTTCGTCCCCTCGAAAGGCGATATCGGCCTGTCGTCTTCGAATATCTCCTCCTCGAAGATCTCGTCAGTTACCTCCGGATCTTCGATTATCTCCTCGATCTCTTCTATTTCCTTCTCCTCTTCCTCGATCTCTTCTTCCGGGAGAGGCTCCATCTCCTCGTTGTCATACTGGGCCTGGATGATCTTGTTCTTGTCCGAGCTGAGTGTCTGCCAGTCGATGTTTGCGATGATGAGACCGACTATCACATGGATCAGAAGGGAAACCCCGAACCAGGGAGCGCTTTTTAACCACTCGCGCATCAGATCCTGGAAAGTCTCCTCGTGAAGATCGAGCTGGGGTCCGACCATCACCTGTTTCCCGCCGCTTTCAGGTTCAGTCATTGAAAATCTCCTGATAGTTATGTGTTATTGAAATGTTCGATCAAGACTGAATGTCGATTGCCGGAACATTTCGGCTAAACGGTTATGAATTATGAAGGTTCGATGAAAAACAAGATTTTATCCTGCACTGCCCATATCTTCAAGAGTTTTCAGCAGTATATTCTTTATTTCGAGCGGTGATACAGGATCGTCACCATCTTTTAACTCTTTGTCATCACTAGGGATGACAAGAACCGGATACAGGTTTTCATTCTTTGGAACAAGGCCATGGGATCCTTTGATCAATGTCGGATCCGAGCCGGTGCATCCGGTTTCCACGACGAAAAAAAGCTCCAATGGATCATAACCTATTTTCCTGTGAATATCTACAGTAAACGCGTACTCCGGAGCAAGTCTCATATCATCCCACCAGGAGTAGTCGAACCACTTGTCGCTGCTCGACAGCGCGACAAGGTCTCCTGATCTCGGATGGTCGACCCCATGTCCGGATTTTCCTTGAGCATCGAGCACGATGTCCACACCTCTGGTTTCTGATAGCAGGCCGGCGACATCCGCTGTGGCGGGACGATCGATTACGTAGACATGCGCGACCTGGTGGTCGCATATCGCAAAAGCCGCGCTTGAGGCAAGATCAGGATACTCGCGCCCGTTTGTTGTGCGGACCTTGAAAAAACCGTTCTCCTTGAGGATCCGGTTCAGGCTGACAGCGCCGTTCACAGGCGAAATCCCGTACTCGGATATGATCGCGATCGTTGTTCCGCCTTCCATGGATCGTTTCAGCGGATCAGCGAGCAGATCGTCGAGCTGTGCAAGGTGCCGGATGCACTCCTCTGATCCGGGTCCTGATCTCTGCTGCGAGTAGTCCATGTGGGGAAGGTAGCTCAGCAGTATGTGCGGTTTTCTCCTGGAAGCTGTTTCCATGGTTGCCGAGAGGATCCATTTGCTCGATTCGATGGAAATCCCAGGGCCCCAGAAACGGTGGAGCGGGAAGCGCCCGAACAGCTTTTCCAGGGACGGATACAGCGCCGGCGGATCGCTGTAACAGGAAGAAACGGTTTTTCCATCGGAGGTGTGAATAGGAGATACGTTCATGTAGGTGTGTAGCTTCGAACCCAGGCAATTCCACCAGAAAAGCGCACCCACATCGATGCCTTCCCAGGAAGGAGTGCGCCAGAACGGAGGTTCGTCGAGCATGTTCGATGAAGCGTCCCAGAACCGGTGTTCGAGAAGAACCCTGTCGAAGTATCCGTTTCCAACGATTCCGTGCCCGCTGGGGAGCGACCCGGTTGTGAAAGTGGCTTGCACAGGGAGAGTGAGGGCTGGAAGAGGCGGTTTTATGGTGCGCGTGATGTTTGCCCTGGCGAAAGCCTCCATGTTGGGGCAGCCTCCGGAAAAGAGGAGGTTTTTCGACAGGCCCGCGATGTTCAGGACAACCAGGCAGTTTTTCGCTTTTTTCGGGACAGACAAGGCCTATCCTCCTTCTTTCGAATCCGCGGGCTGCCTTGAAGAAGAGCCCCTGGTACGAGGTGTTGTCTCGAACAGATCCGGAGGAGAGAAGTCCGATGTCTGTATGAGCTCCTTGATCAGGAGCCGGTGAACTATCTCCCTCTTGTTCGCGATCAGGCTGCGCCTGATGTTGTCCCGGCACTCGGCGAACTCCGGGATCCGCTCCTCGATGCGGTCCATGACGTACAAAACGACGAAGATGACAGCTCCTCCGCCGGACAGCGTGATCGGGCTGCTTACATCCCCAACAGCGCCAGAGCGAGCGAACTCCGCAATCACCGGGGGTTGGTTGGTGTTTCCTTTCTCAGGAATATCCAGAACGTCGAAGCTGCAGCCGTCCAGTTTTTTTGACAGATCACCCAGCTCCTTTTCGGACAGACCCGCATCTTGTTGCAGCTCGCCCAGGCACTCTTCAAGGGCCTGCTTGAGCACATTGCTGTTTTTGAAGTTTGATCCGGGAAAGGTGAACTTGGCAATCCTTTTCGACGCTGCCGGCTCGAACGCCGCCTTGAGTTTTTTGTAGCTGGCCCTGACCTCCTTTGGGGGGACCCTGATGAAATCCGCGTATGTGGGTGTGATGCCGTCGATTGTCTGGCCGATTCCCATTTTGGCGTTCTGAAAAAGCATTACCAGGAAGAATTCGCGGTAGTAATCGATCGACTCGATGAACTCCTCCTCTTTTTTTCCGGGATCGTTTTCTATCAGCTGCCTGAGAATGTCTTTGTCCCTCAGCTCGCTTATGTACCGCCTGGCGGTTTCCACCAGAAGGTACCACTCAGCCTTATTGCGCAGCACCAGCCTGAAGAGCGCAGGATCGCTTGTCTCTTGTAGGGTGTTCTTCAGATCATACACAAGAGACTTTTCCCAGATATCAAGCTCCGGGAGCTCGGCCTTGGGAACGCCTCCCCTGACATTCTTGACGATCCGGTCGATTTCGTAATAAGCGATCGCCCTTCCCAGGACAATGGCCACCGGCTGGTTCGCAAGAGGCTTGGCTTCCCTTGTGCGCGTGCTGTTTTCTGTTTTTTGAGAGTTTTCGGTGTCATCCGCAGGGCGCGAGCTAGTTGCCGGTTCTGCAGCGGCAGGATGGCTTGTTTCCCGGATCTGGGCCGCGAGACAGGGGCTCAGAAGAGGCATGAACAGCAGAACGTGTACAAGGAAACCGGTGGTGCTGTAATCAATCCCTCTCCGTTTCAAAACTCCACCTCCCGATGCAAGCAGTGGCTACGCAGCGAATGAATGATCTCGGCCGGCTGAAGAAGCCGTTGCCTTTTCTTGTGGCCGGTTTGTGACCTGTCATTTTATATCCTCCTGCGGGCGCGCAGCAACCCGGATTTCAGGAATTTCAACGTTTCAACCGGATCCCCCGCGCACGCTTTTGGCGGATGAAGATGTGCTTTCCCGGGTTCGATGAACCGCATCTCAGCGGTTTCAAAGGGCCCGATCCGTGCGCAGAGCGCTTCGTCGTAGAGAAGCATCTGAAGGTGGGTGTGCCCGGCAGCCTGCGCGATTTTTTTAATCCCTGTCTTTCCCATCAAGAACCGCACGAGACATAGATCGATAAGGTTCAGAACCTGAGCCGGGATGCGTCCGAAACGGTCTTTCAGCTCCTCCTTCAGATCATCGAGATCTTCGGGCTTTCTGAGTTTTCCAAGCTTTCTCAAAAGTTCGAGCCTCATCCGCTCATCAGGAATGTACTTTTCAGGGATGTATGCCTCCATCCGTATGTCGAGATCGGTTTCCTTCAAGTCGTCTTCAGGCTCAAGCCCCTTCATTCTGCGCACGGTTTCGCGCAGAAGGCGGCAGTAGAGCTCGTAACCCACTGCAGCGATGTGTCCGTGCTGTTCAGCTCCCAGGATGTTGCCGGCGCCACGGATTTCGAGATCCTTGAGCGCTATCCTGAAACCGGATCCGAGCTGGGAAAGCTCTTCGATCGCCTTCAGCCTCCTCAAGGCGACATCGCTCAGAGGAGCGGCAGGGACCAGAAGGTAAGCGTTTGCGCTAACATGACCGCGGCCCACTCTTCCCCTCAGCTGGTGGAGGTCGGCAAGGCCGTACCTGTCCGCCCGGTCGATGAAGATCGTGTTGACCCCGGGCAGATCAATGCCGGACTCGATGATCGTGGTGCAAACGAGCACATCGATCTCTCTTTTGATGAAGCGGATCATTCCTTCTTCCAGGTCGCGCTCCTTCATCTGTCCGTGCAGGCAGGCCACACGCGCCTCTGGTACGAGTTTCTGTATCTTTTCTGCTTGCGCAACGATTGTCCCTACCCTGTTGTGCAGATAGAACACCTGGCCGCCCCTGTCGAGTTCGGCGAAAATCCCGTTCCTGATCAGCTCGTCGCTTTTGTACACCACGGTTGTCTTGATGGATGTCCTGCCTTCGGGAGGTGTCTTGAGATTGGATATGTCTTTCAATCCTGTGAGCGCCATGTGAAGCGTGCGAGGAATCGGTGTTGCGGTCATTGTAAGGACATCAACCGTTCTCTTGATTCGCTTGAGACGCTCCTTGTGCACAACTCCGAAGCGCTGCTCCTCGTCTATTACAAGAATACCGAGATCGTGGAAACCTACGTCGCCTGACAGAAGCCTGTGCGTGCCTATCAGGATGTCCACATTTCCTGTCCTTGCCGCATCGATAACTTTTTTCTGGTGCGAGCGGTTTTTGAATCGGCTCAGAACCTCAACCGTCACAGGATAATCCGCGAGCCGCGACTGGAAAGTCTCATAGTGCTGCTGGGCCAGGATCGTTGTGGGCACGAGCAGGGCCGCCTGTTTTCCGCAGCACACCGATTTGAACGCGGCGCGCAGGGCAAGCTCTGTTTTTCCGAAGCCCACATCCCCGCAGAGAAGCCTGTCCATCGGTTTCGGTTTTTCCATATCCCTTTTGATGTCGGCGCATGCTTCTACCTGGTCATCCGTGTCCTGGTACGGAAAGGATGCCTCGAAAAGCGCGATGAGCTCGTCGTCGGGATCAAATGCCGTGCCAAGCTTCTCTTCCCTGACCGCCTGGAGGTCGAGCAGGTCCGCGGCCAGATCTTGAAGCGCGCTTTCCACGTTTTCCTTCCTTTTCGAGAATCCTGTGCCCCCGAGTTTGTCCGGCTTGGGAGATTGACCTTCGCCGCCGACGTATTTTTCAACGAGGTGCATCTTGGAGGCCGGAACATACAGGAGGGTGTCACCCTTAAAGGCGAGCTTAAGGAAGTCTTCCCTGCCCCCCTTGCGTTCCACCCGTGTGATTCCCTCGTAACGTGCGATTCCGTGAGCGAGGTGAACCACAAGGTCGTTCTTGTCGAGCTCAGAAAACGACTCGACCGCCCTTGCGCGGATGCGCCTGGTCTTTTGTTCCCAGCGGACAGGAATGCGCATCATGAGCTCGAAGTGGTTGATGTAGCATTGGCCCCAATCCGGCAGCTGGAAGCCTGCGGTCAGGCGGCCAAGCATGATCCGGACATTATCCCCTGGAGGTATTCCGGCCTCTGTCATTACCTCTTCCAGCCTGGATGACTCGGCCTCCGTCTGGCAGAGTATGCTTACCGAGCCGGAGCGATCGACAAGGCTGTCTATCGAGGTTTTGATCTCGTTGAGCCCCCTTCCAACACCCAGGGCAGGCAGCGCGCCGCAGTTGAAGGAACCTTTTTTCCCTGTTGCAATGCTGAACAGGCGGACACCGGGAATCTTGCTGATCCAATCTTCTGCAGCGCGGCTTCCCGCTTGAGCGCCTGTTTCACGCGTGTAATAGCTAAGCTTCTCATCCACCTCCAGCGGTTCGAACACGGCCTTTGTTCCGTGCTCCGGCAGATGATCCTTCAGCGTGGTGGTCCCATCCATCATGCTTGTTACCGGGAGCGGAACAGTTACCGCCGTTTTCTCTGACACGGATCGCTGTGTTTCGAGGTCGATCAGGCGGATCGATTCGACCTGAATGTCGTAGAGCTCGACTCTGACAGGCTGCTCGAAAGCCATTGGGTAAATGTCGATGATGTCTCCGCGGACCGAGAACTCGGACGGCGCAGTTACCATCGGGGTCATGCTGAAACCTGCGTCCACGAGACGCCGGGTAAGGCCTTCGAGATCGATGAGACCGCCTTTTTCGAGCCTCAGCACCGAGCTTTCGAGCGCGTCGCGGCACGGAACCGGAGCTAGGAGCCCGGAGACAGGTGTTACGATGCACGGGAACGAAGGACCCGGAATGAACGACAACAGGATGTTCAGCCTCTCCGAAAGCAGGGCGCGTCTATCGGTGTCATCGGCTGACAGCGTTTCGGCTGCCGGATAGAGCGGCACCGTTCGGCCGAGGAAAAATTCCAGGTCCTCCTTGATGCCGGCGGCCCTGCGCTCGTCCGGGGCAACAGCGGTTACGAAGCGGCCGGTGCGCTTTATCCACGCGGATAGGGCCATGGCTGCGGAGGATCCGTATAGCCCTGTCAGCTCCACGGTGCGGCCGTGGTCCACATCGTCCAGTGCACGCGACAGCGTGTCTGACTCACTAACCCGCATATTTCATCCTCTCCTGCTGCGGCACCGTAAACTACGCTGTGGCTTCGTTTCATGCCAGGAGACGATCCTCAACCTGTAAGAACAGGCCTGCGGTCGTCTCCTGACATGCGCCTTGCCACATCACAGTTTACGGCACCTCGCGACGAAGAGTATGAAATAAGCGGGCTAAGAGGAATCGGGCAGCTTGCCATACTCTTTCCGGAGTATTCTCAATGCGTTGCGGGCGGCATGAAGGCTCGCGGTCTTCTTGGACAGGCCCTTGCCCGGAGGGAAGGTCCTGTCCATAACGACAGCAGACAGTTCGAACATTTTTTTGTGATCCGGTCCTTCTTCAGAGATCGTACGGTAGCGCGGGATCCGGCCGAACATCTGCTGCGTGTAGTTTTGAAGCAGTGACTTGTAGTTCTTGCCGGACCGTCTCTTCAGCACCTTTTCCACCATCGGCTCGACCCAGCTCAATATGAACCTTCGCGACGCCCTGTACCCGCTGTCCATGTAGATCGCGCCGATGAACGCTTCAACAACGTTCGAGATCAAGGACGAGGGGACCTTGCGATTTTTCGAAATGCCCTTACCGAGAGCAAGAAACTCTTTAAGTTTGAGATTGTTTGCTGTTTTGAGCAGGGAGCCGCGGCTGACCACGACCGATTTGATTGCGGTCATGTCTCCCTCGTCGAGATCCGGGAAGGTCTTGAACAGGTATTCGGTCACAACCAGTCCCAGCACCGCGTCACCTAGAAACTCGAGGCGCTCGTTCGAGGGGTTGTTTTCGTCCTTGACGGAAGCGTGTGTTGATGCTTGTCGAAGGTACTTCTTTGATCTGAACCTGTGTCCGAGGATCTTTTCGAGTCTTTCAAGCTGATCGGTCATGTCGCGTCACCTGTTATGTTCGTTTCAACCTGCCGGCGTAGTGCAATCAAAAGTACAGACGTCTCCATTCCTCTTCTGCAAAACGGTCGGTCATGCCCGCGATATAGTCGCACACGGCCCGTTCGATCGACAAATCGTCGGCGAGCCGCTTGAAATCGCGGGGCAGGGTTTCCGGCCTCGCCAAATAGCCGTGGAACAGATCGCTGAGAATCCGCTCCGAGCGCGCTACCATTTTTATAACCTTGTCGTGCTTGTAGAAGTTGTCGTTGAGAAAGAGGTTGAGCTCGCCGCATGCCTTCTCCATCGACGGAGAAAAACATACCATCTTTTCTTCAGTGCATCGTGCATCCTCAGCTCGGTTCGGCGCCGCTTTTTTAAGAACCACGGACGAGTTCAGGATCAGATCGTCGATAAACCACTTGACCACGGTGTTAGTAACCTGATGGAGCCTGATGCGGCCGCTGCATTCCGGAAACGCGGCGTTTACGTCATCAAGGGCTCTTCGCCAAAGAGGCACTTCTCTCAGCTCGTCAGCGTTCAGTATGCCGGCCTGGAGGCCGTCGTCCAGATCATGGTGCGTGTAGGCCGCGCGGTCGGCAAGGTCCACTACCTGGGCTTCAAGATAGGGCTGGGTGTATGCCTGGTTTTTATCCAGGTCGAACTCTTCGGGAGGAATGTCACTGTCGTGCTTCAGAATCGATTCCCTGAGCTCGTGTGTGAGGTTGAGCCCGTTGAAGTCGGGGTAGCGCTTTTCCAGAATGTCGACGATTCTCAATCCCTGCCTGTTGTGCTCGAACCCCCCGAAAGACTTCATCAGCCTGTTCAGAATTTCTTCGCCGGCATGCCCGAACGGCGGGTGCCCGAGATCGTGTGCGAGCGACAGCGCTTCCACGAAGCCCTCGTTAAGCTTGAGGGAATATGCCGCGGAGCGGGCTATCTGGGCGACCTCCAGTGTGTGCGTCAACCTGGTCCTGTAATAATCTCCCTCGTTGTTGACAAACACCTGGGTCTTGTACTCGAGACGCCTGAATGCCGCGGAATGGATCACCCGATCGCGGTCCCTTAAAAACACCGGGCGAAACTTGTCCATTGTTTCCCGGTGCTTGCGGCCCCGGCTTTCGGAGGATTTGAGAGCGTACCCCGCAAGGTCCCTGTGTTCGCGGGATTCGTTCACTTCTCGCAGCAGCATTGTTGTTCTACGCCTTCTTCTGTTCGGAAGGGATGCGGGGAAAGCCGTGTGGATGCGCCGTGCGGCTCACATCGTAACCCTTCCGCTCGTGAAGCGGTTAATGAAAGACTTCCGTGTACTCATGGTTTTATTATAGCCTGAAGATTGACAGTATCCATTGACTTCTTTTTTGGAGATTGTTCCTGTATATTTATCAGCAGTCAGGCGTATTAATGGAAAGAAGAGACCGAAAGAAAAATTCAGGGGCAGAAGCAGTGGTTGCAATAGAGCGTTTTTTTATCGGTGGGGAATTTCATCGCCTGGAAGCGCTGTTCACCAGGCCGGACGGGCCCTTGCGCGGGGCTTTCGTGCTGTGTCATGCATACCCGCCCTACGGCGGTGACATGTACCACAAGGTTCTAGTGAAGCTTGCCGACCTCCTGCTTGACGAGAGGTTTGCCGTTGTCCGTTTCAACACGAGGGGTACCGGAAAATCCACCGGCCCTGAAATGGATGACGGCAGGGGCGCTCGGGAGGACCTTGAAACGGTTTTCCAATGGGTTGTCAGCGCGCTGCCGGATACAGAGTTGTGGGCCGCCGGATACTCCTTTGGCGCTTATGTCGCGCTGTCCTCTCTCGTGCCCGGTGTTCAGGGCGGATTTCCAGGGCGATTTCCTGTGAAGGGAGTTGTTGCTGTTGCCTACCCGGCTGGTATGCCATCATACATACTGAAGGAACTCCCCGAAACAAAGACAGTGTTCATCCACGGGACGGAAGACAGCCTGATTCCGTCGTCAACACTCAAGAGCTACCTGAAAAAGCATCCGACAGGATACGCGATACAGTGGGTGGCCGGCGCTAATCATTTCTTTGACGGAAAGCTGGATGATCTCAAAGTGGCTGCGAGATCCGGCCTGAAGGCGATGGGGTGCATTACTTGATTAGGCTTGAGGGTGACCTTTTCATTCATCTATCGGGATCGAAGGAAGTTTTCAGTATTCGGGGCACAGGACGAGAAGAGGCGGCAACAGAGTGCCGCCCTCCAGAAGAGGGGATGCGCCGTTTGAACGATGGAGGGCGCCGCTTTGTCGGCGCCGTAAACTAACCCGTTCAGCCGTGAACAACCGGTGTCACTCCTTGATACCTTCCGTGTCCCAGGCGGTTGGATCGGCAACAGGCAGAACAAGCCTGGACGGGTAATCGAAGTCATGGAGAATGAAAACAGGGGCACTCCTTGTTTCACTGTCCTGTCCGATGGATGAGCCGGTGTTCTGGTTGCGTGTGATGAACGGGAAGTAGCTTCCCATTATGTTGAGACGGATGGAGTGGCCTGCGAGAAAACGGTTGGCGCAGGGGGTCAGGTCCAAGATGTACTCGTTGATGTCCGATGGCGAAATTGCCGAAGGCGTCTGGAAAGAGTTGTGGAAACGAACACGTCTGACACCCTGCGAAACCGGCCTTGAAAATCCGTATTCGTCGACATCGGTCAGCATGACGAAAAGGTCGGTGTCAGGAACTGTGGTGTTCATGTGCAGAACGACCTGCGGTGAGCCGATGATCACGATGTCCTCGGTCAGGACGGAAGATGTGTATGTGAGGACATCGTCCCTTCGCTCCACGGGCCGCTGGTCATCGGTGCCGAGCTCGAGCTCTGAAAGGACCGGGTCGTCGGGATCGCTCAGAAAAGAGTCGATCTCTTCGAAGCCTTCCGGGTGGCTGAAGGTCAGTGATCCGTCATCCCAGCTCTCGTTGGCATCACCGTTCGAATGGAGGAAATACGGCTCGTAGACCACGCCTTCAACAGGCCAATCCGCCAGTGCCTTCCACTCGTTGGACCCGGTACAGAAGACCTGGACCAGGGAATCGGGCAGCCCTTTTGCAGAGGCGTCGTCTTTCAGCCATTTGGCAAACCAGCCGGTGAAACGGGCGTTTTCATCGATGAAGCAGTTTTTGGTGAAGTCGCAGAAGCCAAGGGAGCTTTCCGAATTGATTCCGTTCGACCACGGGCCGATCAAGAGGGATTGGCGTCCGGAACGCCCGCGGAGCGCGTCCGCTTCACTCATGGCTATAAAGTTGGACACGGTTCCGCCAAGGTCTTTCTGGCTGTGCCATCCGCCGATGTGAAGCACAGCTGTGTCGATTCTGTCGTAAAGGCCGAAAAGGGAGAGTTCCTCCCAGTAGTAATCGTAAGATGGATGCAGCAGGCAATCGTCCCAGAAGAAAAGCAAATGTCCGAGAATGTCGTCCATCTCTCGCAGTGGGAGGTGAAAAAGCGAGTCGTCCCATCTCAGGTTTCCAATGGTTGCGGGAGAATCCTGCAAGCGCCAGGTAACCTCGGAATAGAGACACCCTGTCATTGGAACTCCATCCAGGTAAAAGCCCCCGTTCATGAAAAGGTCCGACGAGCAGTTTTCCACGATCATGGCTTTAAGCATGGGGGAGTGGGGCGCTGCAAGCAAAGCAGCGTATGCCCCGTATTCCTTGCCGACGGCGCCGAGCCGGCCGGAAGAAAACCACGGCTGCCCAGCGATCCACTTGTGCATATCTCTACCGTCGTCAGCCTCATTCCGGAACGGATAAAAGGTACCCCCGGACCCATTGAGCCCCCTGACGCTCTGAACAACGTATATGAATCCGTTGCGCGCAAAAAGAGGGCCGAGTTTTTCGCTGAAACGCGGCATCTTGCGGTCATTGGGAGTTCTTTCGAGGATGACCGGATAGCTCTCCTGGGCGGCAGGAAAGTAAAAATCGGTCATGAGGATTGTTCCGTCGCTGACCCGCACTTCGATATCCGAGGCTGTCCGAAATGAACCGTCAGTTAAAGGAGTCAGCGGAAAGGGTTGAGACGCAGGGCGGTACTCGTCTGCATCCACGGGATCCGAGGCCGAGAAGGCGAGCAGGCCGGGTCCGGGAGGAGCATGGGGGCCCGGCCCCGGGAACGGGGCTGTGACCCAGCGTTTCCCCGTGTTGTCAATGAAAGCAGAGGAAAGAGGAGTAAAGTACTCGAACGGCTGATATGTCTGGCAGGAACATGTTGCGGCGAACAGGATAGCTCCAAGCACCTGTCGCAGCACGGACCGCTTGCCGGCGGATGACCGGAATGATATCGTTTTTATCTTGCTTATCAATGCGCACACTCACGACGAAAAAGCATAAAACCTGGAGTTTCCGCTTTTCTTCATATTCAAGCCTGCGTGATGCCATTCTTGATCACTGTTGTCCAAGGGGTGGATCCCTGTCGCTGCGATAGCCTGTTTTGCACACGTGGCATCCGAAGATGCTGTACGACCCTGGCAAACCCCGTTGGATTCGCTTTATGTTGCTAGAGGCGGGGGTCGCATGTCAAGAGTTTTTCGTCGAGGATGAAGCTGAGGCGCCTCATGCGTGTTTGTCGGCGGCGAGGCTGTTTTGCACGATTTTTAGAAACGATTTTGTATCGGTAAGGCTTGGTTTTTGAATGAACTCGTCCGCACCGAGCTCAAAGCACTTTTCACGGGTTTCTTCCTGTACATCAGAAGTGCAGATGATGACCGGAGCTTTTCCGTTTATCTTATCGTAGGCCTTGAGAAATTGAAATCCGTTCTTGACCGGCATGAGAAGGTCACAAATTATCAGATCCGGATCATGCGCCAAGTATTGTTCGATCCCCTCGTTTCCATCGCGTGCTTCTATCACTTCGTATTCGCCCGACAGGATCTTGGAATACACCCTACGGGTGAAAAAGGCATCGTCTATGATTAATACCTTAATCATGTTTTCAGTGGTTCCATGGTTAAAGAAATCATGGTGATATCAACAAAAACACAGTCACTTGAACCCAAGGAGTCGGCTGTCCGCTTGGGTACTGATCGGCAGGCATGGGTGTTTCCTTGAATGTAAAACAGCAAGAAATCTGATCCGATCTCCAGTACCGGATAAAAACAACAATCTTCAAAAAGGAAAGGGGAATCTACTCAAGGCGTCTTTGCCTTGATTTCGATAGTTTAAAGATAGCTGCCGATAATCGATCGGTTGTGAGGGGCTGCGAGTCCCCGGCTCGGCGTCTGAAGGCGAAAAAGCGTACCCAACGCGGTTTTAAGCGCGTGTCAGTGCCTTTTCCTTCTTTATCCTCGATCCGGAAAATCTTGTCCCTTTTTGCCAAGCAGTAGGTAAGCAGAAACCAATTTGCGGAGCTGCAACAACTTAAATGTCCTTACACATTTCACAAGCTCTATATCTACCCGACGAGACCACACAAATGATAACCCAGGCTCTCAAGCCTGAACCGGATTTGGAAGCGGTAGCTTCCTGTATAAACGAACCACCAAGCTTGAACAATGCTGTCAGGAGGCTGGCTTCCCTCATGAAGGGCGGCAAGATTGTCGAAACATTGCCGGAGGCGCTGGAAAGTGTCGATCCGGCTGGGTTGAGAGAGTTCGTCATTCCCTTTAAGGTCTTCAACGATTTTCAGGACATGTCAGTCAACAGTGCATGGGAGACCAAGCTGGCATTTTCACATTCACTTGTCACGGCCGTGATTGTGAAGAAGATGTCGCGGGTCTTCGGTTTTAAAGAGCTGGAAGATGTCCTGTTTCAGTTGGGATTTCTCGGCAGCATGGACAGCGCCCTCTGGGAAAAAACTCCAAGAGATGCCGCTGTAGCTGATGCTTCATCAGCGGGTGAGGAGCGGCGTGGAAAGGATATCGATGCAGGCCTGATCCGGCGCTTGATAAGATCCTGGGAGCTGCCGAAAGAGATGATCGAGGCTTTTGATCGTTCAACCAACGGTCAAAAAACGCTCAAGACCAAGGAGCTGATCGAATCGTCTGGCAGGCTTGCCGACGCTCTTGTGTACTGTTTCGTTCAACAGGAGCAGGATAAAACGGTTCCGCTGAGGTTCGAGCTGCTCCCTTTGCTCGGGAAGGATGGCTTGCAGGAGCTGATCGGCGATCTACAGGTGAGGCTGGAAATCTTCGCAAACCTGCTGGACCTGCCCAAACCTGACAGGAAGCTGGTGTCCAAGACTCTGCTCAGAACGGTTCAGGATCTGTCAACAGCCAATTCCAGGTATGAAAGAAGCGACAAGGCCTTGGGTTTCAAGATCCATCAGCTCGAGACGATGACCAAGGTGTTTACCGGGATCATCAAGGGACTCGACGGAGATCCACTGACATTTTCGGTGCTGGAATCGATCATGGAAGGCTTTCACGCCGAAGGTGCGTTTATGTTGAACCGTGAGCCCGGAGGCGGTTTTGCCGGGTATGCAGCCTGGAGCAAACCGAACGGCGACGCAATGATCGACTACGTGCATCTCACCGAGGACCGATTGACCTCGTCGCTGCTGAAATGTATCGAAAAGAGAGAGCCGGTGATGGTGGAACATCCCGAGAACGAGGAATATCTTGTCAACCACCTTGGGCGGGTCTCCAAGGCCTGGGTGGCGCCGGCCTGCGTGAGATCCAGGCTTGTTTCCCTGATCGGGCTTGGCTTCAACGATGCCGGTGGTAACGATTTGTCCGTTGAGTTCCGGGATATGCTCGATGTTCTTTCGGGCGAGATCGCCCTGGCACTCGAGAACACCAAGCTATACGACAGGATGCGCAAGGAAGCGGAAATGGATCCGTTGACCGATATCAGCAACAGGCGCTGCATCTTCAATGTGCTAAGGTCCGAGTTTGCGCGTTTCAAGCGGAAGAAAGTACCCCTGTCCGTTGTGATTTTCGATCTCGACAATTTTAAGCTGGTCAATGATCAGCGCGGGCACCTGGAGGGAGACGCTCTTTTGAAGGAAGTCTCCGGGGTTCTCAAGGATGGTATCAGGGATACGGATTACATCGGGCGTTATGGGGGCGACGAGTTCATGGCGGTGTTCCCGCGCACCGAGGCGGATGAGACCCTGCTGATTGCGGACAGAATCCGTGGCAGGATCGCCAGGTGCTGTGTGGAGGTCGTTGGCCCGGACCTCGGGCAAATGCTCACGGTGAGCGTGGGGATCGCAATATCGAACAACGACATGGAACGCGCGGACGACCTGGTCAACGCGGCGGACGACGCGCTTTACATTGCCAAGGGAAAAGGGCGCAACCTTTGTGTTGTTGCCGGGGCCGAAAAGGGAAGCGCCAAGGCGTAAGGGTACTGCTTCGCCTTCCTCTATGCCTTGGCGCTGAAGCGGTCCTTATCCGAACTTGATTCCCTGGGCCAGCGGCAGCTCCTTGGACCAGTTGATCGTGTTTGTCTGACGCCGCATGTATGCCTTCCAAGCGTCGGATCCTGATTCGCGCCCGCCGCCTGTCTCCTTTTCTCCTCCGAAAGCTCCACCGATTTCAGCACCGGAAGTCCCGATGTTGACATTGGCGATGCCGCAATCGGACCCCTTGTGCGAAAGAAAAGTTTCGGCTGAGATCAGGTTGGTCGTGAAGATCGCGCTCGACAGACCCTGCGGTACATCGTTGTGGATCTCGATGGCCTGGTCGATGTTCTCGTATTCCAGGAGGTAAAGGATCGGGGCGAATGTTTCCTCCCGAACGATATCGCTCTGGCCCGGCATCTTGACAATGGCCGGCTCCACGAACTGCCTGCCTTTATCCGGAAGGGGGTTTCCGCCGTAGAGAACTTCGCCGCCCTCAGCTTTTGCAGTGCTCAGGGCTTTTGCCATGGTTTCTACCGCATCTTCCGTTACCAGCGGCCCCATCAGCGTAGAGGTGTTCATCGGGTTTCCGATGCAAACCTGCTCGTAGGCCTTGAGAAGGCGTCCGGTGAGTTCCTCCGCGATGGAGCTGTGCATCAGTATGCGACGCGTGCTTGTGCACCGCTGGCCCGCTGTCCCCACCGCGCCGAACAGGATGGCCGGAACGGTCAGATTCAGGTCAGCGTCTTGGGTCACTATGATCGCGTTGTTCCCCCCGAGTTCGAGTATGGTCGAGCCGAAACGGGCGGCCACCTTTTCAGATACACGTCGGCCCATATTAGTCGACCCGGTGAACGACACCATGGGTATTCGCTTGTCGTTGATGAGCCTCTCTCCTATGCTCGACCCCGGGCCGATCACGAGGTTGAAGATCCCGTTCAAACCGTGATCCGCCATAACCTTGTTGCTGATGTGCTGCACGGCAACAGCGGTGAGGGGCGTGTTGGACGACGGCTTCCATACCATGGTATCTCCGCAAACCGCGGCAACTGCCGCGTTCCATGCCCATACGGCAACCGGAAAGTTGAACGCCGAGATAATGCCTATGACACCGAGAGGGTGCCATTGTTCGTACATACGGTGTCCCGGTCTTTCAGAGTGTATGGTGAGTCCGTAGAGCTGGCGTGAAAGGCCGACCGCAAAGTCGCAGATGTCGATCATCTCCTGAACTTCCCCGATTCCTTCAGCCCGTATTTTTCCCATCTCCAGGGTTACTAGTTCACCGAGCGGCTCCTTGAACTCTCTCAAAGCACGTCCGAGGTCATAAACGACATCACCGCGTTTTGGGGCCGGCAGCATCCGCCATTTCACAAAGCTTTTTTGGGCTTCCGAGAGTACGGTATCATAGGATTCCTCTCCGGACTGGATCACGCCGGCAATGGGTTCGCCTGTTGTCGGATTGCATGATATCAGCTGTTTCCCGTCTTTTTCCTTGATCCAGGCATCCGGGCCAAAGCATGCCCCTGCGTTGACTTGCTGTAGGTTGAGCTTTTTCAGAATGGAATCCGACATGGTCTGTCTCCTTGTCTGCAAACGATTAATTGTTAAGCTTTCGGTGCTGCGGTTTCAGTGCTTGGAAACCGTAAACAAGCACACATAACAAGAATCGTTTTCTGTTGCAAATTATAAATATAAGTTGATTTGATGGCTTGCCTGGTCCGGGTCCGGCCAGGGACAGCTTGTGATGTACTCTCAATAGTTTATAATGAATACAGGTGCTGATCGTGAATTAACATCAGGATGCCGGCGATCCGCCGGCAAGCTTCATTTAAAGGAGGGTATCGTGTCTTTTTGCCGAGTACTGGTTTTTGTGCTTATACCGTTTGTCTTCATGGCAACAGCCGGTTCCCATGCACAGGTGGACGAGGAAGTCGCCGACAAGCTGATCGCCGGCTTCAAACGCGGAATCGATTCCAGCGATGCGGACGAGCAGGTCGCGGTGATACTTGCACTGAAAGACGCGGACTGCTCCCAGGCTGCTGATTACCTTCTGAAGGTGCTGGACGAGGATGACATAGTTCTGAAGATCGCGGTATACGAGACCCTGAAATCTTACAAGAATCCCGAAACCCTCGAAACCATTATAAAAAAAGGGCTTATGAGCAGAAAGGCCGAGGTGCGGAGGTGGAGCGCTGTGAGCCTGGGCTACATGCCGGACCCTGCCCCTGAAGCGGCTGCTATGCTCCTCAAAACCCTGAAAAAAGAACGCCACCCCGGTGCCAAAGCAGCTGAGATACGCGCGCTGGGCAGGTTGAAGGCGAAGGAAGCGGGAGAGCTCATTCTGAAAGAAATCGGCGACAAGGATGCTGTCGTCAGGATGGAATGCGCCTACGCTCTTTCAAGAATACAGCCGGATGGGACCCTCGAGGCCATCGCAGGCCTTTTGACCGATCCTGTCTGGCAGGTGCGTGTGCAGGCGGTTGAAAGGCTTGACAGGTTCAACGACCCGAGAATAATCCCTTTCCTGATCAAGCGCCTGCCCAGGGAGAACGGGCGCCTTAGAGAGGACATCCTTTCCAAGCTTTGCGCTATAACAGGGCAGGATTTCGGGCTCGACTACGAGCGCTGGGATGGGTGGTGGTCAGACAACGAGGACAGTTTTATCAAGGAGTTCGGCGGCAAGAAAACCCGCAGGTACAAGAAGCCGAAATATGCGGAGGGTTACTCCTACTACAACATCACCACCTATTCCAAGAACTTCATCTTTGTTCTCGATGTTTCCGGGAGCATGACCGAAACGATCCTTCCGGCCAAATCGTACGGGTACGGGCTCAAGCAGATCCCAAGGATCAACCTTGCCAAGCAACAGCTCATCAAGCTGATCGAAACGCTCGGCGAGGACACCGCGTTCAACATAGTGTACTTCGCCGGATTTGTCACGGAATGGAAGGACAGCCTTCAGAGCGGGACGAAGCGGAACAAGGACGACGCTGTAGATTTCGTGAATAACATTCAGTGTATCGAACGCGGCAAGATCATGGCCGTGACCACAAACCTGTACACCGCCATGGACAGCGTGCTGAAGATGGCGGAGGATGGTTTTGCAAAAAAAAGCCATTCCGCAGCGGCGGATACGGTTTTCCTGCTATCGGACGGGGTTCCTACAGGGCCGGACTGGCTAACGGACCGGGAAGCCATCGCGTTCGTGTTAAGGGAGAGGAACCGTTACCTGAAGATGCGCATCCACACAATATCGCTTGCCGGCGACATGGAAACTCCGCGTTTTCTGCTGAAACTCTCTGAACCCAACGGAGGAGAGTTGAAGAACGTGCTGCGCGAATGAACGGGGATCAGTTTTTTTCCAGCTCGAACAGGATCGTCGGCTGGAGAAAGTCAAACCCCAGTTTCGTGATCATTCGGTCGTATGCCACACCCAGGTAGAAGAGAGGCATCGAGAACATCAGGTAGTACGGGTAATGGCGGATGTATGCCAAGCTCTTGAGCCGGAGGCGTGTGTCGCCGATCGACTTCTCGATGTCTTTCCGGGTGTTGCACCTGAATCGTGTGGGAAAATCATCGTACACCTCATCACCGGCCGCGGTTCGCAGAAAGCGCCCGTGCAGGCTGTCGGGTATGATACGCGCCAAAACGGAGGCGTAATCGTATTTGTTCGGGGTCGCCATGATGACCCCCCCTCCCTTTTTGAGGATCCTTCCCACCTCCTTGAAAGCAAGTTCCGGTTCGAGCAGGTGTTCAAGAACGCTTCGCGAGAACACGAGGTCAAATGTTTCATCCGCGAACGGCAGCTCGTTCATATCAGCACGCACGATTTCAACCGCTTCCGGCGGCTGGAACTCGCGCACCATGTCAATGCCTACTGCGAGCCCGGCGTCTTTCGCGTGCGAACCCGCGATGGGGGCGTCCCGCCCGCACCCAACGTCGAGGACTTTACCGCCAGGTTCAAGGCGGCGTTCGATACCCTTGTTCAGGGCGCTGTCGCGGAAGGTCACCCCGGGATAGAGCTTGGATATAAGCGCTGCGCATTTTTCCCGCGTCTTCATCAAATGCGTCTCGATAAAAGAAAACCGTTTCCAGCAGCCTGACCAGCCCGCATATTTCATCCTCTTCTGCTACGGCACCTCGCGACGAAGAGTATGAAATAAGCGGACTAAGGAAATATACTTGAGGTACAATACGCGGTAAACATACTTTTGTTGCCGCGCTTGTTTTTCAAGTTTATCGGCAGGACGATTAACACCTGATTAGATAAGCTCGCTGTTTTTTTTTGCAGGAGGGGTTGTCATGAGCTTTTCGGGCGCAGACCGGTCGTGGTTCGAGAAGGCTTTCGCCGGGCAAGGTGTGAAAGGCGCTTTCGAACGCCTGAAACGCTGCACCATCGGAATAATGGGTGCAGGAGGGCTCGGATCGAATGTGGCCTCCGGAATGGTCAGGGCCGGAGTGGGGCATTTGATCGTTGCTGATCCTGACAGGGTGGAGATTTCCAACCTGAACAGGCAGCTTTTTTTCGTGGATCAGGTGGGCATGCTTAAGGTCGAAGCTTTGGCTGAGACATTGAAACGGATCAATCCGTACGCGACCATCGAGACCGAGGCCACCCGCGTCACACCCGCGAACATGCCTGAAATTTTCAGCGATGCCGATCTTTTGATCGAGGCGCTTGATGTCGCTGAAGAAAAGGCTCTTCTGATCGAGACATGGATGATGCAGCGGCCGGAAAACCGCGTTGTTGGCGCGTCAGGTATAGCCGGGGCGGGCAACACACGCGGGCTGGAGGTGCGGAAGATGGGGAGGCTTTACATTTGCGGGGACGGGTCGAGCGATCTATCCATGGGGCTCTCAGCCGGCCGCGTCGGAATCGTGGCGCAGATGCAGGTGAACACTGCTGTGGAGCTTTTTCTGGAAAGACAAGTATGATCAGTCCGAAGAGTCCGATTTGTCCGACACGTCAGTAGAGTCCGACCTGTCCGGCAAGTCAGAAGAGTCCGACAACCTTTTTACAAGGTACCAGATAACGAACATCGCTACGAAAACAAGCCCACCGATTACTTCTATTGACTGCCAGGCAGGTTTCCAATCCTCTTCCTTTTCAGGAGCGATGTCGCGGCTGTACAGCTTTTCCTTGATATCGCCGGTGATTTTAGGCGGCAGCACGGTGAAGGTGGCAAGGCTTTTCGCGAAGGACTCAACATGCTCATCGAAATTAACGCTGAGCGATGAGAACATCGCGAGGAAGCCGCCGGGCCTTATTGTGTAGTCAAAAATGAAAGCAACCACCTGTCGCATTCGCTTGCCCTGGGAATCGTATTCGCGGTCGATTACGAACGCTGCTTTGTTGTTGACGACTGTGTTTTCCATGGAAAAGTAGACAAAGTCTCCGGTTGAGGGAGTATAGGCATGTACGAACTCATCGACACTTTTGGGAATAAAAAAAACCGGACTGCGGGCGGAGGTGACGGCAACGGTTGCAAGTGAGCTGTTGGATCCACTGGGTCTGAAAATGATCCATGAGCTCGGAGCCGCGCCGGCCTGGGCGCCATCATCCGAGACGAACCCCTCGCTTTCTCTGCCTTTCTGAATGGTTGCTTCGGTTTCATCCTTTGACAGGGGATAGAAGCCTTCGGGGGGAAGGAAAACGAAACAATGATCATCGCTTACAATGTATCCTTTCTTTTGGAGCTCAACTGCCATGGGCGGAATAAGTTCTTTTTCAGAACCTTCGTCCTGGCTGGTGAACGATTCGCCGCTGGAAAGGGCAAAGATGGAGAAAAGAACCACGACAAGAGTAAGAAAACGTGCTTTTCTCAGATGGATAATCATTGAATGAGTTCCCAATCGTGTAACGAAAAATGAACCGGTCAAAACCCATAAAGCCACACATTATACGATTCCGAACCGTTCAGACAAGGCAACTTTTGCAGGGCTTTTCAAGCGTTCGAGGATAACAAATGTTCTGCTGGATGAAAGGTTACTTGCCTTTATTTCATATTCGCCTTTAAATCAGGGGGAAGTTTAGGTTTGAATTGGAAATAAATTTCTAGCCCGCTTATTTCATACTCTTCGTCGCGAGGTGCTGTAAACTGTGTTGTGGCAAGGCGCATGTCAGGAGACGACCGCAGGCCTGTTC
>CAZIUL010000058.1:15131-25779 GCA_964542475.1 uncultured Phycisphaerales bacterium | reverse complement strand
GCGCCGCTCCGTCGGCGCCGGAAGAAAAGAGGCGGCAACAGAGTGCCGCCCTCCAACCGCCGGACACGGATCCCTTGTAAAGTTCAGGTATTAAATAAGCGTGTTTACACGCCCCTTTACCGGATGATATATTCGCTTCGGGCAAATGCCGTAAAACAACTTTCAGGAGCAGAGCATGCCATCTGGAAGGTTCGCCTTATTCTTCAACGACACGATCTGGCTGGAGGGCATAGAGGCCCTCCCTTTTTTCAGGCGTGCGGCTTTCAGGGTCGCTCGGATCGCATACATAGTGGTGAAAGGCTTCTCGGACGAGCGCCTGAACCAGCAGGCTGCCGCTCTCACCTACGTGAGCTTTCTCTCTATAGTACCGTTGCTCGCGGTGCTCTTCAGCCTTGCGAAAGGGTTCGGGTTTCAGGAAAAAATCGGGCCGTGGGTCAAGGAAACATTGAGCATGGTCGACCCCGAGATACTCGACCAAATCATCCAGTACGTTTCCAACACCAACCTCGCGGCCCTGGGCACGATAGGGTTCATTGTGCTTCTCTGGACTATCCTGAAAACACTGCTCAACCTGGAGAAGTCGTTCAACCAGATCTGGTCGGTCAACAACAACCGCCCGCTCTACAGGGCGCTCTCCTACTACTTAAGTGTAGTGCTCGTCGTCCCCCTGCTCGTGGCCGCGTCGGGCGCGCTCATGGCCGGGCTACAGGCAAAAGGCGCGGAAGGGAGCACGCTCTATTGGTTGCAGACGCTTCCGGGAGCCGCCTTCGCGATAGGGCTTCTCGCCGCGCTTCTTCCGTTCCTGATCACGTGCGTGGCCTTCTCCATGGTCTACGCCTTCATGGTGAATACAAACGTGAAGTTCGGGGCTGCCGCGGGTGGAGCACTCTTTGCAAGCGCGCTCTTCAACCTTCTCCAGTGGGGCTACATCGAGACACAGGTCGGGATCTCCAAGAACGCGATCTACGGTACTTTCGCCTCCCTACCGGTCTTTCTCGTATACCTCTTTCTGTGCTGGCTGATCCTGCTTTTCGGGTGCAGGATAGCTTTCGCCCTGCAGAACGAGGACTCCTTCCGCCGCGAAAGGGTTGCGAAAAACGCGGGCGCGCGGTTCAGGACAGCAGCCGGGCTCCTGATCCTCAAGGAAGTGGCAGCGGCTTTCAAGGATGGAAGGGAAGCGGAAAAGACCAGGCGGATCGCGGAAAGGCTCGACCTGCCGCTCTCCTTCGTGAGCGAGATCATTTCCATTCTCCAAAGGGCGGGCATTGTTCACGCCCTGCGGGAAAATGCGGGCCGGGGGTACAGCAGGAGCGACAACGGAACAGCGCCTGCCCGGTCGCTGGACAGGATAACCGTGCTCGAAGTGATCACAGCGCTAGAAGGCGTTCAGGAAATGAACCGCATGCCCCGAGGAGCCGTCGACAGCCGTTTGATCGACGTGCTGGAAAAAGCGGACAGGGCGCGCGAGGCAGCGCTCGAAGGGATCACGGTCGAGGACCTGGTTGAAGGGGAGAAGAAGGAAAGAGAACCACGGATGGACACGGATTGACACGGATCTGTTAGCGCGTTTTTCATCCTCTTCACTCGCATTCCACCCACACCGGGCTTGACCAGGCCATGTTGCCGTCATTCTGCACGATCCTTGCATAGTACCAGTTCGCGCCTTTGGGCGGCTTCGGATCCTCAAGCAGTATCCGGGCAACGAAGCCCAGATCGACCTCCCTGAAAAGAAGATCGCCGTTGCGGATGATCTCGACCCCGGCGATCTCTGCACAGCCGACCGCCATGACCGATATGGGAACAGGGCCTTTTTCAGCGGGCCACGAGGTCTCGGAGCCCATCGGAGAGTTCGCCACCCTGAAAAACAGGATGATCTTCGGGCCGCTCGTTCCATACACGTGCCTCTTCTTCATGGCGTCCCAGACAGCTTCCCTGGTGAGCGTGGGCGCGAAAACGCCCATGATACCGGTGGCCGGCGTGCCTGCCGTGCGCTTTCCCGGGTGCCCGTCGTGCGTGTCCCCCGACGCCATTATTCCCAGCTTGTAACCCTTGCCCAAAGCGTCTCTCACGAAAGCGCCTTTTACAGGACGGTAGATGCACTTCTCCCCGCCGTAGTACTCGCTACTGCCGTGAATGGAACAGATCTCCACAAGGCGCTCCATCTGCCCCGGCTCGACGCTCCAGTCCGTTGGCACAGGCCCGCCGCCCACATGATGTGCGATGGTCATGGCCTCGTAGGGCTCGATCAGCTTCCAGAGCTCCTGCGGCGTGTTGCTCTCCTCGTCGATGGACCGGATGACCGGACCGTCCCCATCCCTGTAGTAGACGTTTCTGTGGCCGTACTCCCAGTTGGTCCACTCGAAAGCGAGAAAGGTGACAAACCTGCCGGGGTCGTGCGCAGCGCTCGCTGCACGTTTGATCCTGTCCCAGGGCGCGCCTTTGAGCGGCATGGTCCCGTAGTCCGCGTGATCGGTCAAAGCGGCTATGTCCAGGCCGGACACCTCCCTGGCAAAGAGGTAGTAATCCTCGGGCGTGCCCGTGCCGTCGGACAGGCGGGTGTGGCCGTGTATGTCGCCGAAGTAGAGGTTCAGGCTGGGCGTGCCTTTGCGGCAGTACAGCACATTGCTCAGGCCGACCAGCCCGTCCGGCCCCTCCACCTCGAAAAAGTAAATCCCGTTGCTTCCGGGTGTGTGCTTGAACTCGACTGTCTTTTCTCCCGGGCCGAGCTCGAGCATGCTTTCCGTTTCCACTTGCGCTTTCGCTTGCGCCCCCGCGTCCGCTCCTGATCCATCGCCCTCTTCACCGCCGCCCTCGCCCGGCATGTTTCCCAGGACCCTTATCCCGTACTCTCCCGCTGGAAGCTCGCTCCAGTTGCCGAGAAAGTCGAGCGGTGCGGCCTTGATACGGATCGCATCACCCGGCGAGCACCTTGAAGGGCAGCTCACGGCCAGCCTGGCAGGCGGATAGGGCAGAATCTCGATGGAAGGAGTGTCTGCGATACACGCATAGTGTCCGTCACCGTCGGCATCAACAAAGATCTGGAAGAGCTCCTCCCGCTCCGCGAACTTGTCCACACGCGCCGGGCCGTACCGGAAAGTTATCTCTTCGCCGGGCTTGAAGCCGCGTTCCGTGGAAACCACGAGAATCCGGTTCAGCTGCAACGTGTAAACCTTGAGGGAAGGATCCTCAGCAGCGCATGTCACCTCTGTATAACCCATTCTCCCGGGATAAAGAGAGTGCGGCCTGCTCCATTCCCAGTACGGGGAGACCTGCAGGATAACGAATCCGCCCGGTGCAATGCCGTCATCTCCCGTTGTGAATGTGATCTCGAACTTCTGTGTGGAGCCGATTCTTACAGGCTCGGAAGGGGTGACCGTGGCGCTCCCCTGCCCGTCTATTTCCGAGGGGATGCAGTCGAGCGGCGGCACCATCATGGAAAGCGGGCTCTCTTGGGGTGTATCGCTTGGACCGGACGTTTCTGCCCTTCCCGGGGCACTTGTGGAATCAGCGGAGTCATCAGCTTCGCCGTTCCATGGAATCAAAAGGATCAGCAAAGCGCATGCGCCGATTATGCACAGCACAACCGGGACAATAACCTTCATATAACCTCCTGAGGGCTTATTTTCATGAAGCCTGATCCTGGCCCGCATATTTCATCCTCTTCTGCTGCGGCACATCGCGACGAAGAGTATGAAATAAGCATGCTATAGGAACAGGCCTGCGGTCGTCTCCTGACATGCGCCTTGCCACAACACAGTTTACCGCACCTCGCGACAAAGAGTATGAAATAAGCGGGCTAACATACGCGCAAAAATCCGTAAACAATCAACCGCTCTGTCATGAATACGGCCTGGGTGCCGGACTTGGCGGCTGATCCGGCCGAATGATATTCTTCTGGACTTGCCGGACGCGAGCTGTAAGAATTTCATTCAGCAGGATGCTGCTCGAAACATAAACCGGTTTCAATGGTGTTCGTCTTTTCCATACTCCGCATGGAATCCAAAATGATCAACAAGACAGCTTTTTTTCTCCTGCTCGCAACGCTCCTTTTTAGCGGCTGCCAGAACCACCTCGACTACAGGGGCATGGAGATCGATCCCACCGAGCGCCACCTCGGCTACCTGTCCGCTGAGAACGGGCACTGCCTGCTGCCGTTCATTCTCGGCGGATACACCAAGGGGCCCAAGAGCATCGTGTACAGCGCGCCTTTTATGTCGTGGTACGTGAACTCGAAACAGCACAAGGGGTTCGCCTTCATCGCGCCTTTCATCGTGTATGACATCGACACGATCTACTACGCGTCCGACAACAGGATGGCGGGATACAGAAACCTCACGTTCTGGATTCTGGGGCTCTTCGGGCGGACATACCAGCTAACCGGCGTGCACCGGGAAAAGGAGGTCGAACACTGCACTTACTGGTTCTTTCCGCTTTTCAGGGGAGGCGAAAACGAGAACGGCCGCTACTTCGACCTGTTCATGTTCATTCCTCTTTTTTGAGTCCGGGCTCTGACAGCGCCTCGATCTCGCTTTTCAGGGCGAGAAGGCCTGTCTTGCAGCCGGAAAGCTTCTCGTTGCGCTCCTTGATCTTCTCCGTTTCCGCCTTGTAGAAGGTCAGGAACGGATTGTAGATGGAACGGATGTTGTCGAGCACGGCATCGATCTCTTTTCCGAACTCGCCCGACAGCGTCTTTTTGAACTGCGTGATCAAGGCTTCCACCTTTGTCCTGAACTCCTTGATGGCCTGTCTCTTCTTGGCCGGAAGTATGAAAAAACCGGTCAGTGCAACAGCGCCGGCGAATAGGATCCCTGTCACGTCCAGCCATACGGCGCTGAAGATCGAGGCTGCTAGAACCCCAAGCCCCACGGCGCCGATCTCCATGCCAAGGAAGCCGAGCAGCCCGCGGTATGAGGAATCCACCACGCGGTTGCATTCGCCCTTGACGTCGAACTCGTTTATGTGCCGCTTGTACCCGTCCTTGATCGCGTTGAAGATGCGCTCGCGGTTGTATTCGAAAGGCGACTGACCCCCGCCGCCCACCACATCATCCTTGTACTTCCCGGTCTCCACACGTTCGGTCAGGAACTTTACGGATTTTTCGTACATGGCGATGTTCTCCCGCATGAGCCAGTCAACCCCGGAGTTCATGACATCTTCCACGCTTTCCTTGAGGTCAGCCACCACCTCCTTCTCGAAGAGCTGCTTGAACTTCTCGGCGTCCCGAATAAGGTTCGCCGATTTCAGGGCGATCTTCTCCTCGAGAAAGTTCATTCCCCTCCGCTCGAACTCCCGCAACAGATCGTAGATGTCGGTGATGTACTTGTAACACCTCTCGTTCAGCTCCTTGCAGCTCTGGCTGACCTGGGCATCCAGCAGGTCAAGGGTTTTAAAATCAGCTTCAAGCAGCCTGCCGCGGTCGTTCAAGAGCTTGTCCAGCGAATCGATTACCGCGAGCCCCGAGTCTACGGGTGAAGCGAGCTTGAGCTTCAGCTTCTCGGTATCGGAGAGGGTCTCGCGTGTGTAGCGCTCCACCTCGCCCATGTTGCTCGATTCAAAAAGAGCCGCGTCCGTCCCGCCCTGCTTTTCGCGGGCATCGAGTCCGTCGCGCGCCGACACGGGAAAGATGAGCGGATCTATTCCCAGCTTTTCCCTGACGTTCTTGGCGATGTACTCCTTGACAAGGGAGATCTCCTCGGGCGTGCGCGTGTCCACCTTGGTGAGAATGACAACGATCTTCTTGCGCCACTGCCTGGAGATGTACGACAGGAACCTGTGCTCGGTTTCCGTGAACGGCCTGTCGATGCAGGTTACGAAGAGGATCAGGTCCGCACGCGGGATGAACCGCTCGGTGATCTCCTGGTGGCGCCTGATGATCGAGTTGGTGCCGGGCGTGTCCACGATGCTCAAGTTGCGCAGCACATCCAGCGGAAATGTCCGCTCCACAACGAAGTCCTCTATGATGCGCTCCCTCTCCTCGGAACCGTAGTGCAGGATGTTGATCCGGTCGGTCACGGGGATCGGGCCCTCGGGACAGATCCTCTTTCCAACGAGCGAATTGATGAAGTACGACTTCCCGGACTTCACCTCGCCAACGACAACGATCAGGAAAAGCTCATCCAGGTGATCGAGGATGGTGCGCGCCTGCTGCGTGATCTCCGAGTTCCGGTCGAACGACTCGGCTGCCTCGTGGATCTCTTTCAGGATCCGGCGCTCCTCCTCGAGCAGCTTGGTGTGGCGTTCCTTCAAAAGGTTATCCTGTTCCATTGTTCCTCCGTGCGTAGACCCCTCGTCTTTTCAGGGGGGCGTAAATCTTCAAAACCGCAACAATAAAACCGGATCTTTGCGATTGCAACGGTTTCTTTGGGGATGCGCGCCCTGTACAAGGCCGGACACGACACCCGATGTGAGATCATATCCATGGCCATCGAAATAGAAAATGGGGTTCGGAGAGCTCTTCGACCAGCAGACTGAGACCCGTCGGGGCTTCAGAACCGGCTCAGGAGGGCCCGTGAGTATTTGCTCCTGCCGCGGGTCACCTGAAAACAGGTCGGGTTGTTCCCCTCATTTCAAGGCACGATCTCCACAGCCACCGGATTCGAAACGAAGTCGAAGGGGCTGTAGAGAAGGTAAGCGAAATACAGGTGCACGCCCACATAGCCGGGAGTAACCGGGCCCAGGGTATCCAGGAGCGCCGCGGCTGTGCCCGAAGGTCCCAGGGTTCCGTGAAAGTCCACCAACACCGGGGTGTTGGCCAGCTGGTACACCAGGGTGGTGAAGAGGTCCCAGTTGAGAGGCAGGGTCACGCCCGGTGCAAGGGGTAGGCCGGGCACGGTGCCGGTTATGCCGCCCAGGAGGAAGTAGCTGCGGCCCGCGTTGCCCGTTCCCCCATCCAGATCGAAGGAAACCGTACCGCCGGAAGACTCGGACAGGGTAAAGGCGTCCGCTTCCAGCGGATGGATTCCCGTGAACTCGTCAGCGCCCATCTCCACCGTTCCCATGTACGGCCTGGAATCACCGTCCCCATCATCAGGAGGAGCCTCTTCGTTCGTTCCACGGTTGATGCAGGGGGAAAGCCACGTGAGGTGAAAGTCGCCGCTGCCGGGATCGACGAAAAGCGGATCCGCGTCCAGGTTGCCCGCACCCGTCCAGCCTCCCTCCACGTCGCTGTAGGAAACGCTAACGATACCGTATATTTGAGGTCCCATGGACGCGCTGTTGCTCCAGAGGATCGAGTTGACGAGGGTGACTGGCGTAAAGACCGTTGCCAAGCCGCCGCCCATGAGCGCCGAGTTGTCATAGAGGGTGCAGTTCACCACCTCAGCGGGGCCGAAGATCCCGCCGCCCGACTGAGCCGAGTTGCCGAAGATCGTGTTGTTCAACAGGGTTCCGCCGCCGTTGATTCCACCGCCGCTGTAGGTGGCCGCGTTGTCACGAACGATGTTGCCGGAAATCGTCGGGAAGGAGATACCGTTGCAGTAGATGCCGCCGCCGGTCTGAGCTTTTCCGTTGGTAACGGTGAAACCCTTCAGAACCGTATCGGCGTCTTCCCCGCCGGTAAAAAGCACCACGCTGCCCGCCTGGCTTCCGTCCAGGACCGTGGTTTTGGGACCGTCGCTGCTCGTCACGGAGATGCGCTTCCCCTTAAAGTCGATATTCTCGGCGTAGGTGCCGGGCGCCACGAGGATCTTATCCCAATCCGCCGCGGCGTCGATAGCCTCCTGGATGGTGGCATAATCGTCGGGAACCCGCAGGAAAGGGTCGGGATAATGATGGCCCATGTCAACGATGCCGCTGTCCGAAATTCCGTCAGTGCGGGTGGTTCCATCGATCACGGCTGAAGCGGGATCGCCCGCATCCACGCAGGGACTGGTTCCAGGCTGGCACGGGGGCTGGCTGAGATAATAAGCCCCCAGGGGTCCGGCCGTGAACTGCGGATCCCCGTCGAGGTTGCCCGTGCCCGTCCAGCCGCCCTCCACGTCACAGTAGGAGACCGATAGGTTCGAGCCGTTGATCTCGGGTCCTGCGGGCGCCTCGTTGTCCCAGAGGATGGCGTTCTTGACGGTGACAGCGGCGGTGCCGCATTCGATCCCGCCTCCGCTCAGGGCGGCCGCGTTGCCGGTAATAGTGTCAAAGTCCAGGATCGGTGAGGAATCATCGCTCGCCCAGAGCGCCCCGCCCGATGCGGAAACCGTGTTCCCGTCCAGCACGTTGTTGGTGATTGCCGGCGCGGAACCCGCCGCCGCCGAGATCCCGCCCCCAAAGGTCGCGGTGTTTTCGATGATGACATTCCCCATGATCGTGGGGGAAGCCCCGATGCAGCAGATCCCGCCGCCGTAATGGCCGCTCGCGCCGTCGTAGGTCCCGGCGCCTCCCGTCAGGGTAAAGCCCTGGAGAACCGATGTCGGGCCTTCTCCGCTGTCGAAGAGAACCGCGGTGGCAAAATCCGGGTCAACGGCACTCCCGCCGTCGATGACGGTCTGGTCGACTCCACCATCACTTTTCACGGTGATGGCTTTCCCACCGAAACGGAGGTTCTCCACATAAGCGCCGGATGCCACCAGAACCGTGTCCCCATCCTCCGCAAAGTCGATGCCGTCCTGGATGTGCATGAAAGGAAAGTTGATGGTTCCCAACCAAGGACCCGCAGTGTTGTCATCGTCAACATAGACAATAGTTTTAGTGATGGTGAACTGGTCGATCACGGTCCCATTCGGTTTCACTGCCGTGAAGTTAAGGATTTTTCCGTCTATCTCCACCTTGCAGAAGTGGTGACTCTTGCTGGTGGCCACTATGTTGGGATAGTTCGGGTCCGGTGCGTAGAGGGGCGCGCCTCCCCCTCCCGTAGTGATGTGCTGCACCCCGTTCTTGACGGCCCGCGCGTAGTAGTGGTTGTGGCCGTTGAAGAGGATGGACACGTCGTACAGCTCGCACAAGGGCTGGATGTAGGTCTGCACGGTCGTGTTGTTCGAGTGCCCGCCCGCGGACCAGGCCGGTTCGTGGAGGATGATGAACTTCCAGCGTTTCGTGGAAGCGGCCAGGTCGTTCTCGATCCACGCCAACTGAGCGGAGCCGCCCCCGTAAGCCACGTATTGATCCACCACCACGAAGTGGGCGGGTCCGTAGTCGAAGGACCAATAGTGGTCCGCCACATAGGGATAGGGAAAGTATTTCAGGAAAAGGTCCTCGCTGCCGGTGCCTTTGATTTCGTGGTTCCCCATGCAGGAATGGTAGGGAAAGTTCGCCAGCATCTCCTGGATATGTGTATAGGCGGGATCGAAGAACTCGGTGTCCCAGTCCAATTCCTCCCTGCCTTCGTTCACAAGGTCTCCCACCACTGCGATAAAGGTCTGGAAATCGGGATCCAGCACGGCCGTGGAAACAATGGCCTCCGCCACATTGTCATGATCGGCCGGGTAGCTTCGGGTATCCCCGTAGGCCATGAACTTGAGCTGCTCCGCATCGACGGCGAGTGCCGCGCGGAAGGACCCCGTGTACGGGACACCTCCCGCCCAAATCCGGTAGTAGTACTTCGTGCCCGGCGCCAGGCCGGGAAGGGTATAGGTATGCTGGTGATCGGTTCCGTATTCCGTGGTGTTCACGCTTCCCAGGCCGTAGGACGTGTCCGTGCCCCATTCCAGAGTGCAGGCATCGGTGCCGTTCAACTGCCAGTTCACCTGCATCAGCGTGTTATCGTCCGGATAGATCAGGGTCGGCCCTTTTCGCATATCCGCACCGATAACGGTTGCGGGCGTCAAAAGAATGAACGCGGTCAGGAGGATAGAAACAACTGCTGTGGGTTGTTTACGCATGGTCTTTCTCCGGCCTTTCGCAATGAAGGGTTCCTGTCTCTCTTATGGGGTATTATTAGTATCCATAACTCTGGATAGGCTCAATCCAGTGCATTTATTATACGCTACGGGCCGACAATTTCAAGCGGCCGCCGGTGGCAAGGTTATAGGCACATTCCATCCAGGAAACCTGCGGGGGCACACCTGCGTGTGCGCCCTCCGTGCGACTGAGTCACGACCGCTTTGATTAATGTTCCGGTGCGGCATATGCCGATTCTAACGGCAGCAACGCACATTTCTTGGCCGAAGGGGAAAGCGCTCGCAGCATCATGAACAGCTACGAGGAAACAAAAGAGCTGATACGCTCCAGGATGGGTTCGCGCTTCAACAGGCTGCCCACAGAGATCCAGCGCAAGGTCGTAAACGAGGAGCTGAAAAAGGAAAAATCCCATCGCGGATATTCAAAGAAACTGCTGAAGCGGCATCTGATCGCAACATTGAGCGGCGGGATCGTTTTCCTGATCATCGGCATGATCATGGGTGAGCCTTCGCTCCTGTTCCTCGTGCTGATCACCGCTGCCGGGTCAGCGGGTTCGTGCCTGGTTTCTGTGCGGCAACGCGGCGCCATTTCAGCGACAGTGTTAGTTGGCGGGACAGGGGTTGCAATCGCAGCTATCGGTTATCTTACAGAGATACTTGTCGTTTCGAAGGATATGTGTCACCTGCTGTTTTTCATGATGTCATGGATCGGGTTCATCTGCTTCGGGGGGTTTCTGGGCATGTGGCTCGATGGAGAGGTGTAGCGGGTATATTCGGGGAAGAGAAGAGGCGGCAACAGAGTGCCGCCCTCCAGGGGAAAC
>CAZIUL010000058.1:0-15031 GCA_964542475.1 uncultured Phycisphaerales bacterium | reverse complement strand
AGAGGCGGCAACAGAGTGCCGCCCTCCAGGGGAAACTCCAGGCACCGGTTGAATAATGGAGGGCGCACACGGAGGTGCGCCCCTACGGGAACTCGATCTCCAAACCGTTGGACATGGAAACCCCGTTCGGTGCCCCGGGATCCGCTAACAGAACCTGGATGTTGATCGACAGGCCTGTGATGTACGGTGTGGTTTTTAAATCGAGATAACCGCTTCCCGGCGCCCCGGGAGTTCCGCCCAGCACAACCGGAAAAGTGGCGGCTATCGGGAAAACCAGGAGTGTCCCGCCCATACACGGCAGGCTCGCCTGGCTGAGCCCGGCAAAGATCACTCCGTTCGTGCCCCCGAGTCCGTCTTTGAGCTCTATTGTGATCTCTTCGCCGTAGATCAGATCGCCCGAGCCGCTGAGATCAGGCACATACCCTGCCGAGCCCGCAAGCCCGGAGCCGTACTTCGTGAACGAGCCCAGCTCGTCATTGATCTGGCACGAGAAGAAGCTGCGGCCGTACGTTCCGGCGAAAAGCTTGCCGTTCGATTCGTTGAGCGCAAGCGATGTCACCACAACGTTTGGAAGGCCCTGGCCGAGCAGGCTCCATGTTTGGCCGCCATCCACCGTGTCGAACACGCCGACATCCGTTGCCACGAAATAGCGCATCGCATGGTCCGGGTCCGGGATGATGTCGTTTACAGGCGCATCAGGAAGGTTGCCTGATATGGACACCCAGGTGCTCCCGAGATCGTCTGTCCTGTACACGCGTGGCATCGGCTCCGCCCAGCGGAACCCTGAAACCGTCACGTACGCCGTCTCCCGGTCGCCTGCGTCAGCCCTGACCGACGTGATCCACCTGTCAGGAAGCCCGCTTGACACATCGCTCCAGGACCCGCCGCTGTTCTCGGTAACGTGTACGTACCCGTCATCGCTTCCGGACCAGATCACACTCCCGTCAAGCGGGGAGACCGCGAGCGTTGTCAGCGTTCCGTTGACCTGCCCCTGGTTGCCCTGGTGGATGCCTCCGGTCAGGTCGGGGCTGATCGCGGTCCAGCTCGTGTTGCCCGTGCTCTTGTATACCTTCTGCGTGGCAAAGTATCTTACATCCGCATCGGTCGGGTCCTGGATGAGCGGCGAGTTCCAGTTCTTGCGGTCATTGTAGCCGATCCCGCTTGTCGCGCCCTGCCAGCCGTACCCCCCGTTGCCTGAGTAGGCAAGGCTCCCGTACTGGTACTGGGCCCAGATCTTGTTCGAGTTGGTCGGGTGCACGAGCGGCTGGAATCCGTCGCCCCCGTAGATCCCGTCCCAGTCGTCCAGATTGCCTGTCAGCGTGCGGCAGGTGCCGTTATCCTGCGTGCCGCAGTAGAGCGCGTCAGGGTTGCTCTCGTCGAGCGCAACCCTGTAAACCTGGGTTACAGGAAGATCGTACAGCTTGGTCCAGTCGGCCCCGTTGTCTGTGGAGCGGTACACCCCGCCGTCGTTGCCGTTGTAGAGCGCGAGCGGCCTCGGGGCCGGGCCGAAATCGAGCCCGTGATGATCCACATGCATCCCGTCGCTCGCATCTTGATACGATGCTCCACCGTTTGTGCTCCTGTAGAAGGTCAACCCGAGCACGTAGATTATGCCCGGGTCCTCGGGGTGGGTGCGCACGTTGCCGAACCACCACCCGTACGACGCGTAAACGTATGAGAGCGAGGAGTCGTTGGTCTGGGTCCAGGCGTACCCCCCGTCGGTGGAGCGGTAGAGCCCGTCGAAATAGCCGATCCTGTCCGCGTAGATCACGTGCATCACGTCAGGCTGTGATTGGCAGAGGCTCAGGCCGATCCGCCCGCTGTTGCCGGAAGGCGCCGGCAGCCCGCCCGCCGCGATGCTCCATGTGTCGCCCCCGTCAACCGACCTGTGCACTGCGCAGTTTGGTCCGCCGTAGTCATAGTACTCCGGGCGGCGCACCCTCTGCCACATGGCAGCGTACAGCACGTCCGTATCGTCCGGACGCATAATCAGGTCGACGCATCCGGTGGAGTCGTTCACGTACAGCACCCTCTCCCAGGTGTCGCCGCCGTCTGTTGTCCTGTACACACCGCGCTCCGGGTTGTTCTCCCAGAGGTAGCCCATGACCGCGACAAAGATCCTGTCCGGATCGTTCGGATCGATGCGGATGCGCCCTATCGACCCGCTGTTTTCGAGCCCGATGAAATCCCAGTTTTCGCCCTGGTCAGCCGACCTGAAAAGTCCGGCACCGCCGTAGGCCACGCTGCCCCCGCCCGGGTTCACCTCGCCGGTGCCCGCGTAGATCACGTTTTGATCGCTCGGATCGATGGCGAGCGCGCCGATCGCGATGGAGGGAAGGTCATCCGAGACAGGCGTCCATGTCTGGCCCGCATCCATGCTCCTCAAGACACCGCCCTCGGCAGCCCCCGCGTACACGATGTCGTTGTTCGTCTGGTCAACCGCGATGTCGGAAATGCGGCCGCCGATGTTTGTGGGACCGCATTGCGTCCATGCTGCTGCGCGCGATCCCGCTGCCTTGGACCGGAGCGCCGCCGCCTGTTTCCCGGCCTCGTGCCAGCGATCAAGGGGAATGCGGCCGTAAGGGTATGCGCGCTCCAGAAAAAACCATGGGTTCGGCGCGCGCGGAACAAGCCCGTCCCCGCGAGCCATGGAGTAATGGTGCTCCTCCGTGCCATGCGCGCGGGACACCTGTCCCTCGCACCGTTTATCAAGACCCGCGTGCGCGGATTTCATCGCTTCTCCGGAAACACCGGGCGATTCGCTGTTGTGGCATCGGACGCACGACGCGGAAGAAGACGATCCGTGCGCAGCAAGAACAGCTTCGTAGTCAAGCGCGCGGTCCAGTGTCGCCTCGAACAGAAAAAGGGAGCAAAAAACTGTCACCAGAACAAAAAAAGCCAGGCAGATAACGGTGGTTGAGTTTCTCTCTTTAACGCTGTGCATGGTAGATACCTTCCGAATGGACTGAACATCAGGCAGGTGCTTTTTAACTGCCTGAGTTTAACTGATTCGGCCGATTGAGTCAAGTCCAAATCGGGCGCAAGGGGCTTCCAGTAGGCCGGGATCGATGCCCTCATATAAAATTCATTTCTATAAAACGGGTTTTTCACCACATTCACCACATCTTATCCGAAGAAGCTATAAGATTCGGCTTTCTTGTTCTCTTAATAGGCCTGATTCCAATGAAAACCGCCTTCTATTCGAATCGCTTTCCTTTTACATGCTCAGTCTCCGTGTTTCAATTCGATCCGCGTCATTACATCAAGCGCTACAAATGAGGTCCCCATGTCGAAACAAAACATCATCTGGTTCGAGGAGATCGGATTCAATGATCTTCCACAAGTGGGCGGCAAGGCCGCTTCCCTGGGAGAACTGATCAAACTCGATCGTGTACAGGTGCCGGACGGCTTTGCCATCACAACCCATGCATTCGATAAGTTCATAACCCCGTTGAGGGTGACTATTGCGGATAAAATCAAAGCGCTCAAAGACAACCGCTTTCAAGATGTAAGGCTGCTGGAAAGGACTTCAAAAGAGATTCGATCAGCCATCGAAGAGCTCGAGTTCGACAACGGCTTCGAGTTTGAAATCGCCCACGCCTTCGAGAAAATGGGCTCCAACCGCAATGTGGCGGTCCGTTCCTCGGCCACCGCAGAGGATCTTCCCGAGGCCAGCTTTGCCGGACAGCAGGACACCTACCTGAATGTGTCCAGCCTGGAAAACCTCTTCAACAAGATCAAGAAATGCTTCTCTTCCCTGTATACCGCCCGGGCCATGAGCTACCGGTACGAGAACAAGTTTCCCGAGGAGGAAGTTTCACTCTCTGTCGCGGTGCAGAAGATGGTGAGAGCGGACTGGGACGGGGTGAGCGGGGTCATGTTCACCATTGACACCGAGACAGGGAATGAGAACTTCATCCTCATCACCCCGCACAAGGGCCTGGGCGAAGCCATTGTCCAGGGCGAGGTAAAACCGGACGAGGTCTATGTGCTGCGCAACTCGTTCAAGGTGGTCCAGAACCCGCTCAAACTGCTGAATAACGAGCAATATTCGGATCTGGCCAGGCAGGCAATCGCCATTGAGGACCACTACAGCACCAAATACGGCCGCCGCCTCTACATGGACATCGAATGGGCCATGGATGGCGAATCCAAGCAGCTCTACATCCTGCAGGCGCGCCCGGAAACCATCCACTCCCAGGAGATCTCCTACAAACGTTTTTTCTTTGTCGACAACAAGGGGGACTATGAAGTCCTTGCCAAGGGGCGGCCCGTGGGCATGAAGATCGGCGCCGGCGAGGTTACCGTGCTCAACGATGTGAGTGAAATCGATTCGTTCAAGGAGGGGCAGGTTCTGGTCACCGTCATGACCGACCCCGACTGGGAACCGATCATGAGGAGGGCCTCCGGCATCGTTACCGACCTTGGGGGGCGGACCTGCCATGCAGCCATCGTGGCCCGTGAAATGGGCATTCCCTGCGTGGTGGGCACCGAATCCGGCACCAAGTCGATCACCAAGGGCACCGAGGTCACGGTGAGCTGCGTGGAAGGCGAACAGGGCACGGTGTTCAGGGGGTACCCCAAGTATGACGTGGAAGAGATCAACCTTGACAATATCCCGGAGACGAAGACCAAGATCATGCTCAATGTCGGCTCCCCGGAAAAAGCCATGGCCGCTGCCAAGCTGCCCAATGACGGCGTGGGCCTGGCGCGGATCGAGTTCATCATTGCCTCTCATATCGGCCAGCATCCCCTCTACCTGCTAAAACTCGGCAAGGAGGAGTTTTTTGTGGACCGCCTGGTTTCAGGGGTGAGCCGGATAGCGGCCGCGTTCTATCCCGAACCAGTGATCTTCCGGTTCTCGGATTTCAAGTCCAATGAGTATGCCAACCTCACCGGCGGCAAAGCTTTCGAGCCAAAGGAGGAGAACCCCATGATCGGCTGGCGCGGTGCTTCGCGCTACTATGACGAGCACTACTCCGAAGCGTTCAAGCTGGAATGCCAGGCGATGAAAAAGGTGATCAACGAGTTCGAGCTCGACAATGTCAATGTCATGGTTCCCTTTGTGCGCACCCCGCAGGAGGCGGAAAAGGTCAGGGGCATCATCGATGGCCAGGGTGTCAAGGCCAATGTGTTCATGATGTGCGAGATCCCGTCCAATGTGATCCTGGCCCGGGATTTCCTCCCCTATTTCGACGGCTATTCCATCGGCTCCAACGATTTGACCCAGACCACACTGGGCCTGGACCGGGATTCAGCCAAGGTGTCCCACCTCTTTGACGAGCGCAACGAAGCCGTAAAAAAGCTCATAGCCGGTGTGATAGAGACGTGCAAGGACATGGGCAAGAAAGTCGGACTCTGCGGCCAGGGACCTTCGGACTACCCGGACTTTGCCGAGTTCCTGGTCAACTGCGGCATTGACAGCTTTTCGGTCACACCTGATGTTGCGGTCAAGACCCGGCTGCTCGTGGCGGAAGTGGAAAAGAAAATCTTGCTGTAAGTTGAACAATCCGAAACGATAGAGGGGCGGTCTCGATCCTGATTCCGTACACGGCGCCGACGGAGCGGCGCCCTCCATTGTTCAAGGAGAGAGGGGGCAGGCCTTGATTAAAGCTTGCAGTAACCCCTTAATCACTGATCAAGGTTTGGCCTCTCCGTCCCGTGTAACCGTGTAAGGAGTTCTGAACTTATAGCGATCCAGGAGAGTTTTACTCCTCTCATGAAAAAAAAACAAACGATGAAGACACTCCATGCCATACTCTTCTTTCTTCTCGTAACGGTTTCCTTCTCGATTGCTGATGACCTCCATGCACCCAGGGATCTCAGGGAGAGCATCAAGAAGCTCAAATCCACAAACTGTGACATCGGCGGCCCGGAAGCGCTCTTCGACCTGGACAGCCGGTCACTCATGAGAACCCCTTCCCGTAACCCGGCCTTTGTGATGGTTGAGTTTCATGAACCAATCGATGTGGAGCACATCCGCCTGATCCTGATCAACGAGAAGCACACGGTCAGCCTCTTTGCCGCGGACAGCCTGGAGGAGCTGGAAAGCGATGAAGGATCGTGCAGGAGCATTGTGATCGATCATGCTTCCCAGGAAGCCAGGGTGGAGCTTTTCTTAAAAAAACCCGTGAAGGCCAGGGCCTTCAAGCTCCATGTGGAGCGAATCAGCGGCGATGACTATGTCCATATCTGCGAGTGGCAGTTCTGCCGAAAGGGCCGGCTGGAGAAGCTGCTCGTGCAACGCGTAACGGATAGACGGAAGGCTCATACCGGGGAGGGGCTCGATGAGGTGACCGGCATCATCGAGGAACCGGTGAACACGGTTCTCTGGTTCAAGATCCAGGCCCTTGTGAACGGCGCGCTCATTGACATCGACGACGAGGCAACATGGGAACCCCTTGACCAGGGCGTGGAGCCCTTTGGGGATGGAAAGGGTTTCTTCCTGCTGAAGAGCACCGGCGACCAGCGGATCGAGGTCCGCTTCAAGGAGTTCTCCAGAGTGATAAGGCTAAAAGGCACGGCAAGAGAGCTGAGCAACCGGATGCCTGATGTGGAAATATGGTACATCGAGCGTCTGCCGCGCATGGACTACGACGGACCGAACGACGGACTTCCTGCTCCGGGGTCTCCTGTAGTCTGGAGAGGCCATCTCTACAACTGGGGAGAGGAGCCGGTGGATGTCCTGTTCCAGTGGCGTCTCGACGAGGAGTTTTTGCTCGAGGGAAAGACGACTCTTCAGCCGGGACCGCCCGATTACAACACCACCTTCGTTGACCTTCCCATGAATTGGGATGACAACAGACACGACCTTTCGTTGACATTGCTCCCGCCTGAAGGCTGTGCCGACCTGGTGCCTGCGAACAACAGCCTAGCCATACAGACAGACGCCATCACCGTGGGCTTCTGGGTGGAGCAGTCGCTCTTCGAGTTCTTTCACGAGCACCAGCACAGGCTGCCCACGCACGATGCCAACAGCTTTGCCGGCTGGTCGCAACGCATGATGCGGCAGTGGAACCTGATGTTCGAGAAAGCCCTGTCCGGGAGCTATCCCAGGGGGATCGAGGAACGTGTGCGCCTGGACCGCCTGAAGATCGTGCCGGATTTCGCCCTTCCATTGAAGGGCGGCATCCCCTCCAACAACCCTGACCTGGGCGACAGGAGCGTGGACATGACATGGGGGCATGAATCGATTGACATCAAACCGGGATCCGAGCTTCCTCTCGATCACTGGTGGTCGCCGGAGAAGGCGCTCCAGGCCTTCGAGCGGGGCGATATCCGGAACGAAAGGATGGATCCGCCCTTCTGGTGCGGTCTCGGTTACATACACGAAATGGCCCATGCCCGCTACCTCGTGGATGCCTACGGCTTCAATGTTCACTCGGGGATCGGCGATAATCCCGCCGAGAGGGCCATCCCGATCCGGGACGAGAAAGGCTTCATCCTGGGCCGCTACATGCCGATCGAGGAGGACATCCAGCACTGGCGCAAGTACAAGGGACAGATGGGCGGCAACTACTGGGCCTGGAGCGTTTTTGAGGCCATGTGCTGGAACCGGGTTCGCGGCAAGAGGGCCAGGGGCGGAAACTGCAACGCCCCCTCAACGATCGGCGAGTTTCTCCAGGACATTCCCGGGAAGCTTGTCTATCGCTTTTCGAGCAAGGACGGGGAGCCCCTAGCAGGTGCCGACGTGTGGGTCTACAGGGCCGAGGGAACAGGGAAAAGCTGGTATGCCAAGCAGTTCATGGTAGATCCCAGCCTGAAGAAGAAGGCCGATGAGAACGGCTGCGTGCCCTTTGACAGGACGCTCTGGTCAGCCAATGGAAAGATCGTCCACACCTTCGGCTGGTCCAATGCCGTGGCGCTCCTGAGGATCACCTTCAAGGGTCAGCACTATTTCCTCTTCGAGGAGGTGACCGACGCCAACCTGGCATTCAACCTGGGGCACAAGGATCGCTACTGCTTTGAACGAACGATCCGCCTGAGAACGGGAGAGCCGTCGCCGGATGAATGGGATGTGGATGACAAGTGGGAGAAGCCGGGCTCCGGCTTCTGAAAGAAAGGGCTTAGAAATCCGCATATTTCATCCTCTTCTGATGCGGCACCCCGCAACGAAGAGTTTGAAAATATGCGGGCTATTGACCGATCACGGACCGGTCAGCTTTTCGTCACCTTGTCGAGAAGCTCCTGCTCCTCCACGCTTGCCGGCTGGCAGCGTCCATTGAGGTGCCTGGCCAAAAAGCTCTCAACGGCCGCGTTGAACGCCTTGTTGTTCTCCGGCCTCGCAAAGCCGTGCCCCTCATCCGGGAACTCGATGTACATGACATCCCTTCCCTTCTTTTCCAGGGCCTCAACGATCTGGAGCGCTTCGCGCACCTTGACGCGCGGATCGTTCTTCCCCTGGCCTATCAGCAGCGGGATCTTGATCTCGTCGGCCTTGAAAAGCGGTGAGATGGACTTGATGTACTCGGGCTCTTTTTCCCAGTCACCCATGCGGTGCTTGAACATGTTGAGCATGGGCGCCCAGTAGGGAGGGATCGACTCGATCAGGGTCATGATGTTGGACGGCCCGACAATATCCACCCCGCAGCAGAAAACATCCGGGGTGAACGCCGCGCCCACGAGCGTGGCGTACCCGCCGTACGATCCGCCCATTATGGCTACCTTGTCCGCATCCGTGTACCCCTTCTCCACAGCCCAGTTCACGGCATCGATCAGGTCGTCGTGCATCTTGGCCGCCCACTCGCGGTTGCCCGCGTTCAGGTATTCCTTGCCGAACCCGGTGGAGCCGCGAAAGTTCACGGCCATGACAGCATACCCCCTGTTCGAGAGCCACTGGTGCATGGGATCGTATCCCCACGCGTCCCTGGCCCATGGCCCGCCGTGGACCAGCAGAACCAAGGGCAGGTTCGCATGGTCGAGCCCCTTCGGAAGGGTCAGGTAGCAGACGAGCTCCATGCCGTCCCTGGCCGGGATGACCACGGGCTTCATGTCTGCGAGCTCAAGGCTCTCCAGCTCCGGCCTGTTAGAAAACAGAAACGCCGCTTCCCTGGTGCCCCGGTCATAGGAATAGTAGTAAACCGGGCCGTTATCGGTCGTGAACGCGAGAAGCCAGGTGCTGTTCTCCCTGTCCCTGCTTATCACGCTGAAATCCCCCTCCCGGATGGCGGCTATTGCATCGAAGTCGCCGCGGATCGAGTCGTCGAGTATATGCCATTTTTTCCGGAGGTAGTTGGTGGATACCGCAAGCGGCTTGTGCGTGTCCGGATCCGTGAACACCCCGCCCGTGTCCGCTTTTTCGGGTTCGAAGACGAGCTCCTCCTCGAACGTTTCCAGGTTCACGCGAAAGAGGCACGCCTTGTCTGATTTGAGGTTGTGTTCCACGTACGCGTACATGCCGTCCCCGCCGAATGCGGCAAGACCTGCGGATTCATCGGGCCCGTGGGTGATGAACGGCTTCCAGTCCGCATCCGCGTTTTTTCTCAGAAGAATGGTGGAGCCGCCGTCCGCGTTCATGGCGGTGGAGGCAAGAACAACGAGGTCGTCGTTTGCCGTCCACCCAAGCACGTTCCCGGGGTTCTTGTTCTCAAAGGTGAGCTCCCCGCTCTTGATGTCAAGCATGTACACATCGTGTGCCTGGGGGTTGTCCTTGTTCATCTGGATCAGCATCTTGCCCGGAATCCTCTTGGATGCCTTCACGAACCTGGCCTGGACCCCGTCAAACGGCGTCAGGTCCCTTGGCTCGGCGTCGGGATTCCTGAAAACCACGGCATTGATGTGCCAGTTCTCGTCACCGTCCTTGTCCTGGACATAGATGATATGCTCGTCATCCCATGCCCATCCGTAACCGCGGATGCCGCGGTGCTTGTCAGCCGTTATGGCGCGGTCATTCTTTTTGCCGAGAGTGCGCACCCAGATGTTCATCACTCCGTCGAGCGGTGCGAGATAGGCAAGGAAATTCCCGTCCGGGGAGATCTGGGGCTGCGTGTTTTCGGGGTTGCCGAAAAGGACATCGCGAGGAATAAGGTCTGGTTGTTTTGAAGAAGGCGAACATGCCGAAAAGGCAAAAGCCGTGAGCACGAGACAAGAGATGAGCACTAACTTCATTTGAATTCTCCTTGTAAGTCGGGGGTCGAAAGTCAGGGTGCCGCCGTGGTTTCGGGATCCGGGCCCGGAGTCAGTCGTGCCACGTTTCATTCCGGCCCGGTCGGAATCCTCAAGCGTTGCTAGAAAGATAAAACACGTGGTTCAGCTTTTCAAGGCGCATTCCGGCACGGAAAATTATTTTTCCACTCCCATGTATCCCGGGCGCAGGTGACAGCTGCCGCGCCTGTAACGGAATAAAAAAAACCGGTCAAATCACTCAAAACCTCCACAGAAACTGAAACCTGCCCGCACATATTTCGACTTGTGCTTGTGAACCTTGATCATCCGGAAACAGAGCTTCCCGGTAAGCAGGCAGGTGTGAAAAACCATCCGAACCCGAAAGGGTCCGGAAACAAAGGCTCTGAAACGCCGGGATCAAAAAAAGTTCGAGAAAAAACGTGTACGCGGATTCGGCGGCGCAGGCGCCACATGACCGCGTTTTTACTGAACAGGAACAGCTATTGGGAGGCATGAAACATGACTGAAACAAAAAAAGCGGGCAGCGGAAAAGCACTCAAACGCGTGTTACCTTTCGCAGCGGGGATCATGATCATGATGACAGCAGGAATGGCAATCGTTCTGGCGGACGTTGTCATCACGGGTTCGATAAACGGCAACACAATCAACTACAGCGTGTTTGGAGTCTCTCCTGACTCGGAATACACGGTGGTTATCGAACACGATGAAACGAACCAGTCAAACGACTATGATCAGCATTCGAACGGCGATGGAGAGTTCTCCGGAACAGGAACTCCGGGGAACTCGCCGATCAATCCCGGAGACTCGGTAACGGTCAGTATCTACGACGAGAACGACAGCAAGATCGCGGGCAAGTCGTTCAAGAAGAGGGTTGGGCCCAAAGACACTCCATGGTACGCCTACACTGTGATCGGCACTGTCTTTTGGCTGCTCGAGTAGCACTGACACCCGGTTCTATTCGTCATTGCATGCTGCACATACAGGTGTGTTGCAGCATGCCATGCCCGATAAAAAACACCCGAACCGATAAAGCTGGAGATAAAAATGACAACCAGGGTCCTGATAGGTGTCGTCGGACCGGCGTTCCTGCTGCTGCTGGCTTTGCTTTGCCGTGATTTTTTCGAGCACATACCGGAGCAGCAGGGCGGGGTACTGTTGCAGGAGCAGGATGACATACCGAGTGCGGGCGCAGGGTCTTCTGTTGAAGGGGTCAGGGAACCGGAACGAGAGCCCATCGCTCCAACAGGCACAGGAATGAACAAGGAGCCTGATCCGTGCCCGGAACCGACAGCCGCCGATGAGCAGGATTGCCCATGGGAATTCGTGGTCCTTACAAAGGAGGGCCTCCCCATCCGAGATGCGAGGTTAGTCATTTTTGAGCCTTCGCACGGTGACCCGAAGGAAGAAACCCTCAGCGGCAGGTACGGGAAAGTGGAGTTCAGAAATCCAAACCCGGGAGACGGGATAGAGGCGGAAGCGGCTGGGTGCGTTCCGCTCAGGCTTAGCCTCGGGAATCGCCCATGGGCCAGTCCCTATCCCATCGTCATGAGAAAAGGAAGGCTAATTGTTCGTGGCGAGATCGTGAACGAATCCGGTGGTCCGGTTGAAGGCGCCCTGGTAGAGATGTCTTCCATGGACATGAATACGCGCTCCGCCTCGGCAAAGGATGGAACGTTCCGGCTCTTTTGTCTTGATCCTCCAAAAAAAACGTTTGAAGCGCTTTTCAAGATCACTCATCCGTCTTACTGCTTCCTTGGAGATAACGTACCCATGGTTGTTAAAATGCGGGCGGATAGGGTTCGCTTCACACTACTCCGCTGGGCAAGGCTGAAAGTAAATGTCCTAGGTCCGTCCGGGGCTCCACTGGCAGGTGCAAGGGTTTGCCTTGCAGGGCCGCCGAATGCGAGTGACCGCGGTCTCCTGCCCGGATCCGGCGGCGAGCACATCACTATTGCAGGCAGCAGGGCTTCAGGCGCGAATGAAAGCGCGGAATCAAACGGGATACCTGTAGAAAACGAAACTGTCGTTGGGAAAGTCCCGCCCAGGCTTCCGCTCTGGCTGAAGGTAAATCACCCCCGGTACGGCAGGATCGAAAGGGAGATCGGCATGTTCGAGCCGGGGGAAGAGAGAAGCGTGACCGTGGAGCTTGTATGCCCCTCGGAGCTGCAGGAGGCCCGCTTCCAGATAGTCGATCCGAATGGAAATCCTATTCCTGAATCGAGGGTGTGGCTTTCATGGAGCGAAGAAGGAAGCGGGTGCGAATCCGGCAGGCAGGTCGAAATGGATCCGTGCGCATCCTTTTGTATCTTTCCGCCCGCGGAAAAATGGGAACTTGCCGTGTCAGCTCCGGGTTTCGTCCCCCTGAAAAAAACGGTATGTTCAGCCATCGGCCCAGGTGTTACAAGGCTGATGCTCGATGCGTCTGACGCGGGTTTAACGGTGAAGGTGATCGATGTTCATGGAGCACCGGTGCCTGACGTTCTGCTGATGATCGAAGATGTGGAAACGAAAAGCTTCAACAGATCGCTTCGCACGGATGAAGCGGGCTTTGCCGTGTTCAGCGGGCTTGATCCGACAGGTGCGTATTCGGTCAATCTGTGGCTCGGGCGTCCGGGCGCGTTCTACAGAAAAATCGGCATGAAGGATGTTCCATGTCCGGCCGCGTACAGAAACGCACGGCCGGGCCTTGGACAGCTCGTCTTTCGTCTCGTGCCCCCCGCGTCGATCGGAGGCCGGATTTGTCTCGGTGGCCTGGAAGGCAAGCCCGCTTTCCTGTCTCTTGTCGAAGAGATGCAACCGGATAAAAAACCGTTTTTCACCATAGACACGATCATCGGATCCAACGGAAGCTTCTTCTTTGCCGGGCTTCCGCCGGGCAGGTACAACCTGTGGATACCGGGAATAAAGGGAGGGGACGGTTTTTCCACGCCGCTGGCGCACTGGAGCCTCGACGAGGGAGAGCGGAGAAGAGATGTGGATGTGGGTGCGCAGCATTGATACCCGGGGGGCAAGTACCGGGCAGCAGTAATTACCTGATCAACATCCATCACCCGGCGTGATCATTCTCGGCCGGCAGAAACGGAGACGGCTTATCACGCCGCAAGCGGAGCAGCGGTGCTCCAGATGGATCTCCAGGCACTTCACGCCCTTTTCGCTCCAGATGCGGCGCTCGAGTTTCCTGCTGCATTCGCACACTCCAGGCGACACCACCTGCAGACTGACACCCTCGAACTCGACCTCCTCGACGTTGAAATCGTAGAGGTCGTCTTTTCTCAAATCGTCGAGAAGCTGAAGGTAAAACCGCTTCGATTCAGCCGCCCGTTCTATTGCAAGTGCGCGCCCCGATCCAGTCCAGAGACAATCCGATGCGTGATGGACATAGGTGAGCTCAACGGTTAGCTTGTAAAGCTGCTTGGGCGAGATCCCCCGCCCTCTCAAGCCGGTCTTGATGAAAAAATTTGCCACTCCCAGGCTGCCGAGCTTTTCCAGGTTGTCCGCATCAAAGAGCACCTTCGCCAGGGGAGCAGGGGTGGATTTGTCGCAATAGAGCTGCGTGATGGCTTCCGCCACCGCTTCTATGTCGCGGTTCGGGATCTTGTGGGCAGGGGCCAGCTCCTCGAGAAGCGCCACCGACCCCTCTTCCTCTGGACGGTCACCTTCATGGTAATGTCCGCCGGAAAACTTACCCGCGTCATGAAACAACCCGGCCATTCGGCACAATGCGGGATCAAGCCCTTCCTCGCGACCGAGACGCTCCGCGATCCTTGCCACGCGCAAGAGGTGGTCCCAGAGGCTGTCCGTTGAGCTGTAGGCCGCTTCATCAGCCCTGATCCGCTCCATGAGGTCAGCCTCATACGGTGTTTCATCCGTTTTCACGCCATCACGCTTGTTTTGTTTCCCGTTCCTGTCGTGGTTCATGGCTTCTTCGCTTTTCGTAAAAAAGTAAATGCAATAACAGGTGCGGCCCCATCGTACCAAAAAGATACGAATATGCAGAGTTGTCCTGAAAGGGCCCTGGGCCCAGCCGGTTGACTCACCGTATGTGAATTACGCGTGCCCCTCCAAGCCTTTCTCGACGAAAGCGAGCAGCGTACACTACTCCCTTATTACCAGATTACCAACACCGTTGAAACGATTTGCTTAATCCCCTTCTCCGCAACGGAAAAACAGGGGCGCGGCTTTACGCTGCGCCCCTGCTACATTCCTGATTCTATCAAGCGGTATAATGGTCTTGTGCCGATTGCCCGTTAGGGAGTCACATGGCTCCACCTGCAGACTTGCCGCCAAATTTTGCCTTGGCGGAATTTCCGTCTGCTGAAGCGACGAACGAGACCTTGAACTTGAATTTGAATGTTTCCGTGCCTTTTTTGGCCTTTGCTTTGCCCTTTGCTTTGCACTTGGTAATATTGACGTTAAATTTACCGGTCCAGCCGAACTCTCCTGCAATCCACTCAAGCAAATCTTCGAGTTCTTCCTCGAAATTATCCTTGTAAAACACCATTGTCTTTAACTTCCCCTTTTTCAGGGTGTACTTCCCAAAGACTGTGATGTCATCTACGCCATCACTTATAATGGCCACGAACTCGTCGCCACCACCCGCAGGTTCAAAATGGAGCTCAACCCACAATGGCCCCCCGCTTTTCCTGCACCCTTGACCGACAATTTACCCTTCCCTTTGGTATCCCAATCAGAGCCCGGGATATCCACGAGATCGCCTGCCGTGGCAAAGGCAACCGTTGCAAAGAGCATGATCGCAAGATAGAGCAAAAAACGCCTGTTCCCGTAATAGATTCCTTTTAACATGTCAAACCTCCTTCTTTAAATGCGGACAGCGTTTTTAAAAATAGTAAAACTCATATTCTACAGTTTGCCCGAGGGGTATGCCATGAAATGGCTACTGGCGTGC
>CAZIUL010000057.1:0-26061 GCA_964542475.1 uncultured Phycisphaerales bacterium | reverse complement strand
TCTTACAGGTTGAGGATCGTCTCCTGGCATGAAACGCAGCCACAGTGCAGTTTACAGTGCCGCAGCAGAAGAGGATGAAATATGCGGGCTTGGTTGAGGATCGTCTCCTGGCATGAAACGCAGCCATAGCGCAGGTTACGGTGCCGCAGCAGAAGATGATGAAATATTCGGGCTAGGCTGGGTAGCGTTCTGTATCAGCCCCGGTTCATTGAGGACAAATCATGCAGGCAGCTGTTTTCGCGAGCGCTTCCGTGATCCTGTCCTACTTCCTTGGAGCGGTTCCCTTCGCTCTGCTTGCAGGACGCGTGAAAGGCATCGACATCAGGGCTCACGGTTCCGGAAACCTCGGGGCCACAAACGCCATTCGTGTTCTGGGGAAGCCCCTGGGGCTCACAGTTTTCGTTCTGGATTTTTTTAAGGGGTTCGGGCCTGTCTGTTTGATCATGGCAATGCCTCGATCGTGGTTCCCCGTGTCAGACCAGGTACGCGTATCGCTTTCCTTCGTATGCGGCCTTGCAGCGGTCACAGGACACATTTTTCCGATTTACCTGAAGTTTGCCGGCGGAAAGGGGGTTGCAGCCACCACCGGAGTGCTCCTGGCAATCAGATGGGATGCAGCCCTGTTATCGTTTGCGGTGTTTTATTTGATACGGCGGTTCAGCGGATATGTGTCCGCATCCTCGATGGCGCTAGCGTTTGCCTTCCCCCTGGCTTTAATCGCCCTGCACCCGGGGGAAGCGTTTGAAAGGTACAGGTGGGTTACGGTTGGAAGCGTTGTTCTCGCGGTTTTGATCGCTTGCCGGCACAAGGCGAACATCGTTCGTATTATAAAGGGAAACGAGCCCAAGGTGGGAAAGCGGAAAGGATAGGGGGTTAAAACCATGCATGACATCAGCAAAACCAGAGACGGTGTTACGGTTCTTGGAGACGGCGGGTGGGGGACTGCAATCGCACTGGTCCTTCACCAGGCAGGGGCTGATGTGACGCTCTGGAGCCCATTTCCGGAGTACGCGCAAAAGATTGCGAAAACCCGCAAAAACCCAAAGTTCCTGCCGGACATCGAGATCCCCGGCGAAATCCGTATCACCTCATCCCTGGAGGACGCCGGCGCGGGACGCGTTGTCTTTTCCGTGATACCAACGAAGTACCTGAGGCCTGTGATGAAACGTTTCAGGGATGAGCACCGCTCCGGTGTTCCGGTGATTTCAGCTACAAAGGGCATCGAGGAAAGCACGCTGCTAAGGGCCACGGAGATCATCCGGGAGGAACTCGGAAATGTCGACGTTGCCGTGCTTTCAGGACCGAGCCACGCCGAGGAGGTCGCGCGCGGGATGCCCACGACCGTGGTGCTTGCCTCGGAGGACAAGGATCTCGCTTCGCGCACACAGGACATGCTGAACACCGAACTTTTTCGTGTATACACGCACGATGATATCATCGGTGTGGAGCTGGGAGGAGCGTTGAAGAACGTCATATCCATTGCAGGCGGGATCGTGGATGGCCTGGGCTTTGGGGATAACACCAAGTCAGCCCTGCTTTCAAGGGGCATAGTGGAGATGGGGCGGCTCGGCAGGGCCATGGGCGCGCAGAGGAGCACTTTTTTCGGCCTTTCAGGGATCGGCGACCTGATAACGTCCTGTTTCTCGAAGCACGGCCGCAACCGTTTGGTTGGTGAAAGGCTAGGGCAGGGACAGAAAATAGGCGAGATTCTCGAATCCATGGAAATGGTGGCCGAAGGTGTGGGTACAGCGAAGGTGGTGAAGGTGCTGATGGAAAAACACGGGGTGGAGATGCCGATCTGCAGCGAGGTGTACCGCGTGCTTTACAAGGACAAGGGGCCGGGCGACGCTGTCCGGAGCCTGATGACCCGCAGGCTGAAAGACGAGATAGAATGGTGACGGGCGTAGGGGCAACCCCCTGTGTGTGGTCATCTTCCGGTAAGGGCTGTTCGCGAACCGCCCCCACGGTTCTCTTTCTTCATCCGGCCCCCTCCCCGATTTTCTTTTCGCTCTATCCTTGAAATGAGTTTTTTGAGCGGTTATTTTCATACCTTCCTTTGTATGACATGCACCCCTTTTCTCGATTTCGGTCGAATTGAACCTGATCGTTTGTGTTTCTGACGAGTGATTTTTGTCGAGTTACTTCGAGGTTTAAATGGCATACACGTATTTACCTCTTCCCAAAAAACGGTCCTTTACCCTTATTACCGCGGCAGTCCTTTTCGTTCTGGTATATGTTTCGCATACCTCCCCGCTTTTAAGTCAACAGGAGCCCGCTCAAAACAACCGCAGGGGAAAACCGGCGCGTTCCAGCGCCTGCCTCATAAAGGGCGGAAAGATCGTGACCATGGCCGGGCGGGAGTACACCAGCGGCTCCGTCCTGATCGTGTCCGGGAAGATTCGTGCTGTCGATGATCAGATCAAAGCTCCCAGGGGAGCCAGGATCATAGACGCATCCGGCAAAACGGTAATACCGGGCTTAATAGATGCGAACTCCTGTTCCCTGCTTACCAGCGCTTCCAATACGAAAAGGATCGACTCCGACGTGCTGGACCTGTTCGATCCCTTTGAAGCGGAAGAGATCGAATTGATCGTTGCGCAGGGAGTGACATCCATCGCGCTTTCACCCCCTGCAGGCAGTGGCTTTTCGGGGCGCGTATCCGTAGTGAAGCTGGTTCCGGGTGCTGATACGGGACAGATGGTTCTGAAAGAGGACGCGGCACTGAAAGCCGGTGTGGGAGTTGGTTTTCTGGGAAAACCGTTTGCACGCCTGAAAACGATAGCTTCCATGGAAAAGGCTTTCAAGGACGCGAAGAGCTACGAAGAAGCGTGGGAGATGTATCGCGAAGAGCTGAAAAAGTACGAAGACAGCCTCGAAAAAGAGGAAAAGAAAGAGCCCGAAGAGGAAAAAGGGCCTCAAAAGGGCGAGGATGAAGAGAGCAAGGGAGACGAGAAAAAGGGTAAAGAGAAAGGGAAAGACGAGGGAAGGCGCGGCAAAGAGAAGGAGAAAAAGAAAGAGAACGGAAACGCTTTACTGCTTGCCGACGCTGAATCCGGCGATGAGAAGGGGAAAAAAGGAGAATCCAAGGAAGACAAGGAAAAGCCGGAAAAGCCGGAAAAGCCGAAACGTCCCTCGTACGACATCAAGAAGGAGTACCTCCTAAAGGCGATGCAGGGGGATATGGCTTTTATGTGCGAGGTCCACCGAGCCGCTGACATACTGAAGGTAATCGACATGGGACACGAGTACCATCTTGACCTTGTTCTCGTGGGATGCACTGAGGGGCACCTCGTGGCAGGCGAAATAAAAAAAGCCGGAGTGCCCGTGATACTTGGGGCCGTGCAGAGGCCCGTGGAAAAGGAGATGAACGAGTTCTTTTTCCACGATCCCGCGTGTGCGGCGAAGATGGTCGAAAAAGAGGTGCGAATCGCTATCGCCGGGTCGGGCCGATCATCTCGTGAAACCCGTTTCCTCGCGATCAATGCCGCATGCGCTGCCGGGGCGGGGCTCGCACCCCAAAAGGCTCTAGAATCGATAACAGCGTCTCCCGCGCGGATACTGCGTCTGGATGACAGGATCGGAACCATCGAAAAAGGCAAGGACGCTGACATCGTGATCCTGAGCGGCGATCCCTTAAAGAGCGGCACAACAGTAGACCTTGTTATTATAGATGGAAAAGTTGTTTACGAGCGATGAAAGCCGAACGATGCGTGGCCGGGCCTTCTGGCAGCGCCGAGGGCACGGGCCGGGCCGGACTCATCTGGTAACGGAACCTAAAAATGCGCATATCAAAAAAACAAAGCAGGGCAGGACCTCTTCTGAAAACCATGGCAACAGCTCTTGTGGCAGCCGTGTTTTTAATGACGCCGCATGTGATTTCCCAGGACCGGGAAAGCGTGCGCGTCGCATTGACAGCATCGAAAATCTTCACAGGCGACGGGAAGTGCATTCAGAACGGGTACGTTTTACTCAAAGGATCAAAGGTAGAATCTGTGGTTCCTGCTGGTACGGTCCTGTCTGACAATGTGGAGATCCGGGAGTACGATGATGCTGTTATCTGTCCCGGTTTGATCGATCTTTGCACCGCGCATGGCGCCCAAAACGACCGGTCAGAGCCCGCATCAGCGGTACAGCCCGAACTGCGAATGGCTGATGTGTTCGATGCGCATCACCAGGATTTCGATAAAGCCCTCAGATGCGGCACAACCACGGTGCTGCTGGCCCCATCCGCGGAAAACGTCATAGGCGGCTGTGCCGCGGCAGTGAAGACATGGGGGAAGAAACGCGACAACAGGATGCTTTGCTCCTGCGGCCCGGTTTTCATGACCGTGTCGAACTCATGCTTCAAGAGCACACGCCTTCCAACTTCCAGGATAGGGGCGTCTGATCTCTTGCGTCGAATCCTTGATCAGGCCGCGCGCCCGGATCAAAAGGACAGCAGCGACATCCTTGCCCGGCTCGTGCGCGGCAAGACACCGGGCTTTTTTGTGGCGGATGAAGCGCACGACATCCTGTCCGGTATCGAACTGGCGGGGCGGCATGGAATCGACATGGCCATCCTCGGCGGCTCCGAAGCTCTCAAGGTCGTGGATTCCCTGAAAGGAAAAGGAATCCCCCTCGTGTTCGGCCCTTTTGACCTGTCCACTCCGGAGGCGGTTCTTAGGGCGCCTGCCGCCGTTTGCAAAGCAGGAGTTCCGATCGCTTTCGCATCGAAAAGCCCTGGCAAAAGCCCGGCGTTCCTGAGACTCACAGCAGCACTTGCAGTAAAAGGGGGTCTGGACACGGGCGAGGCCTTGAAAGCTCTGACCTCCGGCGCTGCCGAAACAGCAGGGCTTTCCAAAAGGGTGGGAACACTTGCCTCGGGAATGGACGCTGACATCGCGGTTTTCAGCAGCCATCCCGCGGATATGGAAGCCCGGCTGATCGTCGTGTACGTGGACGGCAAGGAAGCCTGGACGCGGAAAGGAGAGCTGAAGTGAGAGTGTACCTTGTTTTTATCCTTCTGTGTCTTTTTCTCCCTCGGGGCAGCGCTGAAGAGAAGAAAAGAACGGACGCGTCATCTCTGAAAGCAATAAAGGCGTCACGGATTTACCTGGATGACGGAACCGTTGTAAACGACGGATGCGTCATCGTAAAAGAAGGCCGGATTCATGAGATTGGCACGGGTTTCAAGCTGCCCGGGGACTTTCAGATTTTCGTGTGCCGGTCCGAAGGAGAGCTCACTCCCGGACTGATCGACGCTGCTTGTACAGCGGGGATCATTTCGAAATCCTCCTGGGCTGAGCATTCCGACGAGGTCGTTCCGGAGCTGTTGACCATAGACGCGGTGGACTTGGGATCTCAGGAGTTCAACCGTTTGGCCGAAAGGGGAGTGACAACCGTGTACATTACCCCCGGCCCGGGAAGCGTGATTGGCGGCAGGGGTGCTGTCGTGAAAACGGCAGGCCCGCCCGACGAGCGGGTTCTGAACGCCGAATCAGCGGTAGGCGCTTGCCTCGGGCCTGAGGCGTGGCAGCGCGGCGCGTACAACCGTACGCCCGGGGGTAATGTTACTTTTATGACGCGAAGGCCTACCACGCGCATGGGCATGACCTGGGTGTTCCGCAAGGCGTTTCATGATGCAGGCGTTTACAAGGCAAAGCGCGCGAAGCAGGGCGATGAAAGGCCCGGGCACGACCCTTCCCTGGAGATCCTTGCCAAGGTTCTCGATGATGAGATACCGTTCAGGATCCAGGCCAGGAAAGACATCGACATATGGTCCGCCATCCGCTTCGCAAAGGAGTTCGGATTCAAAGTCGTGCTCGAAGAGGGATTGGAATCGTACAGGTGCATTCCGGAGCTGAAGGAATGCGGGGCATGCGTGATCTTCGGCCCGATTTTCGTAGATGCCGGCGGCTGGAGAAGAAATGTAATACCTTGTCTAAACACCGCGGGGCTTCTTGCTGACGCCGGGATTCCGCTTGCGCTGACAGCCGGCGGCCTTGAAGGCGAAGACGCGCTCCCGGGGCAGGCCTGCCTTGCCATTCGCTTCGGCCTGCCGTTTTCAGACGCTCTCGTTGCAACCACCGCAACCCCTGCGCGCATACTCGATCTTGCCGACCGGATTGGCGCCATCAGGCCCGGGCTGGATGCGGACCTTGTTTTGTGGAACGGAAAGCCGTTTTCCCCGGCTTCGAAACCCGCCCTGGTCATGATAGGGGGCGAGGTTGTGTACATGGACGACGAAATGGTTTCAACCGAAGGATCTGCCGCAGGGGACAAGGACAAGACCCCGGGCGACAAAAGTAAGGGACAGGAGTGAAATGATGCCTATATTGAAAACCGCAGCCGCAGCCTTGATAGCCGGATGCCTCGCGTTCAGTGCATTCGGGCATTCGATCGCGGGTCCGGACAAGGTAGCGGTCAAAGCCGGGCGGATCATCCCCATGACAGGCGATGTGATCGAACAAGGTGTGATCCTCATCAGGGACGGAAAGATCGAGGCCGTGGGCCATGGGCTGAAGATACCGTACGACTACTGGGTAGTGGATGCCGGGCAAAGCACGGTCTTTCCGGGCATGGTGGAAGCGTTCACGCAGCGCGGCCTGGATCGCACGAACGAGAGCCTTCCCGTTGTTCCCTTCCTCGATGTGTATGACGCGCTGGACCCTTCCAGCGTACACTTCGAGGATGCTCTCAGGGACGGCATATCGACACTGTTCATATCCCAGGGAGGCAACACCGTTATCGGCGGGATTGCCAGGGTAGTGAAACCGATCGGGATGACCGTGGAGGAGATGACCGTGCAGGCGGACGCCGGAATAATCCTGTCGTTCGCACCAAAATCCGGTTTCGACAGAATGATCCAGATGGCTACATTCCGGGAGACCTTCCACGAGCTTGACCGGTACATGGAGGACCTGGCGGAATCCAAGTACGAGGAGAAGCTGAAGCGCGAGGACAAGAGCATTGACGCGGGACCTGCTGAAGCGCGGAAACGAGGGCTATCGCTCGTAAAAGACGAAGATATCGATTTCAAGCACTTCAACCTTGTCCGGCTTACAAATGGCGAGCTCAACACCTTCGTGTATTGCGCCGCGCCCATGGATGTGATTCATGCGATCGATGTCGCTGAGGAGCATGGTTTCATGAAGCGTGTCGTGTTCGTTCTCGGCAGCGAATGCTACAAGGCGGTCGAACGGTTGAAGGAATGCGCGAGGCCGGTCATTCTCGGGCCTGACATGGTTTATCTGAAAAAAGATCCCATAACCGGCGACGAGGAAGAGATCTTCGTGCCGGCGGTTTTTTACGATGCCAAAATCCCGTTCGCGATACGTTCGGACCCGAACCTGGCGTTCGGGATGCGCTACCTCTGGTATCAGGCCGCAACTCTTGTACGGAACGGCATACCTAGGCAAACCGCGCTTGAAGCGATCACAACCGCCCCTGCAGCGGCGATCGGGCTGAAGGACAGGGTCGGCGCGATCGCGCCCGGCATGGATGCCAACCTCCTGATATTGAGCGGTGATCCCCTTGACAGCGAAACCTGGGTGGAAAAGGTGGTGATCGAGGGATGCGTTGTCTACGAAAAGGAAAAGGACTACCGACTCGAGGAGCTGCTCACCGGAAAAGAGCTTTCTCCTACAGGGGAAACAGAGAACATCGAAGAAGCCGAGGTGGCAGAGGAGACCGAAGAGAACAAAAAAGACCCGGGCAAAGATCCGGAAGACGAGGAGTAAGAGATGCTTTGGCGTATGACATGGGTCGGAGTGCTTGCGCTTGCTTTTGCTTCGTTGGCCCGACCGAACGGTAAGAACGATATCGAATCCCCGAATGTATACGCGGTGCGCGCCGGATGGATATACACACTTTCCTCAACGGGCGAGGTCCCGCCTTTTTTGAGGGACGGGATCATGATTGTTCGGGATGGCCGAATAGAAGCTCTGGGCAGCGACATCGAGGTTCCGCCGGGAATTCCTGTGCTTGAGTTCAGCGATTCGGTGGTGGTTCCCGGCTTGGTTTTGGCTGACACTGGGATGGTAAACGCAAGGGGGGGCAAGGAGACCGTATCAGCCAGGTACAGGGCGATCGACGGATTCGACATGTACGCGAACCGAAGCCTGAGCCTGTCATGCGGCGTGACAACGGTTTTTCTCAACCCCGGAAAGAACCGCCTGGTTTCCGGTACGGGCTCTGTTGTCAAGCTGGCCGGCTCTACTGTCGAAAAAAGGCTTCTGAAGCGGATAGGCGAGCTCTGTATCAACCTGGGCGAGGGCGCTTTCAAAACGCCCCCGCTGCAGGAGTACCCGTTGCCGGCTTACTCGCAAAACAAGATACCGCCGTCAGTTCCACAGCGCCCCGGATCACGCCTCAGCCAGTGTATTGAAATCCGCGAGAGCTTTGAAAAAGCCCTGGAATACAGGAAAGAAGGAGCCGGGGCGGCACACAAGTTCGACATCAATCTCGATAGCCTTGGAGCGATGCTCGAGACAGATCCTTTGCTCAGGATCGATGCCAGGCATGCTGCGGACATTGAAGGCGGTTTGAGGCTTATCGATGAGCTGCAAATGGACGGTTACATCACAGGGGCTTTGGAATGCCACATATCGATCGATGCTGTCAGAGACGCGCATGTTCCTGTTGTTCTGGAGGTGCCCCTGCCGATGAACCGCCCCGGACAGGACAAGGGGTACAAGCAGGACACGGTTGATGTGCGCTTTGATACCGCGGCAAAACTGTCCGATAGCGGGGTTCGTTTCGCAATCGTTCCTCCTGCCGCGAACAGCGCAGGCGATGTGTTGATGGCTGCGGCGGCCGCGGTGCGCGGCGGCTTGTGCCCGATGAAAGCCATGGAAGCCATCACACGCGTACCCGCCGAGATACTGGGTGTTGCCGACCGGGTCGGCAGCCTGGATCCCGGCAAGGACGCGGATTTTGCGGTTTTGAGCGGGAAACCGTTGATGGTGAACACCCATGTGATGAAGGTTTTTTCTTCGGGAGAAGAGGTATTCACGCACCCGCAAAGCACAAGCAGCCTGGTCATATGCGCGGGCAGGATACTCACGGGAGCAGGTCCCGAGCTGCTAAACGCCGAACTCCTGCTAGAGGACGGCAAGATCAGCGCGGTGGGGCGGAGCGTGCCGCGCCCGCCCGGAGCAAAGGTTGTGAATGCCGGTCCGGACGCTGTTGTGACACCGGGGTTCATAGACGGGCACGGGCACCTCGGGCTCGAAGGCGACAGGACTGCGCCGTCTGCAGGTATATCCCCGGCTGACGCGGTTGCCGTGCCGGGGCCGCGATTCGCGGAGGTGGCAGGCGCCGGGGTCACCACGGTGGTGCTTGCTCCGTACACGACATCATCAAAGGGCGTGCCTGTTTCGGCCATCAAAACGTGCGCGTTGGAGAGAGGCGGGCTGATTGTTGATGATCTGGCAGCCGTGAAGTTTTCGTTCAGGAACAAGGATCCGGTCCTTGGAGTAGATTCTTTGCGGTCGTCGTTGAAAGCAGGGAAAACGTATGCTGATTCCTGGACGAAATACCACGAAGCTTTAAAGAAATGGGAGGAGGAGCAGGCAAAAAAGCGGGAGGCCGCGGACAAGCCAGGCAGTGCTGTACAAGGGGAAAAAGGCAAGGACGGTGGTAAAGAGAAAGAAAAAGAGAAAGAGAACATAAGAGAGGAGAAGGTGGAGGAGATAGCGGATCCGATCACAGGGACCTGGGAGTACGAGGTCACCGGGGACCAGCTTCCCGCGCCTCAATCCGGCGCGCTCAAGCTGAGCCTGTCGGGAAACTCTATCAGCGGCACCGTTCAGATCTTTTTCAGGGGTGATGAAGAGGTGCCGGTCCAAGGCACTCTCGAAGGAAAGACCGTACGGATGGAGGTCGATGTGCAAACCCCGATTGGAAAGCCTGTTATCGAAGCGGAGCTTGACAGGGAAGACCACATGCAGGGCACGCTCAGCCTGGGGCAGATGATGAGCCTGCAATTGACAGCTGACAGGACCGAAAAGGAAGCACCGAGGACAAAGGTGGTGTTCAGGAAAAAGACGGCAAAGGACGGACGACCCGAGCCTCCCCCGCTGAACGAGGCGTATGAGCCGTACAGGGCAATGTTCGCGGGCAGGGTTCCGGCGCTCGTTGAGGTGAGCACAGCCCCTGAGATAGAGCAGGTGCTCAAGCTTTTCGTGGACGAGTACAAGGTCAGGCTTGGTCTGTTGGGCGCGGAAGAGGCATACAAGAGAGCGGGCATCATAAAGAAGGCTGAAGCCGGCGTTGTGGTTCCACCGGCGGTTCTGTCCACACGGGAAGGAAAGCAATACGTGCTCGCTGACGAACTCGCGCGCAAAGGGGTGACAGTGATTTTCCAGAGCGATGCTGCTGACGGCGCCCGCACACTGCCTCTCATGGCGGCGTACTTCGTGCGCATGGGCATGAGCGCTGAACACGCCCTGCTGGCGCTGACAAAAAATCCGGCGAGTTTGTACGGGATCGATGACCGGGTCGGATCGATCGAGGCGGGCAAGGACGCGGACATCATCATCTTTTCAGGCGACCCGTTCGAGGTACAGAGCCGTGTGATGCGTGTTTTCGTTTCAGGCAGGGAGGTGAAAAGATGATAAAGCGCCTGGTAGCCGTTGCAGCCGTTTTCTGCTTTTTCTGCATCGTTTTGATGGCTGTCGAAGAAGGGAGCAGCCCGGGCATCGCTGTCCGTGCAGGCAAACTGATCACAATGGATGATGACGATACGGTGATCAACCATGCCGTTTTGCTGATCAAGGGGACGCGGTTCGAAGCCATGGGAAAGGAAGGCGAGCTCGCCATCCCTGACGGGTACAAGGTGATCGATGCCCGCAATAGCTGGGTCGTTCCAGGACTGGTCGATTTTCACAGCCATTCGGGCGGAAGCCTTTCCGACCTGAACGACAGCGTTTACCTGACTAACCCGGGTTTGAGATCGACCGAATGCCTGGTGCCGGCATCGCGAAACGAGGCGTTGAAAAACGCTAGAGCCGCCGGCCTGACAACACTGCTCGTGATCCCTGGATCCGGTACGAACATGTCCGGCTTCGGCATCATGTACAAGGCCACGGGAAGAACACCTGAAGAGGCGATAATCAGGGACCCGGGATGCATGAAAATGGCACAGGCCGGGAACCCCGAGCGGTACTGGTACAGGGTGGGGCGCTCATTCATGTACTGGAACCTCAGGACCACCCTGAATCGGATAAAGGACTATCACGATGCCTGGTGCGCCTTTGAAAACAACGAAACCGAAGAGGCTCCGGATATCGACATCGCGTACGAGCCTTTCAGGGACTTTTTCAGGGGAAAGTACGGCACATGCATGCACACACAGGCATACCAGGTGTGCCTTGCTACCTTTAAGATGATGCACGATCACTTCGGATTCTGGACCGTGCCGACACATTCTACTTTTAATGCGTACAAGCTGGCAGAACTAGCCGAGGAACGGGAGATTGTCATCATAGCGGGTCCTAGAAACATATTTTTCGACCGCAATGACCGCCGGATCAACGGTGTGCCTGCAAAGTGGTGTGAAGGAGGGGTGACCCGCCTTGGCACCGAGACGGACGCTCCTGTCGTGCCCATCGAGGAACACACGTTCCAGGCCGCGATGGCATGCAGGATGGGATGGGAACCGTACCCGGCATTGAAGGGCATCACCCGGATCACCGCCAAGGGAGCGATGCTAGATCACCTTGTCGGATCGATCGAGATCGGCAAGGATGCGGACCTGGGAGTATGGACCGGCGATCCGCTGGATCCGCGCTCATCGTGCCGGATGACAATAATCAACGGCAAGGTGTGCTACGACAAAAAGAACGGGCAGCGTTATTGACAGCGCCGGGAAACCGGATCAGGCCTCGATTCAGCACACGGAATTGATAAGGAGTGCTTGGGCGATGAAGAGCAGGACTGACAGGGCCGCGGCCCTTGTAATGGTGGCAGCACTGGTTTTATGTGGGGGCGCAACGTACGGCTTTTCTCCGGACAGCCCCGAAACAGAGGATGCCGACCGGATAGTCGCCGTGATTGCAGGGCGCATCATCCCGGTTGAAGGCGACGAGATCGAAAACGGGATCATCGTCATAAAAAACGGTGTCATCGAGGCTGTAGGCGCTAACATCGACTATCCCAGGGAGGCGGATGTTATTCACGCCGAAGAGCTCGTGGTCATGCCGGGCCTTGTCAACCCTTGCACATCCATCGGGCTGAAAACGTTCAACCGCAAAGGAGTTTTGTGCAACCTGAAGGTTTCGGACGAGTTCGAGCTGGATGAAGACAGCTATGAGAAGCTCTTGAGCAGCGGATTCACAACGTTCGGGATGCGTCCCCATGGATCGAGCCTGCCTGGCCAGGCCATGGCATTCAAGCCTGTCGGATCGACAAGGGCGGATTGGACCCTGGACAGCTCCGCGTACCTTCTGATAAACATGACAAATCCTTCGAAGGAGAAAGCGGCCCTCGAAAAGGCCCTTGACACAGCAAAGAAGGAGATTGAAAAGCAGGAAAAGGCGCGGAAGGACTGGGAAGAAAAACAGAAGAAGGAAGCGGAAAAGAAAAAGGCTGCTGAAGAAGAGAAGAAGAAGAGCGAGAAGAAGGGCGAGGAGAAGAACGGAAACGGTCAGAAGAGTTCGCTTGCGGATGATGGGGATGAAAAAACAGAAGAGAAGGAAAAAAAAGAAGAGCCCGCAAAGTTCACTCCACCGCCGATCAATCCCGCTTACAAGCCGCTTGTGGACCTGATAAAAAAGGAAAAAGACGCAAAAGCCCTGGTAGTGCTTTCAAGGGCTAGCGATCTTGTACACTTCAGGGAAGCTGTAGACGGGTATGACATCGCGTTCGATTTTTGCCTGGAAAACGGGTCGCGCTCCCTGCGCAGAGCATCTTCCACCGATCTGGCCGTTGTCAAGGATGAGTTCGGTACAAAAGGGGCTGCGGTTGTCCTGAGAGCGGTGATCAACTTCAAACCATCAACGACCAACCGGATGAACCTCTCCGCCCTTTTGGCGGAGGCGGGATGCGAGGTGTCGCTTACGCCGCCCCTTGACAGCGTAGCTGAACACGAGAGCTTTCTAAGGTCGCTTGGGCGGCTGATGAAAGCGGGATTAGGGCGCGAGGCCGCGTTGAATGCCATAACACTACACCCGGCCCGGATCCTCGGGCTGGGAGACAGGGTGGGGAGCCTTGAAAAGGGCAAGGACGCTAACCTGCTTTTTCTAAGCGATGACCCTTTCGATCCGCTGGCCCGTGTAGAAAAGGTCATGATCGAGGGAGTTGTAGCTGCCGAAGGGCAGCGGATTCAATAGGAGCCGATCGATGAGGAGCGCGAGAACATTCACCTTCCCCGGAGTTTACATCTGCTTGATCTGCCTGTTTATGCCGTGTGTTTTCGGGCTTGATGAAAAACCTGCCCGTAAACCGGTGAAAAGCGGAGAAACGGAAAAAAAGGAAGAAACGGAAAAAAAGGAGGAGGTAGCAGAAGTAAAAGACCGCTACATCGCCATTCTCGGCGGTGATGTATACACGGTAACGGGCGGGATACTCAAGGGCACTGATATCCTCGTAAAAAACGGCGTGATCGAGAGGATGGGTAATGGCTTGGATCTGCCTGAAGACTGTGAAGAGCTCGATGTCAGTGGTTTCCGTGTCTACCCGGGCCTGATAGCGGTTAACTCGTACGGCATTCTCGGAAAGGAGCCGCCGGAAAACTCCACCGACCTCTACGGTTTGAACATGGTTCTTGCCCTGGCAGGCGGGTTGACAACCGTGGTAACGGGAAGCACGGCAGCCAAGCTTACGTACGGCACCACCGATGGAATGGTTTTGAAACGCGGCCTCTTCACCTCGTTGAGCTATTCGAGAAGATCGCCCACGAAGCGCCAGGAGTTGAGAAGGGACCTGGAAAAGGTTGCGCGATACCTGAGGGATCTTGCGGAATACGAGGCAGAGAAAACAACGATGGGAAACGATGCTCAGGAGCCTGACAACAAGTGGATCAAAGGCAAGTACGATAACTATCTCAAGCTGCTAAAGGGCGAAACAAAGGCAAAGATGAGCGCGGACAGCGCCCAAAACATCAGCGATGCATGCGAACTGGCTTCGCGATTTGGATTCGAGCTTGTGATATTCGGCGGAGCCGAGGCATGGACAATGGCTGATCAGATCGGCCGTGCAGGAGTGGGCATGGTAGTGACCCCGAGGCGAAAGGCATCCCGGAACCGGCGCACTGCCCGGCTTACCGGATCGAGCATCGAAAACGCCGGGATCCTTCACGACCGCGGCGTGAAAATTGCGATTCTTCCTGCAGGGTCCGGTATATCGCTTGGCGGGATAACCGGGCGTGACCTGCTTGCCCTGCCAATAGAAGCTGCTTTTGCCGTCCGGGGAGGCCTGCCTGACAAGGCGGCTGTGGAATCGATCACCATAGGCGCGGCGAGGCTGCTTAATATCGACAAGAGAGTGGGTTCGATCGAGAAGGGAAAGGATGCCGACTTCATCGTGTGCGACGGCGATCTTCTGCATTACAACACGCTTGTACAGTGGACGGTTGTGAACGGCCGGGTGGTTTACGACAAGCAGAAAGATTCGCTTTTCGCGCATGTGCGCCCGCGTGACAAAAGCCCTAGCAAAAGGATCGAGTTCTGGCCCCGGCCGGCCGCGGAGATGCCGGATTTTGGGATGGGGACGGATGATGATGAAACCGAGGAAAACACCGACCCCAAATGAGCGGTTTCATTTCGAATAAATGGTAATCCGGCGTTTTTCTGCCCTGCCTCCGGCAATGTTATTGATTTGCAACGGCTGGAAGAGGGCGAAAAATCTTTCGCCCTCTTCTTCCTCTTCACCTGTGCTTCAGCTCCCGCCCCTTGTAGATGGCCTGCTGGTTCTTTGACCAGAGCTTCCTGTAGAGCGAATCCCAGGGTATTAGATCCAGAACCTTCTGGGGGACGAACCTCCCGATGAACCGCACGGGCCTGCTGATCAGAAACCTCTTCACCCAGCCCGGAAGTATGAAGTTCGTGCTCGACACCAGCACGAGAGCGTGAACCATGAAAGAGTACCCGCCGTAGAAAAACGGCCAGAACTCCTTTGCGCTGTACGTTTCAGGTTTGTTGTCGATTATCCCCTCGCTGACAGCGCGGTCGAATATCGGGGCTCCGGGGTAAAAGGTGAACCTGTACAGGTTTGCCTGGAACCAGTTGGGCATGTCGATGAACAGCTTGATTGTGTCAACGTGGTCATCATCGGTTTCATATGGGCAGTTGATGAGGAAATCGAGAAGAACGATCAGCTCCTTGTGGAAGCTCTTGTCAAGGACGGCAGCTTTTTTTTGAAAGAGCTCGTTCTTGAACCGGCGGTTGTAGACATCGCGGTTCAAACGCTCGCTTCCGGTTTGGACACCGATTGTGATCGCCCTCAGGCCGACAGGGACCAGAATGTCGAGCTTTTCTTCGGTAAGCGTTGACGGAGTTATCGCCGCGCTCCAGAACGATCTTGAAATGACATCGGACAGGTTTTCCCTGATGAGCTCGGACAGCTGTTTGAGATCCTTCACCGGGCGTAGGAAGAAATCGTCGTCTGAAAAGGAAAAGCTTCTGAAGAACGGGTACTCGTCGAGCACGCTGCGGATCTCGCGGACAACATCGTCGAGGGAGCGGAACCGGACTCTGCGCTGGTGCGGGAACATCTGCTTGAAGGTCGCGTTGTAGCAGTAAGAGCAAACCTGCGCGCACCCGCGCGTGGAAGTTACCTGGTAGTTGCAGAACCCGAGCGGGACCATGTTGTGATATTCGGCCATGAACTCTACGGTCATCGGCTTGATCTTGTCGTCCGAGTCCCTGACGAAATTGTTTTCGATCGAATAGTCAGGCCAGGGGTTCGAGTCGAGATCCTGTATCAGGGGGCGCATCTCGTTTCTGATGACCTCGCCGTTACGCCGCACCCAGAAGTTTTTTATGCCGTGAACCGGGCTCCCGGCCGCGCACGCTTCCACGAACTCCGGCAGCGCTTCATCCCCCTCGCCCCGGCAGAGAATGTCCACGTGCTTCATGCACTCTTCCGGCGCGATCGTGGCGTGCAGCCCGCCCCAGACTATCCTCGCTTCAACGCGCTCCCGAACTTTATTGGTGAGGCGCGCCGCTCGAAGGTAGCCGTCGCTCAGAAACGACAGCAGGATCAGGTCCGCGCCCGCGCAGAGCTGTACAAACTGGTCGATCGTGTAGTCGGAGTAGTGCTCCCTTTCGCGCTCGATCAGAAAGATCATGCGGACATTGTGGCCCATCTTCTTCAGGCGCGCGCACAAGATACGCGAGCCGTCCGCATAGAGGTTCCCGTTAAGGTTGGCGAATACTATATCGAGCTTCTTCAAGAGAGGTTGTCCGGATGCAAAACACATGTGGCGCGCGCATAATTCATTTGAATGGATTTTAACAGAGCCGGCATACGCGCGTCAGGGAAAATCCGTCCATTCATTTTTTCGAAAAGTGTGGGGGGGAATAAGTGCTGTTTTTGATATTCTCTGGTTTTCGGCAGGATCATTCAGACCGATATGCCTGCTTCGATTGCGGCAAGAGATACAAACACAGGAGTGCTGATGGAAGCGATGAACGGGGAGTTTTTGAAATCGATCGCAAGAAACGACGACATGGATACCCTGGAAGAGGCATGGCTGGAGGCCCTTGACAATCCGGGCCCGGCGCACCTTTTCCTGGACGCGCTGGATTGTATCGATCCCGAGGTCCGCAAGGAAAGTTCGATTGAACTGCTCCCTCTGGTTTTCGAGACATACGAGCGGTTGAAACGAAGCGAGGATGCGTTGCTGATCGCCAGAAGAATGGCGAGGCTTAAACCCAAGGATCCTTCCACACGCCGCGGCCTCATGCGCCAGATCCGCGAGGTGTACAAGGGTGAGGTCTGGTTGGAGGCTTTTTTGAGAGGGTGCAGGCTTGACGAAGGTGTTGCACTCGATAAGGGGCTCGATCTTTTCGACTCGTTCGAGCCGTACAAACCCGGTGTCGGAGTTGAGCACAAAGCCGGCTGGGGAGTAGGCGTCATCGAATGCTACAACGAGATGACCTGGGATATAAAGGTCCGCTTCGAGGACGGTTTCATGAGGGAGCTGCCGCTCACTTCCGCCACGGAGAGCCTGGTGCCGCTCGATCCGGATGAGTTCAGGGTCATGCTCATGACAAGACGCAAAGAGCTCGCTGAAATGGCGAAGGAAAACCCGGCTCTTGCCTTGCGCAAGGCACTGGCCTTGAGACCCGGAAAAAAACTCGGGGCAGCGAAGATAAAAGAGATACTCGTCGAAAAAGTGATCCCGCCGTCGGAGTGGCAGCGCTGGTGGACAAGGGCGAAGAAGGCCGCGTTCAAGGATCCGTACCTTCTTGTGGAAGGCGGCTCGCGACCGGTGTTCAAGCTGAGAGACGAGCCGGTTTCGCTGGACGATGAGGCAATGGATGCGGTACAAGCTGAAAAAAGCATCACCGACGTTGTCGATAAGGTGCGGGTGTATCTCGGCTCCACTCCAGGCAAGGAGCTCAAGCAGGGGCTTCTCGATGAGGTGTCCAAGCGCGTGGACGATATGCTTGCAAGCGGTGAGACAGGCGGTGTTTTGCTGGATGCGATCCTCCTGCTGGAAGAACATGGGGCTGACCCGTCCGTGTCATCGGATGACATGGTTCGGGAGCTGCTTACAGGAGAGGAAGAAGAGGAGGAGGGGGCAATGGCCCTCGATCTGGCTGAGCTTTTGGGTTCTGTTCCCACGGGTAGGGGCAAAGCTCTTGCACTGACCTGCTCTCGGAGGGCGTTTCCTGAAAAATGGGCGAAGCTCTTGTGCAGGGCTTATGACAGGCTGCCGCAGTCGCTCCTGGATCCCGCCGCCCATCTCATGATAAAGGAGGGCCGGACAGAAGCGGAAGCGTTGATGGCCAGGTTCCGCAAACTCATGGAATCGCCGTGGCAGGCGCCATGGCCCATCTACTACCTGGCCCGCAAGGTTTTGGGCAATGCTGTTGATAATGAGGTGGCAGGCACGCCGGGGGACGGGCAGGTTGTTCTGGCCCTGCTCCGATGCCTGGAATCCCCTCTTTTAAAGCAAAGGGAGGAAAAGAAGAGCTGGCTCGAACTCATCAAGCGCTACGAAGAGCTTTTTTTCGATCCCAAGCGCAAGCCGATCGAGAAGTTCGTGCTGTCAGGCACGATAGAGGAGCTTTCACGCGCAATGAGCATGGTTCACATGACATCGTACCTTCCCTTCAAAACGCAGGAGTACCTGGACAACGAGATCCGGTACAGGTTTCCCGAACTCGGCAAGAAAGAAGACAAGTATTTCTGGGAAGAGGACAGCATTTTCTGCACGCTGAACGGAATAAGCCGAAGGGAAGAGGAGCTCAGGCGCATTACCGAGGAAAAGATGCCGCAGATTAGCGAGGCCATCGGGAAAGCCGCCTCTTTAGGCGACCTGAGCGAAAACGCCGAATGGACGGCAGCGCTAGAGGAGCAGCGACTCCTGACCGAAAAAGCCACCCTGATCCAGGATGAGCTGGCAAAGGTGAAGGCGATCGAGGAACAGGCCATACCCGAGGGAGTGGCAGCCCCTGGAACCAGGGTCACGATTCAGAAAGAGGGAGATGATGAACGAGAGAGCTTCACCATCCTCGGCCCGTGGGACATCGGCGAGCCGGGTGTTGTCTCGTACCAGGCTCCGCTCGCAATACCGCTACTCGGCAGGAGGGATGGCGAAGAGGTGACAATGGAGCTGCCGGACAAGACAGTGGAAGCAACCGTGATAAAGGTGGAGAGGCTTTGAACCGGAGAGCATTCCCACCCATTACGTGGAAACCGGTTCGGCAATGAAGGGGCGAAAACCCTTTCGCCCTCCCCGCATCCTGTTTTCCAAAAGATTCAGAATGACCCTTTGAATTGCCGATCCATAATCCGTATACTTGGTTTTTTGATGAAAAGCACGGACAAAACCTTTATCAGGTCATGTCCCTGCAGGAGCGCAAACCAAACACGGGGCGTGGCGCAGCTTGGCTAGCGCGCTTGAATGGGGTTCAAGAGGTCGCTGGTTCGAATCCAGTCGCCCCGACCAGATGACAAAACAACGCATCTTCCCTCGCGGGAAGGGGCGTTGTTTTGTACAAAGTTAGTGTATAATACGAATAAATCAAATGTACAAGCCGCCACAGGAGAAACGAACCCATGATTTCATCTCAATCGATCCTTCGTATGGCTTTGGTGATCACAGCGCTGATCTTCTTTGCATGCCCGGCTTTCGGAAACGAAACCTACACTTGTGAGCTAAAAAAAACCGACATTTACAGCCTCGCTGAAGCAGCGCCTAAATCATCGCCTGATTACTTCGATTTCCTGTCGCCGCAGAGCCAGATCATTGCCGGCGGCCGTCTTGGCGGATCCGCAGGCATATTGAATTTTTCTTCCAGTCAAAAAAAAGTGCGTGAAACCGATCCAACCGATTCACCTGTCCGAGGGGAGTTCATGCTGGGAGAACAGGAGTTTCCCTTCATGTTCGAGTCCTCGGGCTCAGATTCGGAAGGATACGACAGGCTACACTTCGACTGGAATGGAAACGGAGAGCTCTCGGATGAAACGGTGCTGAAAGCCAACAAGGAGATCTCCTCCAGCCGCGGATTATTTAGCCTCAACAGCATAACCTCCCGCAGGTTCGGCCCCAGGAACGTGACGCTCCGGTTGGAGGGGGAGCCCGCGGAGTACGGCGTTTTCCTTACCGTATCGAAATATGGTGCTTTGGGCGGCTCCGGCTGGGTCAACGTGGCTCTGCATTCAGCTTGCTGTTGCGTGGGTGAGGTCGTGCTGGACGGCAAATCCAGAAAGTTCTTCATCTTCGACAGGAACTCCAACGGCCGGTTCGATGATTGCTTCGAAGTTGATTATCAGGCCGGAAATGGATCGGAGAGCCTTGTAAAAAGTCCCGGTGATTTACTGTTCCTCGATCCGGACAAAGAGGGGGGCAAGCTGGGAGGATACAGCCTGACCCGGCGCGAGGGGCTGCATCCTGTTTCCAGGCTGCTCTGTGTGGATGGTAAGTTTTATGAAATGGATCTTTCCCCTTCTGGTGACCGGCTCAGGCTTACGCCTCTTTCCGAACCCATGGGTTTTGTGGCCAATCCCAACGAAAATTTCCACGCGCTGGTATACAGCGACAGGGGTGTTGTAAAAATCGATGGGGGAGAGGAAGGCGTGCATCCCCTTCCAGAGGGCGATTGGCGGCTGATAGAGTACACGATTGACCGAACAGACCCGGAAAAGCGGGGGCGACCCACATTTGTCACTGCCGCTGGAACGCTGGAAAGCCCGAAGGTGGAGGTGCGCGAGGGAAAAACCGCCTACTTTCCTTTTGGCCCGCCCTACAAGCCGGTGGTTTCGAAAACGAGAGTATTCACGAGCAAGGACCTGTTCTCTTCGTCGCGCAAGGCAAGCCTTAGTTTCAATATGCAGGGAACAGGAGGTGAAATCCTGAGCGAAATGACGATCAACGGTGCGAGCCCGCGGGAGCCTCGGCTCACCATCAGGAACAAAAAAGGGGAGGTGATCGAGAAGGGGAGGTTTCGCTACGGGTGAGGCGGCACCTGCTCGTACTCGTGGCGGGTACCTGATGAAAACAAAGCGGAATATCGCGCATTCGTGACGATCGATCTCGGTCCCTTTGCAGTGGACCCTTCAGCGGAAAGCGTGATCAACATCGACTATTGATTACAGCGACCGGAAAAATACGCGGATAGACCTATCCTGTCATTTTTCCAGCAGCCGAATAGTTCCCAGCACCTCTTCTGAAGGGGGGCTTCCTTTCTTGTGAAGCTCTTCGGCTTTTTCATGCATGTTGCGCTGTTCCATGACCAGGCCGGCGAAAAAGGAGTGTTCTTCCATTTCTTCGTGATCGATCGTGTACCTGAGGATTCCATCCCGAAGCTTCCCGGCGCGCTCTTGATCTCCCATCTTGTCGAAACAGAGCGCGAGAAGGTAGTTCTCCATTCGCTGGTCAGGGCCGTAGGGCTTGCCTGAACCGAGGTTTTCAGGGAACGACTTTGACTTCTCAAGATGTTTTGTTGCTTCTTCGAACTCAAGGGCCCGCATCTTGTCCAGCGCTAGGTGAAGGTGACATTTCGCAAAGAGATTGCGAACGCCCGTCGCTCCCTCGGCTGGAAGGATTACAGCCCCCTCGAGCAGGGCCGCGGCGTCTTTGAAGAGGCCGGCAGCCATGAGCGCGCGGACGCGGTCGATGCGGATGGCATCAGCGTCGGGGAAACGTTCCATGGCTTCTCCTGACCGGGCGAGCGCCTGCTTGTTCATGTTGGAACGGAGGTAAAAAGAGAGGAGGCAATGCCAGTTTCTGAAGCTCGCGTTGTCGAGTTCAACCGCTTTTTCAAGATCCGACCTTGCCTTATCCGGCAGGCGCTCTTCGTTTAGATGTGCCCGGCAGAGGTAAAAAGGGGCAAAATCAGGGGGTTCGATGTTTGAGAAGAGCTCGAGCGTTTCATCCGCTCGCCCTTTGCCCCAGCAGATCAGCCCGAGGTAGTAGGGCTCAATCCAGTGCCCGGGAAAACTTTTCATGGTCCAGGCCAGAACGGCGATCGTTTCTTCCCGGAAAGGAAAGACCAGCCTCGGCGAGATGCCGCGGGCGCGCTCGACAAAGGCCCGGCTTTTTTCGCTGTCATTTTTCACAAGGTAAGCAAGCCAGTAGCAGGCAACCGGGTAGTCATCGGCGAGCTTCAGGAGCTGCATTGCCTCGTGCTTGAGACCGAGCCTCACGTAGAACAGCGCTGTTTCGAGATACTGTTCATGAGGCAGCTCGCATCTTATCATGGATTGGAACTCATCGAGGCTTTCACGACCCGGATCCAGAAGGTGGCGCTCGAACCGGGCCGTATGAATGAGCGGATCGATCTCAAGAAGATCGTCGAGTGTTTTCAAGGCGTTGCCATGCTCTCCAGCCTTGCGAAAAGCAATGGCCCGGACAAGGGATGCGTTGAAGTTGTGCCTGTTGAAGTCCAGGGCGCGGCTGCTGTACTCGAGAGCGAGCTTAATGTTGCCTTCTGAAAGAAAGAGCTCCCCAAGCACGCAAAAGGCGCAGGAGCGGAATGCCATTGAACGGGCAGCCCAGCCAAGTGTTTCCTTTGCGTCGGTCACCTTTCCCAGGCGCCTGCAAAGGATGCCGTAGATGTAGTTGGCTTCGGCATCGTACATCGAGATTTCGAGGGCTTTTCTTGCGAAGGAAAGTGCTTTTTCGTACTCGGCTCTCCGGACATGGAGCTCGGCCACACGGCAGAGAGCCCGCATGTGATCTGGTTCCCGCTCGAGGCATTCCGTGTATTTTTCGAGTGCACGGTGGTAATCCCTGGCCTTCTCGAGCCTGTCCGCCGAGCGGAAGATGCCCTCGGTTGTGGATTCGTCAACAGTGTGAAAAGAGATGGGGCGGCCAAGATCGTTGGCTGCGGGGTCGCTCACGTAGCAAAGCTCGCGGCCCACAATCACAGTGATTGTCCCTGTTATGTCAGGCAGTGTGAAGGTGCGCTCAAACACATCCATCGGCTGCAGAGCGATCCGTTCGGACTTCAGCTCCTTCCCGTCCAGGGCGATCTCCAGATAATCGTCGATCTTTCTGAGAGCGCAGATTTTTACATCCAGCGCTCCCGCTGTCTGCTTTACATTCAGCACACCCATGGGCGATGCGTGCGTCATTGGGCCGATCTCCACGTAGGGAAACCATGTCTCTTGCCAGCGGTCAGTCGTGTAAGGCGCGAACATGGCGTGGTCGCTCTGGTTCAGGAGGCGCCCAGCCTGGGGTTCTGTGTACTGGCCGTCCGTATCGGTCAACAGCTCTTCCCAGACAGCGCCCTGCCTCGACAAGCCCCAGATCCAGACCTTCCTGCCGGGCACGTCGCTGTAAAGGGCGTAGTGGCCGAAACCGAAAGCGGCGTCGTTCCAAAAGCCGCCGAAGAAGTGTTCGTATTCACCAACGGTGAAGTAGCTCTTGTATGAACCGAAGTCGTTGTTCCTGTACACTGACAGGTCCCGCCCTTTCTCGTCCACTGGCCAGGGCTTCAAGGGGGCCGAGTAGTCGTGGCCGATGTGAAAGCGGCCCGGCATGCAATACTGGAGATCTTTTCCGGTATGCACGGCGCCGTTCATCCATGCGTAGTAGGACTGGTGAAGGGGAGAGGAGTTGTACCACTGGGCCCGGGTCTCGAAGCAGGCCCGATCCGCCGGGAGAAAGATCTCCACGCTCCAGCGGGTTCGCGAAGGCAGATCGAGCGCGCCAACAAAGCAGCTCACGCTCCCGTCCGGGTTCTTTCTCGTCAAGTAATCCACGGGCGTGGCACCCGCGGGGGTGTGGCCCACGATGCCGAAGTTGAACTCGATCCCGCCTGATACCCATGGACCACGGAGCGCGATTTCGCGGAATTTTAGCACGTGGTTTGTGTAGACGAACTCCCGGCCTGTGGATTTTTCCGTGGCCCCCCGGATCTTGCCGCCCACCTCGGGCAGAACGGAGAGCGCGATGTAGGGGTTCTCCATGCGCACCACGGTCCATTCGCGGTCCACCCCTTTTGCACTAAGCTTGTCGAAGAAGCTGTAGGGGTAGAGTCTTGATCCCTTTCCCCACATGCCTGAGCGGGCAAGGATGGGCATGGGATCCGGTTCAAAGAAGGGATAGGTCTTGATCGTCTCCCTGCTCTCCGTGATTGTGGCCTTGGCAGTGCCGGCCGAACGGTTGCTTTTCGTGCAGGCGGGAAACAAAACAACGAGGAGGATGGCCAGGGCTGTCGCCCACATTGTAAACAGGTGTCTCATTGGGCGTTCCTTATGAGCCCGTTGAAAAAGTCAGATCGGCTACGGCCGGCCCTTTTGCCCGATCTCTGCGTTGCGAGATCCTCAACGAATCCACTGATTCGCCTACGGTCTCGCGCCTTGAGCTCGGGCAAAATGACTCGGCCTCTCTTCCGAAGCACTTTTTCAACGGACTCTTATGCATCAAGCATTCTTCAACAGGCCATCAACCGCAAAGGTATACTCGGTGAAAAGGTCGCCGGGCTATGCCGGGCCATGTATTACAGTATTCCTCGCGATCCTTTTCAAGGCACGATGAAAACCTGTGCCGGGTTGGATACGAAGCTGTAAGGGGAGTACAGAAGGTACGCGAAATCCATGGTAAGCCCAACCGCGGGCGGAGGCAGGGGCCCGAGCGTGTCAAGCTTTGCCACGGCCTGTCCCCACAGGTCAAGCGTTCCGTAAAACCCCGAAAGCACCGGCGTGTTGGCCATCTGGATGATGATACCCGTGAACGGATCCCAGTTGATAGGAAGCGTCAATCCGCCTGGGAGCGGAAAGCCCGGGGAATTGCCGGACAGGCTGCCCAGTATGAAGTAGTGTCGGTTCGCGTTCTTCTTGCCCGCTGCCAGAACCAGATCCGCTGCGCCGCCCGTGCTTCCGGAAATGGCTGGGAAGTCGATCATGAGGGGCTGGTAGCCGTCGAAGCATGCGCTGTGCCTCATGTCGTGACGGAACATGGGCCATCCCCTGCCTGTTCCCTCCTCCGTGGACAGCGCGTAAGCGCGCCCGTGGTTCTGCGTGGGCGGCGATGATGTTCCGTATCCGCCAATTACGAAAACATCGAGTATCCCGTCGTTGTCGAAGTCAGCGATGATGGGGGCGTGGTCCATGTCATAGCTTTGGCCGTAGTGCGCTTCGAGGTTCATTGCCCAGATGGCCTGGCCGTTGTCGCCGTTAAGAGCCCTGAGATAGCCGTCCGCTGATCCGAATACAACATCGAGAATGTTGTCGTCGTCCACATCCGAGATCGCAACGCCGCGAAAAACGCTGCCCCCGGCCGAGAAACTCCACACCTTGTTTCCCAGGTGCGACACGGCAATGATCCTGTTGTGGGCGGTGAACACGACCTCAAGATGCCCGTCACCATCCAGGTCAGCAATGGAAGAGGGCCCGCCCGCGTAGTACGGCGCGGTGTAATTCCATTCGACACGGCCGCTTTCTCCGTTCAAGAGGTAGAGGTTGTGGTCATAGCTTCCGATGGCGATCTCCGGTTTTCCGTCCTCGTCAACATCCGCGAACGAACCTCCGTGATAGATGTAGTCGCTCGGCGCGTCCGAGAACCAGATCACCGAACCGTCGGCTCCGTTGAGGGCGTAGATCCGCAAATCGCCCAACCACTGCGCAATAACAACGTCGAGGCTGCCGTTCCCGTCGAGGTCGAGGATGTTCGGCCCGGTCTGGATGTAGCTGTTGTTTCCGAGGCTTACATTCCATTCCACGCTGCCGTCTTCACCGTTCAAGCAAAAAACATGACCGTAAAAGGTTCCGAGCACCACTTCAGGCTTGCTGTCGTTGTCCACATCCGCCACCGCGGGCGGAGAGTCGATGCAGTTCGGGTATCCAGTCGAAGTCGACCACTCGACCGCGCCTGTTGCGCCGTTGAAGCAGTAGACTTTGTACGGCGATGACGCGGGCGCGATAACCTCGAGCTCGCCGTCCAGGTCGACATCGGCAATGACAGGGGATGCGTCGTTGCACCCGCCCGTGTCGTATTTCCACAGCAGAGAGCCGTCTTCCGCGTTCAGGGCATGGATGTGCTCGTCGTTGAAGTAGGTCCCGAAAACGATCTCCAACTTCCCGTCCCCGTCGATGTCAGCGGTTGCCGCGGATCCGAACGACGGCGCATCGAGATCGTACCACCAGAGTATCTGCGGAGCCTGTGCATCGGCGGATGCCCCTGCAAAAAGGAAGAGTATCGTACAGGCGGATACCATGCCTGCTACCTTGTTCGAAAGTTTCACGAGATCCTCCTTTCCATGAGCATGCGTAATATCACCGTGAGTTACGGTGCCGCAGCAGATGAGGATGAAATATGCGAGTTAAGGCTGCCTTGCAACAAACATTCGAAACAAGCCGAACTTTGATAAGTATTATACATAAAAAAGAATCAATGATCAACCATAAAGTGATCAGCGAAGATTATAATTCCCGGACAACGAAGATTAGAATTCCCGTCTTTAA
>CAZIUL010000056.1:0-26088 GCA_964542475.1 uncultured Phycisphaerales bacterium | reverse complement strand
GTAAGGCCTTTTTTCTAGCCCTTACCTAATATAAAGCATGAATTATTCGGGCTAGCAATCCCGGGTATTTCACCTATGTGGAGACCGATCCACCCAAGCTGGAAGCGCCGTTTGTGACCGGGGCTGGCTCGGATTTTACTTGGGAATACGCTGGCGGGGTCAATGACATTTTTTACCTGATCGTATCACAAGACAACAGCACCTTCACATACAATGGCTTCCCCATCCTTTTGTACTTTACCATCATTTACTCTGGGAACCTTGATTCGATAGGTATTGGTAAGATGACGGTTCAGATCCCATCAGGCTATGTCGGCCTCACCTTCTACTCCCAGGTGGTAACCTACGATGACACTAACTACAATTTTGTTGGGGCAAGCGGCATCGAAACAAGCGTGGTTCTCACTGACTGATAAGCAAGCAGGTCATTATCAGTGTCCAGGGAAGAAAAGAGGCGGCATGGAGGGCGGCTGCTCCGTCGGCGCCGTAAAAGAAGAAACGGTATGCGCCGGTTGACCAATGGAGGGCGCACCTGCGCGTGCGCCCTCCGACGTGCGCGCTCGTCCGTATCCCTACCCCTTCCCTGAACACCAACCCCGATATTATTCCCCTTCTTCCCCTCCATCGATCTCCCACGCGGTCATCCACTCCTGCCACTGTTTTACGAAACCGAGGTCGCGCAGAAGACGGGCTTCCATGTCCGGCATGTGGCCCGCCCCGTAAAAAATCGCCAGCTTCTTTTCTCCCTTGCTGATCCTTTCTTCCAGCTTCTCGATCGCTATTTTGTTCCGTTCTCCAAGCAGGATCGATCCTTTCCCTTCTTCTCCCGATTCCATTTCAGCGAAAAGCGATTCCACGTGTTTCATCTCCCGGCCAACGAGGTATTTCAGGCGCCCGGCGCGGTTGTCGCTGCGAAAGGCATCCAGCAAAGCCTCTCCTGTCATGTGAGAGCCCATCCCTTTACTCATGGCCAGCATCTGGGCATTGAGCACGCGCATGAATATTGTGAAAAAGTTCTCGCCCCGCTCCTCCATGATCTTGGAAAGTTTGGATGGGGAAAGATCCGCATGCACGAAGTTCGCAGCGGTGTAATCCACTCCGTCGAGCTGGAATGTGAGGTCGAGCAACCGGCAGAAGCCGCGCTGAAAAAGGCTCACGATGCTGTCGGGGGATGCGTCAGGGCTGGGCTTGTACCCTTCAGGGGCCACCAGCTCGTAGAGCACAGCGTCGTAGATGCCGAAAACTTCCCGGAGCAGCTCATAATAGGACGCATCCGCGATATGAACGGCGGCGATCAGATCCACACGCACGCCGTCCGGGTTTACGTAAGAGGTGAGCGCGGTTTCCAGGCGGCCCGAATACTCTCCATCCTCTACAAAACTGATGAAGCCGGGGGCGGCCTGCTCAGTCGGTACCTCCTGCTCGGAACAGGCGGCCGAAAACAGGACAGATGCAAGAAGTATCAGGGGGACGGTTTTTGCCTGGTTCATCTGGTTCATACAGCCTCCGAGAAAGCACTCTGTTTTGTTTCCGGTTTCACATCATTACCGTCATACCGGGCAAGAAAAGTTTCTTCATGTGTTGTTTTGCCATATACAACCAAATCACAGCGTTTTTTCAACGAAACTAATTCCGCATTGCATCGAACTCCCGGACCAATTCGTCGATTACATCCAGAAGACGATCAACGTCCTGATTGCCCGATATCTCATGCCAGTCCGCCTCAACGGTCCGGGAATCCAGCGGAAGCAGGACCTGTACTCTGGCGTCACGCGTGCTCACGCTTTCGGGAGGGTCGTTTGAATCGATGACCCGGCAGAGCCTGTTGATGACTTCGCACATCCTTTCAGCCGCGATAACAACCCGGAACGTTTCGAGCGGAGTGCCGTCGCCGGTTGTGAAATACCCGTAAGCTCCCTTGTTCTCGACGACAACCTCGACGCAGTTTTTGCCGGGGAGGAACAGGATCTCTCCTTCCGTGTATACCTCGCATCCGCCGCTGATCCTGATCGAACCCTGCTCGGTCAGCAATCCCTGACCCTTGCACTGGACGGTTGTTGCGCACCGGTCTTTTTTTTCCAGCTGTTTTTTTACAAACGCTTGCCAGCTTTTCGTCTTGTACCTGCCCTTGTAAACGGGCTTTCCTGTTTTTCGCGTGTCCCCGATACCACTGAGCATCCTGTGGATGTCGTCGAACCGTTTCCTGTCGCTCGTCCCGTACGAGTCAGGCGACTGAGTCGTCCTCTCCCATACGGAAACCGTGTGCTCGTCCCCTTTGGCATTGGAAACCGTGATCCTCATGCGAACCTCATCGGGCAGGCCCATGCGATCGCTTGGAAAGATGGTCAAAAAGTCTTTCGCCACGATAGCATCGAAAACTCCGCCGACAGTTTCGGTTTCAGGAGAATATCCATCAGGTAGCTCTCGAACGTACTGCCGCTCGACAAGGCCTTTTCCCCGGACCTCCACAACCTGGATAAGAACGAGACCGCTGCCGGCGAGGCGGATGTTGAGTCCTCCATAGAGCCCGTGAACGCTTCTCAGCTCCACCACAGCCTGCTTCCAATTGGAGCGGTCGCCCAAAAACAGTTCCGTTTTGTTCATTCTTTCCATCCTTTGGGAATCTACAGGTTGAACCTGATGCTCAGGATGTCGCCGTCCTTGACAGTATAGTTTTTTCCTTCGAGACGGAAGACTCCGTTTTCCCGGATGCCCTTCTCCGAGCCGCATCTTACCAGGTCGTCAAAGCTGAAACACTCGGCCCGGATGAACCCCCGCGCGAGGTCGTTGTGAATGGTGCCGGCCGCTTGCACCGCTGTCTGTCCCCGGTAAATAGTCCACGCCCTCACCTCGTCGGCGCCTACCGTGAAGAAGCTGATGCAGCCCAGGGAGGCGTAGGCCAGGCGGGTCAACCGGTCCCTTGCCGATTCGCTGATGCCCATCTCCTCCGTGAACATCTTTTTTTCCTCCCCGTCCTCCAGGCTCGAAAGATCCATCTCGAATAGCCCGGCGAACTCAACCGAAGGATGCCTGTCCTTTATCATTGGAAGGGGCCCGGCGTTTCCTTCGTAGTTTTCTTCGCTCGAATTGAGAATGACGAGGATCGGTTTTTTTGTGAGAAAGTGGAAGCTTTTGATCATGTGGATCTCGGCTTTATCGAGCTCGATGGCTCGTATGGGCCTGTTGTTTCCGAGATGATCGCTGATCCTGTGAAGCAGCCTTTCCTCCGATTCCAGGACCGTGCTCTTTTTGCCCTTCTTGTAGAGCTGTTCGATTTTTTCCAGGCGGCGTTCGGCAATGATAAGATCCGAGATGAAAAGCTCGGTCTCGATGAGCTCCAGGTCTCCGAGCGGGTCAGCCGGACCCATGAGAACATCGTCGAAGTTGCGTAAAACCAGGGCCAGTGCTTCCGTGTTCTTGACCAGCCCCATGGTCAGGCTGGGAAACAGGCCATCCCGTGCGGCTCCCTCTGCCACACCGGGAAAGTCGATGAAATCCACGGTTGCATGAGTGGTTATCTTCGGCGAGTACATCTCGCAAAGGCGTGTAACCCGATCATCCGCCACAGCCACGGAAGCGAGGTTCGGGTCGGCTTTTTGAATGGCATAAGCTGTTACCGCTGCCTGCGCCCCGGTCAAGGCGTTAAAAACAGTGGTTTTCCCGGCGTTGGCAAGGCCGATCAGGCCGATTATCATTTCCTGGGACCTTTCTCATTCAAATAGTAGAACACCATACCCGCTTCTTCGAAGAGAGCATGGTGTCCATGGAACAGCGAAACGTGCCCGGATGCTAACTGAAAACCGATGCCGATCCAAGCCCGTTTTGCAGGCAACTGTGTTTGATGTGGTCGCCGCGAGCTGTTGATGCGAGTATTTTTGAAGAAAACTGATGAACACGACGCTGTTTTGTGAAAAATGGCTGAATCATTTTTTTTGCAGAAAGGCTCTTCTAAATGAACAAATCGATCGATCAGAACCAGAAGATTCTGAACAGGTGGACCCTGATGACCGGCCTGCTGCTCGGCGCGGCAGCTGTCCTGCTCCTCCGCCTTGGAAATCCGCCCAACATGGGGATCTGCGCCGCTTGCTTCATAAGAGATGCCTCCGGCGGCCTGTGCCTTTTTTCATCTCCGGGCGCGCTCCAGTACCTGAGGCCCGAGGTTCCGGGTTTTCTGCTCGGCTCCTTCGTTGCGGCGTTCGCTTTCAGGGAGTTCAAGGCCAGGGGAGGAACCTCTCCCGCGCTCAGGTTCATCCTCGGTGCGTTCGTCATGATCGGCGCCCTCGTGTTCCTGGGCTGTCCCATCCGATTGATTGAACGCCTAAGCGGCGGAGATTATGTCTCCGGCCTTGCAGGCCTGGGCGGCATGGTCTGCGGAGCGGGCGGGGCGAGCCTCATGCTCCGCCGCGGTTTCAGCTTCGGTGCCGTGCGCAACCAGTCGAGGCTCGCCGGGTTTGTTGCACCCGCGTTAGGGCTCGGGCTCGTTGCTTTCACCTTGTACCTTGCCCTTGGCAATACCGGTGACCCCAACGGCCTGCTCGAAACCAAGCGCGGAGCCCCCATGCTTGCAGCGTTCGGCATCGCGTTCGTCGTGGGCGCCTTTGCCCAGAGATCGAGGTTCTGCACGGTCGGCGGGTTCCGCGACGCATTTCTGGGGAGCGGATTCCGCCTGCTTTCAGGGTATGTCGTCTTTTTCTCTGTCATGATCACCGGCAACCTGCTCGTGGATCTTCTGTGGCCGGGAGCTGTGAGGCAGTTCGAAATGGGCGCGTCTCCGGCCGCCCACTCGGTTCACCTCTGGAACTTCTTGGGCATGTTTCTCGTTGGGCTTGCATCGATCCTTCTGGGAGGCTGCCCTTTCAGGCAGCTCGTTGCAGCGGGCCAGGGGAGCTCCGACGGGACAATGGCTGTCTTGGGCATGATGTTCGGCGCGGCGTTCTGCCACAACTTCGGCCTGGCTGCCGCGCCCGCTGCAGAAGGCCTGGCCGGGGGCCCGGCTGCCGCAGGCATGGCCGCGGTGGTTTTAGGCATCGTGGTGTGCGTGATCACCGGCTTTTCGAGCCGGAGTAACGGATAGATAGATGTGATCGCTGCGGGTATTTCCCAACAGGCGGATCGAGACGCGTGAACACATACCGGTGCATCCCCGGATTTAGCCCGCTTTTTTAATCCTCTTCTGCTGCGGCACCGTAACCTGCGCTGTGGCTGCGTTTCATGCCGGGAGACGATCCTCAACCTGTAGGAACAGGCCTGCGGTCGTCTCCTGACATGCGCCTTGCCACAACACAGTTTACAGCTACCTCGCGACGAAGAGTATGAAATAAGCGGGCTTGCAGTTCCGCGCGTTGATCAGAACGGAAGCTCGGTCTCTGTTTTCTCGTTGTTCCATTTCTCCAGCAGGAACTGTTCGGGCCTCAGCTCAAGCACATCTTTGAGCCACGCCTTGGGGTAGCCTTTTTCCTGCGGCCTTCCATTTTCGTCCTTGACGTACCCGTCGTTGTACCTGGTCATGAGCTCCTCCCCGAGCTCGCGCCAGCGCTTGACGACCTTCTCCCCGCTGTCCACGCAGTACCCGGTCAGAAACTCGGCCATGCGCTCGCGGTCCACATCAAGCAGCGCGCGCGCCTCCTTTTCCAGGCCAGCCTGGGCTGCAAGGAGTTCTCCCTCGAGCTCGGCCTGGACTTTTTGTATGTCCTTTATCATGTAGCTGTACTTCAGGTTCGCGTAGTTGGCCGCGAAATTGAACACCCACCACGCCGACTCCCACGAGAACTTCTGAAGGGAGCCGGATGTGTACGAGGGGGGCACATCGCTGATGCCGCAGTAGAGGGGGATGTAACAGGTTGTGTAGGTGTCATCCAGCCCGTACCAGTATACACCGCCGATCGGATCCGGCAGCCACGAGCGGGATTGGGACACAAAGGAAAATCCTGTCTGCTGCGTGGAGATGGGTCTTTCCCAGGAGTGTTCGTCTTCGTTGTCCTGCGAACTCCATGTCATGGGCCGCCAGCGGTTGGGCGTGCCGAATGGACCCGAATCGACTCCCTTTGTCATGTCGAAAGGCGTGCCTTCGTAGTGGTCCCTCATGAGATCCATCACATCTTTGATGCCGAGCTTTTCATCCGGCTTGATCCACAGCGGGTACGGCTCGCACGCTTGATCGCCCCTGTGATAGCCGATCGGGAACTCCTGTGAGGGCGCGCACCGCCTGAAGATGCTCCACACCCTGGTCGAGCAGTACCTGAGCCTCTGCGGGGTTGCGGGACAGTAGGCGTCGCAGAAACTGAACGGCTTTCCGGAGCCGGGTTCGTAGAACCCCTTCTCGGTTGCAAACGAGATCACGTTTTCAGAGTGGAGGCAGTTTTCCGTGTCGTTGCGCGGAAATGTGCTGATGCGAGCGCGGTTGGCAGTGCAGCAAACGTACCCGTCAGGAACTCTCAGTGCAACCCATACCGCGCCCTTTCCCCCGGGCCCGGTGCCGATGATCTCCAGGAGCCATGCCTCGTCAGGGTCCGCGATCGATATCGACTCGCCCGTGCTCCCGTATCCGTGCTCCTCGACAAGGTCGGCGATCACCTCGACCGCTTCTCTCGCTGTTTTGGCCCGCTGGAGAGCGAGCTGCATGAGCGTCCAGTAGTGCAGCAGGCCGTCCGGATTCTGAAGCTCCATCCTCCCGTCGAACGTGGTCTCGCCTATGGCAACCTGGTGCTCGTTCATGAGTCCCACAACAGAGTATGTGTGCGCCGGTTGGGCGATCTTTCCCCTGAGGTTGCCTGACCAGTCAACTATCTCGTAGAAGGAGCCGGGCTCGTGGTCGGCAGCGGCGTGGCGTCGCAGGTGCGGGTGAAATTCTCCGTCGCACGCATAGGTTATCATGACCGAGCCGTCCTTTGACGCTCCCCTTGAAACCAGGATGCTTGTGCATGCGCAAAGATCGTACTCCCATGCCGCAGCAGCGGCCGCGATACAGGCTATCAGGATCAGGTTGTATCTCTTCATCTGTGAAAACTCCTCTGAAAGATCCGGAAAACAGGGAGAAGGGTGCCCGGCTCCTTCGTCGAGGCAGCCGGTTTCGATCCGATATCATAGATGATTATCTTGTTTTTTCCCGGGAAAAGCAGTGTATCCTTTAAAACAAAAGGCATTCTTTCCGGCAAGGAGGTGACGATGGGTTCTGTGACGGTACACAACGACAGCGTTGATCTTTCCCTGGACATCGGGGTGGACATGGCTGACATAACGGGGAAGCTGGCCGGGATCATCGAAAACTCGGGCATCGAAGACGGTGTGCTCCATGCTTTTGTGACCGGTTCCACCGGCTCCATCACCACCATCGAGTACGAGCCCGGTGTTGTGCAGGACCTGAAGGATGCTGTCAACAGGCTTGCTCCGCCGGGCATGGATTATGCGCACGAGCGCGCGTGGCACGATGGAAACGGCCACAGCCACGTGCAGGCCGCGCTTTTGGGGCCGTCCATCTCCGTTGCGGTGCGCAAAGGGCGTCTCGCACTCGGAACCTGGCAGCAGGTGGTGGTCATCAACCACGACAACCGGTCCCGCAGCAGGCGGGTGGAAGTAACTGTAACAGGCGCTTGACAGGTTGGAGAAACACTGATCCATGACCGGTCCGGATCCAGGCAAGACAAAGCTCGATTTTCTCGAGGGGACAGCTTCTTTCTTGAGGCGCACCGTCAGCCCTGTACGGCTGGGATACTGCTCCAGGCACAGGGCCGAGCACACGGGGAAGATCTGCTACCTCTCGCTGCTCGACCTTGCGCTTTATCGCATGTGCGGCCGTGAGGAGTTTATGCAGGAGGCAGCATCGGTGGCGGTTCGCGTTGCCGGGAAGATACACAGGAACCCGCACACGGGCGCGAGCATATTTTTTCCCGGAGCGCTCGACCACAGAAACGCTGCCAACCACGCGATCGATTCCGGGGCAGCGGTTGACTGCCTGGCAACCATGATTGACGAGGAACCGGGCGCTTTCAAAGAGCGCGAGCTCGCCGAGGTCCGGGAGGCTGTCCAGGCCTGTGCAAGCACCTACCTGAGGGAGGCTGCTTTTGCCAAGCGAATTCCGGCACAGCGGCTCTGGGCCGGAACAGGGCTCGCCGCCGCATACGCGCTTCTCAAGGACGAATCGTACAAGCAGGCGGCATTGGACAGCATCTCCCTGCTGCTGAAGGATTCCAGCGAGGACGGGGCCATACCGTACTTTCCAGGGGCTTCGGAGATGGGGGGGCATGTCAGCCAGGGCGATATTTCACCGTACTATCATTCGCGGTGCGTCGGTTTCGCTTTCTACATTCTCGACCGCCTCGGGGAGAAGCCCTGGCCGAAGCTCGCCGCTTTTCTAGAGAACGCGCTCGACCTACTCGCGGCGTTTTACTGCGGAGACGGGCTCAAACTCTGCCTGAACGAGGCGAAACAGTGGTACTGGGAATCCGCATACGAGGTGGCCAGCCATTCTTTTGATGTCCATGCCTTTGTGATGGGCTCCCGAATCCTGGGTCGGAGCGATTTCCTGGATGCCGCGGGCTGTTCGTTTGCGCGGCTCGACCAGCACCGCGGGCCTGATGGGGGTATAGACAGCCATCGGGGAAAAGGAAAGAACTTCCAGTGCAGGCTTTTCTGGAACGGGCACGCCGCCTGGGTCGCGCGCGTGATCGAAGACGTGCCTGTGAACGGAAAGGAGGGGCTGTTTTGCGCGGAATCCGGGGTTCGCGTGTTTCCGACTGCGGGACTTGTCAGTGCCAGGCGAAAGGGCTACGAGGCTGCTGTTCGCGGTGCGAAGAAACCGGTGAACATCTCGTTCGGCTCAACCGTGGGAGGGGGAACCCTTTTCCGCTTCGGATCCCGGGAGAGCGGTTTTTCGGACCTTTTGAAGATCGGGAAGTGGCGGGCGCACGTGCCCGGTTCGTTCCTCGTGTGGCCTGAGGCGCGGTATGCGGTCTCGGCGCGCGTGAAGGAGTTTTTGCGGGATAACCGGCCCGAGCTCCGGTTCAAGCTGTACATCGCATGGATGGAGCTCACGGGCGGGCGTCCCTTCTTCGCCATGTTCTATCCGCTGAGGCATGTCCTGGCCAGGTTCCTCAACGAGATGCGCGGGCTTTATGCTTCTCACTGGGACTGCTGCCCGAGCATGAAAAGCGAGGGAGACACTGTCGTGTTCGAAGGAGCTCCTTCGAGGCGGAACGGGTCCAGGCTCGATGGAGCACGGGCTGTGCGGACCTACAGTTTCGATCAAGACAGCGTGAAGGTGAAGGACACCTTGCGGATATCCTCCAAGGCAAAACGGATCGCCTACGGGCTTGCTCCGGTTTTCAATGATGTGAGGGTCAGGGCGGATGGCCGTATCAAGCACCTCCCCGACAGGCTGTTGATAGTGCCTTCGTCTCAACCCCATGAGATCGAGGTGAGCTATTCGGTTGCCGGACAGCCTGATCCGGTACCGGTAACATAAGAGCGTCTTTGGAGGGATGGCTTCAACGCCGTCCTCTTGTGGTCGGGAAGGAATCCGACCCTCCACACCGTCCTTTTTTTCGAAAAATTCAATAGTTTCAATCCCGTCATTTGCGTTTGATTTATCCACAGGATGTTCCGATAGAAACGGTTGTAACCGAAGGAGAAGATGTGTGTTGGGAAAGCACACGCATGTTTTCATTACAGCATGACTGTTTCTGAGGAGCATAGGATGAATGCGTTTGTGGCAAGACAGCCTATTTTCGACTCTGACAAGAAAGTGTTCGGTTACGAGCTGCTTTTTCGCTCCGGCCTGGACGACTTTTTTTCAGAGATCGATGGTGACAAGGCAACCTCCTCAGTCATATCGGACAGCTACTTCAACATAGGATTGGAAACCCTCACGGGCGGCAACCCCGCTTTCATCAACTTCACGCGCAACACCCTTCTTAACGAGCATGCGCTCATGCTTCCTAAAGAATCTCTCGTGGTCGAGGTCCTGGAAACGGTCGAACCTGATGAGGAAGTGATTGGCGCTGTGAGAAACCTCAAGGAGAACGGGTACATCATAGCGCTCGACGATTTCGAAAACTTTGACTTGGACAATCCTTTGATCAGCCTGGCTGATATCATCAAGATCGACTTCATGACCACCACCACCGAACAGCAACGGACGATCGCGAACAAACTCCGTCCAAAGAAGATCCGTCTCGTTGCCGAAAAAGTGGAGACTCATGACGATTTCGAGAAGGCCGATGAAATGGGGTACGATCTGTTTCAGGGATACTTCTTCTGTAAGCCCATAATTGTGCAAAAGGCCCGCATACCGGAATGCAAGATAAACAACCTGAGGCTCCTCGAAGCGGTGCATGAGCCTGAGCTGGATTTTTCCAAGGTGGAAGCGATAGTCAAGCACGATGTCTCCTTCACCTACAAGCTTCTCCGCCACATAAACTCCGCCATGTTCGGCCTGCGCCGCGAGGTTTCGAACATCGGGCAGGCCCTGGCGATCATGGGCCCGGACAAGCTGCGCAGGTGGGCATCGCTTTGCATCGTATCCATACTTGGAAACGACAAACCAAAGGAGCTGGTTGTGGTCGCTGTGACCCGGGCGCGTTTCTGCGAGCTGCTGGCGGAAAAGATCGGATTCAGGGAACGCGCGGGCGAAATGTTTCTAATGGGGCTGTTCTCGACCATTGACGCGCTTTCGGACACGCCCGTGGACAGAGTGCTTGATGATATACATCTCAGTTCCGATGTGATCGATGCTCTTGTGGGGGGGCCGGGCCTTGCAAGGGAGATCATGGATGTAGTCATAGGGTATGAAATAGGGAACTGGGAGCTTTTCGATATTCTGAATAGGTTCGAAGGTTTCGATGAGGAGTGCCTGCCTGAGCTTCATAGAAAATCGCTTGAAATGGCGGAGGAGTTCATCAAGGTCGATGCGTAGGTGCCGGCTTTGCCGGCACCTGATGGTGTTCGGTGTTCAGGAAGAGGGAAGAACCCGGACGGGCGGGCACACGGGGCCGGCCCTGCTAATCCACAGCTTTCAGAAGAGCTTTTTCCGTGTCGCGGTAAGCTATCTTGTGAGTTTCCACATCCGTGATCTTGAGCGACAGGCGGTACTGCTTGATCATGCGGTTGTCGGCCCCGATGTCCGAACTTACCGAGACATCCCCCCACATGACATAGCGGACCCTGACCGCTTTTCCCATCGCTACCGCGGTGTTGTTGTCGAAAACATCGCTCTGTTGGTAGCCCGCCTCGTCCAAAAGCTTCTTGGTCTCCTGGTAGTCGATCAGGTCGAACTTGTTCATACTGAACATCGCTGTTTCGATCTCGTCGAAGAACGGCTGCTTGTTCAGGCCTGGCTTGTCGGTCTTGTTCCTGAAATCGAGGATCGCCACCCTCGGCTTGCCTGAAAGCCATGAGAGCTTGCTCTCTTTGAGCCGCTGCATCAGCCTGCCCCCAAGCTTCTCGAGATCGCTCGGGCCGAACTTGCGCGTGACCACTGTTGTGCCTTCCTCGAACACCTCGATGGAGCTCTTGCATCCTGCGAAAGCGATCGCGAGAAGAATGAAAAGCGCGAGTACCTTTTTCATTTTTAGTTCCTTTCCAAGTGACTCGAATCCGTGCGTGTTGTTGATCAGTGAAAAACCCGAGGCAAAAGCTGTCAAGAACCGTTTTTGAAAACCCTTCCGGTGCCGGGTTCATCCAAGGGACAGTTTATATGCGCGAATATTTCAGTTTCGGATGCGTTCACAGCGTCGGCCCGACCCTGTGCGCTTCGTCCACGATGATTATCGGGGCGCAATCCCTGCCGGGATGAAACACAAAAACAAAGGCCGGAGCAGGATTTGCACAATCGATGGGAACAGTGATCTCCCCCCATCTTTTTCCTCTGTTTGCGCCTTTTGCCGTGATCGTCACGGCTTGGGTATCAGGCAGGAGCTTGATGCATGCTGCATGGCACTCCCTGGGAAGGGTGCACCACGAGCGCGTGTCAACGGTCTCGGTGGAACCGAAAAAACAGGAAAGGAATGCCTCGATAAACCCCCGCATGTCTTCTTCTTCGGTCAACTCGTCGCTTATCCCACGTGCGATCGCTTCCTTGATTATTCTCCGTACCGCAGCCCGGATCATGATGCCCGGCAGGATCTCTTTATGCCATTTCCTGGCATACATGTCGAAATCGGCAACCTTCTGGGTTTCCACTGAAACGTTACCCGGAACCGGTTTTACCGAAAGCCCGCCGTGCCAGAAAGGTCTGCGGTTTTCATAAACAGGAATTTTTACAGGCGCGGTCATCAGAGCCCTGGGTATGGTATTTTCGCTTTTTTCTTTGACGATAGCGGAATGAAGCAGCTTGATCCCCTCGACCAACGCGGTAAGCTCCTGGCTTACTCCGGCCTTTTTCCTTGGGATCGTGCCGAGCATGGCGAAAACGAACACGAGGTTGTCGCTTTCCCTTCTCCTTATCCTGCTGTCTTCCTGCACGAAATAGCGGCATTCAGGCATGCTTTTCTTCGCTTGCTCCATGTATAACCGCGCATTGTCCAACTCCCCTCGTCTTTCCGCTGTCAATGCCTCGAGATACTTGCCAAGCGCGGGGATATGGAAGTCGAACTCCGATGGTTTCAGCTTGTTTCCCCTGCCGTCGCTGTTGTAGGAGTGGCTGTAGAACGCCTCGATCTGTTCCATCTTGTTGTCCAGATCTCTGAATACGGCTGATACATCCTCGAACCGGCCTTTCATCAGCATGTAGGCCATGCTCCAGAAGATCCTGGCGCAGACCTGCTCATAAAATGCTGCGCTGTATTCCTGGATAGTGTCGTCGATGATTAGACTCGCCAACTCCTTCAAAGTACTTTTTCTTGAAAGGGCGACCATCTGATTGATGGCCGCTTCGAACTCTTTAACCGATGCGTTCGCATTACCGGAGGCGATCTCGGCCATGCCCTTTTCCAGCCTGAGAAGGTGAACGTTGTCCCCATCCGCGATCAGGTCCTGGAACCCTTTCCCGGCCTCCTCCATCCTTCCCTTCTCGTAACAACCCTCCATGATCCCCTGTATCTTTTCGGTGTAGGTTGCGCAGGCCTGAAGAGCGAGACAAGCTGAAGCCACCAAGATCAACAATAAGTTTTTTCTCATGACAGGTTTCCTTGCTTGATGTTTTTTAAGTGTTCGATTTGGAAAATTGTAGGGTAAGGAGGCCTGTGGTCAAGGGGCTAGGTTGGGCAGGGTTGGTTTTTTGGGGAAGGGTTGTCCAATGAATCCTACAAGAAAGACAAGTCCTACAAGACAGAAGAGACTTTTTTTGAATTTCTTTTTACAATGCACATGATTTTAGCCTTCATGGCATAGATGTGAGATTACGTTGTAATTAAAGGGAGGTCTCCTGATGGATGAAAACTCTGACCGAAAACCGCTGCCCGCTGTCATGAATGCGGCGGAGCTTCTGGATATGTATTTTCTGGACATACGCTCACACCTTCTCGAGGCGGCAGCCGCGCTGGACCGGATCGCAAGGGCGCCGGGCGGCAAAGAAGCCATGTCCGACCCAAGGTGCAAGAAGCTGGTCCATGCGCTGGATATTCTCAAGGAGCCCGGCACGGATAGGGCGCACGGTTTTCTCGAGTTTTTTTCGGAACCGTCATGAAAGGCAGCTGACGCTTTCGGAGCAGGTGATACGGAGAACAACGGATGAAAGTGATCGAACCGCACATTCACATGATCGCACGAACTACACAGGACTATGTACGGATGGCCATGATGCACACCGTGGCCTGCTGCGAACCGGCGTTCTGGGCGGGCTACGACAGGACGAGCCCCCAGGCGTTTTACGACTATTTCACGCACATATCGACTTTCGAGCCGACCCGGGCACTGCAGTACAATATCAAGCATTACTGCTGGATCTGCATCAACCCCAAGGAGGCCGAGGACGTTGCTTTTTCGCGCGAGGTGATCGCAATGATCCCGGAGTTCTTGGACAAGCCCACGGTTCTAGGCATCGGCGAGATCGGCCTGAACAAGAACACGCGAAACGAAATGACCATTTTTGAGGAGCAGGTTGAGCTCGCTGTCAGGGAGAAACAGCTCGTCTGGATTCACACACCCCACCTTGGAGACAAGCTGAAGGGGACCAGGATGATCCTGGACTATCTCGCGGGCCACGGCGGCGTGGTTCCTGAAAGAGTGACGATCGACCACTGCGAGGAGCACACCGCTCGCATGGTCCTGGATTCAGGATTCTGGGCTGCCATGACGATCTATCCAACAACGAAGAACTCTCCGGCCAGAGTGGTGGACACGCTGGAGCGGTTCGGAGGGGAGAGAGTAATGGTGGATGCATCAGGCGATTGGGGCCCGAGCGATCCGGGCACCCTTCATGAGGCGATATTCGAAATGCGTCGTCGCGGCCACGATGACACCACTGTGGAGAATGTTTTCTACAACAATCCGTGCCGGTTTCTTGGTCAGTGCGAAAAGTTCGAGCCGCGGACAACCCGCTGATCGTTTGCCCGGATGCTGTTAACCCGCATATTTCATACTCATCTGCTGCGACACCGTAAACTGCGCTGTGGCTGCGTTTCATGCCAGGAGACGATCCTCAACCTGTAGGAACAGGCCTGCGGCCGTCTCCTGACATGCGCCTTGCCACAACACAGTTTACGGCACCTCGCGACGAAGAGTATGAAATAAGCGGGTTAAACCGGTTTGAAGCTCCAATCCTTGTCCATGGTCCAGAAACCGGAGAAGGAATCCAGGATGATCACATCATTGTTGAGCCAGAGCGCTCCGCCTAAGGCGCGATGGTTGAACGGTTCGAGAAGGATGGTCCGCTTCTGTTTTTTAGCGCTTTCGATGAACGGTTTTATTTTATCGACGCACACGGCCTCGAAGGAGAAAAGCCCGCGTTCGCGAATGAAGTTCAGGGCGTTTTCCTTGTTCTGAAAAAGGACTGACGCACATCCACCGGGTATCCCTTCGTACGGCCCCTCCTCGGCGGACAGCACGAACGGGGCGTTTTTCTCTTCTGGCTTTTTCAGTGTCCAGGCGCGGTTCATCTCTTCATGGCCGATAAAAGGGATTTTTCCCAGATTCCTTGTCATGTTTCTGTCGCACCTGTCCTGGTCCAGGAAGAACTCCAGGTCTTCGTCCAGCTCGTACTGGTCCCATGTGCCGTCATTGCGGAGCAGGTACTCTTCAACCTTTTCGCTGTCGGGGTTCAGGCAGAGTTTCAGGAATATCATCTCTTCCGATTTGTTCAGGCAGGAGAATACGAGATCCTCATCGTCAAGTATGGCCCCTGCATAACCGTCGTCCACGGCGCGTGTAAGGAACCCTTCAATGTCATCCGTCTCCATTATCTTCGGTTCCGAATCAAGGCCGGGGATCGTACCCAGGCTCTCAACGGCCAGGCTTTTTTTGGAGTACAGGTTTATTGCCAGGCCGTGCGGGTGTGAGGCCGCAATGCTGCTGTGCGGTCTTCCGTCATTCTCTATGTAACTGTACTTTGCGCGCTTGACCTTTTTGTCGGTCTCAAGGGAGCGTTCCAAATACTTGCTCAACAGCTCCTTGAATGTGGCTGTGAACTCCTTCGAGCCCCGGTTTGTCATCCGGGACGAGTCTGCGTTCCACGAAGCCGCGGCAATCCATTCCCCGTGGTTGGTCTGTATGGTCTTCTGGTTTTTCGTTCCTGACGCTGCCTTGGAACCGGGCCTCACAAGGAAAGTGATGGTCCTCGACTCGGCACCGATGCCGTTGTCCTGAAGAAGAAACTCTTCGCTGTTATGAATTATTCTTGTGCTTCGTACCAACGTGAATCCTCGAAAAAACGATCATTATGGGGAACCCCCGGGCGTTTGTACATGCCGCATCTCGTCTATCGCTTCGGTATTGCTGAAGGGGCATCGCTTAACCGTCCTTGCCTCGCTCGACAAAGCTGCTGATTTCCATGGACACCTTTTTTCTTCTCATCATGAACCATGCCAAACGGATGGGAAGAAGGACCAGGTCCGCCAGGGCTTCGAAAAGCAGGCCGAGCACACAAAAGCATGCTCTTGGCCCGGGCCTGCTTGTTTTTGCACGCGCGGTTTTTTCTTTTTTGCTGCGTGTCATCGAATTAATCCACTTTTTTCACGCACCGGAAACCTATATTTTTATCGGACGGCCGTCTGCCTGAATACGGGTCCATTGGCGTCATCCAGCGGAAATCGCTTCTTGTATGGTCCAGGGCTTCGCTGAAATCACCTCCCCGGATCACCATGTTCAAGACACGTTCGTCAGGCTCGCTCATCACAATGCCGTCCTGGTTTGTGCTGGTCCATTCCCAAGCATTGCCCGCCATATCCATGCAGCCGAAAGGTGATGCACCGGCTGCAAAAGCACCGACCTCGCTTGTTTGATTGATGCCTGATTCCAGGCCGTTAAGGCGCTCCGGATCGAAGCTGTTTCCCCAGGGATAGGCCAGGCGCTTCTTGCCGCGGGCCGCCACCTCCCATTCTTCCTCGGTGGGAAGCCGCTTGCCGCACCATGCGGTATATACCAGAGCCGCTTTCCACGATACACCGGTCACAGGATGATCCGCCCTGTCTTCGGGGTAGGTGTGTTCCATGTTTCTGTTCAGGGGCCAGAAATGCGGCACATACTCTTCAGAAAGCTCGGGCGTCAGGCTGTTCAAGAAGTCTCTGTACTCCTTGTTCGTGATCTCGTACTTGTCGATGTAGAACTCCCTCAGGTTGATTCTACGTCGGCTTTTTTCCATTCCCGTGTTTGGCCCCACGAGGTAGTTTCCCCCAGGGATATAAACCATCCGGGGAGGCGCTATCTCGCCCTTCACACTGTACTTTTCGGGGTGTTCTATGCGGTCCAGATTGATGTTTGCCTCGGCGAAATCCTCGTTTGCTTTCTCGAATGCCCTGGCTTCGTCGGTTTTCATGAAGAGCTGTTCGTTCCAGAATATGTGAAACTGAATGTCTGGTGAATGAAAATCCAGAAGATCTGCTTCGATGTCTTCCGCATCCACCGAACCGCCCTGCTTGAACCTATCATAAAGAAGGTTCGTGGTTTTTGACACGAATGGTCTTAGAAGCTGTGGATCCAGGTTCAGGCTCTTGCTGCCCGCTTTTTCCAGGATGGGGCCTGCCATATCATCCAGGCTGCGGCGCGAGGTATGCCTGGACCCCTCAGCGATCTTTTTCCATTTCTCCTCGATCCCGGGAAGCTCCTTTGCCCATGCCGCTGACAACGCCCGTAAAAACTGGATGCAGTAGGAGCCGGAGATCCTATCGAACTGCTTTTCCAGCTTCAGATAGACGGCTTCGAGCTGTTCTCTGGTTTTGTCCAGGGTGTTGCGCGCTGTTTTCAGATCCGCCTGCGCCTTTTCGATTTTGTGCTTGAGGAGCTGTTTTTCCTGGGTTGTTCCCGGCGCGGAAATGATGCATGCCAGAAGAACTGTTGCAAGGAATGTTCGAACGGTTTGGTTCATTTGTTCACACCGATCTTCAGGGGTACCTTGCCCGGAGGCTCAGCAACCTCGCCGGCCGTGTTATCAGCGCGATACTTCATCGCTGTCCTCCGTTCTTGATCATCCGATGTCGCGGTGCAGCTCGAGGAAACATTCCGGCTTTCCAAGGGCTATGAAAACGTCGCCGCCTTTGACGACATAGCTCGCTGACGGGTTGAAGACCGTTTCGTTGTTTACAGTTCGGCAGGCGACAACGATTGCGCCGAACCGTTCCCTGATTTTCGATTCCATGAGAGTCTGGCCGACAATGGACGATCCCATGGGTACAGGCACCTCTTCGATTGTAAGCGCCAGCTCGTTTTTTGAGGTCAAGAGTTCGATGAAGTCGCGCATATTTGGGTGCATACCGGCGCTGGCCAGGGTCCTCCCACCGATTTGGTACGGGGAGATGACCTTGTTTGCACCGGCTTTCAAGATCTTGTCCTCGGCCTCCTCGTCCTCGCTTCTGCACACTATATAAATATCGGGGTTGAGATGGCGGGCTGTGAGAACCGTGTAGACGTTTCCAGCGTCAGAGCCGAGGTAGGAGATAAGGCATCTGGCTCTTTTAATCCCGGCATCGAGAAGGACCTTCTCCTGGGTGCCATCCCCCGCGATGTACAGAAACTTCGTTTTATCGATCTTGTCGAAGTGGGAGGTTTTTTTGTCCACTGCCACGAACGGGATCTTTTCTTCAGCGAGCTGCTGGCAGACAAGAGATCCAATCCGTCCGAATCCGCAAACGATAAAATGGTTCTTTGTGGAGCCGATCATTTTTTCCACCCTCCGTTGGCTGAAGAACTGCCTGAGGTCGCCTTCCGCGAACAGGCGCACAAGTGAGCTCAACCCGTACGCCCACAAGGTCACTCCACCGATGATGAGCATCGTCGTAAACAGCTGCCCGGCCTGGGAAAGGGCTTGAACCTCGCCATAACCCACAGTGGTGATGGTGATGACAGTCATGTAAAAAGCATCGAGGAGAGGCCACCCCTCGATGAAAACGAACCCAAGGATGCCTACGAGAACCAGGAAAAGGACAAGGCCGAAGAGTATCCTGGCCTGTCTGACCACATCTGTATTGCTGGATGATAACAACAATGTTTTTTTCCTGAAGAACAGCCTGCTGCAAACGCCGACGTTTGGCGGCCGCTGGGTAAATAATACGAAAGTGATTCGGATTCACAAGAGGAGGCTTTAGGAAGATTACCAGCATCCTCGGGCTCAACATTCCACCGTGACCACTGCCCTTCCCTCTGTGAGAGAGATCTTTCTTGAGACCGGCGTGTTATCGCCGTGTCCCGCCCAAAGCTTTTCGAGACGCACTGTACAGGACGCGGTGTTGCGGGCCACAGCTTCGAGGCAAAGGGTTATGCCGCCGCTTTCGAGCGGAACGAGGGCGTTGACGATGGCTGCAGTGTCCACGGAGGCGCGAAGACCCTGCCCGTCCGCGAAACGCACGACCAGGCGCCTGCGGACTCCGTCCGCTGGTGTGACGAGGAGCTTTCCGGCCTTTTCTTTTGCAGAGCAGCCGAAAACAACCGGCGATTGCCCTCGGTCGAGCAAAACAACGCTGGCAAGAGTGAACAGGGAAGCCGCGATACCGATGCCCATCTCGGAGGACCATGGATCGAAACGCACTCTTCCAGGCTCCCACCCGCAGAAGTCATGCGTGCATCCATCACGCTTTACAAGCGCCCACGGAGCCACGCTCCCGGCAAAGGCAAGCCTCAAAAACCAGTGATCCGGGCAATGGTGCATGAAGGCATCCATTAGCGCGCGGGCGTTGAGGGCGCACATGTAGTTGAAGCAGATTTCGTCCGGGGAGATGAACTTGCTGTTTCCCCAGCCCCAGCGGACATCACCACCGAAGTGGTACCAGAACGGCTGCTTTCCGCGGGTGCCGAGTATGGTTGACAGCACAGAGGAGACTCCGCCCGTGTCCTTGGCCGCTTTACGGATCCAGTAGACCGCCTCGTATCCCGTGGTGTCAAAGGTGTACTCGGATGCATACGGATAGGTGTTTTGTGTCAGGTACCTGGTTTTCGGTTCCATGGAGCAGGTGAGCCGAGCGTGCAGAGCATCGAGTCCCTCTTTTTCGAGCGAACCGACAATGAGCTCTAGCGCGCGGTCACCGATGTTTCCGAGCTCCTCTGCTCCGTTGAGACACTTTCCGAACTCGAAAAAGGCGAGAGCGGTGCGCGCGGCCATCTCGATGTACTCGATCGCGCTGCGCTTTCGTGTCATGCCGTACCGTTTTCCCGCCACATACATGGAATAGTAGATGTTGAAGACGTGGGGATAGTTGAAGCTCCGGTCGGTCCACGACCCTATGTCATGCCCTTCCACCGCGCGGTTGGTTGTTCCGGGCTCGGACACCCAGCGCTTGACACCGAAATCGTTCCTGTCCTGAACCTTGCCGAACAGAAAATGCTCGATGTACTCTTCGAGGGCTTCGGTTTCGTCTTTTTCAGGGAAGAAGATCTGTTTGGCGGATAGAAAAACAGGATCCGCCAGGCATGCCTCGTCCGATCCGCCCGCGAGGAAAGCGTACGGAGGGTCGGTCACCAGTGTTTTGTCCTCGGCATCCCACATCAGAAACGCGTGGTTTCGCTCCGAGCCCGGGTTGATGTACTTCTGCTTTGTGGCGATGAAACGTCCCCTGGCCTTTATCAGGTCCTCGATGGGCGGGATGGCCAGAAAGTGGTAGAGTGATTCACCTCGGCCGGTTGTGACTTTCAGCGTGTGCTCTCCGGGGTTGGCGAAGCGGATGCCGTGCGTGCTGCTCATGCCCGTCCCCCCGGACTCCTCTTCACAGCCACCCCTCGATTTATCCAGCGTTACGCCGGCCGGCGCTTCGATGCAAAAAGGGATGCGGCTCTTCAGCTCGAATGCGGCGGGCATGTCCATTGGTACCACCATTGCAGGTCGGGGTTCCAGGGCGGGCATGCCCTCTTGTACTAGTGTGCTGTTGATCTCGTCGTAGCTGCGCACAAAGAGCAGGTCCATGGCAAAGCTCTTTTCCGTACCCGCGGCAAGCATCAGCGAAGAGTGCCCGTTGTACCACGCATCAAAGCCCAGGATCTCCTTTTCAGCCAGCGTGTGGATGCCAACGTTGAGAAGCCCTTCCCAGGCGGGCTGGCACCCGGCCAGTTCATCCCTGTCGTGCCACATGCATTCGAACCCCTCGTCGAACCGCGGCAGGATGACAAGGAACGGGGGCCTGCTGCTGAGCGGTTCCGCGAAAAGGTATGAACCCCGCCTGCATACAAGGTTGTGCATCATGACCCGCTTGCAATAGGTTCTGCGTTGACTTCCGTGCAGGCCGAAATATGTGTTCAGGCTCGCTGGCATGTAAAGGGAGCCGATCTCCAGCTGTTTATCTCCCTCGTTTTTTATGCTGAAGCGCCATTGCAGGCCATTGGAGAGTTTCGAGTATTCCCAGGCGATCGAAAGGGGGCTGCCCGGGCTTTTGGCGGAATATCGTATGGTGCTGTTGACGTATCCATCCGGGCGGATGGATCCGGACCGGTTCGAGAAAGCCTGCCATGCCTGCCCGGGTTTTTCCCTGTACCTGCCCAGCACGGTTCCGAACCAGGGCGCGGGATCGCGGTTAGCAAGGATCGAGTTGGTCTCGTTGGCGAGAAAGTTGAGCTGGTAGGGGTGTTCCCGGTGATAGAGCCCTTTTGCGCAGCCTGTCGAGTTTTCCACCTCGATCACGGCAGGGCCGCACATCAGCGTCTGCACGCCCCGGCTGCTCCCGCTCGCGTCCGTGTCGGAGGGTTTGCCCTTTAACAGCAGAGGGATCGATTCCTCGTGCGCTGTGCGCCCCTTTTCTTCGATCGATATGGATAGCGTATGATGCCCTTGGTCCATGCCTTGAACGTCGATTTCGACCGTGTTTCCCAGGCGTGATCCGGCGCGCTCTTCCAGGCCGATCGGTTCGTACGCGCGGATCACCCGGTCGCCTTTCCTGATGATGAAGCGCGCTGAAGGGTTGTTGAACCGGAACCGGCAAAGCTCCACATCAACGGACGCGGCCCCTGTGCTTTCGAGGGCAAGGCCGGTGCGTCCGAGGAGCGCGGCCTCGTAGCTCTCCTCGAAAAGAAGGTGCCTTGCCGAGCCTTTTTCCTCTTTAACGGAAAGGATGCAGCGTGCGTCCAGGTACGCTGCGATGGAAGCGGCGAGGTTCAGAAGGTCCGGCCTGGATTGGTCCTCGCGACAGTGGATGTTCAGACCAATGCCGGAGAACGCCGCCACCCTCCCGCGCCCGGCTTCCCATTCCAGCAGAACAGCCTCGTGCCTGAACACGGCGCCGTTCATCAGCCTCGTTCCGAGAACCCTGCCTTTGCACGGCTCTTTCGTGCTCCAGCCCAGGTCGAAGAAGTTTTTCATGGAAGCGATATTGTAGGTTGTCAGGCGCGCGGGCAGGCGTGCTGTAAGCGCGTGCGCCGCGTCTTCCACGTGCATTCCGGGGCGGAAGAAAAAACGCGGCGGGCTTTCCCTGAGCACATCAGGCGCTCTGCCCACCCCGAGCGGCGCTACGTAAGCCGACGCGGTGCGGCTCAAGAAGAGCTTTCCGCCCCCGTGGATGTATTTTTTCAGCGCATCGACCGCGCCGGGATCGAGCGCATCCGACGGCAGTTCAGGGAACCCTGTGTGATGCCACCAGAGCCCGCGAAACCTGTCGAGCTCTTCTTTTTCGAGTTCGTTGAAACCCAGTGTTGGCGGGCAAGAGCGGCAGATGCTGTTCGAGGATAGCCAGGCGGCGAGCTTGTCGCCGTGCTGGCCGTCAGGATCCGGTGATGCTGTAGATGCGAGAATGCCTATCATTCAGATGTCCTGTTTTACCGCTGAAAAAAAGCAACGCTGTTGTTTCCGGAGCTTGCGGATGATATTTTACACTTATAAACGGCACCCTGGGATCCGGGCAAGCAGAAATGCCCTCGGAGAACAGCCCCGTTTGTATTCGTTCAAAAAATCAACCCGCTTTTTAACGTTCCGTTGGAGGAAAAACCGATGTTCGACCTGAGAAAACACTGCCCGTTGTGCATGATTGCTCTCGTTTTCGTGTTTCCTGCTGCAGCAGCCCTGGGGGATGAGGTCCGGCTCGAGATGAAGTTCCGTGAGGGAGAGGTGTTGTGCTACAAGGTCACCGAAGCCTCATCCGGCGAGCAGATGGGGATGAAGACAATGAATGAGCAGGTGAAATACTGGGAGCTGAAAACAACCGAGGTCGATGGGGATACAGCCGTATTCGAGGTAAAAACAACGCGCGTCACGGTAAAATCCGAAAACCCCATGACGGGTAAGGTCGACTATGATTCAAGCCGGGCCAAGGAGAACGCTGATCCGAAAACCGCCTTTTACGGAGCCATTGTCGGAAAAAAGTTCTTAGTCAAGTTGAACTCCAGGGGAGAAGTGATCGAGGTCAAGGGGTATTCCGAGATTGGCAAGCAGATTGTGGACTTGATGGTAAAGTCGATGGGCAGCGGGCCACAGGCCGAGATGTCCAGGAAAATGTTCGAGGGTCAGTTTACTGACGAAGCCAAGAAGCTGCAGATGGGAAGCCTTTTTCCCTGTTTTCCGAAAGATCCTGTTGAGACCGGGTTCGAATGGAAGGAAGAGTCGGAAATGAAAATGCCTCCTTCCCTGACGCTTGTCACAAAGCTGAAGAACGTGCTGGATTCGGCGGACGGTGTTGATGCCAAGGTGAAATCCGCCGGAACGATCGAGATGAAGCCCATCCCAGCCGATGATGATGCCGCATCCGATGATCCCATGGCAGCCATGATGAAGATGATAAAGATCAAGGACGGCAAGTTCGAAAGCACTTTGGACTTTGACATGGAGAGGGGGGTGGTCAGGCGAAAAAGCTCCAGGGTGAAAATGACCATGGAGATGCCCGGCATGGAGATATCCAGCGTCAACGAATCGGTCATGGAACTGGTGAAGAAAGGTGCGGAAAAGGAAGACATGCCCTCAAAGGAGGGGTAACCTCGATTTTTCTGTTTTTCGGACGCGTACCCGCAGCCGGGTGAGCAGGGAGGGCCCATGAAAAGGTTTCAAAGGTTCATCGGTTCGAGCGTGATAAGGGAGCGTTTCGGCGCCACGAAGGTTCTTGAGGATGCCGGCCTCGATGCCCGCTACCTTCCGGACGAGTTCGATGATTTCGACGAGATGGAGTTTCTCGCCCCGTTCGAAGGTGACAAGAAGATGGTCTTTTCCGTGGTCCTGGAGGAGAAAAAGATCAAAAGGATGAGCCTGGGATGGGTCGGGCCTGAAGATCCTGATGATGCCATGAGAGGCCTCGACGACGATGAAATACAAAGAGCGCTCGAACTCCGGGGCGAGGCGTTTGTCCGGCTGCTGGACGAGGTGACGGAACAGTAGGGGCGGGCCCGTCCCCGATCCTGATGCCGATAACCGCCTCTGGGCGGGATTGATCCATGAAGCATGTTTTCGGCATCGGTGCCAACAGCGCGGCGCTCTCCATTTCGGAACGGCCACATAATGATTATTGGAGGGCGGCACTCTGTTGCCGCCTCTTCTCTTCCCTGAACCCTGAACACCGAACTCTGAAAACATTGCCCGATCCCGCTCACTTCATGCGTGAACCGAGCTCCTCAACGAACCCCGGATCCACATCCGCGCCGAGGTGCAGCGCCTGTTTCAGGTGGAGTCCCGCTTTCCGGTATTCCTTGAGCATGAAATAGGTTTTTGCACAGTTGTAATGGGCCTTGGCGAAATCGGGCTTGATGGAAAGGGCTTGCCGGTAGCATTCGATCCCCATCAAGTATTTGCCCTGATCCGCGTACAAAGAGCCGAGGTTGTTGTATGCGTTCACGAAATTGGGCTGCAGCTCGACCACCCGTTTCAGGCCGGCTTCCGCCTTGCCGTAATCGCCTCTATTGTTGTAGATGATGGCGAGGTTGAACATCGCGTCGACATGTTCCGGATCGATCTCGAGGGTTTTCTCGAACGTTTCAGCGGCTTTCTTATACATGCCCTGGCGCGTATAGATCATTCCAAGGCTGTTGCGCACCGTTGTATCGCCGGGTTTACGCTCCAAGAGCGTTTCGTAGTACCTCGCCGATTCGGACAGCCGCCCCATGTCAGCGTTCAGCGACCCGAGATTGCTCAATACGTTTGGGTTGTGGGGGTCTTCCTGATAGGCTTCCTGGAGCAGCTTCATCGAACCGGAGTAGTTGCCGAGCTTGAACAGTTCGTTGGCCCTTGACAGGCGTGATACGATGTGAGTCTTCTGCTTGGGATCGGTTCCCTCGAAAGGGTTCCCTTCTATCTTTTCGTGCTGAGCCCCGGAAGCGTATCCCAGCTCGGACAGCTTCATCCGGTCTTCCGGATCGATCCGGGCCTTACCGTTGTCCTTTACTTCCGCTGCATGTCGAGAGACCAGGAGCTCCAGCGATTTTCGCAGCTTGTCCGCAACGTCCTTGTTTTCTTCGTAAAGGTTGTTCATCTCATTTGTGTCGGTCTCTGTGTCGTAGAGCTCGATCCCCGGCGCCTGGATGAACTTCCAGTTTCCGGTCCTGATCCCGCAAAGGCCCGCCCAGTCGTAGTCGAAATACGGGAGGAGAGTCTCGAAGTAGATCATCTCGCGGGGCTTTTCGCTTTTGCCGGACATGAGAGGCACAAGGCTGATCCCCTGCACCGCACAAGCAGCCTCTTTACGGTCGATGTTGAGGATGTCCAGCAATGTGGGCATGACATCGATCAGCGACACCGGATCCTTGATGGCCATGGGGCTTTTTATCAGCCGCGGGTTGGAGATAATAAGCGGCACATGCAGAGTCGAGTCGTAAACGAGCAAGCCGTGCGTGTATTCGTCGTGCTCTTTCAGGCCTTCGCCGTGGTCCGATGTCAGCACTATTATTGTGTCCTCGTAATAGCCCGTGATCTTCAGCATCTCGATTAGAGAGCCTATCTCGGAGTCCACATAGGCGATCTCACCGTCGTAGGGGTTGTCAGGGTATTGCCCGGCAAACGGCTCGGGAGGCCTGTATATGTTGTGTGGGTCGAAATAGTGCACCCAAAGGAAAAAAGGGCTCTTACTCTTTTTCCTGTTCAGGAAGGCGAAGGACTGCTGCGTTACCTCCTCTGCTTTACGTTCGGGGTAAAAAAGGGCATTCAGTCCATCGGTTGAGTACGGTATGGCATCGTCGTATTCATCGAATCCCTGGTCGAGACCGTAACTCGAGTCCAGAACAATTGCGCCGATCACGGCGCATGTGTCGTAGCCGCGCTCATCGAGCACCTCTGCAATCGTGGTCAGAGAATCCCCGGCATGTGCGATTCCGTTGTTCCGGACGCCGTGGAAGACCGGATAGGTGCCGGTCATCAGCGATGTATGGGCGGGCAGCGTTATCGGGCAGGGGGTGTACGCCTTCTCGAAAAGCACGCCCTCTGATGCGAGCCTGTCTATGTTCGGCGTACTGATATCGTTGTACCCATAGGCCCCGACATGGTCCGCTCTCAGCGTGTCTATCGAGACAAGCAGGATGTTGTACTGTTCGTTGCTCCTGTTTTCGAGAGGGTCGCCGCATCCTGCCGCCGCACCTATCAGGCAGAACAGGACCAGGATCCGAATCCGGCATCCGATA
>CAZIUL010000055.1:13322-28164 GCA_964542475.1 uncultured Phycisphaerales bacterium | reverse complement strand
CACCCACTGACGGCTCCTCTTGGGAATCATCGGGTTCATCCTACCGGGTCTTTCGTGGCGGCTGCTGGAGCTACTTCTCCGGCAGCTGTCGGTCTGCGAACCGCTTCAGGGTCGACCCTGGAATGCGCGACTTCATCCTCGGTTTCCGTCCCGCCCTTTCTTATAGCCATTGAATGATTGGTTCTCTTTAGCCATTGGACAAAAAAAACACCGGCCCCTTGAAACGTATATGACCTTTGAACGCGATAACTCCAAGAAAACAAGCCCACACAGATAACCGCAAGAAAGGGCCTGGTGTTTTTCCGGGCATGAACGGGGGATGATAATTTTATTGAAAAAAGTTTGACAACTTTTTAGCCTACGCCTACAGGGCGGGGAGGCGTAAGGGGGGTCTTCTTTTCGAGCCTCGAGCAACGAGGCCGGAAGGCCGCCCATCCTCTAAAAAAAGAGGTGCGCCATGTTCTTCTCCTTCATCACGCTCCGCTATAATACCGACACCGGCCGGATCAATGACGACAGGTTCCAGGAGTTCGCCAAAGGCAAGGAGGTGCTTTCCGTAAGGGAGCACTTCTACATGTTCCGTGAAATCCCCCACCTGACCCTCTGCGTGTCCTGGCGCATGCCGGAAGCGGGAAGCGCAAAAAAGAACAGCAAAGACAACGATTGGCGCTCGCACCTGAAAACACCTCAGGACGAAGAGCTTTTCGACAGGATCAGGCGCTGGCGCGCTGACAAGTCGAAAAAGGAAGGTGTTCCAGCCTACGCTGTGATGACCAACAAGCAGCTCGGGGAACTCGTATCGATCAAGCCGAAATCAAAGGCGGCACTCGGAACGATCAACGGCTTCGGCCCCGCACGAATCGACCGGTACGGCGAAGAGATCCTTAAAATTGCTGGGGTGAAGTAATGGATGAGCTTCCGCTTTTCACTCACTGGTACGACACGCTTTCCTGGATGCTTAAAGCTTCACAGCGTTTCCCGAAATCGTACCGCATGACACTGACCGCAAGGTTTGTAAACCTCGGTCTCGATCTGATGGAGAAGGTGCATGCACTCAGGTACACCAGGAAAAGGGGACGCCTTTTCAGACAAACGGATCTTGCCCTCGACAGGCTCAGGGTGCTCTCCAGGCTCATGGCGGAGCTGAAGGTTCTATCGTTCAAACAGTACGAACAGTTCTCCATGAACGTTGACGAGGCGGGCAGGATGCTCGGCGGTTGGAAAAAATCGCTATGAAACGCGCCCACGGGTTAACGGAAAAACTCTGCTCCTTTGAAAACCTGTACCTTGCCGCGAAAAAAGCGTCAAAAGGCAAAAAGAAAAGGAGCTCCACCGCGCGGTTCCTGGCTGATCTCGAGATCGAGCTTTTGAGGCTGAAACGCGAGCTGTCATCCGGGACCTGGCAGCCGGGTGAGTACGGCCGGTTCGTCATCCGCGACCCGAAGGAGCGCACAATATCGGTCGCGCCTTTCAGGGACAGGGTGGTGCACCACGCAGTGATAAACGTGATGGAGCCTTTCCTGGAAGCGCGCTTTGACTTCGATTCGTACGGGTGCAGGAAAGGGAAGGGCATGGACAAGGCCCTGGAGCGGACCATGCTGTTTTGCAGGCGCTATCCCTGCTGCCTCAAGATGGACATACAAAAGTTTTTCGCATCGATTGACCAGGAAAGGCTGATGCTGCTCATCCGTGTAAAGTTCAAGGACAAGGGACTTTTGCTGGTAACAGACAGGATCATCAAAAGCACGGAAAAGGGGCTGCCGCTTGGAAACCTGACAAGCCAGTGGTTCGCGAATTTTTACCTGACACCCTTTGACCGGTTTTTGAGAAAGCAGCCCGAAAGCGAAGGCATTATCAGGTACATGGATGACATGCTCGTGTTCGGAAAGGAAAAGCAGATGCTTCGCATGCTTTTGTCCCGGATAAGGCGGTTCCTTGGCGTGGAGCTTTTGCTGGGTTTGAAGGAGCGGATGACGCACATCCATGAAACAGCAGGGGGGATCCCGTACCTCGGGTTCCGTGTTTTGAAGGACAGGCTCCTGTTGAGAAGGGAGACATGGAAAAGATACATGATGAGGCTGAAAAGAAGGGAATGGGAATACGGCATGGGATGGATCAGCGCATCGGATTTGGCCGCCTCAGTCAGCAGCATGACAGCACACGTGAGACGCGCGAGTACGCGTGGGCTGCGGCAGCGTTTTTTCGAAGAAAGGAAAGCAGCCGAATGGTAGATTGAAACAAAAAGAGGGGCGCCCGGCATAAACGGGTTCATCCAACCGGGTCTTTCGAGGCGGCAGCTGGAACAACAACTCCGGCAACTGTCGGTCTGCGAACCGCAACAGGAACGACCCTGGAATGCGCAACAACAACCTCGGTTTCCGTCCCGCCCTTTTTAATGCATGCCGCAAGGCTGTTGGCGGGTCTTCACGGACGCCCGCCCCGCTCCCATGGGCATGCACAGCCAGGTGTCCCGGCCGGATGGTAGCCATCCGCCGAATAGACCGTTGCCGGGCCGCGGATAGTAGGCACAGCCGATTCCCGCGGCCCGGTGTTTTTTTGTGAATAAAACGGAGTCCAACGCTGGATGTAAACATCAAGAAGTTTGCGTGGATGCCCCACGTGGGGAATTCGTGTCTTTTGATGGATTGGTGGAATACCAATATACAGCTTTTTTCCGGCTGTGTGATCTTTGGAAACAGGTTGGCCTGCGCCCTGTTATTACCTTGCCACCTTGGTAGGCATCGTTTATAAACATTGGCAGGCAAATGAATTCTTAGTTCCATCCATCTTGGTTCACAATCCCGTTATGTCGGTCATTCATGCGTATCAGGAGAACGGCATCATGAGCAACGTCGTTAACACGAAAGAAGATGTGATGAGAGTGCTTGAAGAAAACCGCGGAGCTCTTCGTTCCCTCGGCATCCTGCGGCTGGGACTATTCGGATCGTTCGTCAGGGCTGAACAAACGGCAAGCAGCGACATCGATATCCTGGCCGAGTTCGAACAGGGCCAAAAGACCTTCGATCATTTCATGGAGTTGACCTTCCTGCTGGAAGAGCTCTTCCAGCGTCCTGTGGAGGTTGTCACGCCCGAATCGCTCAGCCGCCATATCGGCCCGCACATTCTGCAGGAGGTGGAGTATGTCTCATTCGCCGCTTGACTACCTGCGCCATGTTCTGGATGAGGCGGCTTACTTGGCGGAGCATTTGGAAGATATGAGGAAAGAGAGCTTTCTCCGGGATGAAACCGCTAAAAGAGCATTTTCGCGGAGCATCGAGATTATCGGAGAGGCCATAAAGAGGGTCCCGGATGAAATCAAGGCCCGGTATAAGGACGTTGAATGGCGTGCCATCGCAGGCATGCGCGACAAGGTGATACACCATTACTTCGGTGTTGACTTCGACATCGTTTGGGATGTGGCAGTCAATAAAATCCCGGTGTTGCGAAGTCAGATCGAGGAGATCCTCAGGCTGGAGGATCTTTCAAAAGGAGGGGGATTTCCATAAGAGCCGGGCTGGAGCCTGGCGTTCCCGGGTTTCCCCGGTGTGGTGCCCGGTGACCCCGTATCCGCTGGACAGCCGGGATCCAGCATGGCATCTTGCTGTCATTGCAGCCGGGCCGGGGGTTATTGTCCATCCGTGTCCATCCGTGGTTCTTCTTTTCTTTCTTTTGCCGGCACCCATCCACGGTTCCCTTTAAAGAGGTTAAAAAAAAGAGTATCCTCTGGGGCTGTGGCCCCTCCCGGGCAGAACCGCATATGACCTTCTTGAGGAATAACATAATGATGAAACGCATGCCATGCTGTTCAGTCGTGCTTGTCGCCATCTTTCATGTTTCGATGCTCGCTGCCGCCTCGTGCGGCCGGGACCCGGCTCGGGCCGCCGGGCAGCCCGGTTCAAAAACTCAAACCTTGATCCTTGTCGAAAAAGGAAAGGCTAGCAACAGCGCGCTCGAGCTCGGCAAAAAGTGGGAGCGAAAAGAAGGCTTCCTCGAATGCGGCGGCGCGTACAACTATCTCTGCTGTGTAAACGGCATGGGCCCCGGCGACTTTCGCATCCACGCCCGCTTGAGCATGGCAGAGCTCGACGGGACAGCCGCCTGCTTCTTCCTGAACATGGACAACTTCGGTTTCGACGGGAGGAAAGGCCGGTTTTTCCTTCAGGGAGCGGAGTTCGGCAGGACGCGGTTCATCGGCGATTCCTCGGAGCACATCACGGCCACAGAGCCGTTCGATTTCGAGTTGACAAGAAAAAAAACAACGCTCGAGTTTCACATCAACGGAAAGAAAATCTGCGAACAGGAGTACCACGACGCCCCGATCGGATGGTACGGGCTCTGCCCCTGGCGCGGTGTCATGCGCGTGTACGACTTTTCCGTGTCGTGCGCCATCCGGGAGCCGCCCCCCCTGAAGGAGGTTTTTGTCAGCGGCAGCGATGGATATCATACTTACCGCATCCCATCACTTCTTTACACGGACAAGGGAACTTTGCTCGCCTTTTGCGAGGGCAGAAAAAACGGCAGGGGCGACACGGGCGACATAGACCTTCTTGTCAAGCGATCAGAGGACATTGGAAAAAGCTGGAGCAGGCAGGAGACTGTCTGGGATGACGGCGTGAACGTGTGCGGAAACCCATGCCCCGTGCAGGACCGCGACACCGGCGTGATATGGCTTTTCATGACATGGAACCGCGGAGACGACAGCGAACACGACATTATCAGCGGATCCAGCACGGACACGCGCAGGGTTTTCAAGACATCGAGCGCAGACGACGGAAAAACATGGGCCGAGCCCGAAGAGATCACCGAAGCCGTGAAGAAGCCCGACTGGTCCTGGTACGCCACCGGCCCGGGCGTTGGTGTACAGCTCGAACACGATCCGCACAAGGGCCGCATGCTCGTGCCTTGCGATCACAAGCGATCGGGGGACGAGGTTTCGTACCACTCGCATGTGTTCTTTTCCGATGACCACGGTGTAAGCTGGAAGCTCGGGGCAGCCACGCAGAACGGATCAAACGAATGCCAGGTTATCGAGCGCTCTGACGGCACCCTTCTCTTGAACATGCGCAGGGCCCGTAATGTCAAGGAGCCGCTGCGCATGGTTGCGTCGGGCGGCAGCGGCGGGGAGTTCTGGTCGAAGACCGGATTCGACATGGCGCTCGCGGATCCAAGGTGCCAGGCGAGCATCATAAACACAAGCACACCGACCAGTTCTGGGAATCGCGCCGTGCTTTTTTCGAACGTATGCAACACAAGCCGAAGAGCGGGGCTCGTGGTCAGGATGAGCCTCGACGAGGGTTTGAGCTGGCCGTTCTCCATGGTGCTCCATCCCGGGCCGGCCGCGTACTCCTGCCTGGCCGGGCTTCCCAACGCAAACGCCGCGTGCCTCTTCGAATACGGAAACGAGCACCCCTACGAAAAGATCGTGCTCGCCGCCTTTCCCCTTGACCGGTTCGTGCCAAGGGAAAAGATCAAAACGGAAAAGCAGTAGTTGAATCACAAAAATCCACGGGTTCTAATTGTCGCAAGCCTGCTGCCGATTCGCGGCACAACCCCGAAAGCAAAAACACACGCGAGAAAGGAGATCTTGATCAATGGGCGGAATATTCGGTGTCGTTTCAAAAGAAGAGTGCGTCCTTGACCTGTTTTACGGAACCGACTACCACTCCCACCTCGGCACACGGCGAGGAGGCATGGCTGTCCTGAACGGCGGGGAGTACACCCGCTTCATCCACAACATCGAGAACGCCCAGTTCCGCTCGAAGTTCGATGACGACCTCCAGAAGATGTCCGGGAAAACGGGCATCGGGTGCATCAGCGACACGGAAGACCAGCCGCTCATCATCAGCTCGCACCTAGGAAAATACGCGATCGTGACAGTGGGAAAAATAAACAACGCGGACGAACTGGTGAAGGACGCCTTCAGTAACCGCACAGCGCATTTTTCCGAGATGAGCGGCGGAGAGATCAACCCCACCGAGCTCACCGCATCACTGATCGACAAGGAAACCTCCTTCCAGGACGGCATCCGCAAGGCGCAGGAGATAATCGACGGCTCCTGTTCAATGCTCCTGCTCACACATTACGGTGTTTACGCGGCACGGGACCTGTTCGGCCGCACCCCGCTGATCGTCGGCGAAAAGGATGGTGCCTATTGCGTTTCCGTTGAAAGCTGCGCCTTCCCGAACCTCGATTACCGTCTCAAGAAAGAGCTCGGACCGGGCGAGGTCGTAAAAATCACACAGGAGGGCGTGGAACAGGTCGTGCCGCCGCAGGAGAAGCTGAGAATCTGTTCGTTCATGTGGGTCTACTACGGCTACCCGGCGTCGAGCTACGAGGGTATGAACGTGGAGGTCATGCGCAACCGTTGCGGCTCCATGCTTGCCAGGCGCGATGACGTGGAGATCGACCTGGTCGCAGGCGTTCCCGACTCGGGCACAGCGCATGGACTCGGTTACGCAAACGAAGCCAAGATCCCGTTCCGCAGGCCGTTCGTCAAGTACACCCCGACCTGGCCGAGGAGCTTCATGCCCCAGAACCAGGAAATGCGCGACCTTGTCGCGCGGATGAAGCTGATCCCGATCAGCGACATCATCCGGGACCAGCGTCTCCTGTTCTGCGAGGACTCCATTGTCAGGGGCACCCAGCTCAGGGACACGATCAGCAGGCTCTACGATTCCGGTGCCAAGGAGGTGCACATGAGGCCCGCGTGCCCTCCGCTGATCCATGGATGCAGGTTCCTGAACTTTTCACGCTCCAAGTCGGAGCTCGACCTGGCGGGCAGGCGCGCCATCAGGGAGCTCGAAGGCAAAGACGAGGCCCCGTTGAACGAATACGCTGATCCTGATTCGGACAAGCACGCCGCCATGGTGGAGCGCATAAGGAAACGCATGAACCTCACGACTTTGAAATACCAGCGCCTTCCGGACCTGGTCGAGGCGATAGGCATGCCCAAGGAAAAGGTGTGCACCTACTGCTGGGACGGCATGGGGTAGCCGGGCTGAGCCGGATCAGCGGAACAAGCTAAACAGGAAAGAGGAGCCGTCTCGGCTCCAGATCGTTCAGGGGCGTCACCCGGCGCCCCTGCTTTCGATGCGGACAGGGGCCTTTTTGAGACCAAGGCCCGCTTCGAGCGCGGTGCGCGCCGCATCTTCGGTGAACGGCATCCTGTACAAGATGCGTCCGTCCCTGTCCAGCAGGTAGAAAAATGGGGCGGACTGGACTCCATACTTCTCCAGTGAAATCTCTTTGTCCGGGTCCGCAACAACAGTGACACCCGGTGTCTTGTCCGCGTAAAAAGCCGCAGCCTCCCGGTCTGCACCGTCTTTCTCCACTATCAGAACAGCCGCGCCCTTGGCATCGAACTCTGACATGAATCCCGGCAGGCACTGCACCGCTTTCTTGCTGAATGGGCAGGTGACGGAGCTGAAAACGATGAGCGTGGCCTTTTCTCCCATCAGCCCATCGAGCTTCACAGCCTCGCCGGCAAAAGTGGTCGCCTCGAAAGCGGCCGCCATCTCGCCCACAGCCGGCATGGGCGGGGTGAAGATGTGTTTCTCCTCGCCTGCTTTTTCGGAAAGGATGGCTGAAACCATGCCCTTGATCTCCACGTCTTCGCAACCCCCGTGAAACCGGATCTCTCCCTCGCTGTCGATTATGTAAAGAGTCGGATAGAAGAAAAAACCGAGCCTTTCAGCGGCTACACGGTCCCCATCCACCTCGTAGGGAAACCCGGCGGTCCAATTCTCAACCCTTTTGACGCCTTGCCCAGGAACAGGAACATCGACCCTCAAAACAGTCACCCCTTCGGGCTTGTTTCTGTTGTACTCATCAAGAACAGGCATTGCCCTGGCAGTACCGGGGCATCCGTCCTTACCGAGAAGAGCCACCAGCACATCGCCTTCGTATTCGGCAAGCGGGTCATGAGTACCGCTGATACACCCGCACCAGAAATAGGAAAACGCGCACATCGCGAGCATCAACAGTATCGCTTTGCTTTTCATGAGTATTCCTTTCGACAAGATGCGGACAAAAGAGAAAAAAAGAACCACGGATGGACACGGATTAACACAGATAGTTGTTTTCTGCAAACAGCAATGTTGATTGAAATTGTGAGAAAGGCGAAATATTTCGGTTGCAATGGGTCACAGGTCCGAGCGGGCGGCTTGCGCAGTTAAACGGAGCAGGCTGCCCGCCCGGATCCCTACCCGACAAACCCGATCCCGATCGGTCCGATACAAGAGCCCAAATCTCCGTGAAATTTTTCTTCCCTGCATTGCCTCTTTCTTCAATCCGTGTCCATCCGTGGTTCCTCTTTCTTTCCTTCTGCCTCTTCCTACTATTCCCAAAGCCTTCTTGAAAAAACCACCTCCCCCGGTACAGTGTCCTCCATGAAGGACTTTCCCAAACAGCCGATGAACCGCCTGATCCTTGGAGACTGCCTCGATGTGATGCAGCAGCTCCGGGACTCGTGCCTGGACCTGGTTTATATCGACCCCCCCTTTGGCACGGGAAGAGAGCTGACAGGCGAGAACCTGCCGCTCGCCCCGGGAGGCAGGCTGCGCAGCCCCGACTCTAAGGAGAAAGAGGTTTTCCGCCTGATGGACGTGTGGGAGGACGGCATCGAGGGCTACATCGGCTGGCTGGAACCGAGGCTGCGCGAAATGGCCCGCCTGCTCAAGCCCACGGGTTCTCTGCTCGTGCACCTGGACTGGCACGCCTCCCACTACGTCAAGGTGCTGCTTGACGGGATAATGGGAAAAAACAGGTTCATCAACGAAATCATCTGGCACTACAAGACCGGCGGTCACCCGAAAAAACGGCTCGCGCGCAAGCACGATTCCATCTTCTGGTACGCGAAAGGAAAAAGATACACGTGCAACTTGGAAGCCGCCTCGATCCCCCGCAACCGCTGCGCCTTGTGCAAAGGCGTAAAAAAGAAGATAAACCACATGAAAAGGGAAAAGGACGAAGCCGGAAACAGCATCATCTCCATTAGAAGCGCCGGCAAAACCTACAAGTACCACGAAGATGCCCCCGCCCCTCCATCCGACGTGTGGCTCGACATCAGCCACCTGCACCAGCGCGATCCCGAACGCACCGGCTACCCCGCACAAAAACCGTTAAAGCTGATGAAAAGGCTTGTCAGGCTCTGTTCCAACCCCGGCGACATGGTCGCCGACTTTTTCGTTGGCACAGGCACATTTATCGTTGCGGCATCCGGATTAGACCGCGCCTGGCTGGGATGCGACCAAAACGCTGATGCGCTGGGCATCGCTTCCAAGCGCCTCGATCTTTGCTCGATTCCCCTTCAGGCGCGCCATTTCGATGAAAACAGGGAACAGCAGCCGGGTTAATGCCGCGTTTTTACAAATTTTTGAACATATTTTGTTTATTCTACTTCCGGGATATGTTATCCGGTGCAGGAACATGAGGGCGGGAGATTGAACGGTCCACAGTTTTTTGAATCAACCCAATCGGTTGTACCCAGTGTAACAGCTTGTCTCCAGGAGAGAAAAATGCACCTTCTAAAACTCAGCGATTGGGACTCTTCGGACGTCCTCGAAACAATCGATCTCGGTATCACGGTCAAGGCCGAACCCGAAAGCTACTCCCGCAAAGTCAGCCAAAAGACCCTTCTGATGTTCTTCGAAAAACCTTCGCTCAGAACCCGCCTCTCATTTGAAGTGGGTATGATCCAGATGGGCGGGCACGCCATTTTTTACAACATCAAGGATTCTGCCATCGGTAAAAAAGAAACCGTGCATGATTTCGCTGTTGTAGCATCGCGTTTTGCCGATATAATCATGTGCAGGCTGTACAAACAGGAGATCCTCGAGGAGATTGCGGAAAACTCCGCTGTTCCCGTGATAAACGGGCTCACCGACTTCGAGCATCCTTGCCAGGTACTCGCTGATCTCATGACAATAAAGGAAAAGAAGGGGGAGCTCAAAGGACTCAAGCTCGCTTATTTTGGAGACAGCCTCAACAATGTGACCCATTCCCTGATGGCGGGCTGTGCACGCGTGGGAATGAACATGTCCGTGGGCTGCCCGGACAGGGAAGAGATGTCCCCTGATCCGGACGTTCTAAAAAACGAGCAAAAGGTCGCAGCAGAGCACGGCGCGAAGATCGATGTGTTACATGACGCAGCCGAGGCGATAGTTGATGCGGACGTGATCTACACGGACTCGTGGATGAGCTATCACATCCCCCCGGAACAGGAGGAGGACAGAAAAAAGCTCTTCATGCCCTATCAGGTAAACGAAGCGCTCATGGCCCAGGCCAAGCCGGACGCGATATTCATGAACTGCCTCCCTGCCATGCGCGGTTACGAGCAAACAGCAGGTGTGATCGACGGACCGCAAAGCGTTGTCTTCGATGAGGCTGAAAACAGAATGCACGCTCAAAAGGCAGTGATCCTGAAGCTGCTCGAGCTGCTCAGGTAAAATGCTCAGGTAAAACAGAATAGTACAAGAGGAACCCGTACCATGCCCAAAACAGCTAGTGGAGTCCTGAAACGCAAAAAAAAGGGGAATTTCGTGCTGCGTGATCCAGCGCGGTCGTTTCGCCCGTCCAACATCGAAATACATGTGCCTACAAGGATAGTCAAGGGCCAGGGGATCATGGAAGGCGCTTTTGTTTCCGGCGAGGTCCGGAAAAACAAAAGGGGGCTTGAGCTGGACAGAATAGAATCCGTCGGCGGCCTGTCGCTGCGGGATTTCAAGCACCGTCCCAACTTCCGGGATCTTGTTGCGATCGATCCAACGAAGCGCTTCAACCTTTCGATCTCCGGCGAAAAGAGCATGCGCATCATCGACCTTGTGGCCCCGATAGGAAAGGGCACCAGGGGCTTGATCGTGTCCCCGCCGAGAGCCGGAAAGACCATTATCCTCGAGCAGATGGCCAACTCCATAAGGATGGATGACCCTGATACGCGCATCATCGTGCTGCTCATCGACGAGCGGCCCGAGGAGGTGACCCATTTCCGCCGGGCGGTTGATGCCGAGGTCCTGGCGAGCTCCAACGACCAATCCATCGACGATCACGTCGAACTGGCCGAACTTGCGCTTGCGCACATCCGGATCGAGCTCGAATGCGGCCGCGACGTTGTGGTGCTCATAGACAGCCTTACCCGCATGGGCAGGGCGTTCAACCTGCAGGGCAAGGGAAGCGGCCGCACCCTGTCCGGTGGTGTGGACGCGAGAGCGCTGGAGATCCCAAGGAGGTTCTTCGGCCTTGCGCGCAATATCGAAAACGGGGGCTCGATCACCATCATCGCCACCGCACTGATCGAGACGGGATCGCGCATGGACCAGCTCATTTTCGAGGAGTTCAAGGGAACGGGAAACAGCGAAATAGTACTCAGCCGCAAGCTGGCTGAAGAACACATTTACCCGGCTGTTGACCTGCCGGCCAGCGGCACCAGGAAGGAAAACATGCTCTACGGACCGGAGCAAAGCCCTAAAATCGTCAAACTCCGCAGGGTGCTGGCAGGACGCAAGCCTAAAGACGCGCTCAACTCCCTGCTGAAAATCCTGGACGAACACGCCACGAACGAAGAGTTCCTGGAAACGATCCCGGCTTGAAACGAACAACCGGTACCGCGAAACGGCAATAGGAACGATCCGGCATGAGAAGAACCTCTCCCGGCCTGCTCAACCCTCTTCTGTTGCTTCTATTCACGCTCTCCGGCTTCAGCGGCCTCATCTACGAATCGGTGTGGTCGCGGTACCTTGCGCTGATCCTCGGACATGCAGCAGGCGCGCAAACCCTGGTTTTATCAATCTTCATGGGCGGCATGGCATATGGGGCCTGGTTCGCGGGCAGACGGTCGAGCTCGCTGAACAACCCCCTGATGGTGTACGCCCTCATCGAAACAGCCATAGGACTTCTGGCCTTCGCTTTCCACCCCTTGTTCATCCAGGCGCGCGAGCTCCTGCACAGCAGCATGTTACCCGGCGCGGGCAATCCGGCATTTGCCGCACTGCTGAAATGGACCGTCGCGTCGGCCCTCATCCTCCCCCAGTCCGTGCTGCTGGGCATGACCTTTCCCCTGATGAGCGCGGGCGTCATCCGCCTGCGTCCGGAAAAAGCAGGATCCTCACTCGGCATGCTGTATTTTACCAACAGCATCGGCGCAGCAGCCGGCGCCCTGGTGAGTGCGTTCGTCCTGATGAGCTGGATCGGCCTCCCCGGGGCGATGAAAACATCCGGAGCCGTAAGCCTGCTTGTCGCTTTCGCTGTCTGGATGCTCGCGCTGGGTCGGTCTGAACGCCCCCTGAACGAAACAGGCTCCTGCGGAACAGGCGGCGCTTCAGGAAAGGAAAACGACATCAAAGCGCTCGTCCCGCGCACCACCGCCTCAAACGGCAAAAGCCCGGTGCGCACGGCACGCCTGCTGCTGCTTGCCGCCCTGCTCACCGGAACCGCGTCCTTCTTCTACGAGATAGGGTGGATCCGCATGCTGAGCATGGTGCTCGGATCAACAACGCAAGCATTCGAGATCATGCTGAGCGCATTCATCACGGGCCTTGCCTTCGGGGGCCTCTGGATCCGCGGCCGCATCGACACCCTGAAATCGCCTGTGAACGCTGCCGGACATGTTCAGATACTGATGGGCCTCCTGGCGGTGCTCACTATCCCCCTTTACAGCACAACATTCGACATGATGGCCTTTTTGATAAGAAGCCTGACCAAAACCGACGGGGGGTATACGCTTTTTATCCTGTCTAGCCACGGTATCGCCCTGGCTGTCATGCTTCCCGCAACGTTCATGGCTGGAATGACCCTGCCCCTTTTCACGCATGCACTCATGAGACACGGAGGCGGGGAAGCGAGCATCGGCCGCACTTACGCTGCCAACACTTTCGGGGCCATCCTGGGGGTGTGGCTGGCGACACATGTTGTCATGCCGCTGGTGGGAGTTCGGTGGCTGATCCTGTTCGGGGGGCTCATCGATGTAGTGCTCGGATTCTATCTGCTGGGCCTCTCGCTCGAACGGTCGAGAAAAGGGAAACTCTTGACCTGGATTGCGGCGGCAGGCATCGCCGCATTGACAATTGCCGTGGCTTTCTGTGTGCGGTTCGATCCCCTCAAAACAGCCTCGGGAGTTTATCGAAATGGACTCGTCGCACTCGAGGAAGGCACAGAGGCGATCTATCACAAGGACGGCAAGACCGCTACGATCGATATCATCCGTAACCCAAGCCATGGTTTTTCACTGATCACCAACGGGAAACCCGATGCATCGATACATCCCAGCACACCCAGCTCTGACGAGTTCACCCAGGCCTTCCTCGGTGTGCTTCCCCTTGCCATGCATCCTGAAGCCAAGACGATCGCCAACATCGGGATGGGTTCCGGAATGACGACACACACGCTCCTGGGCGCGGATTTTGTGGAGCGGGTCGATACCATCGAGATCGAGCCCGCTGTGGTGGAAGGTGCCCGCTGCTTTGAAGCGCTCGTGGAAAGAGCGTATTCAGATCCCAGGAGTCACATCCATATCGCCGACGCAAAAACACTTCTTTCGAGCAGCGACACCTGCTACGACATAATCATTTCCGAGCCATCCAATCCCTGGGTCAGCGGGGTGGCGGGCCTCTTCACGCAGGAGTTCTATCAGTACATCAAAGGGCGCCTCAACCGGAACGGGTTGTATGTTCAATGGGTACAGCTCTACGAGTTCGACATCAAGCTCCTAGCTTCCATATTCAAGGCGATGTCTCCGCATTTTTCGGATTACACGGTGTTCAACACATGCGATCTCAACATCATCATCGCTGCCGCGAACAGCCGCAAACTCGATAGCCTGGACTCCCGGATATTCGACCAGCCGTTGCTCGTCAAAGAAATGACCCGTCAGGGGATCACCCACCTGCAGGACATCGAAGTGCGTCGTATCGGTGACAAGTCCACGATGCAGCCGTTGTGGTCATCCATGGAAGTGCCTGCCAACTCCGACTATTTCCCCTACCTGAGCTTCCACGCGCCGAAGAGCCTCTACCTGAAGCAAAGCGCCGCTGCCTTGAGCAAGATGAGCTCATGCCCCGTTCCGGTTCTCGAAATGATCAAGGGCGCTTTAAAGCAGGACACGGTTCCCTGCACGGTACACCTCCTCTTCATGTACTCCCAATCGGAGACGCTCGCTAGAAAAGCGATGAGCATTATGTTGTCCGCGAAGGGCTCTGCTCAGGCCGGATCAGATGATGTCGTTCCCTCGTGGATACACGTGCTGGACCTTGAACTGAACGGATCCGGCGGGCAGGCGCCGAACGATACGGTTGTGCGGGAAAGCCTGTTCGAGGCGGCCTGCGCCATAAATCCGTTCCTGGGCATCCGGGAGATTACACCGATGTGGGAATCGCTTGCCAGGCGGCCCGGCATCCAAAAGCTATCCCTGGAAACGAAAAGATGGTTCACCCTTCACTACGCTGTTGCCCGGCGGGACGCAGGCCCAATGGCAAAGCTGTCCTCCGCCATCCTGGGTTCGGGCGAGGGGCCTTCGAACGAAAGAGAGCGCAACTACCTCCTGACAGCGGGGCTCGCGGGCTATCTCTCTATCGGGGACAAGAAAAACGCGCGACTTTTCTGGCTCAGGCATTCCGGCCCTAATCCCGACATGAGCTCCTACCCTCTTCCCATCCGGCTGCTTGTCAGCCATCTGCGGTAGATGGCTCGGCGGGGAACGGAGGAGTGTTCGGTGTTCAGAAAGAGAAGAGGCGGCATGGAGGGCGCTGCTCCGCCAGCGCCGGATGAGAAGAGGCGGCATGGAGGGCGCTGCTCCGTCAGCGCCGGATGAGAAGAGGCGGCATGGAGGGCGCTGCTCCGTCAGCGCCGGATG
>CAZIUL010000055.1:0-13222 GCA_964542475.1 uncultured Phycisphaerales bacterium | reverse complement strand
GGCGCTGCTCCGTCAGCGCCGGATGAGAAGAGGCGGCATGGAGGGCGCTGCTCCGCCAGCGCCGGATGAGAAGAGGCGGCATGGAGGGCGCTGCTCCGTCAGCGCCGGATGAGAAGAGGCGGCATGGAGGGCGCTGCTCCGTCAGCGCCGGATGAGAAGAGGCGGCAACAGAGTGCCGCCCTCCAGAAGAAACGGTAGCAGCAGAAGAGGACGAAATATGCGCGCGAGTTCAGCAGCATGCCCGCCAGGGCTTTTTTCTCGCTGTCATCAGGCCTTGAGCAGTGTTTTTGCCAGCCCCAGGTTGAGGGCCAACCGGTTGATGCAGCTTTCCTTGTTCCGGTGGGCGACCTCGTTCTTGTTTTTTGTATACCACTTCTGGAAGGCGCTCTTCAGGGTCGAGAGGTTCTTCGCGTTTTTTTCTTTTTCATAAGACTCCAACGCCTTATCCACGCCTTTAAGATCCGATGAACGCCAGTGTTTTGATCGAGCCGTGAGGCTTTTCCATTGTGTATAGGTTACCCAGTCAGTGGCTTTGAACTCGTTCCATGAGTCGGAAAATCCCGGCGCCTTCTCCTGGTTCCGCTCGTATAAACAATTCTCATCCTCGGTCACCCAGATCGTGAGGCACAACCTCTTGAGCTTGCTTTCGACACAGTCATCCCGGGACGACGTCACCCGGTCAAACGTGGGATCGAAGTACTTGGTGCCGACTTTGCATAAATAATGAACCGGGAACAGGCAGCGGCCATCCAGTGCTTTGGTGGCGGGATTCCTGACGTTTCCCCGGGCGGGCCCGTTGAAAACTCTCAAAGCCCTGGTGATCATCCCCACATTTTGCGTCATGCCAAAGCACTTGTCCACGGACGCCTTTGGTAGAGATTCCCGAGCGTTTATGCTTTTCCTCTTGAAACCCGTATAGTTCCAGGTGCCCAAGAACGCCCGGGCCAGGTGCTCACAGTTGCACTGGGAACCTTGGTAGGACCAGTGAGCCTTGGCGTAGGGCATGAAGTTCTTTTTGAAAAGCTCCTCCGCTAGCAGATTTGCCGGCGTCTTCCAAGTAATTGCTCGTTGCGCCAAGATGGCATCCAGAATCCTGGTGTTGCCCTTCCCATCGCCCAGATATCCACCGGTCAAGTCAGGCATGGTACTCGCCTCCCAGTAAATCTTTGTCAGTCGGTCAATCCTGAACAATCAGATCTAACTTCACGCAGACAAACTGATATAGCACTGGAAACAACAAGATTCAACGGGGAATATCGAGCCTACCCGCCCGGATGGTACACAAAATCAACCGAATCACAAACATCTGTTCATCTGTTACTGTTTTGAAACGAAGAAAGTCGGCCGGGTCATCTGATCAAAAAGGGGGTTTCTAGCGCTTGGAATAACTGGTACCATTCCAAGGACATGTCGGCCGGACCTCCGGAGCATCTCGGCAAAGAGGTGAGGTTGTTGCAAATGAACGGACCTGATGAGAATCAGACCTTGTCCAGAACAGAACGTGCACGCGAAGCGTTCGACCGGTTCGTGAGGTACAGGGATGCGGGAGAGGAGATTTCAACCAGCGAGTGGCTGGGCAAGCACGTCGATATAAAGGACCTCCTGGAACCGCTGATGAGCTCCCTGAAGGAATCCCAGACAGCCGGGGCTGGAGAGAAGGACGAGGATTCCTTTTATCCCGGCCGGGTCATCGGGGACTATCGCCTGATACGCGAGCTCGGCCGGGGCGGCATGGGCATCGTTTTTCTCGCGGAACAGATCTCGCTGCCCCGCCGCATAGCGCTCAAGCTTTTGCCGGCGAACTTCAGCGTTCGAACAAAGGTGGTGGACCGGTTCCGGCGCGAAGGGGAAGCGGTTGCCAAGCTGAACCACCCGAACATCGTTCGCATCCACGGGGTCGGGGCGGCCGAACACTGCCATTTCTTTGCCATGGAATACGTGGACGGCAAATCACTGAGACAGATCCTCACCGAACTTCGCGGCCTTCCGGTCCAGGAGCTCGAGGCCACAAGCGTGGTCAGGTCAGCCGGAGGCCCGCCGGAAGAATGGCTGGCCGGGGTACACAGCGACGAGGAGTTCGGCATTGCCCCAGAGATCCACGTGGGCGCAAACTTCCTGGCGGGGATCTGCAGGCTCGTTGCGCGTATTGCCGACGCCCTGCACTACGCCCATGAGGCGGGAGTGATACACCGCGATATCAAGCCTTCGAACATCCTCATAAACCGCAGCGGAACCCCGATCATCGTGGATTTCGGCCTGGCCCTGGTGGAAGACATGTCCCCTCTCACAATGACAGGGGAGCTCACCGGCACTCCCTATTATATGTCCCCTGAGCAGGCAATGGCACGCAGGCTCAGGGTTGACCTGCGGACAGACATATACTCCCTGGGTGTGACCCTGTACGAACTCGTCACATTGCGGGTCCCGTTTGGCGGGGAAACCCGCCAGGAGGTTTTTTCGAAGATCATCACAGCCGCGCCGGTTTTGCCAAGCAAGCTGAACAGCATAGTCGGCCACGGGCTCGAGAAAACAATCCTCAAATGCCTCGAGAAAGAACCGTCCAAGCGGTACTCCTCGTGCGAGGAAATGGCAGCCGCGCTGAGAGAGGTGAGCACACAGCCAAAGCTTCTCACGCGGCGGCCGCCTTCCCGCCTAGTCATGAGGCTGCGAAAGGTCGGCCTGGTCGCGGCGGCTGCCATTATCCTAATCAGCCTGATCTTCGGAGCCGGCTATGTTATCAACCTGACAGGGCTGTTCAGCACCGATCTTCCGGGCCTGGCCGATGGAACCGCCGCAGGTTCTCCAGGCGCCACGGATTCCCGTGATGAAACGACTAAACTGCCTGCGCAAGTGCAAAGTGCATACGAATCGATCCAGAACAACCTGGCTGAGCTCGTGGATGATGTCGGAGATGAGCCTTCAGGCGAACGAAACGCGGATCGCATTCTCCAAGCGGTTGAAGGCTACATCACGATCAAAACAGTGTCCAGTCCGGGCATGATGGCTGCTATAGCGGAAAAGAGCGCATCCGGGGATCTGCTCAGGAGTGCGCTAAAGAACAGCCTTGCCCGCGTGATTGCCCGAGAAATGAGCACAAAAACCGAGCGGACATCAGAGGAAAACATCAGCGTCCGGTTGAAAGCTGCTGAAGAGGCCATAAGCATTCTTGATGATCTTCCCGGGCTCGAAGCCGTGGCACCTGACGTTTTTTCCAAGCTCCGGACACGAACCGAGATCATCAGCAAATGGTGTGAAGAACTCGTCACCCACCTTCCGGAGATGATCCGGAAGGCAATGGGATTCGACAAGGACAAGCTCGATATTTTCGAGACTCTTGCAGAGAACATCGATGGTTTGAATAGCGCTCTTGTTGAGATGCCAGGCGCAGATGACATGGACTCTCAGTTACTCAGCCGGGACTGTAGAGCCGCCAAGAGATTTTCACGTTTCTTGGAAAGCTGGATTCCTACAGGAATTCTCTATTCCAGAGCCTCGTTAGTAACAGGCGCACGAGTTAAAGCTTCAGCGGCCAGGGTTCTCGACCTGTGTTCACCCCTGGTTCCAGAGCTCTTGAAAGATAGTATCGATCTCGAGCAATGCCTCAAAGAAGCGATGCCAGTGTTTGCACCCGAGAAATACGGAGGGCTACTGGAAAAGATCTCCGATGAAACAGATAAAAATTCCTACGACAGAATCGAATGTACAAATTTATATCAGTGGCTCGTGGAATTTGCCCAAGAAATAGAAAGAGAACCAGCAATCCGATACCACATGAGTGGGCCCGAAAAGCGGATCTTCGAGCCATTGGATTTCGCAGGGCTAGAAAGCTGCGGATTCACACCACGTCAGGAAGAGGGCCTGAAAGCTCTTCTGGGCTGCTTCGAAGGATCTTACTGGTGGTATTGCAACCCGGATCAGATAGATAAAGATAGTGATCCCGGGGAAATTGGCCATCTTCTGGAACTGCACAAGCCATGGAAAGAGGATCTCGTTGCGATATCCGGCCGGGTGGATCTCTACCTGCTCGACCAACTCGGCAAAATGTTCAATAGCTGGTCCTCCAGCCCGGAGAAGTCATCTCCTGTAGTTTTCAACAGCTTGTTCGTGGATTGGGAAGGCAAGCGCGACAATATCAAGGAACGGTTGAACCGTTGGAAAGAGCTGAACCTTCCCACGTTCGAGAAAACCAATCAGCTTCTCGTTTACATCGAATCGGTGATGGAATGGCAGAAAAAATGCCTCGAAATCATCATGCCCGTCATCCGCGGGGAGATCGGAATCACTGGCCCTGAATTCCTTTTTATAGTGCTTCATGATCCCGATTCAACAATTCTACCGGATCCTCCTCGGTTTCCTGAACCACCCGGGGATCTGAAGAAGCTGATGCGTGGTCCTGTTCCTTGGTCTCCTATCGGTTTCCAGCATACGCATGTTTTCAATGACAAGTCCGAATTTGCCTCCGGCATCGCGATCTGGCTCCTTAACTCGGTGGAGGACGAGATCCAGGCCGCATGGGAGGACATGGACGGCAGCAGGCTCTCCTTTTTGTACCCTTTAGCAAGCCTTGGAGATGCTGATGTTCCGGCGTCATCTATACAATCGATTCTGGCTGAAATACGGGAAAAACACGGCAAAAGGCTAGACGAGCTCGAACCGCTGCTGCCGGCGTTGGAGGAGAAAATCCGAAAGGTCGCGGACGATTCGATAGTTTATCCGGGTCCAGGCACACGAAAAGGATGGAATGTTGCTGACAGCCTTCTCGAATGGATCGGTTTCATGGATGTGATGTCGCGGCTCAGCCATGAAGAATGCGAAAAGATCCCTGTGCGCTTCAGATTTTATTCAGGACGGTCGGATAACGAGACAACAACCGGCGATATAACTCCAGAAAAAGCGTCAAGGTCGTACAGGTCAGTTATAATAGGTGAGGAAAAAAAGGTTTGGAGCCTCACGGGTAGACCGGCCGAGCTCTTCTGGCGCCCGGGTGACCAGATAAAGATCGAGGGCTGCGGCGAAGGCCTCGACAGCTCGTACAGCGGGCTGTGGGCGCTTCTCAGGCTGCTGGACAGTGGTATCCCTGTGAAGCAGGGAAAAAACGGCTCAAAGCGTGCATACGAGTTTTATTCAAAGGGCGCTTCCCTGGTTGTCGAAGTCCCGGGATGGCTGCACCTGCAGGTGCCTGAATTCGTCAAACCGGAAGATAAGAAGAAGAAAAATGATTAACGCCCGCTGATCTTACCCCCGGAACACGGCCTTTACAGAGGATACACACCCGAGGAGCCCGAAATCTTTCGCCCGCTTCGCGCTTCATTTCAGAGACAGGCGACATGCCACTATTCATCCGTGTCCATCCGTGGTCCTCTTCATCTTTCTTTTTTCCCTTGAATCCCCAAAAACCGTTGCTATACTTCTGTGCTACATCTGAATATTTCGAGGCAGGCACCCATTGATCTTCTTGATCTTGGTGTGCTTTTATTTTTTTTGGAGGAGTGGTTTATGACTGGACGTAAAACCTTGCTGTGGGCCTCGTTTGTGGCTCTTATCTTTTCACAGTGGAGCATGGCGGATGAGTGCCGCCTGCTCCGTTATCCTGATGTTCACGAGGACAAGATCGTTTTCGTCTACAGCGGAGATGTCTGGGTCGTCCCGGCACAAGGCGGTATGGCATCAAGACTTACAACCTTCGCGGGTTCGGAAAGCCTTCCCAAGTTCTCCCCGGATGGAAAGACCATTTCTTTCACGGCATCCTATGACGGCAACACCGACCTCTACACCATGCCGGTCGAGGGCGGAAACCCGAAACGGCTGACCTTTCACCCCGGCGGGGACTCGATAGTTGACTGGCACCCGAACGGCGATAAGATCTTCTTTAGATCCGAGAGGGAAAGCTACTCCAGGCGATTCTTACGCCTGTTTTCCGTGTCCAAGGATGGCGGGCTCCCTGAAACGCTGCCCATGCCCAGGGCAGGCCTGGCATCCTGTTCGCCGGACGGCAGCCGCATCGCGTACAACCGGCTCTCCAGGGAATCCCGAACCTGGAAACGATACCGGGGTGGAATGGCCCAGGACATCTGGATCTACGACCTCGATGACAACCGGGCCGAATGTATCACAAGCTTCGAGGGAACCGACAACTTCCCGATGTGGACAGAAGAAAGCAAGCTGTACTTTGTCTCGGACCGCAGCCACGCTGCCAACATCTTCTGCTACAGCTTCGAAACGAAGAAGGTCCGCCAGATCACGCGCCACCAGGAGTTCGATGTTAAATGGCCGAGCATGGGCCCCGGTGTCATCGTGTACGAAAACGGCGGCTTCATTCACGCGCTCGATCTTGAGAACGAGACAAGCGCAAAGATCTCCGTGGATGTGCGGGACGACAAGGTTCTGACAAGGCCGTACGTTGCGGATGTGAACCGGTACATCCGGGGATCCGGCATGTCGCCAAGTGGGCAGCGCCTGGTCTTTCAGGCACGCGGGGATATCTTCACGGTGCCCAAGCAAAGGGGCAACACGCGGAACATCACGCAAAGCCCCGGCAGCCGCGAGATCTTTCCGGCATGGTCTCCGGACGGAAAATGGATCGCTTACCTGTCCGACAAAACCGGCGAATACGAGTTCTACCTGAAAAACCACGACGGGAGCGGCAAAGAGATCCGCATCACCCAAGACGGGAACTGCTACCGATACCAGCCGGTCTGGTCTCCAGACAGCAATAAGATTCTCTTCTCCGACAAGCGGTTGGTGCTGTATTGCCTGGATGTTGTGACGAAAAAAATCCAGGTCCTGGACAGGTCCGGATACCGGGACATCCAGGACTACACCTGGTCCCACGACAGCAAATGGGTCACCTACTCCAAGGTGAAGGATGAGAACGGGAACTCCTCGATCTACGTCTACTCCATGGAAAAAAACAGGGCCTACCCGGTGACTTCATCGGCTTTCGCGGACACCAACCCTGTTTTCGATGACAACGGCAAGTACCTTTACTTTATCTCGAGCAGGACGTTCGTCCCGAGTTTCAGCGATTTCGAGCCGACCTACGGCTTTCAGGACACGCGCCGGATATACGCGGTGACCCTGCAAAAGGATCTCCCATCCCCATTCGCTCCAAGGAACGACGAAGAGAAAGGTCCAGGAGCAAAATACGCGGACGACGACGAGTACATCTTCGCTGTGGATGAAAAACCGGCCGGGCCGCTCAAGATAGACCTGGAAGGGATCGAGAGGCGCACCGTGGCTTTTCCGCTCGCACCGGGCCTCTACTTCGGGCTGTCAGCCAAAAAGGACAAGCTCTACTACATCACCCTTGGCTCGGGCGGGCTAATGGCAATGATGATGGGAGAACGAGGAGGTTCAGGCGGTATCACCCTGAACATGTACGATATCGACGAGAGGGAAAACCGGACCATCATGTCAGGCATCAGTAACTACGGCCTCTCCGTGGACGGAAAAAAGGTCTTCTACAGCGCGCGGGGAACCTATGGAATCGTCAAGCTGGCCGAAAAGAAAAAGGACTGGAAGATCCACAAAGCCGGGGAAGGGGCCATCAGCACAAGCGGCCTCGAGATGAGGATCGATCCCCGCATGGAGTGGAGACAGATGTTCAACGAAGCCTGGCGCATCGAGCGGGATTTCTTCTACGATCCAGGCATGCACGGCGTTGACTGGAATAAGATGAAGGAGCGGTACGCAGCCTTCCTCCCGTACATGTCAACCCGCGACGACCTGACCTACGTGATAGGCGAAATGATCGCGGAGCTCTGCTGCGGCCATGCCTACGCCGGGGGCGGGGATAGAAGGCGGATCGGCGACGGCGAAGGGCGCGTTCCGATCGGAGTGCTCGGCGCTGACCTTGAAGAGGATCCGTTGAGCAAGCTGTACCGGTTCAAAAAGATCTTCAAGGGCGAAAACTGGGACAGGGCGCGCTCGCCCCTGGCCATGCCCGGCGTGAACGTGGAGGAGGGGGATTTCCTGGTGGCTGTGGACGGAACACCGCTCAAGTCACCCATGAACCCGTGGAGCCTCCTGGTCAACAAGGCCGACGTGACCGTGACCCTGAAGGTGAACGGCAAACCCTCCATGGACGGAGCCAGGGAGATCATAATCAAACCCCTGTCCAGCGACGGCAATCTGCGCTACATCGACTGGGTCGAGGGAAACCGCAAGAAGGTGGAAAAGGCCACCGGCGGAAGAGTCGGCTACCTGCACGTTCCTGACACGGGCTTCCAGGGTCTCAACGAGTTCTCCAGCGGCTTCTTCCCCCAGATCAACAAGGAAGGGCTCATCATCGACGTGCGCTTCAACAGCGGCGGCATGATTCCGGACCAGATGATGGAACACCTGCGCCGCAAGGTTGTGAGCATGTGGGCTGTCCGGGACGGCAGCGGCTTCAAGACCCCCGAGGTAGCACTGCACGGGCACATGGCGTGCATCATCAACGAGTACGCAGGATCTGGCGGCGACGCCTTTCCCCACTTCTTCAGGAGCTACGGGCTTGGACCGCTGGTGGGCAACCGAACCTGGGGCGGACTTGTGGGTATCACCGGCCGCGTCCCTCTGTTGGACGGCGGAATGGTAAGCGCTCCCGAGTTCGGCATCTACTCCCTGGATGGCGAGTGGATCGTGGAAAACCGCGGTGTGGATCCTGACTATCCGGTGGATGACCGGCCCGACCTGGTTGTGCGAGGCTTTGATCCCCAGCTCGAAAAGGCCATCTCCCTTGTCATGGACAAGATAGTCAACGAGCCGAAAACCCTGCCGAAGCAGCCTCCGTACCCGGAAAGGAATTAGATCTGCTGCCAAAACAGAGACAGAGACCAAGTGATAAGAATCAAAACACGTTTGTGGAGGAATCATAGATGATAAAGTACAAAATCGCCTGGATCACAGCCTTGCTCTTCTTCCTGGCCATGCTTCCGGTATCAGGGCAGGAAACACCAGGACCGGCCGGGCCCAAGAGGCCGGGCAAGGAAGAGCCCAAAAAAGCGGAAGCTGAGGAAAAGTGCGAGGACCAGGGGGCAAGGCTGCTGCGGTTCCCGGACATCCACGAGGACAAGGTTGTTTTCGTGTACGGGGGCGACCTCTGGCTTTGCTCGAACGAAGGCGGGACAGCCAGGCGGCTGACCTCGCACCCCGGGTCGGAAACCGGCCCCAAGTTCTCACCCGACGGCAAGCTGATCGCGTTTTCAGCCTCTTACGACGGAAACAACGATGTCTACGTCATCGCCGCAAAAGGCGGCGAGCCCAGGCGGCTCACCTACCACCCCTCGCCTGACCAGGCGATAGGCTGGACACCCGACGGGAAAAAGGTGCTTTTCCTTTCCCCAAGGCGCAGCGCGATCATGCGGTTCGCACGCATGTTCACGGTCTCCCTGGACGGCGGCTTTCCGGAAGCGCTTCCGATGCCGGAAGCCGGCTTCGGCAGCTTCTCCCCGGACGGCAACAGGATCGCCTACAACCGGATCTCCAGGGAAGGCCGCTCGTGGAAGCGCTACAAGGGCGGAATGGCCCAGGACATCTGGATCTATAACCTTGATAAAAACGAGGTAGAGCAGATCACCGACTTCGAGGGAACGGACAACTTCCCGATGTGGACAGAAGAAAGCAAGCTGTACTTTGTCTCGGACCGCAGCCACGCTGCCAACATCTTCTGCTACAGCTTCGAAACGAAGAAGGTCCGCCAGATCACGCGCCACCAGGAGTTCGATGTTAAATGGCCGAGCATGGGGCCGGGCGCCATCGTGTACGAGGACGGCGGGTTCCTGTGCGTGTTCGACATGAAAACGGAGGAGGCAAGGAAGCTGTGCGTGAAGCTCCCCTACGACCGAGCCGCCCTGAGGCCCGCTTTCAAGGGTGTGTCGGATTACATCACTGATTTCGACGTTTCGCCATCCGGGAATTTCGGCCTGTTCTCCGCGCGCGGGGACATTTTCACCCTTTCCGCGGCCCAGGGAACCGCCAAGAACCTGACCAAGACCCCTGCTGAGCGCGAGCGGAACGCGGTCTGGTCGCCGGACGGAAAATGGATCGCCTACCTTTCGGACAAGACCGGAGAGTACGAGATCTACATGCGGCCGGCTGACGGATCTGGCCAGGCAACCACTTTGACAAAAGAAGGCACCTGCTTCAAGTTCCAGCCGCTCTGGTCGCCTGACAGCTCCAAGCTCGTGTTCACCGACAAGACCCGGACCCTTTTCTACGTGGATGTTAAAAAGAAGACACCCGTTCCCATCGACTGCAGCAAGTATGCGGGCCTGGTAAGCTACTTTGACTCAAAATGGGAAGGCATAGATGGTTACACATGGTCTCCTGACAGCAAGTGGATCGCCTATTCCAAGACCGGAGCCAGCTTCTTCAAGTCGATCCTGCTCTACTCCATCGATCATGGGAAGGTGTTTCCTGTAACCGATCAGATGACGGATGACAGCGATCCGGCGTTTGACAAGAACGGAAAGTACCTCTACTTCGTATCCAGACGTACCTTCCTTCCATCCATGGACATGTTTGATCAGACCACATACACATACTCGAGGAGCGAGCGTATCTATATGGTCACACTCCAGAAGGAGCTGACATCACCGTTCGAAACTATTTCCGAGGAGAAGGAACCTGTGACAGGGGGCGGATCGTTCGGACCTCCGAGCAGGCCCGGCACCGGTACGCCCGCAGCCCCTCCGGGCGCCGGCGGCAAGCCTTCCGCCGCTCCGGCGAAACCGGGGTTCCACATCGACATAGACGGACTCGCTGGGCGGACCCTCGACCTTCCCGTGTCACCCGGCAACTACTCCGACCTGAAAGCCGCCAACGGCAAGCTCTTCTACATATCGAGCCCCCCGTCGGGCGACCTGATAGCGTCGAGCAACCCCATGGGCAGATCGCTTTGCTGTTTCGACATTACAAGGAAACGCGGCGCCGCCATGATGAGCGGCGTTCAGGCGTACTCCCTGGCAGCGAGCGATACAAAGATCATCTACCAGGCGGCCGGGTCGTACGGCATCATACCCGCCACTCAGGGATCGTTTCCTCCCGGCACGGGAAAGCTCGCCACCAACAGGCTGGAAATGAAGGTCGACTACGCTTCAGAGTGGAAGCAGATCTTCGCCGAAGCCTGGCGCATTGAGCGCGATTTCTTCTACGACCCGGGCATGCACGGCGTGGACTGGAACATGATGAAGGAGCGATACGGGAAGCTCATCCCCCACCTCAGCTCGCGGAGCGACCTCAACTACGTGCTTGGAGAACTCATCGGCGAGATCTGCGCAGGACATACATACGTGTTCGGAGGGGATATCCCATCGCTGTCCAGAACACCTGTTGGGCTTCTGGGCGCGGATTTCGAGCCTGACAAGCGCAACAGCCGCTACCGGTTCGCAAAGATTTACAAGGGACAGGAGATGGACCCGAGCGCACAGGGCCCCCTGGCCAAACCGGGCGCGGCGGTCAAGGAGGGCGAATACCTTCTAGCTGTGAACGGCAGGGAACTCCGCACCCGGGATAACCTCTTCAGCTTCTTCGTGAACGCGGTTGGAAAAGATGTGCGGATAACGGTCAACACGCGCCCGTCCATGCGGAACGCGCGCACCATCACTGTCAGTCCGATCGGCTCTGAATCGGGGCTTCGATACTACGACTGGGTCGAAGAGAACAGGAGAAAGGTGGACGAGGCGAGCGACAGCCGCATCGGGTACATTCACCTTCCGGACACAAGCATTGAAGGCCTGATCGAGTTCAGCAAGGCCTTTTTCGCCTACTACCGCCGTGATGGTTTGATCATCGACGAGCGGTACAACGGAGGCGGTCTCATCCCGGACATGTTCATGGAACACCTGCGGAGGGAGCTGGTCTGTTACTTCCATCCCCGGGGCACCGAGGACTTCCAGGTGCCGAGCATCACGCCGCCCCCGCACATGGCCTGCGTTACCAACGCGTACGCCGGTTCGGGCGGCGACGCTTTCCCCTACTACTTCAGGGAGTACGGACTGGGGCCTTTGGTCGGAACCAGGACCTGGGGCGGCCTCATTGGAATCCCGCGCAACTTTCCCCTGGTTGATGGAGGGTTGGTTACCGCGCCCGAGTTCGGCATATTCGATCTAAACGGCGAATGGATAGTGGAAAACCACGGAGTTGATCCTGACATCGAGGTGGACAACCGGCCCGACCTGGTTGTCAAGGGTCATGACCCGCAGCTCGAGAAGGCGATCGAGGTGGTGCTCGAGGCAATCCGCAAGGAGCCGCGCAAGGACGTCAAGAGGGCGCCGTTTCCCATAAGGAAGTAACCCGCATACAAAACAGAAGGCCCGGTGCTCGAAAAAAGCACCGGGTTTTCTGCTGTCCAAAACGAACCCGCGGCTCGACGATTGACCTTTCTTCCCGCTTTTCGCCGGGATAAAATGCCAATAATAAAAACGAACGTGATGGATACAAAAACCGGTTTCGGGCAAGATTGGTTGCACTGACCGCCTTTCGCCACGAACAAAACGATTTGAAAGAGAATGCAATGGCATACACAACAGAAGAGGTTGCCAAGAAGATCGACCATGCGGTGTTGAAGCCGGAGCACACCGAAGCAGACCTTGCCGAGCACGCAGCCATGTGCAGGGAGCGCGGCGTTTTCAGCATGTGCGTGCGCCCCTGCGACGTGCTGCGGGCCGCGCAGCTGCTCGACGGCTCCGGCGTGCTGGTCTCGGTTGTGCTCAGCTTCCCGCACGGGGCTGACACGCCGGAGGTGAAAGCGTTCCAGGCAAAGACAGCCGTTGCTCACGGCGCCCTGGAGATCGACATGGTCATGAACATCGGCAAGTTCCTTTCTCACGACCACGACTACGTGGTTCGCGACATCATGGGAGTGGTTGATGTTGCGCATGATCACGGCGTAAAGGTCAAGGTGATCCAGGAAAGCGGATACCTGACGCTCGACCAGGTGGACAAAGCCTGCGGGCTTGCAGCCGCCGCGGGCGCCGACTTCGTGAAAACATCGACCGGGTTCGGCCCCGGGGCCGCCACACCGGAGATCGTGGACGTTATGCTGAGGAGCGTTGGCAACAAGCTGGGCGTCAAGGCGTCCGGCGGCATCCGGACCTGGGAGGAGGCATGCGCTTTCCTGGACCAGGGCGCTGACCGGCTTGGCATCGGCTCCACTGAGAAGGTGCTGGACGGGGTGGAGGGCGTCGCTCCGCCGGCGCCGTAAACCAAGAGGCGGCAAGAGACTGCCGCCCTCCAGAAG
>CAZIUL010000054.1:0-29192 GCA_964542475.1 uncultured Phycisphaerales bacterium | reverse complement strand
CACTCTGTTGCCGCCTCTTTTCTTCCGGCGCCGACGGAGCGGCGCCCTCCATTGCCGCCTCTTCTCATCCGGCGCCGACGGAGCGGCGCCCTCCATTGCCGCCTCTTCTCATCCGGCGTCGGGTTAGCCTCACTGATCGTCGTCTTTTTCGTCTAGCTGGTACAGGTACCAGTGCCAGCCCGACAGGCCGGACGTCGGGAAATGCCTTACCAGCCGATACGCCCCTTGTCGGGTCTCGATCCGCGGCTGCATGTCCAGCCGCACCCACGCGTGCTGCAGCACCCACCTGGACGGATGCCGCTGTGGGATCGTGTTCTCAGCATCGGCGGGAAGGATCCACTGGATCGGCCGGCCGACCGGACCTGTGCCGTTGTGGAGCAACGTGACACCATCGGGCAGCATGCGGTCGTAGTGTCGCAGAATTGTGTGGTTGCGATGAAAGTGGTCGGTGTTGAGGGTGATGGTCGAACGATCACGGCGCTCGATCATGTGGCGGATCGCGGCTGTGTACCGGCCGCGCCCGTCTCGCAGCAGTTCCCGGGTGTGGGCCGCGTTTCCAAGCAGGAACAGCGCGACAAGTGCGCTCACGGGGATCCACGCCCAGCGGGAAGCGCGTACCGCTGATGTCAGCACATCCGCCAGCAGCAGCAGCAGCAGCGCGGCCGGGATGATGAAGTAGCGCTCGAAGAGGACAACATGTCCGGTCACGATCAGCACCGCTGCCGGGCTGGCCAGCGCGGCAACCGCGTAGAAGACCAGCGAGTCGGTTCGACGCACGGCGATCGTGGCGATAACCACGGCAAGAACGCCGGCGACCACAGCCAGCGCCGTCGCCGGCGATACGGAGGCCGGCAGGCCCAAGGTGTATGCTCCCGCCGATCCGATAACGTCGCCAAGGGGACGCAAAGGACCGCCCCCGATCTGCAGATGACGCAGAAACAGGAAGTAGTACGCCGCGGCCGATCCCAACGGTACGAGGTTCCACCACAGCCAGACGGAGAGTGCGCGCTTGATGCGGGGCAGAAGGCCGATTCGGTCGCCCTGACAACTATTCGCGAGAACTACGCAGCGTACCGCCGACCAGGCTGCGACACCGGCCAGCACGTGCACGGCTGTGGCGTGGCTGAGCAGCGCCAGCGCGATCGCGATCCAGTAGCACGGTACGAACAGCAAGGTGTTATTGTTTTGCCGGGCTTGTCCCTCTGCGTGTCGGCCCAGCCCTGCCAGCGCGAGCAGCCAGCCCGCCAGGGAGAACAACACCGCCGGCCCGTAGCCGCGCGCCTCCGAGCCGTAATGGATGAGCAGGTACGACCCGCCGACGATCACGATCGCCATGCCGGCGCCGAACCAGGTGTCCCGTACCTGTTGACCGGGTTGCTCGACCGGCTGCCGCGGCGATCGACCGGCGCAGGCCCGCATCGCTCCGATCGCACCGGCAACAGTGATCGTCAGGGCTCCGCAGAAAACCGCCAGCATACGTGCCCAAAGGTCCGGGTTGAGTCCCAGCCGAAGCACACACCACAGCCACAGCGTGTTGAGCGGGTGGTTGTTGTCGTGCCGAAGCGCTGTGCTCATCAGGATGTCGCCGAACCTTTTGACCTCGCCCGCGTTGTCCAGAGACCAGATCTCATCCAGCCACAGGTCGTTCTGCGCCCCGGCCCACCGCACAGCGCCGAACAACGCGCACAACAGCGCCAGCAGCGCGATACCGACCCAGCTCCGGTTCATCCAACCTCTCCATGATAACCGCCCGGCGGTCTTACAACAAAACAGCTTCGGCAAGTGATGAGATTCTGTACACAAAAAAGAGGCAATGATCAACAAAAAGGCCTCATCGTGTTATGGAGAGACCGGAAGGGGTGCTTCGTGCGGCGCTTTGTTTGCGATCCCGCTTATAATCCTTTTACTTTTTCTCTGCTTCCGCTTCTCCCCCGTCCATTTGCTCTTTCGCCTTTTTTTCCTCTTCTATCCCAGCGATGATTTTGCTGATGGCTTCCGCCATGCGGGTGTTTGTGGTGAGCTCAACGGATTTTTTGTAGTAGGTTGCGGCCTTGTCCTTGTCTCCGAGCATCTTCAAGCATGCTTCACCGCCAAGGTACATGATATAGGCTTCGCATTCCTTGTCAGCGAACTCCTTGTCCTTGGTAAACCCATCGATCAGATCAACCGCGCCCTTTCCATCCCCGGTGTTCAGCTTCTCGACAACATCGACCCTCAGGATCTTCTCGAGATGCCCGAGCTCGCTTTTCGGATCGAGCTCCCTGATCGCGTCACGGACTTCCTTGCTGAAATCATTTCCATTCAAAAGGAAAATGGCGGCCTTCAGCTTCAGCCCGGCTTCGTTTTTCTGGTCCAGCTCAAAGGCTTTCTTGACCATCCCAGTCATATCGGGGAAGGCCACGAGGAAGTGGTAGTTGAAATCGAGCTTTTCGCTCCCAAGCTTTTCGATGCGGCTGAGCAGGCTTGTGAGCGCCTCTACCTCGGTGCCCTCTTCAGCAGCAACGGTTTTTTCCACGGCTTTGCCGAGCTCGGCAGAGGTTTTCTTGAGTTTTTTCAATAGCTCGATGTAGGGTGCAGGGCCTCCCTTGCTGTAACCGGTTTTGGCGTAAATTTTACCTGCCTTGTCCATGAGCAGAACAGTTGGAAAGCCGGTTACATTGAACTTTTCCTTGAGCTCCATGTTTCGTTCGGGTTTCTTTACCTTGGCCTTGTTTTCCTCGGACTTTGGAAAATCCAGGCTCACAAGCACATATTTTTCCCTGACCCATTCGAGGAACTCCTCCTTGGCGAAGACCTCTTCATCGAGCCGCGTGCACCAGATGCACCAGTCCGAGCCCGTGAAATCCACTAGAAGATCTTTGCCCGTGAGCTCCGCAAGGGTCATTGCCTCGTCGAAGTCATCCAGCCAAAGGGAATCGTCATCCCCTGCAAAGGCCGGGCTGATTAGCAGGGCAATGGAAGCAAGACAAAGCGTGAAACTCTTTTTAGGGTTCATGTGGGTTCTCCTAGATAGTTTTGGGTTTTGGTGTTGTGATCAGAGCCCGTTGAAAAAGGTCCGGTCGCAGCCGATCTGACTTTTTTTAACGGGCTCTTAGGGAAAATCTACAGGAAAACGCGCCTCAAGCAAGCGTTCCCAATAAAAACCTGATATTGGCGATCAAAGCCCTGGTCCGCGCCTCATGCTCACACGGCCTCGTTTTTCATTTCGATCCGCATATACCTGCAGAACCGTTCGAGATCCCTGGTGATGTCCCCGTAGCATGTCTGGCGGTGCAGGCCGTTGGTCCAGTTCTGCCAGAGCTTTCTCACGTCGCCGTCCACCTTGACCGTGATCTGTGTGCGGCAGCCCCTGTCCGAATCGAGCGACACAGGGGCTTCGATGATCCTGCCGGTGAAGTACAGAAGCAGGTCCGAGCCGATGAGCTTCGACTGGGTGACTTTTTCGCCCACGCGCATCGTGACCTGGGGCACCGCGCCCTCGCGGCGCTCCATCACATCCCTGAGCTTGTAGGGATCCGCGGGCTTGTCCGGTCCGTCCATTTTCGAGGTTCCGAGACAGTGCGGCAGAATGATGGCGGCCTTTGATTCATCCATGGTCGGATCGCTGATGAAACCGGGCCTGCCTGTCAGCCCCTGGTACAGGATATGAGTCATTGCGCTTTGCATGTCCGATTCGCAGATGCCCCCGAGGCCTATGTTGTTCAGCCTGGTGAAGCCAACGCAGGGGTATGCGGGCAGCATGATCGTTTTGTTCCACATCGTGCCGTAGCAGTCGATGGTCATCACAGTGGCGTTCTCCTCGTTGAGAACGTTCTCCAGCGCCAGTGCCAGTTTGCAGGATTTGAAGATCTCCTCCGTGGATGGCTCGACAACCTTTTCGGCTTCTTGTATCCAGCGATCCGTCTCGGCTTTCGCATCGCTGTCGCTCACAGCGTTGTAGGCGCTGAGCACCTGCTCAAGACCGATGCGTTCGATCCGTGTGCCGAATTTTTCCTTCATCTGTTCGGCGTATTCGCTGATGTCGCGCGTGGTGAGGTTGAGGATCTTGGCCTCCCTCAGGTGGTGGATCGCGCGAAACGGCCTGACAGCCGCTGCAAGCCGAGAGTAATCGCTAGTTAGAAAGCACTCCATCATGGCTCCCAGCTCCTCTTTCTGCAGAGCACCGAATCCGACCCAGCCGTGTCCGGAATAGGGGGCCGCGAAAACCGCCGTGGGTTTGCCCGCGCTCAGGAGCTCCCGCAGTATTGAACCGATGCCGATGTTCAGGTGAATTGCTAGGATCCCGTCAACGCCTTTCAGTGTGTCCTTGAGACGGGCTATTTGCCCCGGCGAGGTGACGAGCTCGTTGAGCACGAACTCCACGCCGTGCAAATCATCTTTCAGCTCATTGAACTTCGTTTTGTAAAACGCGATCTCTTTCTTCAAATCCAGGCCGGGCTTGGGCCACAAGCCGTGGGAGGTTCCCATGTAGATCCTGGCCACTTTCACTTTCGATCCCCTGCATCCGGGGCTCACGATTCTTGATTCGCCCTGCCCCGCTGTGAACGCAAGACCGCCTTTGCCTCCCATGCAAACCGCGCCGCCCGCAGCTGTCATCTGCAGAAACACTCTCCGGTTCATCTCCTGGTCCATGGGTACTCCTCCTTTTTGTTTGGTTAACGATATATACCGAGCCCGAAGAACCATTACCTGGCCCGGTGTACCACTTCAACTATGGGCACCTCCCATTGCTTACAGCGGATGCTGCCGCGATACTCTTCAGCCGGGTCGTTCTCGTTGCGTTCGATCACTGCGATGACCCGGATGAGCTCAACGTCGGGCAGCATGGGTTGCCACTTTTCACAGGCAGGCCTGGAAAGACGCGCGACGGTGTGACCTGATAGTGTGACAAGCTCTATGTGCGGCTCATTACCGCTGAAAAAAAGCGTGCTGCCCGGCTGGAGTTCGGACAGGTGCTTGTGTATCGGGTGGTTTTTGTGTTTACACCCGGCAAAGTCAATGAACAGCTCTTTCATCCCCAGCGGAGAGTAGTTTCGGTCCATGGAACCCGGATCAGTATACTCCAGTGGGGGGACCCGGAAGCGGAGCAGCTCCTCACGGGGCAGGCATGAGATGTGAGGGTTGCGTTCGTCGTTTCGCTCAAGCAATGTCAGGGTTTGCATTGCGCGGGTCATGGCAACATAGTATACGCGGCGGTCTTCTTCGATACGCGCACGGTTCGCGTGAGCGTACCAGCCACCGTCAGGTATGAGAACATGCGGAAACTCCATGCCTTTTGCGGAATGCGCTGTGCTTAAAAACACACCTTCTCCCCTGGGGCTCTCGCGCCGCTGCACAGCCAAAGACTGGTACAGGAAGTCAACAGCATGGCTGACCGGCAGTTCAGCATTGTCCGTCAACACCCGGTACGAGCCCAGCAGGTTTCTCAAAAGAGCCGGCCACGGGTTGGATGGCTGGGAATCAACCGGCTGTTGGAGCATCTTGTCGATGTCCCCGGCGCGTTTCAGCTCGTTCTTCCTTATTGAGAGCTCACCCATGAACCGTTCGATCTCACGGATGCGATGAAGGGGAGGGAACTTGTTACGGTCCACGTTCCAGGTGATAGGTATTTCGCGTTCTTCACACACGGCGCGGACAGGTTTGAGCGCTTCCCTGGTTCGGGCGAGCACCGCAAAAGATGACCATGCGGTTTCGGGACACAGCCTGCGAAGCCGCTCGATCTCGGCAACGATTGCGGCTGCCTGGTGCAGGGCGTCATCCACCTTCAGGAGACGCACCCGGCCCTGTCCGACCGTGTCCAGCTCTTGCCAGGCGCCTCCAGGTCCCTCGTGTTCCCGCTGCTCATTGATCCTGATGGGATGATCCGTTTTCATCCGGTCGAGGTTGCGGCGGATCAGACTGTTGGAAACCGAGATGATGTTACTGCTGGAACGATAGTTCTCGACCAGGTAATGAACCTTGGCCTTGTATTCCTCCTGGAACCGCCGGATGAAGCCCACGTTAGTTCCTCGGAAAGCATATATGTTCTGGTCATCGTCGCCGACCGCCAGGATGCTCAGTTTCTCGTCCGGATCGGACCTGGTCCTCCCGGTCAACGCGGAAACCAGTTCGTACTGGAGGGAGTCGATGTCCTGGTACTCGTCGACCAGTATGTGGCTGTAACCCCCGAGCAGCCGGTCGCGCACCTCGTCCACCTCCAGTCCGGGAAGCTCCTTGTCGCCGCGCAGCAGGGCCACCGCATCTTCGATGATCTTGTCGAAATCCGGCGGAGCCTCAGCGTTTGTTTTTGTCATCTCCGCGAAAGATGTCCCGGTGAGATGCATGGCCATGGCATGGTAGGTCAGCACGGTCACGCCGCCCGTGTTTTTCTCGGTCAGCTCGTGCAGGCGGCGGCGAAGCGTGATGGATGCGTTGTGATTGAAACAGAGCACCAGAATCCTGTGCGCCGGAACCCTGAGCACACGCAGCAGAAAGGCGCACCTGTGCACCACCACCCTGGTCTTTCCCGAGCCGGGCCCGGCCAGGATCAGCATGTTCTCGTTAGCCGGTGCTGACACGACCCGGATCTGCTCCGGGTTGGCGAGCGAGTCCACGATGCGCTGGTAAGACTCCTGTGTGGTTGCTAACCGGATCACGTCGCTTCGCCCCGGGAAGTAGCGTTTGACAAAGCTTTTCTTCTCGAGAGTAAAATAGTCCATCACTAGCCTCAAAGCATGCTTAGCTTTTTCGACGCCGATGGTTGCGTATTCCTTGATGGCGTGGACCTGGAAGATACGCTCGTCATAGTGCTTGGCCAGGGGTTCATAATCAGCCGATAAATACCTTTTTCCCTTGGCTTCAGGCCGGATCCTTATTGTCATGGCCTGCCTGAACACTGCAAGCCCGTGCTGCAGGATGATGGCTTTGTGCTCGTGCAGAAACATCAGCCCGCGGTCCACCGCTGCAAGCGGTTTCTTGATCTCCGTGGCCAGGATCATGTCTTTGCGGAGAGCCTTTGTCAGATCGTCGCTCGAGAACTCGACCAGCACATCCTTTGTTCCAAAATTCGCTTCAGGCACCTTTTTAAGCAGCGTATCCAGGATTACTCCGGCTACGGCGCGCCTTTTTTTCGCTATATCGACCAGGTCCTGCCATTCTCTCAGAAACCGGATCCGGTAGGAGGAACGGGAAAGATGACGCAGCTCCAGGCTGCCCCGCTGCCCGGCAAGGCCTTTTCCATCAAGAGCAAGGCTTTTCAGCAGGTTCTGCAGGATCTGTGTGCTGGAATCGATACCATCATCCTTGAGGCGCTGGTTGAACCTGTCCAGGGTCAGGGATACGGTGTCTCCTTTTTTCACATCCGGATCCAGCTCGCGCATCAGATCCAGCATGGCCTGTTCGGTTTTGCAGGCTTTTACAAACACGGCCAGGGCGTTGAGTTTGCCTTTCGGCCTCAGATGCGCTGTCATTCGGATGCCGGACTGAAGCAGACCGGATTCACTCATGTCGTGCAGTATTCGAAGGACCCGCTGCGTCTCCGTCTCCTCGCTCGCGAATGACTTTTGCGATTGGCTGCCGTTTCTTTTCAGCGCTGGAAGCTCGGCCAGCTCGTCAGCGCTGATCCCCTTGTCCACGTCAGCGTTCAGCAGCGCGCTGTAGATCGCCATCCACTCGCTCCCGCTTTTTCTCGAAAGGTTGAGCCCGGCTATCTTTTTCCCGGCCTTGTCCATGGTCATGAGCGGCTTACCCTGAAACACACGGGTCCGGTTCTGGTTTCTTTGCAGAAAGCGCCCCCGTTCCAGCCAGGAAACCGCGACCTTGACCTTTGTGTCAGCCATGGGGGTGTACCCCTCGAAGCTGGTTTTCACCTCCTCGTCCCTGAGCAGTTCGCCTGTGGTGATCACGAGTTCGTCACCGTACTTTTTTGCAGTCCTGCGCAGGCCCCGGAGGATCTTCGCGATATCCTGTTTTTCCAGCCGTGACAGGGAGCTCAGCAGAAACTGGGTTTCGATGTTTTCTTCGCAGTACAGAAGGATGCAGTGGGAATCCTTCAGATCACGGCCCGCACGGCCCGCTTCCTGGAGGTAGTTTTCCAGAGAGCCTGGAATGTCGGCGTGGATGACCAGGCGCACATTATCCTTGTCAATGCCCATGCCGAAAGCGTTGGTGGCGCATATAACGGGTAAGTCGCCGCTCACGAAACTGTCCTGGATCCTGCGTTTATCCGGTGCGTTCAGACCCGCGTGAAACGCTTCCGCCTCGTGTCCTTTTTCCTGAAGGAAATCCTTGAGCTCTTCCGCGTTTTTCCTGGTAGCCGCGTAAACGATCGCGCTGCCTGCCATAGGATCGGGCAGGTACTCGGTCAACAGCTCGTGAACATGCGTCATTTTATGAGGCGCCGGAACCCCTCTGACCTGGTAGTGCAGGTTTGCGCGCTCCACACCGCCCTCGAGTTTCAGCAGGTCCTGATGCAGCGTGTCCTTGAAAAGCTCTGTAATCTCGTTGATGACGTCGAGCTTGGCGGTTGCTGTGAAACAGGCCACTGGCGGCACGGGCAGGCCTTGTTCCTCGGAGAGCTCGCGTATGAACCTGGTGGCATACAGGTAATCGGGCCTGAAATCGTGTCCCCACTTGGACAGGCAGTGGGCTTCATCAAACACCCAGCACCCTATTTCCCGCTGAAGAAGCGCGTTTCTAATCGACCTGTTTCTTAGCTGTTCCGGGGAAACATATAAAACGGCGAGGTCGCCCAGGCGGACCCGCTCGAGCACTTCTCCCCGCTCCGGCGGTGTCAGCATCCCGTAAACCGCGCCTACGAACGGCGAGCCTGTTTTTGCCTGGAGGTTGTCCACCTGGTCCTTCATCAACGCTTGAAGCGGGGACAGGACAACGGTCAGAACCCCTCTTCTGAAGTGGCGGACCAGGGCCGGAACCTGGTAGCACAACGATTTTCCGCTGCCCGTTGGAAGCACAGCCAGCAGGGGAAGCTCTTTCATGCCGTGGATCACGGCTGCTCTTTGCAGGCTGTTGCCGTCAGGAGCTTCGGGCTTTGTGCGGAATCCGGAAAAGCCGAAGCAGCGGTGGAGCTGTTTTTCAGGGTCGTGCGTTTCGCTGCAATAGTCACATGAATGGTCGCCGCAGGGATTGTCGCGCAGCCCACGAAGCAGCTCCACGATCGACTCGAAGCGGTGGCGCACCCATGGCGGTAGCACGGAGTTCCCGCCTGCCACGCGCAGCCATGAAAGGGCGTAAGCAAGCATGGGCCGTTTTTCAGGTGATCCGAGATGTTGTGGAACAAGCTCCGCCACGCTCCTTTGGCATACACGTCCCGCGGTCTGTTTCTTGAATAGCTCGAAAGCGCCGGATGATGTTGTTAATTGCCCGGCGCCCACAGCCTTGAAAACAGATGCGAGCCCCTGGCTGTCGGGATCCTGTGCCCGGGAAGATGAAGATGAAGATGCCGCAGATCCCTCCGGATCCGCCTCGTGCGCGGACAAAGTGGTTGATTCGAAGCAATAGCGGTAAAAGCTCAAAGGCTCCTGTTCATCCCTATTGAGTTCTGCGAACACTTTCCATTGATCACGGAACAAAGAGGCTGACAGCTCAGCATCCGCCACTGGATCGTTGAGAGAGTCGCGAACGAGTTTGTAACCCTTGATCAGATGGTGGTACGGGTTCTCGGGAAACGCAAGCGGGGAAAGATACAGCGTGTCGATGACCGGAAGGCAAAGCAAGCCCGAGCCTGGTGCTTGCGACCGGAGGACCGGTAAGTCGTGGCCGAGCAGGTTGTGTCCCAGCACGCAGGATGCGTCTTTTGCGGCCTTGTCCAGTGCCTGTACGGCCTCCCATACCTCGAACCGTCCCTTGCGCTCGAAGGTCCGGCCCATGAAAAGGGCACCGATATGGAAGATCCTGTTTTGTGGACCGGTTTCCAGGTCCAGAAACAGGCAGCGTTCGAGAAACCTGTCAACAGCCGTTTGATCGTGGTTTTTGTCGAGCATCGGGTCCGGCAATCCGGCAGGGCTAAAAAGGACCTAACAAACCGGCAACGCGGTTGTTTTTTATCAACTGCAGCTTGTTTTGACAACGGTTACAAATACGGGCGAAGCGAAGATGCCAGGCTGGAGCATGGCGCTGGGGGGAGATTCGGGAGGGTCGGGCTCCATACCGGCGGACCCGGGAGCGCCGGGCTCCAGCCCGGCTGCTTGTTGCCTTACAGCCTTTACTCACGGCGCCGGTCCCGGTAGTATCGCTGCAAAATCGAATCCTTGAATAACAGGAGTGCTGATATGTGGATGTTGCTGTTCGTGTTGATCGTTTTCGCTTGTGCTTCGCCTTCACACGTTGTGCCTGATGAAGGCCCGCTGTCCCTGATCCCACGGCCCGTGAGCGTGTCCGTGAATCCGGGCGCGTTCGTGCTCGATGACGATACGGTCATCTACACTTCCCTCGATATCGAGCCCGAGGCGGAAAAGTTTTCGCGAATGATCGCCCAGGCAACAGGGTTTTCTCTAGAAGTGAAACCTATGAGCTCTTTTGCGGAAAAGGGGATCTTCCTTTCAACGGACCCTGAGCTCTGCAAGAGCAGTAGCGCGGAGGCGTACGATCTGAAAGTCACGGAAGACGCGGTGGTCATCAACGCCGGCGGTGCGGCAGGCGCTTTTTACGCCTTCCAGACGATGCGCCAGCTCCTGCCGTGCGAGGTCTTCGGAACCGGCGAGGCGGAAGACATGAAATGGACAATGCCCTGCTGCGTGATCGAGGACTGCCCGCGCTTTGGATGGCGGGGCCTGCACCTGGATGTGTCGCGCCACTTCTTCGATGCCGGGTTCGTGAAAAGGTACATCGACCTGCTGGCCATGCACAAGATGAACCGTTTCCACTGGCACCTGGTGGACGGCCAGGGGTGGCGGATTGAAATCAAGAAGCACCCGAAGCTGACCAAGATCGGCGCGTGGCGCACGGGGTTCGACGGGAAGAACTGGAACTACAGGGACATGCGGTTTCCGGGCAAGGGCTCGGACGAGAAACTGTACGGAGGGTACTACACGCAGGAGGAGATCCGCGATGTGGTGGCGTATGCGAAGGAACGCCACGTGGAGATCCTGCCCGAAATCGAGATGCCCGGCCACTCGTGGTGCGCTCTCATCGCGCATCCCGAACTGACCTGCACGCAAACCGTGCCCGGCCCGGACGGGCACCACGGCCAGAACGTGTTCTGCGCGGGCAAGGAGGAGACGTTCGCGTTTTTGGAGGAGATCCTGGACGAGGTCATCGCGCTTTTTCCGTTCGAATACGTGCACGTGGGCGGGGACGAGGTGAACAAGAAATTCTGGGAGAGCTGCGATGACTGCAAAAGGCGGATGAAAGATGAAGGCCTCGGGGATGGCAAGGCCTTGCAGAGCTATTTCATCGAGCGCACGGAAAAGTACCTCAATTCCAAGGGGCGCAGGCTCATCGGCTGGGACGAGATCCTGGAGGGAGGGCTCGCGCCTAACGCAACGGTCATGAGCTGGCGCGGCATGCAGGGCGGCATCGCTGCGGCGCAAGCGGATCACGATGTGGTCATGGCCCCGTACTACCCGGTGTACTTCGATGCGCTCCAGGGCGATGCGCGATACGAGCCAAAGACCATCGGGTACGCGCCAAACCCGCTTGACCGCGTGTATCGGTTCGAGCCGGTGCCTGAGCAGCTCACACAGGCCGAGGCCGCGCACATTCTCGGGGCCCAGGGTCAGGCGTGGACCGAGTGGATGTTCGATTCGGAGCGGGTCGAGTACATGGTCTATCCAAGGGCCTGCGCGCTTGCGGAGCTAACATGGACGCCGAAAGGACAGAAGGAGTACATGGACTTTTCGAGGCGCCTTCGCGTACACGCCGGGCGGCTCGACAGGCTCGGTGTGAACTACCGTCCCCTGGACAATATCGTTGCTCTTTGGGACCCGGACATGGTCAGCACCGATTACGCGGAGCTCCTCTTCGATATGACCGATCTGCTGAAAGGGCCCGGTATCTACGAGGTGGAGTTCCTCTACACATTCGGAGCGCACAGGCTTGACATCGAGTGCGTGGAACTTGAAGAGGATGGTGTTACCGTGGCAAGGGACGAGCACTTCGGCACTACCGGGGCAAGCCACAAGGACAATGTCTATCGCCTGAACGTCCCAAAAGAGAAGGAGGGCGCGCGCTACATGCTCCGCGCACAGGTCCGATCCGACGGGGGAAATGATTCCAACGGAAGGATCACACTGCGCAAGATCGGTTGATGGCCAAGATGGTTAAAAAACCGGCTTTAACCCGCTTATTTCATACTCTTCGTCGCGAGGTAGCTGTAAACTGTGTTGTGGCAAGGCGCATGTCGGGTGACGACCGCAGGCTGTATGTCCCCCGCCCGAAAATCAGCGGCAATCATTTTTTCGGTCGCAAGGAGTTATATTTTTTTCTACCGAAGTCGAGCCGATGCCTTATAGAATTATTACCAAAATGAGGAAGTTCACGTGTGTTCTCTTGCAATCCCCGGAAAGGAGGAAATGCCATGCCCGGCAGGATTCCATGGGCGGAGAAGAAGTTCGCTTTTGATTTTCCCGCTGACAACCATCCCGAAATCATCGAGCGCCTCAGGGGCACTCCGCCCCGTGCCGAGGACCGGGTCAAGGGGATCGCAAAAGAGGTCCTGACCAGGAGGCCGGGGAATGCCTGGTCCGTACAGGAGCATGTCGGCCACCTCGTGGATCTGGATCCGCTTTTCGAGGGCCGTGTGGAGGATTTCGATGCGCGGGCAGAGGTGCTCAGGCCCGCTGATTTGTCGAACCCGCACACGGAAAAGGCCCGTCACAACGAAAGAGAGCTTGGATCTGTACTCGCGGCCTTCAGGGATGCGCGGGAAAAGCTGGTTGAGCGGGTGGAGGGGCTCGCTCCGGAAGCGTTCGGCCGGACCGCTCTACATCCCCGGCTCAAGGTTCCCATGCGCTTGGTGGATTCCCTCTACTTTCAGGCCGAACACGACGACTACCACCTGGCGCGCATCACCGAGCTGATCCGTGAGGCGGGTTAACCGCCAAGTCATCAGGGCCTACTTGTCGATATACCCGAGCTGCTTGAGTTTCTCCAGGTCGGCCTCTGACATTTCCGCCGGGCCTGACACGAATTGCGCGTGTTTTTGCGCCTCTTCACCCAGCTTCCGGCAGGAGCGCAGGTATTCGAGCAGCTCCTTGACCTTGTCCGGGTGCTGATCAGCCAGGTTTTCCTTTTCTTCCGGGTCGTCGGGCAGGTAGTAAAGCTCGTGGAAGGGGCCCTGGAGCAGCTTTTTCAGCGACTGCACGGGGCTGCTGCCGGCTGCGACAGCGTCACGCCCGAAGATGCGGTCGTGCATCTCTTGCGTGAGCCCCTTGTGTTCGAGTTCCGGCGCGTGCTCGCGTATCCATTCCACAGGCACCCTGGGGTTGGTGATCATGTTCGCATTGGAAGACAGCATCGCCGGACTGGTTTCGATCAGCTTCCATCCACTGAGCTCAACCGCGGCCTGCTCCATGATCCCGCCCTCGCAGAACACAGGGATCTTTCGCGGCACCCTTCCCCTGATGATCGGGAGGAGCGAGCGGCCGTGGAAATGCCCTTCTTCCGGGTCCATGCCGATCAACTCACGGACCGTTGGGTACAGGTCCACCGACTGCACCGGCTGCTTTACACGCAGCCCGGCCTGTTCCGCGCCCGGCATGTGAACGATAAACGGCACCCATGTCACATCATCATACATCACGCCGTGGCCGAAGTAGTAGTCGTGCGCTGTCATGGACTCGCCGTGATCAGCGTTGATCATGACAAGGCTGCGCTCCATGAGGCCCAGCTTTTCGAGCCTTGTGAAAAACTGCCCGATACATGCGTCGACACCGATGACCTCTTCGTCGTACGCTGCTGCGATGGGCGCGGTCTTGATGCGCTCGGGTTTCTCGCCTTCTGGAACATACCATTCGGAAATGTATTCGGGGATGCTGCCAAAGGCGTTGAGCATGCCGCCCGCAAAAGCTGTATCGTCCGGGTCGTAGAGGTTGTCGCCCGAGAACCGCCCCTTCCATTTTGCGCTTGGCAGGTAAGGCCCGTGAACATCGAACAGGTGGATGAACAGGAAGAAAGGCGCTGACCTGTCGATCGATTCCAGCCAGGCGTTGACCCTCGGCATGATGTGACGTATGCCTGAGCGGGGATCGATCTTGCCCGCGTCGATGGCGGATGCATCCACCGTGTCGAAACCCTGGTTGAGAAAAAACTTGTTGGATAGAAACAGGTGATCGATGAACTCCGCGGTCCGGTAACCGGATGCATGCAGCATCTCCGCCAAAGTCCAGCGGTTTTGCGCCATTGACCAGAAATCCCAATCCATCAGGGGGTGGTTGACCTTTTGAAAATCTATCTTCCGCTTGTGGGCCGAGGGAAAAAGCCCTGACATCATGGACAGGTAGCTCGGCAGGGTCCATGTCGAGTTGCTCATGCATTTTTCGAAGGTTACCGCGGTCTTTGCGAAACGCTCTATGTTCGGCGTGGTTGCCCGGGGGTAGCCGTGAAGCGATAGGTGGCGCGCTGAAAGGGTGTCGATGCTGATCAGGATGATGGGGGGGCGATCGATCAGCTCGCTCTCGCGGAGTGTAAGCTCCCGGAATGTTGCCGCGCTGTTTACACCGTCTTCCCCGGTCCAGGCCAGGGTTATCTGCAGGACCGATCCGGGTTTTCGCGGGAGCAGGATTCGCCCCTCGATCCGCCCCTCGATCCGCCCCTCCCTGGATGGGATCTTGTGCAAGGGACCGGAAGGTCCGGAAACCCCGCCCGTGACAAGATCCATGAACCTGAAGATGACATCCAGGCGCCCAGGCCCTTTTGTACGGCCGGATATCACGAGCTCGGTCTCCACGGGCTGCTCCACCGCATACGTGACACTTGTCCGGTTCTCCAGCTTCAGGAGCCGCTTCGAAGTGTTTGCCCCGGCCAGCACAGGCTTGTCGTACACGACCCTTTCCAGGCCGATGCCCGCAAAATCACCCGATGCTATCGCGTGAAGCTCATCCACCTCGATCTCGAGGATGTTGTCCCCGATATTCCACGCGGTTTTCGGGGCTTGAAACGTGTATGCCCTGCTTTGCCGCCCTATCTCGGCCTCTCCCAATGCTGTTCCGTTCAGCCGGATCGCTGCGTGCTGTGCCGCGTTCTCTTTTTGAGCGGATTCGGGAAGGAACATGTGAAGGGACAGGTTCCTGTCCTTTTGTGAACATGCGTAAAGGTTCAGCCCCGCTGTTTTTTGCTCGGACCAGACATAACAGCGGTTTGGTTCCTGCTCGGAGCGGTTTTTCCACCCGTAGAGGCCGTACGCGCCCCACTGTTCTCTCATGTCGGGAAGAAGAACACCGGGTTGATGAGAAACACGGTAGGGGGCCTGCGAAAGAAGATCGCGTGTGCTTCCGGAAAAGGCCGAGTGCGAATCCCGGCTGCACCCGGAAGCCGTCCAGAAGAGCAGGAGCATGAAAACAGGAACGAACGACCGCCTGCCGGCAGCAGCAGGGAGCAAGCGCGTTGGGAGACAGGCCGTCCTGTACGTATGTTTGCCGTTTTTTTCCCGATTTTGTGACATGATGCTCCGCGCCGAAGGGGCTCGGAAAAAACAAAAGATACGTTCTGCGATCGCGCTATTATCTCCAAGCAAACAGGAGAGTACCTTTTTTCCGGGGTGATGACAACACCTCAAGGGCGCGCTGATCAATGTCGTCCGATCTCCGAGATGCCGCTTGCAGCGGGGCTACTTTACTTTCATCACGCAGAGGTTTGTCAATTGATCGGAGACAAGCGCCTGGATGGGGATCGAGGATGGCACCGGATAGTTGGGAGGCACCCTGCAGTGCAGAGAGATCACTCCCGTTAATGGAACGGGCCCCTTATCGGCGGCCTTTACTGGGAAGTCGAGGTGCCAGGCGCCGTATATCGTGGGTATGGGCGGATCGAGAACGCCCTGACCGGTTATCAGTACTGTTTCGCTTGAAGGCAGGCCCGCGATGTTCAGGTAAATCCAGGCACCAGGCGCGGGCTTTCCGGTGTAGTAGAGATGCGTGTAGAACTCGTCAGCGCCGATATCCGCCGTGCCGTGGGCGGCGCGGGGATCGCCTTCGAAGTCTTCAGCTGGCAAGTCCGGCGCCGCGTTGTCACCCGCGTCCCTGCAGGGAGAGGTATACATGATGTGAAGGTCTGCAAGGGCCGGATCCACGAATTCGGGGGCGGCATCGATCATGCCGGCGCCCCAGTTGAGCACAGCGCCCGGTTCCACATGCGCGGATGCCAGGCCTCCTTTCACGTCCGAGCGGCTGATGTTCAATATGGAGTCAAAGCCTGCCCATGGGGTTTGAATATAGATTTCAGGGCCTTGCCGGCTTGCCGTGTTTTCCCAAAGTATCGTATTGGTGACGGTCATGATGGAGTCGCTGCACCACATACCTCCCCCGTTCCGGGCCAAGTTTCCGTAAATGGTATTGTTCGTCACGACCGCATCCGCAAAGTCCCATCCGTATATTCCTCCGCCGCTTTCCAGCGCCGTGTTTCCGGCAATGACGTTGTTGATGATCTTTGGGAAGGAGTAAAAGTACAAGAAAATCCCGCCGCCCCTGTCGCTGTTATTCCGTGTGATTGTGTTGTTCGAGATCATCGGGGATGCGGACAAACAGAAAATCCCTCCCCCACTGTTTGCCCCGGCACATAAATCGGCTTCATTCCCGATGATTATGTTGTTCGTGATCGTGGGTGAGGAGATCGTACATTCGACACCGCCGCCGCGGCCTTTGCCGTTCGTGATCAAAAAACCGTCCAGCACGGAATCCAGCTCTTCGTAATTTATGAACGAGACAACGCTGTCCGCCATGTTTCCATTGATGATCGTGGATTCGGGCCCGTCAGTGCTTTTGACAGTGATTGCTTTTCCGAGGAAATCGATGTTTTCGACATATGTTCCGGGCTTGACGAGGATGAGGTCGCCATTGACCGACGCACTTATTGCGGACTGGATCGTGGGATAGTCGTCAGGCACCGTGATTACTGCTGAATACGCCAAGGCGGGAATTGCCAGGACCAGCGCAAGCAGAACTGCAATGCGCATGACAGCCTCCTTTGTTTGGGAGGGGGAGAATGGTTGCAAACCTTGTCTATCCGTGTCTATCCGGGTTGGATGTCACATAAAGTATACCTGCAAGGTAGGGCTATGTCAACCATTAACCCGCGTATTTCATACTCTTCGTCGCGAGGTAGCTGTAAACTGTGATGTGGCAAGGCGCATGTCAGGAGACGACCGCAGGCCTGTTCTTACAGGTTGAGGATCGTCTCCCGGCATGAAACGCAGCCACAGCGCAGGTCGCGGTGCCGCAGCAGAAGAGGATGAAATATGCGGGTTAATCGTGTGGTCGGCATGTGGACTGTGTATGTGTGGATCAATTTTTCTGCGGGGGTTCACAGGGATGTAACATAACCGAGTTAAGCCCCATGGAACGCCATTGAGGCTCAAAAGCAGGCTGAACGGTCAGGATATATTCCCCGGTTTTTTCGAGGCGGACGCGGCCTATGGTATCGGTCCGGTAGCGGCTCCAGCTGCCGGTCTCCAGGGTTTTGCCGGAAAGGCTTCGCCCGCCAACGGAAAGATCGAAAACGCTGCCGCCGAAGTTTTTGCTGCACGAGTAGGCGACCGACACCTCGAACCAGCCGGTGCGGCTGATCATGAAGGTCCACTGGACAGAGTCGCTGGGATCGCCCCAATAACCGATCTGGTCCTTTTCCCCGCCGCATTCGTAAACAGGGCTCGGGCCGTTGATCTTTGCCTCGAAGGCGTGGAGACGCACAGAACCGTCAACAGCCTGGCGGATCGTATTGTCGACTTCGGGTTCGCCCTCGATCTCAAGCACGATGATGCTCACGGCATCGTCCGGCAGGCGCCCCGGAATGGTGATGGAAAGGCCGGATTCGTCCCGGGACAGCTCAAGAGGTTTGCGTTCTTCGTCGGAAAGAAAGTACGAAGCTGTTACCTTGTTCTTCAAGCCGGCAAGCAGGACCGTGCCGGTTTGCCGGCCGTGGATGTGAACAAAAAGCCTGCCCGGCTTCACGGTGCAGGTTCCCCAATTGAACTTCCGCGGCCAGAAGGGGCTGGCATGGGAGCCGTAGATCGCATCGCCGTTTTTTTCGAGCCAGGACCCGATTTGAAGGAGGCGCTCCTGCATGATGACCGGGATGCGCCCGTCCGCTGTGGGGCCCACATCCAGCAGGAAGTTGCCGCCGTTTCCGCAGATCTTCGACAGCATCCGGATCAGCTCCCCGGCTGAGTCGTAGTCGTAAACGGTTTCGTTCCTGTTGTAGCCGTAGCTGTGACCGATGCCGCGGTTCTCCTCCCACGGGTGCGTGGGAGGGTAGTTGCCCCCGCCGTATTCGCTTGAATAGTAGTCACCGTGCTTGCTCCTGCACTGGCCCCAGCGGTCGTTGACCACCACGTAGTCGCGGACCGGGGATTCGTTGTACAGCCAGGCTGCCAGCTCTTCGGAGCGCCAGCGCTCGTGCCCCATCTCCCATTCGCCGTCCAAAAAGATGATGTCAGGCCTGTGTTTCGTGACCACCTCCTTGAACTGCGGGTGGAACTTCTCTGCCACGTACCGGTCCCTGTCCTCGATCCAAAGGGGATGGAACCACTCGTAAAGGGAATAGTAGATGCCCATCCTCAAGCCGCGTTTGCGCCCGGCTTCGTTGAGCTCTCCGAGGAGGTCGCGTTTTGATCCCACTTCCGCGCTGTTCCACTGGTCGGTGTGGATCGTGCCGTCGTACTCGGAGGGATACAGGCAGAAGCCGTCGTGATAGTTTGCGGTTGTCACAACATACCGGGCCCCGGCCTTGACAAACAGCTCCGTCCAGAAATCCGGATCCCACATCTCAGCCTTGAACAGGGGCGCGAAATCCTCGTACAGGAAAGCCTCCCCGTAGTTTTTCGCGTGGAACTTCCACGTGTCCGAGTTCTTGTCTTCCATGCGCCAGCGGTACCACTCGGCGTACCCCTTGTCAACGTAAGCGGGCACGGAATAGGGGCCCCAGACCACGAAGATACCGAACTTGGCCTCGTTGAACCATTCAGGGATGGGGCGCTGGTCCAGGGATTTCCAAACAGGTTCGTACCTGTCCTCTTCGGCCCGCAGAAACGAAAACGTTGACAGGACAGCCGCAAGGAAGAAGATCGATATAATCCGCATGAACGGGCTCCAAAAAGATCAAACGGGATGTCTGCGGTAGAATATCATACGAAATCGGGGCCGTAAACCCAAGACGCCGTGGGCAAGAGATGAAGAAGGAAGAAGCGCGCCTTCGGGAACGCTTTCCCCATGGACAGGCGCTTTTTTCCTGTGTTTAATAGGGCGAACTTCAAAACAGAACAGAAGCTCGAATTCGGAGCTTTAGCCCGCTTATTTCATACTCTTCGTCGCGAGGTGCCGTAAACTGTGATGTGGCAAGGCGCATGTCAGGAGACGACCGCAGGCCTGTTCTTACAGGTTGAGGATCGTCTCCCGGCATGAAACGCAGCCACAGTGCAGTTTACGGTGCCGCAGCAGAAGAGGATGAAATATGCGGGTTAGAGCCCGTTGAAAAAGTCAGATCGGCTACGGCCGGCCCTTTTGCCCGATCTCTGCGTTGCGAGATCCTCAACGAATCCACTGATTCGCCTCCGGTCTCGCGCCTTGACCTCGGGCAAAATGACTCGGCCTAGCTTGCGAAGCACTTTTTCAACGGACTCTTAACGGTTTCAAGCTAATGGGAGGAAAACAGAGATGAGCGGTAACATTCCAGTGATCTTGGTTGAAGGCGAAGGCCTGGCAAAGGCGTGGGAGCGGTCCCTGATAAGGCTCCACAAGGAAGGCTGCGAGATCAAGACCGAGTACGACAAGCCGGAGGATCCACCGAGCAAGGACTGCTCCATGACCATTGTGATCAAGAACCCCCTGGCGGAGCCGATGATCCACAGGGACCTGCCCGGCGGGCTCGAGGATCTGCAGGAGTACGTGATGGAGGTCCTCGACGGGACCAAGGATCACTGCATCAGGGACACAACGGTGGACCCGGAGGACACGCGGTGGGAGTACACCTATCACCAGCGCCTCTTCACCTACCTCGTTCCAGGGATCGAAAAAACCTATGACCAGATCGACATGGTCGCCGAGAAGCTTGCCAGGGCCCCGCACACGCGGCGGGCCCAGGCAATCACCTGGAAGGTCTGGGAAGACAACGACTGCTACGATCCGGCCTGCCTGCAGAGCATCTGGTGCAGGCTGCTTCCCGGCGGGGATGATGCCTGGTACCTTAACACAAACATCCGGTTCCGCTCAAACGATGCCTACAAGGCGGCGTTCATGAACATGTTCGCGTTCATCCAGCTCCAGATGCGGATCGCCAAGCGGATCTCGGAGCTCTCAGGCATGGATGTGAAGCTTGGCAGGTACGTGCACCAGGCGGATTCCTATCATCTCTACGGCTCCTATTTCGAGGAGTTCGAGAGCAGGTTTCTCAGGAACCTGGAGGCGCGCACCTTCGAGGAGCGGACATTCCGCTACGCTGACATGAAGCCGATCATGGATGATGCGATACCCGCGCTACTGGAGAAAGCGAGGGATATGGGCCGCTGAGGGAAAAGGACACTGTCCGTGCTTGTCCGTTACGGGTGAGCGCCCTCTTCCAGCTCATTTCTGCGCATGCAGGATCAAGGCAAAGTGGAGAAACCAATGAATCCGCTGTCATCGAGAGCTTCTGCGCTGAGCGGATTTTGCTGCCTTGCAGCCCTTGTTGCGGCCCTGGTTTTTCTCTTTTCCTGTGAAAGCAAGGAACGATCAAAGCCCGGAAAGACCTTTCCGGTCCGGGTTGTTCACCGTTCATTCATCGAAAGTATGGACGGGATCTCCTTTTCAGGCCAGGGCCGGGGGGAACCGGCTATCAAAGAGATGTGCACCACTCTGAACTGGAGACACAACGGGGGATACCGCAAAACATGGTGTCATGACCGGGACTTCGTAATGGACCTCGCACTGGATGAGGTTCCGGCCGGCGCGGTTTTCGAAACCGGTTTCGGGATCGACATGAAGGAGCACGAAAACGGCGAAACGGTTTCTGCGGAGTACAAAATATACCTGAACGGCAAGGCCGAAGCCGGGCGTGACATTCTTTCCTTCGATGAAGAAGAAAGCCGGATCTGGTACGACGAAACACTGGATCTTCACGCTTTCGAGGGAAAGGGCTTGACCGTCAGGCTCGAGACCTGCATGAAAAAGGAGAGCGGCAGCAGGGTTCTCCGTGGATGGTCAGATCCGCGGGTTGTTGTTTCTTCCCGGGCGCCGTGGGCGGACACTTCTCCTGAAAAGCCGAACGTATTGGTTGTTGTGGTTGACACTCTCAGGGCGGATACCCTGGGTTGCTACGGCTACGAGAAGGAGGTTTCTCCGAACCTGGACGCTTTTTCGGAAAACGCCCTGCTCTTCGATAACGCGTTTTCCACCTCTTCCTGGACATGGCCCGCGACGGCGTCTCTGCTCACAGGCCAGCACCCGGTTCATCACGGGGTGATCGACAAGGAACACAGCCGCCTTCTTCAGGAAAAGCTGACCCTCGCAGAGATCTGCAGATCCGCGGACATGTACACGGGAGCATTCGTGGCCAACCCCCTTCTGTCGAAAGGCAAGAACTTCGACCAGGGTTTTGTCGTTTACGAGATGGTCCCTTCGATGAACGCGGGGAACCTCACGGACAGGTTTCTCGACTGGCTGGAAACCGCCGGGGAAGGCCGGTTCTTTGCATACCTTCACTACCTGGATCCTCACTACAACTACGACCCTCCGCCGGAGTTCAGGAAGCGTTTTGTGAGCATGCCCGACCATTTGGGTTCGGAGGTCGAGGAGCACTACAAGAACGCGGCCCGCCGGATAAACCTCGGTTACCTCGATCCGGAACTCTTTCACGAGGAAGCCAGAGAATACCTCAGGCAGGAGTATGACGGTGAGATCGCCTACTGGGACAACCAGTTCGGCAGGATCATCGCCCGTTTGAAGGAGAACAGACTTCTGGAGAACACAATGGTCGTGGTCACTTCGGATCACGGCGAGGAGTTCCTCGAGCACGGAAAGCTCGGACATGGGTGGAACCTGTACGATGAAACGATCCGCGTTCCCCTGGTCCTGTACGGCCCTGGTATCGATCCCGGCCGTGTACCCGATCAGGTGAGCCTCGTTTCGGTGACGCCGACCGTGGCCAGGGCCGCCGGCTTGGCAACCCCTCGGGAAGCGGATTTCGATGGAGTTGATCTTCTGTCACATGACAACGGCGGGTTCACTTTCGCTCACACCGAACACGCCTGTTTTCCGGGAGCGCACGAACGCATATCGGCTTATTCGATCAGAAGCGCCGCTTGGAAGTTCATGATCGTTCCGGACGTTGAATCGAAGCTCCTCTACAACCTCGATGAAGACCCGGCCGAACAAAACGAGCTCATCAGCCGGGGGCTGTGCCTGGCCGAGGCGGACAGGCTGGAGCGTCTTCTGCGGTACTGGATGGAAGAGCAGAAAAAGGTAATGCCTGACAGCGAAACCGTTGTCGATGAGACGACAAGGAGCGCGCTCAAGCAGCTCGGCTATATCCAGGATTAACCCGCATATTTCATACTCATCTGCTGCGTCACCGTAAACTGCGCTGTGGCTGCGTTTCATGCCAGGAGACGATCCTCAACCTGTAGGAACAGGCCTGTGGTCGTCTCCTGACATGCGCCTTGCCACAACACAGTTTACGGCACCTCGCGACGAAGAGTATGAAATAAGCGGGTTAAGAGGGAAATAGTGGACGAAATAGGGGGACAAAATAAGAGACAGTCACCTATTTCTGCGAACCTTACTTTTTCCGTTTCCATGCGCTGTCCAGGCCGACTGCAGCGATCATGAAAGCCGCTGCCCCGGCTGCAACGAACCATGTCCAGGCGATGCCGCACTGCCTCAGCACGAGCACAAAGCCGAGGCTCGATACCAGGCCGGTGATGAGGCTGGCCGGATGAAAGGCGCGTTTCGTCTTCGATAGAAGAAAGAGCCCCAGCATGCCGCCGTAGGTGAACGATGCGATCTCGAGGCCGATCTCCACCACGGCGCTTTCGCTTTCATCGAGAAGCATTGCGATCGTGATGAGGACACCGCCCCAGAACAGGGTGATCACCCTCGATGTTTTCAGCGAAGCTTTTTTCTTGAGCCAGTCCACTGCTGTGGAAGATGCCAGCGAATTGATTGAGGAGCTGAGTGTGGACATTGCAGCGCAAAGAACGCCTGCCAGCAGAAAACCCTTCACACCAGCCGGGAGGAAGGCGGTCATGAAGGTGGTGAACTCCCTGTCTTTTTCGATTTCAGCCCCGCTGAAGAAGAGGTATATCAGGGAGCCTGCGAAAAGAAAGATCATGAACTGCACGAACGCGAAGACGCCGCTTCCGATCATGGCTTTCCTGGCCGATGAAAGCCCGCGGCACGCGAGCACCCTCTGGACCATCATGTGGTCGACCCCGTGCGAGGCGAAGGAGAGCAGCATGCCCCCTATGATCGCGCTGACTGCGGACCACGGGTCGTGGAAGAAGTCCTTCTCGAAGTGAAAGATCTTTATCTTGTCCAGTGCGGCCAGCTGATCAACTGTTTCGAAGAGCGGCTGCTCGATCGCGTACAGGATGCCGCCTATGCAAAGAGCCGCCCCGAGCAGGTAGATCACGAACTGGAAGCTGTCCACCCACACAACAGCCTTGATCCCCCCGAGCAAGGTGTATAGAAGCGTGACTCCGCCTATGACCAGCACTGCCGAGGGCAGCGGCCATCCAAAGATCACCTGGACCACGACCGCCGTGGCTAGAAAGCGCACGCTGTCCGCGAGAACGCGCGTGACCAGGAACATGGCTGAGGCTGTTTTCTGGATGCCCGGTCCGAACCTCTGCCCGATCACCTCGTAGATCGATGTCACCCCGCTTTCGAAGTACCGCGGAAGCAGGAAGATGCTTACCGCGATCCGGCCGGCGATGTATCCGAGCGCGAGCTGCAGGAAGAACCAGTCGCCGCGGTATGCGAGCCCGGGGACCGACACAAATGTGAGCACCGATGTTTCGGTTGCCACGATTGAAAGCATGGCGATCGGCCACGGAATCTTTCCGCTTCCCAGGAAATAGTCCTCAGCGGACCGGTTGAACCGCGCCTGGTAGATGCCGAATCCAACGAATCCTGCGAGCAGGATACAGACTACAGTCAGATCGAGTGGATGAATGACGCCTCCTTGCCCGCAGATTTCATCCTCTTCTGCTGCTGCACCGTAACCTGCACTGTGGCTGCGTTTCATGTCAGGAGACGATCCTCAACCTGTAAGAACAGGCCTGCGGTCGTCTCCTGACATGCGCCTTGCCACATCACAGTTTACGGCACCTCGCGACGAAGAGTATGAAATAATCGGGCTGTAGGAACAGGCCTGCGGTCGTCTCCCGGCATGCGCCTTGCCACAACACAGTTTACGGCACCTCGCGACGAAGAGTATGAAATAAGCGGGCTTGATCTCATGTAAATGTTTTGCGTGAAGCCCGGCGGGCGCGGCAGAGCCGTGTCCGTCGCAGTCCGTTGAAGATCGTGTTGACAGTTTACTTATCATGGGTTTTCATTGCAGCGAAATTTTTTCCGTATCCTGCTGACAAAAGGAACAACCAGCTTCGAGGAAGAGAAACCATGAAGATAGCACTTGTGCAGCAAAAAGCATCTCCGGATGTAGAGGCCAACCGCGGCCGCGGCATCGATGCCGTGAAAGAGGCTGCGTCGCTTGGCGCCCGCATGGTCTGTTTTGCAGAGCTCGCGTTCGATCCGTTCTACCCGCAGGAGATCGCAACGCAGGAGAAGCTCGATCTGGCCGAGCCCGTGCCCGGGCCGACCACGGAGGCGTTCGGTGTACTTGCCGCGAAGTTAGGCGTGGTCGTGGTGCTGAACCTGTTCGAGCGCGCGGGCGGGCACACCTTTGATGCATCGCCCGTGATCGATGCCGACGGGAGCCTGCTTGGGATCACACGCATGGTGCACATAACGGATTACCCCGGTTTTCATGAGCAGGGTTACTACGCGCCCGGCGACAAGGGCGCCCCGGTCTACGAAACCGCCGCTGGTTTGCTTGGCGTGGCCATCTGTTACGACCGCCACTACCCGGAGTACATGCGCGCGCTCGCTTTGCGCGGCGCGCAGGTCGTTGTAGTTCCGCAGGCGGGGGCGGTCGGGGAGTGGCCGGACGGGCTGTACGAGGCGGAGATGCGCGTGGCCGCGTTCCAGAACGGATACTTCACGGCGCTCTGCAACCGGGTCGGTGCCGAGCCGCGCCTGACCTTTGCCGGGGAGTCGTTCATATGCGATCCCTCGGGCCGGGTGGTCGCGCGGGCCGGGCAAGGCACGGAGGAGATCCTGGTCCACGACCTCGACCTCGGAAAGGTTCAGGACTCGCACGCCCGCAATCTGTTCTTGCGCGACAGAAGGCCCGAACTCTACAGCGGATGGCTCACCGAGAATTGAACCGTTTTTCCTAGAAGCTGTTTCATAACCTGCTTCTGCTCCGACCGGCTGCAAGTCGTGCCAGCTGCGTCCTCAAGCAAAAACGTACTCAACGGCCTTACCAGGCCGCCTCCGTTCGTTTTCGCATTCGATCCTTGCTGGCCCAACTTTCGCTCGGTCTCGCTACGAAGCAGGTTATGAAACAGCTTCTAAAGAGATCGTGAACTTCATCGCGTTTTTCGCTGTATTAGAGTTCGTTGAAAAGTGCTTCGAATGCGCGGCCGTGGTGATATGCTCAGGCAGCGCGATAGGCGCCGATCAGGGATATGCTATAAACCCGCGGGTATTTTGAATTGGTTGTAGTCATGGAATTGATCAGGAAACCGATAGGCCTGCTCATAATAGCTTTTATCGGCTTCCCCGCCCTTTATGTCGTCACCTGGACAGTGGGCATCACTCGGGCCGTGTCGCAGCCCGATTTCATCCCCAGCCTGCCCGAAAAAATCAGCGAGGAGCTTCCGGGAACCGTGGATCTGCTATTCGATGCGGCAATAAATCCCAGGGCCTTGAAGGATAAAAATGCCCGCACCTGGATCACGGCGGCAGCCGAGGCGGAAACACGGCCGGGAGAGCTGCTTGAGGAGATCGGGTTTCTGGAATGGCTGAGAGAAGATCTTTCAAAAAGCCTGGTCCAGATCTTCGACACCATGAACGGCGAGATTCACCCGGAAATCATCACACTGGATTTCCGGCTCCTGAAGCGGGCCGTGGAGCACGAAGCCATCGACCGCTACTTCCTTGAGGTGGTGGACAAGCTGCCCCCATGCACACCGCAACAGCAGGCGGCATGGGAAGCCATCGGGGCGGGAAAAAGGTACTCCCGCAGAAGTCACAGGAATGGACTGCCCGCCGCCAAGCCGGACCAGGCCACGATCCGCATGATGGCCTGGAAGCTGAAAGACCGCCGCATGGACATGCCTGACGAGGTCGTGCTTTTCCACAGGGACGAGTTCCAGCTCCCGGCGCTCGATCTGTTTTCCATAGCTTTCATGCTCAGCCTGGGCCTGTTCCTGATCCCCGGTTTCTTCATTGCTTTCGGCGCATTCGTTGCCGAGCCGTTCAGCTTCAGATCGTTCAGATGGAGCGGTGTCGCGGTCACTTTGGGGGGCCTGGCCGTTATGCTTTCAGCCATCCTTCCAAAGCTGATTCTGAAAGGATCTCTCGCCCTGATCGAGTGGGTGGGGCTGCAGCAGCACGAACCGGCCTTTTACTGGCCGCCTGAGCTCATAAGCGAGGTCACCGACAGGATCTACAGCCTGTTCCTGACCGTGATCGATCCTCTCTTTTCCCCGGTCCTTATCACAGCACTGATAGTAAGCGTTTGCGGATTGGTGCTCTGCACCATCTCCGTTGTGGCGCAAAAAAGTACAATCCCAGAGGGGCGGCCCGCAATTCCCCGAGACGGATAAAATACACCTTGCCGGTCCTCTACCTCACGCGGTCGTACTCCGGGTTCACGCACTTTTCGCCCCAGCGATCGAGGATTTCCTTCAGCGCGGCATCTGATTCCGGGTAGCTCCCCTGGTCATCGGTCTCCTTCATCCAGTTTTCGAGGACTCCCCGCATCCTCTTCAGCTCCTCTTCATGCGCGGGATCAAGCGCGAGGTTTCGGATCTCATGTGGGTCGTTTTCGATGTCGTAAAGCTCTTCCAATGGGCGGGCGTCGGACACGAAACGCGACTGCGCCTTGTCGAGCTTTCCCTCAGCGTAAAGTCTTTTGATCTCTTTCATGAAATCGGTGTTGTCGCGGTACTGGGGCTGCAGGTACGGCCGGTCCGGCTGCAAGTTTCTGATGTAGTGGTAGCGGTCCGTGATGACGGAGCGGATGCGGTCGATCGTGTAGTCGCAGCGGTCGCGTGCGGAGATGACGTACTTTCTCACGTATTCCGGATCGAACAGGTTCATGCTTTCCATGTGGTCGGGCACATCGATCCCGGCGAGCGCCAGCGAGGTCGCGCTCACATCGAGCAAGCTTGTGATTTCATCGCGCACAGTGCCGGGCCCCATTGCTTTCCTGTTGCCCGGCCAGGCGATGATCAGGGGCACGTGCAGCCCGCCGAGGTAGCAGAACTGTTTGTGGCGCGGCATCTTGAATCCGTGGTCAGTGAAGAAGCAGAGGATGGTGTTTTCGTACAGCCCGTCCTTTTTGAGCCGCTCGATGATCGCTCCGGCTTCCTTGTCCGTGATCCGGATCTGGTCGTAGTGCCTGGCGTAGTGCCTGCGATAAAGTTCACAGTCCGGATAGTACGGCGGAATAGTAACCTTCGCGGGGTCGAGCGGATCAGCCGCCTTGTTCCCGTTCTTGCCGCCCCACAAGGTGACCTGCCCGAAGAACGGTTGTCCCGGCGAGCGCTCGGACCAGTCGCCTTTGCCCTTCCTGCCGTAGAAGCCCTTGTGCGGCTTTGATTCCGCGTAGAGGTTGTTGCGGTCGTACGCGAAGTTGTAGTCGTCCTTTCCGTTGTTGTAGGTGTAGTAACCCGCCTCGCGGAAAAGCTCGGGAACGGTTTTCACATTCTCGGGAAGAAAAACAGGCGCCTTGTCGCTTCGGGAGCTGCGGTGGTTGTGCAGGCCGAGCGAGGTCTGCATGCGCCCTGTGATCAACGCCGACCGGCACGGCGAGCAGACAGGGGCGGGCACGTAGCAGCGCTTGAACAGGGCCCCGTCCGCGGCGAGGCTGTCGAGGTTCGGGGTCTCGATCAGTTTTTCGCCGTAGCAACTCAGCCACGGGCACATGTCCTCGACAAAGATCCAGAGCACGTTCGGGCGCTTCTCTTGCCCTGCACTTCTGTCCGAACCGGACCAGCCGAGGAGCGCGCCGCTCATGGGGACGCCCAACCCGGCAGCCTTGAGAAAGCTTCGCCGGCTCATTTTTGTCATGACGGTTCTCCTTGTTTCAACCCGCATATTTCTTCCTCTTCTGCTGCGGCACCGTAAACTGCACTGTGGCTGCGTTTCATGCCAGGAGACGATCATCATCCTGTAGGAGACGCGAGCTCAACCGTTGCTGCGCATGCGCGTGGCTTCCTCGTCGCTGTACATGACCTTGGCCGGTGTCGCTGCCTCGGGGAACGGATCGCCCGTCTTCTTCGCCCAGGCATGCAGCTCATCGTTCAGAAGCTTTCGCAGGGCGGTGTGTGCCTTCAGCCCGGCCAGGTTCTTCATCTCGTACGGGTCCTTTTCCAAATCGAACAGCTTTGTTTCTTCCTGGTTGCCGTACACGGCCAGCTTGTGCGTTGGCGTTACAATGCAGCGCCACTGCTTGTCCGCCTTTTTCATATTGCCCTGGCAATAAACCGACTCGACCTTTGGCGCGCTTTTTCCTGTGACAGCGCCGCTCAGGTTGCGGCCGGTCACATGATCCGGGCAGGGGAGTCCGCACATCGACAGCATGGTGGGCATCAGGTCGATCGTGCTGCAGAGCATGTCAACCTTCCGGCCCGGCTGCCTGATGCCGTCCGGCCAGCGCATGATAAGGGGCACGTGGAGCGATTCTTCCTCCGGTTTGGACTTGTACCGCAGGTTGTGAGAGCCGTGCATGTCGCCGTGATCCGATGTGAACACCACTATTGTGTTGCGGGCAAGGCC
>CAZIUL010000053.1:0-29249 GCA_964542475.1 uncultured Phycisphaerales bacterium | reverse complement strand
CTCTTCGTTTCCGGCGCCGACAAAGCGGCGCCCTCCATTGTTCAAGCGGTATGTGCCGTTTCTTCTGGAGGGCGGCAGTCCCTTGCCGCCTCTTCGTTTCCGGCGCCGACAAAGCGGCGCCCTCCATTGTTCAACTCGAGTTAAGCTTCATGCATCCGAAGCGCGATGCGCCAGGGGAGGAGCCCGAGAAGATGTACGGACTGTGTCCGGTTTTTCTTTCATACTCCTCCGCAACCTCTTCGATCGCCCCTTTTGCTCCGGATCTGCCCAGCACCGCAACTGTGCCGCCGCTCCCGCCGCCTGTTATCTTGGCCCCGTAAAGCCCGCGCTCCGGGCCCAGGGCGCGGACGAGTTCGACAAGAAGGTCAGTGCCTGCGGAGCCGAGCCCGCACGATGAGTAGCTTGCGTGCGACCGGTACATGAGCTCGCCCATCCGATCGAGCTGTTGATCATTGAGATGCGTTGCAGCCAGGAGCCGGGCAAAGGAATGAACGCGGGAGTTCTCGTACACGGGGTGGGCTGTTGGAAAGCGGATGGCGTAGCTTGTGCCGGGATCGACACGGGTGACCTGGTCGGTGATGCCTCCGTACATGTCAAGAAACGCCTTGCCCTCGATCCGTTCGGGCAGGCGTTTCGCATGAGAACCCTCGAACACCGAGGGATCGATGTTGGCAAGGTATCCCTTGTAGAGCGGGTCATCGATATCGAGCGCGCCTTTGCCCTCCTTTGCCTGTTTCACTGAAAAGCCTTCCTTGTGGGCGATGATCCTGTACCCCATGAAAGCCCCTGTGCGGACCGAGCCGTAGTCAGCGCCGGAGACCCGGTGGCGGATTCCGGAGTCAAGCCCGAAGAACGCTACTCCTTCAGGTATGGAAACCGTGTCATGCGCAACGGCCGGTTGGCAGAGGATGGGGAGCAGGCGGTGCGACTCTCCCAGCGTTACCGTCATCTGGTCCATGATCCCGCACGGGGCGCCCGCCACCAGGTTCTCCACCTTCCGGCACAGTAGCGCGGTCTCAAGCGGGGTCAACCTTACATCGAACGCGGCGCACGCGGCCTGCATCACGGCGACCTCCAGAGCGGCTGACGAGCCCACCCCTTTTGCCTCGGGCACGCTGGAGCTGATGAGAATGCGCGCCCCTTCATGAAACCGCATGCTCTTTTCGCGCATGAGAACGAGGAAAGCCCCGGCCGCATAGGAGGCCCAGTGCGTGTCCGGGTCGCGTTCGAACCGCTCGCGCGCACGCTCGTACTCGACCGGTTTTCCGTGCTCCTCGAAATCGGCAAGAGGCATGTCGAACGCGCGCGCGGTTCCGCCTCCCGCTGCGTCGAGGCTCACAATTGTCAACTTGCGCTCAGGATCGCGCTCGATTGCCGCAAAGGTCGCCTCGCGCGTGGGAAGCTCGAGCACCAGCGAGCCCGAGTAGTCGGCGATCCCTCCCATCACATCGAGCCTGCCCGGCGCGCGGCAAATGTGCAGACCGCTTTTTGCGCTGAAGATGTCGCGCGCCTGTGGCACTGGGTTCTTGTGCAGGGTGTTCAGCGTTTCCACGAACTCCCCTGCATCGCTGAACCGCTCGGCTTTTTCCGGTTCGATCTCGAACACCTATTTCCCCTCCTCCACATGAGCGTGGTGCACGTCGGGCATGCCGCGGATCTCGGCGGCTTTTTCCTCCGGGGACGTGTCGCTCAAAAAGTTGCCCCCGCCGATTTCAGGCCCTGCCAGGTATTTGAGGAGGTTCGGCTTCCTCAGCGGGGGGTGGATCTCGATGTGGAAATGAAACCCCTCGTGCCTGCCTGCTGTGGGCGCCTGGTGAAGCGGCATCACGTACGGGTGCGGCATGTGCCAGAGGTTGTCGAGCTTCACGAGAACCGTTTTAAGCACGCGCGCTAGATCGATGCGCTCTGCAGCGCAAAGAGATGCCGCGCTTTCGTGAGCGGCCTTTGGCGCCACATACACCTCGTAGGCGTACCTGGCAAAGTACGGCACGAACGCGATGGCTGTGCTGTTCTCGCAGATGATCCGCCTGCCGTCCTCCTTTTCCGACGCGATTATGCTCTGAAAAAGAACGCGCCCTGTTTTTTCCAGGTGCCTGGAGCACACGCGGGCCTCGGTCTCGATGGTCTTGAAGACAAAGTTGGTCGCGTAGATCTGGCAGTGGGGGTGCGGGTTGGAGGTGCCCACCACGTCGCCGCGGTTCTCGAAGATGAGGACGTGGGAGATCCTGTCGCGTTGCCCCAGGTCATCGTACTGGTCAGCCCACGCCTTTATCACCTTCTCCACCTCCTCGTCGCCAAGGCGGGAAAGAGACAGGTCATGCCTGGGAGTGTAGCAGAGCACCCGGGCTATACCGCGGGCGGGACGGTTTGAGTACATACCGGGTGCCGCATCCAGGTCGGTCGGAGCATCATCGCCCACGCATGGGTGGTCGTTGTCAAAGCAGAAGATCTGTTCGTAGCGAGGATTGCTGCGGCCCATCACGCGCGTGTTGCCGGGACACAGGTAGCAGTCGGGGTCGTACTCGGGAAGCTCGCCCGGCCCGCCCGCAACGCGCTTGCCGGACCACGGCCTGTCCTGTCGGTGCGCGGCGATTATCACCCACTCCTCGCGCAAAGGGTGCCATCTCTCTTCCCAGGTCATGCTTGTTGTTCCTTTCAGTTCCCGCCCGTGTGTTTCTGTTTAATCATCTCGGGCATCCACTCCTCAAGCTCCTCGATCGATGCGCGCGCCTCATCCGATGTGGGCACTCCCCAGGCCTCGAAGAACGGCCCGAGGTTCCTGCCCGCTGTTTTTGACAGGCGCACGAGCCACTGGTCGCGTTTTTCATCATCGTTTTTCGGTCGCTTGCCCGGGGGCAGGTCGAGGTATTCGGCGAATGTTTTCGTGAAGAGCTCCCAGCCGAACTCGTGCTGGAGCTGGACATACATGTAGAGCGCTAGGAAAGGGTCCCTCTTCCACGCGGCAAAGGAGGTGTCCCCCTCCCCTGCGAGGCGCTTCTTTACCCTGGGCAGCACCCCGCGCATCTGCTCGCTTTCGATGGGAGTTATGCCGAGGATCTTGTCGAGCACATAAAGGGTGAACAGGTTGCACGTGACCTCCACCGCGCCGTCAAAAGTCCAGCCTGCCTGCTGATGGTTGTGCCCGAGCTCGTGAAAAAGCCCCCACACGCCGCCGTGCTTCATGTTGAGAAGCGTGTCTTCGTTCACCACGACAGGCGCCGCGTCGAGGTGCATCATGATCGGGTAGCCCGAGTGCATGTAGCCCGCGCTTATCTGGACATCGCACACCATGCGCTCGGGCCTCGCGGGCAGCGGCCTGGCCCCGAGCTCGGCGTAGCAGTCAAGCACCCGGTCCCACAGCCTGAGCGTCGACTCGGGGTCATCCAGCGATCTTATGTGCTCGGACGGGACGGTTAGTATTATTTTCGATGTCTCGAGCTCGGCCCACGGTGCGGGAAGATCGCGGAGCTTCTTTTGCCAGTCCGATGTGCTGGTCTCATCGAGCACGAAATTCGGGGCCCTGATGCAGCGGCGGAGCTTGATCTTGTACACTCCCCTCCAGAGCGTGTTCGGAACCTCGATGTATACCAGTCCGCCGTGCGGGCTCGCTATCTTGATCTTGTTTTTGTCGAGCGGGGCGCGCACGCACACATCCGGGTGGCGCGACCACGAGCTTTTGTTCCAGAGAGTGTCGCTGTGACAGCCGATCCGGACCCATAGACCCTTGTCGAGGATCTCTTCCGGGGTTTCCACTGTGATGGCGCATCCCGCAAGCGCGTAGAGCCCGGTCCCGGTCCAGCCGTGGATTGCCAGATCAACATCCACGGAATCGAGGACGCGCCGGGCGCCGGGGCCGGCCTCGCCCGGAAACACGGCTGCGCTCAGGGCCGGATCGATCCGGTCCGGGGGCAGGTCTTTTGATCTTTCGTGCTCGAGAATCAAGGCGATCCTCGACAGCATATCGTTCGCTGCAAGCGGGGCATCGCTCGTGGGAGCTTTTTTCGTGCAGCTGTTCAGCATCTGTTCGACATCGGGAAGGAAGATGCGGTCATCGGGCGGGATTGCGCGGATCGCGTGGATGAGCACGGCGCACACCTGTGAACGGTCCTTGTCAGGCAGGGCCTCGATCTCATCCAGCTTCTCGAGGAGCTGTCCCGCGTGGCATAGCTCCAACACATTTTCGTCCACGGGATCGTTCACCACATCGATCCGGTTCAGGTACCCGTCCGCGTAAACCATGCCCATCGGCGCGAGAAGCCGGTTGCCCGGGTGGTCGAGCACGAGCTCCTTTTCAGGGTTGAGCTGCTGCCATCCCCAGCCGAGGCCCGCCACTATCATGCCCCCGCCCTTTCGCACGAAGGAGTCAAGGTCATCTATGTCATCGCTTCCAAGGCCGTGGGTTCCGGCAAGCACGACGTCGAAGCCGTGGATGGCGCGCGGTTTTTCCTTGTCCTGCGCGGGCACGGGAGCCGCCTCGAGCCCGTGCTCCTTGAGAAAAGCGAGAGGCAAGCCCGCTTTCATCAGCCCGATGCGCGGCTTTTTTTTCCCCTTCGCTGTCCACCTGAGCGCGTTGAAAAGGAGCTGCCCTGTCTGGCCGGTGTTCAGCGCTCCGAAATAGCCCGTGTGGCCGAACGCGACCGCCCGGCCCCTTCCGTAGCGGGCCGCTGCCACAACCGCGTGAAGCGTTCCCGAGCCTGTCGTGCCGGTTGCCACCGCGAAAGCGTCCTGTCCGAACACCGCAAACGGACCCGGAACACCTGGCTTTGCGATCTCGCGCACCCCGTTGAGCAGCTCTTCTAGATCCCTGTTTTCCGCTCGGGCAAAGGAAGCGCAGGCCAGGATCAAAAGGGCTGCCAGTATGGGAACACGGCAGGGGAGGGTCGGCTTCTTGATCATCATCATCCCTTTCGGTCTCCTTCGATCCCGTCAACATATGCATCGAGGCAGAGAGGCAGGCCTGTGAGAGAGTACCCTCCTTCGAGCGTGGATAGAACCTTTCCTTCGCACTGCACATCAGCAACAGCCCTGATCGCTTCGCCGATTTTCAAGTAATGCTCCGGCTGAAGCCCGAGCCCGGCGATGGGATCGCCCGCGTAAGCGTCGAACCCCGCTGACACGAGGATCATCCCGGGCTTGTGCTCCGCGGCCGCCCGCTCCAGCGCGGATCTGAACGAGCTCATGATCTTCTCCGGCGGGGTATCGTAGAGCACGGGCACGTTGAGCGTTTTTCCGCGGCCATCTCCTTTGCCGACCTCGTCTTCTCCGCCGGTCCCCGGGTAGAACGGGTAGCGGTGCATTGAAAGGAAGAACACGGCCGGATCCTCGTAGAAGATCTCCTGGGTCCCGTTTCCGTGGTGCACATCGAAGTCAACGATGAGAACGCGCTCCATGTCGTGCTTCTTCAAGAGGTGCGCCGCGCCCACGGCAACGTTGTTTATCAGGCAGAACCCCATGCCCGAGGCAGGCCGCGCGTGGTGGCCGGGTGGGCGCACCAGGGCGAACGCTGCCCCTGCCTTGCTCTGCGCAAGCGCATCCGCGGCCTCGACGACCGCGCCTGCCGCGTGCATCGCAGCCTCGAACGAGCGCGCGCACGCGGGAGTGTCGCCATCCAGGAAGCCGCCGCCTTCGGCGCAGAGCTCATCCACGCTCTCGATGTACTCCTGTTGGTGGACCGCCAGCACACATCCCATGTCAGCCTTGCCCGGGGCGGTCGGCGCGAACTCTTCCCCCTTATTCTGTTTCAGAAGGGAGAGTATCTTCTCGAGCCGCTTGGGCTGTTCCGGATGCGGGCCGGTTTCGTGTTCGAGAAATATTGGATGATAGTAGAATACGGTTTTCATGCAGCCCTCCATTGCCTCGCCTCATCCAGCATGGCCATGTAGTTCTCGAACGGGATGTAGTTGGCCACCGTGTTTCCGGCGCCGATCGCGAACCTGCCGCCCGGCACGCACTCGTCCAGGATCGCCTTGACATAAGCTCTCAAACCCTTCTCGTCCAGGCGCGACATCTTGTCCATGTCCACGCCCCCGAGAGCGGCCACCCTTTTTCCGTAGCGCGCCTTGAACTCTGTCACGGAAAGGATCACATCCTCGAACGAGTGGTACCCGTCGATCCCCACTTCTTCTATGAGATCCTCGATAACCTCGGGGTATATGTTCCCGCAGCAGTGGTAAAAAAACGGCTTGCCCGCGTTGTGGGCAAGGCCGGCGAACCTTTTGAACCAGGGGAAAACGTGCTTTCCAAGCATTGCGGGCGAGATCATGGTGGAGGTCTTGAACCCGAGGTCATCCGCGTGAAAGATCGCGCCCACGTCGCTGCGGCGGGCAGCGGACTCGTAAAAGTCGAAGACCCTGCTTCCCCATTCGTGAAAGACCCTGCCCGCGAGCTTCTCGTTGTCGTGCAGCATGTAAAAGAGCCCTTCGTAACCCAGCAGCCTTTCCAGCACGTGCTCGAACAGCGTGCATCCCGCGGTCATCTTCTGTCCCCTGGCCAGATGCGGGGAGATCATGTCCAGGGGAGCGTTGTCGTGGCGAAGGTCGTCCCAGGGGAACGCGTCGAACTCCTTTTCGGAGGTGATGAGCCCGTAGCCCTCTTCCACCCAGGTGCGGTCCCTGATGGCGAGCTCGGCGGTGTCCCTTGTCACGCGGGACTTCGAAGGCGGGTGGGTCGGCCACTCGGGCCACGCGGGCACGAAGTCATAGCCCAGGCGATGGTAGACAGCCGCGTGCTGCTCGAACAGGGCGCCGCGGTCCTTGTGCTCGGGCGGGAACCAGTTTCTGCCAAGGCACTTCTCCGTGACGATTTTTTGAACCTCGAGGTCCATTCCGAGCTCGACTATGTGCGCCTTTTCAGGTTCCATTTTCCCGAGAAGAACCGCTTCGAACGCATCGAAGTCGGGCGAGGGTTCGGGCAGATCGTACATCGTGGAAGTCATCTTTATCCTTAATTCTTTTTGCTTCCTACTTGATGTAACCCAGCGCGCGAAGCTCGTCCTCCCGCGCTTTTTCGAGCTTCGGATCGCTGATCAGCGGTGCCGGGATGATCCGTTTCTCCCTGGCCTTGATCGCGTCGAGCATGGTTTTCACAATGTCCGGATTTTCCCTGGATAGCTCTTTTGTTTCCCACGGGTCCTGTTCCAGGTTGTACAGGGAGAGCACGTTGTCTTTCGCGATGAGATGGAGCTTCCACGGCCCCATCCGGCAGGCGAAGATGGCGCTGTCGTTGTTTTCGAGCACCGAGAACAGAAACGCCGGCTTGCGGCTGCCGCTCGATCCGGGATCTTCGAGCAGAGGCACGAGGCTTCGCCCGATCATCCCTCCCCTCTCGTCGATGCCCGCGAGTTCGAGCAGTGTGGGTGTGATGTCAACGTGGGAGACCGGCTCGTCAACTGTCGCGCCCCGGGGCAGGCCCGGGCCCTTGATGATGAACGGCACGTGGAGCAGCTCCTGGTAGAGGGTGTGGCCGTGGAGGAACCCGCCGTGCTCGAAGAACTCCTCCCCGTGGTCGGCGATGAGGGCGATCGAGGTGTCGGCAGGGAGCACATCGAGCAGGCGTCCCACCTGGTGGTCGGTGAACCCGGTCTCCGCGTCGTAGTAGGCTCTTATCGTTTTGAAATCCTCCAAGGTCGGAAGCTCCTTCATGTAGTTCTCGTCGGGGAACTTCTCCTCGGCGAGCCGCTCTTTTCCTTGAAGGAACCTGTCCAGCCAGTCCGCGGGCGGCTCGTACGGGTTGTGCGGATCGGTGTAGTGCACGTACAGGAAAAAGGGCGGTTTCTCCTTTTGGAGCCGGCTGATTACCTCGATTGCCTTGTCCGTCACAAGGTCGGCCGGGAGTTCGGTGTGGCGTCTGCAAAAGAAGGAGTCGTAGCCCTGCTGGTGGTTGTACGCCGGGCCGATGAACGAGTTCGAAATCACGGCGGCGGTTGAATAGCCCGCGCGCTTGAGGCGCTCGGCAAGGGTGTCCGCCGAGCCCGGCAAAGGGTCGCGGAGATCGCGGATGCCGACCTCGTCGGGGTAGTTCCCCGTGATAATGCTGACAACCGATGGGCCTGTCCACGGCGACGCGGCGAACGCGTTCTCGAACAGCACCCCTTCCTTGCCGAGCCTTGATATGCAGGGCGCTGTCTCCCCATCGAAACCGTAGCACTCGATGTGGTCGGTTCTCAGCGTGTCGATCATGATCAGCACGATGGATCGCGGCGCCTTGTCCCCGCAGCCTGCAAAAGCAAGCACGAGTACTCCGGCCAACAGCTTTAAAGTCATGTGCTTCATCCGTTCCAGTATACATCAAATTCGGGGACATTCACTCATTTCCAGGTGATTCGGCAGAGGCGGTTCGCGAACCGCCCCAATCGCGCACGATTTCGTGCCCGCGTGTGTGGAGTTGTCCTGACTCCGTATTTTGTTAGAATACGGCTTTTTTCTGGGAGCGTAGCCATGAAACTGCTGAGCTTCGGCCCACGCGGACAGGAAAGGCCGGGTCTTCTTGTTGGCGACGATACTGTTCTGGACCTTTCCCGAGCGCTGCCGGGCGCGCCCTGCAGCATGCGCGAGCTCCTCGCACGCGGCCTGCTGGACGAGGCGGGAAAGCTGACGGAACCCGACCCGTCGCTCTGCTTTCCGCTGGCAGATGTCAGGATCGGCGCGCCAATCCCCGACCCCAGCAAGATACTGTGCCTGGGACTCAACTACAGGGATCATGCCGAGGAGCAGAACAGGCCGCTGCCCGAGCGCCCGCTCGTTTTTCCGAAGCTGCCCTCCGCCGTGATCGGGCCAGGTGAGGGGATAACGCTTCCCGACCCGGGCATGGAGACGTTTGTTGACCCGGAGGCGGAGCTTGCCGTGGTGATCGGCGCGAAGACATCCAGGATTGCCGAGAGCGACGCGTACAAAAGCGTTGCGGGGTATACCGTGCTGAACGATGTTTCCGGAAGGGACACGCAAAAGGCGGAAAAACAGTGGCTCAGGGCCAAGGGGTTCGACACCTTTGCGCCAATGGGGCCGTGGATCGTGACAACGGACGAGATCAACGATCCGCACGCACTCGATGTTTCGTGCCGCGTGAACGGCGAGCTGAGGCAGAAGAGCAACACCTCAAACCTGATATTCAGCGTGCCGTACCTGGTGTCCTACCTGTCGCAGACCATCACGCTCATGCCGGGGGATGTGATATCGACCGGCACGCCCGGAGGGGTCGGGATCTTCCGCGACCCGCCGGTGAGGCTGGAGCACGGCGATGTTGTCACGATCGAGATCTCGAAGATCGGCGTGCTGGAAAACAGCGTGGTCCAGGGGTGATGGCAGGCCGCGGGCCGGCCCTGATTAGCCCGTTCGAGGCTTGATCACCGGCGCGGTCTCGCATGTGTGTCACAAAAACAGGAAGGGTTAAACACCAATGGTGTGCGAAAAAACGATCCGCGAAAAGGTCGAAGCGCTGCGAAAGCTCATGAAGGCAAACGATGTGCAGGCGTACATGGTTCCAAGTACTGATCCGCACAAGAGCGAGTACGTGCCCGCGCCCTGGCAGCGCCGTCGATACATCAGCGGGTTCACCGGCTCGGTAGCGGATGTTGTGATCACGGAGCAGGCGGCAGGGCTCTGGGCTGATTCGCGCTACTACCTCCAGGCCGAAGATGAGCTCGATTCAGGTGTTTACACGCTTTTCAAGAAGGGCATGCCCGGGGTGCCCGAGTATGATGAGTGGCTCGCGGGAGCGCTCGCAGGCGAAGCAAAGGCCGGAGTGGATCCGAAGCTCCTTCCAATGAAGGACCATAAAAGGCTGAAAAGGAAGCTCGGCGAGACAGGGGTGGTGCTCGAATCTATAGAGGAGAACCTCGTGGATGTGGTTTGGGAGGACCGGCCGCCCATGCCGGGCGGGAAGGTTCTGGTTCACGGGCGCGAGTTCGCAGGTGAGGAGCACGGGAGCAAGCTCGCGCGGCTTCGCGAGAAGATGGGGGAGCGCGAAGCGGAGGCGCACGTGATAACAACGCTCGACGCCTTGGCGTGGCTGTTCAACCTGCGCGGTTCGGATGTGGAGTTCAACCCGGTCTTTGTGGCGTACGGGATAGTCACGTTGGAGAAAGCGTGCCTTTTTGTGGACGAGAACAAGGTAAGCCCGGAGGTGCGCGCGCATCTCGGGGACGATGTCGAGCTGAGGCCGTACGAAGAGTTTGCCAAAAGTCTCGCTGAGCTCGAATCCTCGTCAGCAGGGGTTAAAACATGGCTCGATCCGGCCTTTTGCAGCCAATGGGTGAAGGAGAGGCTTGGGCCCGGCGCAAATGTCGTGGAAGCGGACAGCCCGGTCAGCCTTTTCAAGGCGATGAAGAACGGGACAGAGCTTGAAGGGTACAGGAAGTGCCACGTGCGAGACGGGAAGGCGCTGGTCAGGTTTCTGATCTGGCTTGATGAAAGCTTGGCTGCCGGCGATGAGATCACCGAGCTTGGCGTTGCAAAAAAACTCGGCGGGCTCAGGTCCGAGGGCGAGCTTTGCATCGGCCCGAGTTTCGAGCCGATCGTGGGCTTCAGGGAACACGGCGCCGTGATCCACTACGGGGCAACCCCGGAGACCGACATGAAGATCGAGCCGCCTGGCCTGCTTCTTGTGGATTCGGGCGGGCAGTATCTGGACGGGACCACTGACGCGACCAGGACCGTGGCGCTTGGCGAGCCCACCGAGGAGCAGAGGGACCGTTTCACAAGGGTGCTCAAGGGGTACCTCAGGCTCGCGTCCATGCACATTCCGGAAGGGACCCGCGGCGGGCAGCTCGACTCGATCACCAGGCTTGACCTCTGGGAGGAGGGGCTCGACTTCGACCACGGTGTGGGCCACGGCGTGGGCGCGTGCCTGAACGTCCACGAGGGGCCGGTGTCAATCTTTTTCAAGAGGGAGCGTGGAGCGCGCATGAAGGCGGGCATGGTGTTCACGATCGAGCCGGGCTTCTACAGGGAGGGCGAGTACGGGATCAGGATCGAGAACCAGGTCGAGTCCGTCGAAGCGCAGGGGCTGTCCAACGACGAGACAGTGTTCTTGAAGTTCGAGCCGCTCACCCTTTGCCCCATCGACCTGAGCCTTGTGGACCTTGGCATGTTAACAGACAAGGAAAAGGACCGGCTGAACAGGTACCACAACACGGTCAGGCACAAGCTCGGCCCGCATCTCGACGCGGATGAAAAAGCGTGGCTCGCAAAAGCAACGCGCACGGTTTGAGAAGAAGAGAACCACGGATGAACACGGATGAACAAGGATTGAAGAAAGAAACAATGTAGGGGCGAAAAATCTTTCGCCCTCTTCCTCCCCTCTGATCTCTTGACAGGCCGGCGACGTTAATATATACTTTGACAGATATAATACGTTTAACGACAAAGCCTGTTCCACGTTCCACACCCTGTTCGTGATCTGGATCCGCATATCCGGTTGGCGTTTTTTATGCGTGTTGCACCGGGCCCACGCAGGTTTTCGTTTGGAGAATAACGATGGGATCTAGGATGAAGCTGTTGAATGGACTGCTTGTTCTTTTGCTTGGATTTTTCACGCTTGCGAATGACGGCGCGGCCCAGGGCCTGACACCGGCTCAAAAGTCGAGGCTTTCCAAGGAGCGCGTTCTGACACCCATGCCGCGGGATCGAACGGCCCTGCCCCCGCTCAGCCTGCGCGCGGCGCCTTCAGGGCCGGTGCACTGCTGCGACGAGTGGGAAGAATCCGAGGGCATAATGACGCTGTGGTGGAACTCCGATCTCATTGACAAGCTCCAGCAGCACATCATGGTCTACATTCCGGTGGACAACCAGTACGAGAAGAACTCCTGGATAAGCTGGCTGAACTCAAACGGCATCCCCCTGACGAACATCGATTTTCTTTTCATCGACACCAACACCGTGTGGACACGGGACTACGGGCCCTGGTTCATATGGGATGTGAACAACGAGATGGGCATAGTCGACTACGATGCGAACCCGAGCTCGACCTACGGCAGCGACGACAACGCTTTCCCATTCAACTTCGCCGGCCTTTACGGCATCAGCTACTACGACACCGATATCGAGCACGTGGGAGGCAACTGGCACCCGGCAGGCCACGGCACGGCTTTTTCCACGACCAGGGTTTATTCAATGAACCCATACATCACCAAGGAAGAAATCGACCACATTCACAAGGATTACCTGGGCATCGATCATTACCGCACCGTTCCGGTTGCCCCGTGGACCATCGAACACCTGGACTGCTGGGCCAAGCCGGCCAATCCGGCGACCTTCATCGTGGTGCAGTACGGCGAGGGCTCGGACTACTACCAGTACGCGGAGGATATCAACGAGTATTACGAGACGCTGCAGAGCCCCTGGGGCAGGCCGTTCGAGATTTTTCGGCTGCCCATGTTCAAGATGGGGAGCGGGTGGTACGAGTTCAAGCCGTACATGAACTCTCTCGTGTCGAACAAGTGTGTGTTCGTCCCGATCACCGGGTCGGCGGATGACCAGGTGGCCATTGATCTGTTCGAGGATGCCTATCCAGGCTACGAGGTCGTGGGAGTGGACCACGGGGGCATGGGGTTCAACGATGCGCTTCACTGCAGGACGCGAAACTTCATGAGGCGCGACCCGATCCGTATCTATCCGATGCCGCCCGGGGATACGGAGGATACCATGTCCGGCTATGCGGTCACAGCCGAGGTGATCCCGCCGAACGGGTACGGCATGATTTCCGGGTACCCTGTAGTCCGCTGGTCGGTTACCGGGGGGCCTCCGTTCAGCGATGTTGTCATGACGTTGACCGGGCAGCCTGACGAGTATGAGGCGGACATCCCTGCGCAGCCGCAGGACACCACGGTTTCTTTCTACATAGAGGCGCGTGATGACGGGGCAAGGACAGCGCTCTACCCGATCGTGGCCCCGGACGGCATGATGAGCTTTGAGGTGCGCGAGGATGGGGACGCTCCCGAGCTTTCGCGTTTCATTCCCGCGCGAAGCGGTACGCAAGGGGCGTGGCCGCCGAGGATCCGCACTCTTTGCAAGGATGACATGGCAACACCCGAGGTCACGGTGGAGTGGTCGCTGAACAGCGCGCCCCAGCCGGACATCTTAACGACCCGCGAGGAGATGTGCTACTGGTACAGCGGCGAGTTTCCGGGAAGCGCGTCCGCGGGCGACCTTGTCACGTACCGGGTGAAGGCGACAGACAACGCGGATGTGCCGAACGTCTCATACCTGCCCAAGGTCGGCCATGTTTATTGCCCGGTGTCGGGGCAGGGCAGCGTTGCGGTCGTGGATCTGACCGGGCGGTTCACGAGCGGCCCGTACATCACAAAGACGCTGAGCGAGCTTGGCATCCCGTACACGGTGTACACGGGGTGGCCGGGCGATTGGAGCATGCACGATGTGTGGTTCTTTTGCCTTGGCGTGTATCACGACCACTATATCATGTCGCAGGCGGAGGCTGACGACCTGGTCGCGGCTCTCCAGGCCGGGGACAACATCTACCTAGAGTCGAGCGACGCGTTTTGCTGGGATCCAACAAAGGCGACCATTGACGCGTGGTTCGGAGTGAACGAGATCGATGACGGGGGGGACATCTACGGGATGGTGAGCGGTGTTTCCGGATCGATCGCGGACGGCATCTCCATGGAGTACTGGGGCGAGAGCGCATATATGGACGAGATCAGCGCGATCTCTCCTGCCAAGCTGTTCTTTAAAACGGGCAGCAAGGGGCGCGCGGTCCAGCACGATGCGGGCACCTACAGGACGGTTGCGGTTTCCCTGCCCCTGGGCGATCTCACGGACGGTATCCATCCGGACACGAGAAAGGAGCTGTTCGTCAGGATCCTCGAGTACCTTGGCGTAGATGTACAGCTCTACACAACAGCCGAGGCGCGAATCGGCAGCACCATATCGATCAGGCTCGAGGGGACTCCGGGTGATAACTACCTGCTCTTTGCATCGCTGTCGGAGAACTACATTCCTGTGGGCTACGGCGTTTACAGGACCGGATTCGGCGCTCTATATTTTCTGAGCCAGGGCATGATGCATCCGTCGGGAGCGTACGAGGTTCCGATCACGATCCCAAGAGAGGAAGAGTACCTGGGCTTCGAGGTTCATTTGCAGGCAGTGATCGGCGATTCGATTTTTCCGCTGCACAAGGTGGAGCTGACAAACCGCCAGGTCATGACCTTTGTCCGGTAGGGAAGAGGTGGTGTGGAAAGGGCAGGAACCTTTACACGCGATCAAGCGGAAAAGCCGCTTGACAGGAAAACACCGGCGCATTAGTTAATATACATGCTTGAGAAATAAGCCTTTGCACGCTCGGCCTCAAAAGCTTGGTGGAGGCGTTGGATTTTCGCATATCACAGCGGAACAAGCATGAAGAAGGAACCTGAAAAACATCTCCTGGAAGAAGCACGGCGGATTATCGCAGAAAATCAGGGAAAATCTGTAATATCCGGGTGTCAACAGCCATTAGACATCGGTAATTTAGATAACGCACCACTTGAAATAGGTCGTAACTTCAAAGAAGGCGCAAGGATGCGGTCTTCTGTGGAAATACATTGCTGTGAGCTTCTGTGCGCATTCGAGGCAAGCGCGGACCCCCGTTTTATCGAAGGGGTGTACGGGCTGACCCTGTCTTTTTTCACATGGCTTGCCAAGAGGAGCCTCGAATCCGCAGGGATCGATGCTGTGGCCGAGCGCGTGACCAACAGGGTGTACAGCGTGCTGTCCGAGCTTGCTTTGAGCCCTGGCGCGGATATCCCCAGGGAGAACCTTTTCGGGTGGTGCTCGGCCCTGATCGACAACATCGTAAAAGAGGAGGCGAGCCGCGCAGGGCGGCGATGCACCGCTGAAACGTCGGACAGGATCGGTCCCGTATGTCCTTCGAAATCCGAGGCTTGGATGCGAAAAACTGATCAGGATGAAGGGGAGCGCGTGCGGGAGCTCGTCTTCGAGATCCTGCACTCCCTGTCCCCCGGCTTTTCTTCCATTGAGAAAGAGGCTGTTTCGTTGTACTATGGCGAAGGTTTGTCGATCGGGGCGGTGGCGGACAGGTTGGGGCTTGATTCGAGGCGAACGGCAGCGCTTTTGCGAACCTGCCGCATGAAGGTGCTGGATGAGGTATACCAGAGGGAGGCTTGCCGTTTTTGGAAAGATGAAGATGAAGGCAAGGAGGTGCGCAAATGAGCACGCATGAACCTCTTTTTCTTCAGAAGTTCAACCCCTGCCCAGACCGTGTCGAGTCCATAGACAAGAGCCTCCACGATGAGCTTGACGACAAGTCCCTTGGCGAGCTCATCGACCACATGGAGAAGTGCCGCCGCTGCCGCAGGTACCGCGCATACATGGAGGCGGTCGAGAAGGGCTTCAGGGACTACGAGGTCGCCTCGGCGGAGATCACCCCCTCCCTTTCCGCTGACCTCCCTTCCGCCCTCCGGGTCGAGATGGCCCAGGCGATGAAACGCAACCTCTCCAAATGGATGCTGGAGGTAAGCCGTAACATCATGTACCGGCAGGGTATGTTCATCCGGTTTTTCCTGGGTTTGTCAGAAGTTCATGATTTTGATGATTCACTTCAGAACACCCATAACATACTCACCTTTTTGAGATCATCAGGCGATCTGCCTGCTGATGACCGTGTCACAATAACAGAGTCTCAATATGTCTTGAATAAGGTCGACCTTTCCGGGGACAACAGGAACTTCGTTGCTGATATCCTGAAAAACTGCATTCATCTTCATAAATATCACATGTACCCGTACCTTGATCTGCACCAGATTTTTAGAAAAAGATCGGACTTCGATGCATCTATGAAAATCAATGCTGATGCATTGAAATGCGATCCTGACCCAGTCTGGAAAAGTGTTTTCATCAACAACATTGCTGGTATCACGCAATTGAAGGGTTTTCTTGCTGAATCAACAAGTCTTTACAAAGAAGCGCTTGATAACTTCAAACTGCCAAGTGTATATTTGAACCTTGGAATGGTGTTTTTGGAAAAAGGGAAGCTAGAAGAGAGTGCGACGAACCTTGAAAGCGGCGTTCAGTTATCCTGTAGTTATTCTTCCCAGCAATTACGCCGTAAAAGCAAGCGATATTGTTCCAGTTTTTTGGATGGTCATTGCCTGGAGCACAAGGATAAAATAGTTACAAACGAAAGGCTCAAAAACCTCTTTGAAAGCAACAGAGGAATAATCAAATGAAGATCAATAAAAAAGGAACGCGCTGTCTTTATCCGTGGAATTCAGGCAAAACTCCTTTGTCTTTTCTTAGGCTCAAGACTTTACTTGTGTCAGTCCTTGCAATCCTGTTGATTTTTTCAACATTCTCATTTGGCACAAAATTAAAAGTAGATCCAGGCTCACAAGACCCGCCAATGGAAAGCCAAACAGAACCTTCTCCAAGGGGTAATAACTCTAACCTCCCATGAGTTTTTAAGTTGCTTAGAATATGATCAAATGGTATTTGACACTATGCTTGACAGGGTTGTTGATCCTTGTGTTCATGATTGTTTTCATTAATAGCGATTATGAAGACCAATATTGCATAGATGCAAATATCAATATCGAAGATAACCTTGCTTTGTCAAACAGATCAGGCTCTTTGGACGGCGACAACATCATTGAAGATGTAGAAGAAGTCGATGATGAGCCTTTTTCGATCAGTCGGGAAACTGGTAGTTCAGAAAAAGAGCGTGTTCCTAAGACCACCCTAGATAAGCCATGCTGGAGGGTTATTCTTCCTGATGGAAAAGGTGCTGAAGGCTCAAAGGTGTACCTTATAAAGATCAGTGATGAGATTCGTAAAGACTACCTGGAAAGCGACGATAACTTCAATTACCCGTTCGAGATAAAGGAAACATTCACTGATTCTGATGGTATGTTTTATTATGAGGATCTGCCTTTTGATCAATACCTGGTTCACGTGGAGCTTGGAGGGTATGCCTCTGCCCATTGCAACCTTGATCTGCGAAGCGGTTTTCCTGAAGAGCTTACGCTTAAACTGAAAATAGGAAGGCGTATTAAGGGTAAGGTAATTGACATTAAAGGAGATCCCATTCCGGATGTGCCTGTGGAAGTATCTTTGCCCTACTTACCTGCAGACAACCTGTATTCTATGCCACCAGCAGATGCAATAGATCTGGTTTTTTTCCACGAACTGCAAAAGACAGATTCTCACGGGATATTCAATATACCTGATCAAAATAAAAAGGCTTTGTATTTCACAATAGAGGAAGGTTCGGTAGATGGATACTGTGGTGTTTTGAGAGGAATACCAAGATATAGCAATACAGATATATTGATTGTATTGAAGAAAAAATGCACTTTGAGGGGTACAATAAAAGATGAAATGGGAAGTCCTGTATCTGATGCTGTTTTATGGGATATTAGCTTTGATGATGGAAAGAAAACTTTTGGAAATCAATGTGCAGTCTCAGATGAAAAAGGAAAATACATCTTTAACAGTACAAGAGAAGGTGAGCTGTATATTCAGATAACTCACGATACTAAAGGCAATGCAAGCACGTTTGTTGAAGCTGTAGCGGGAAAAGACAACGTTCAAGACTTTATTTTACCGGAAGCAGTGACGAAAAAGATAATAGTATTGAACAGTCAGGGACATACGATAAATGGTATTTATGTATTCATACAGGATCTTGATACAGGAGTAATATTACAAAGAGGTAAAACTGATAGAAATGGAATATTTAGCTCCCAATCATTGGTTAAGGGAAATACAATATATCTTAGTGCAAATGAATTCAGGGTAAATCAGGATTATAATTATGTTTCCAAGACGTTCAAAGTAGAAGACGATTCAGATCAAATAATAACATTGGTATCATACAATAAAATAACAGTGAATGTGTTTGATAAAGAAACAGGAAAACGGATTGAGGCCTTTAATGGCAATATGTCAAATTCTTCAACAGTTCTAGCTGAGAGTTACTCATATAATAATATTGAGTATAACAAATACAGTGAAGGGAAAATGACAGGGAACTTTGTTTATAATGCAGCACTGAAACTAGTTATTTTGGCAGATGGATACCTTCCATATCAAAAAGTCATTGATGTTTCTGGGGTGGATGATGAGGAATGTAGTATTGATGTTTATCTGGAAAAAATGGGTGGACAAGTGGCAGGGATTGTAAGAGATGCTGTAAGCAAGGAGCTTATTCTAGACGCAAATGTTAAGCTTTTGCTGAATGGCATGTTGTCAAACAAGGCAATAATACCTATGGGTTCTAAATATTCAACAACAACCGACTTAAACGGTATGTTTTGCTTTGATAAAATTCCGGATACTGAATATGCAGTATCGATAGAATGTTACGGTTTTGCAAATAAAACCGTAAAATCAGAGTTGCTGATACAAACAAACAACCCTTCAAAAAATATTATTGAAATATACAAAGCCGGATCAATCAGCGGATATTTATATAAAGACAAGAAAACACCAATGGCTTCGGGTATTATAAAACTGTTAGATGAGGATGGACTGTTGTTAAAAAAGGTCTGTACATCATCAAACGGATATTACATCGTTGGCGGATTATCAGGAGGGAAATATAAATTAAGTGCATCAGACTATATCTCAAATACTCTATATGGCAGTTTTGCTAATAATGTAAAAGAGATATATGTAAAAAAAGGAGAAAATATAAAAGTCGATTTTGAATTCAGTGGCTGTTCAATAATTACAGGTAAATGTGTTATTAACGATAAAGGCCTTAATCATATACCAATTACGCTTCGTGATAATAAAAACGAATTGATAATGGAGCATATTACTATGGATGACGGCATCTTCAAAATAATGCCGGTCAAAGAGGGTGATTACACTATATCAGCAGAGTGTCCGTTAGAGGGATCAGGCGGAGTTGTAACGAAGAACATTCACGTTGGCAAAGATGAAGAGGTGTTTGTTGAGTTGGTAATGTCAGGCATTGGATTCAGGGGACATGTGAGAAACTACGATGGGAAGGCAATATATGGGTGCAAGGTGCTCTTGGAAAAAGTGGAGGGAGCAGGTACCTGCTCGGCATTATCGGGAGGGGAAGGGAACTTCAAGTTTTTCAGCCTGGTTCCGGGGATGTATGATGTGTCGGTTGTTGCGCCAGGGTACGCTTCGGTTAAAGACCAGGTGATGATAAACGAAACTGGAGAGCTGGAAAGGGACTATACCTTAAAAGCTGAAAGTATACTGAAGATCAAGATTCATTCAGACGGGGGTGGGAATGTATCAAACCCTGTTGCAAAGATACTTGATAGGGACGGATTCAACGGGGAGGTAATCTCTGACGGGAGAGGGCTATTCGTGTTCAAAAACATGGAGGCTGGAAAGGTTACGATCCTAGCCGGGGGGAAAGATCACGCGCCTTCCTGCATCACAGCCGGCCTTGTGTCAGGGGAGACAATAGAAAAAGATTTAACCCTTTCTCAGGGCGCGCATCTCAGGGTGGAAGCAAAAAACCAGGAAGGCGCGCCCATAGCGGGTGCAAAAATCGGTCTCAATGGACCAGGCTTTTTCGGAGTGTCGTGGAAATACATGGTAAACAACGGGTTCATCCAAGCGGAACCCGAAGGCTTTGTAACATCGATAAACGGGATTTTCGAAACAGGGCCCTTACCCGAGGCCACGTACACCATTGAACTGAAGCACGGCGCATTATACTGGTCAGGAAAAAAGAGCCTCTCCCGGGGAGAAGCCGCAACCATAAACGCAAGCATGTAAAAAACGCATGCAAGCAGTGATAAATCGTTTATCTCAGGCATGAGATAATAAGATCAATACCGATCGAAAGTTGAGCTATCAGTTCCAGTCGGATATATTTTCCTTGAGAAACAATAGCCGGTCGTGCCTGTTTCATTAATATATCTGAGCACATTTCTCATAGGCTTGAAATGGAGGGCGGATCAATGAAGGTTTACACGTTCCAGAGAGCGTTCCTGCACATGGCAATTGTAGCCGCGTTCGCTCTTTTCGCCTTTGGAGCGGTGTGGGCGCAGGACGAAGGCGAAACCCCTCCCGCAAGGGAAAGGGAGGCAAAAGCACCGCCCTCGAACGAGAAGCAGGCCGAGGCTGAGGAGTTTCTTGCCGACGCATACAAGAGGTACCACCTCCCGATCCGCGACGGGCTCGAATCGTTCGGTGCCGAGATCAAGATCGTGGACTCGAGGCGTGAAGAGCTCAGAAAGTTCATGAACCAGGGAACCATCATCTACAACTGGAAAGCGCCCGACACGGAGAAGATCAATGTCAAGGGAGGGGCAGGCGTGCTCGGAAAGGGGCTGCAGGAATATCTTCTCGGCATCTGGCGCGATATAGCAGCAGGCGGCGTTTTTGTGGACCTCGATGGCAAAACACTGTCGCTCGAGAGCACGGATATTGGGACAGCGCTCGCGGTATCATTGAACGAAAAGCCGGCAGGGCGGATAATCTTTGATCCTGAAACAAAGATAGTGGTCGAAGCCCGGCTGGGGGGACGAAAAAACAGCGTGTCAGTGGAGCCGTCGTACACGCTTGTGGATGAGCTTCTGCGTCTCGAATCAAGGAGAGTAGCCTCGGGCAAGGGAAAGGGGGGCGGGTCGCGATTTCGAAGCACTGTCAGCTACAGCGGGTTTCGCACGCTGAACTCGTGGTCCCTTCCCACGCGCATCACAGTGGAGCTCGGAAAGGAGAGCATGGTGTTCCAGGTCGAGTACACGCGGATAAACGACGGGCCGGCCTTGATCCAGGAGGCGGACATCGGTGCGGTCAAGGCGCTTGTCAAGGAGTTCGAGAAGGAATACACCAAGATGTCCCTCACGGAGAAGCTGGCAGGCATGAAAAAGCTCGGGGAGACAGGGCACGAGCTCGCTGCCGCTGCAATCGCAAAGAGGTGCCTGAAGGACCGGGATTCCGGGATCTGCAAGGAGGCGGCGAACCTCCTCGGCTCGATGAGATGCAGGAACGTGGTCACGAGCATGACCCGGGATCTGAAGCGGCACGAGGATGACCTCGATGTTTACCTGGAGATCATCAAGGCCCTCGGCCTGATCGGGGACCCTAAAGCGATCCCGTCGCTTTCCAGGGATTTCTGGAACCAGAAGGACGAGGAAGGGGCGCGAAGAGCCGCCCAGGCAAAGATAGAAGCGCTCGGGAACATCCGCTCGAAGAAGTCTGTTGATGCGCTGATAGACATGATGTACCTTGGGAAGCGCTGGACGTGGCAAAATCTGGCCCGCGATTTTTCGAGCGCGCTCATGAAGCTCACCGGCCGGAACAATGGAGGGGACAGGGACGAATGGAAAGGCTGGTGGACGGATAACAAGAACAAGTTCAAGCTGGAAGAAGACCGCTGAGCAATCAGCAGTCATATTTCGCTTGCGGGCCATTCGCGCGGATCTGCGATCCCTTTCCGTATGGCAGCGTCCGTCTCTTGAGGAGGATTAATGAAGCTTTATCTCGTGCGCCACGGTGAAGCGGTTTCAAGGGATGTGGATCCGGATTGTCCGCTGTCCGCGGAAGGCCGCGCGCATGTCGAAGAAATTGCAGGCATCCTGGCTATGAAGGATCAGCAGATCGGAAGGATCGAAAGCAGCACCAAGGCGCGCGCCATCCAGACCGCGGAAATCATCGCGCGCAAGCTTGGCGCGGAAGCGAAACTCCTTCCTCGCAACGGGCTCAAACCGGGCGATCCCATTGATGTCGTGATGGAAGAGCTCAAAAACCCCTCGGACCGCGGCGACAGGATGCTTGTCGGTCATCTCCCGTACATGGAAAAAATGGCTTCCGCGCTTCTCAGCGGATCCCCCTCGGCGATCGACCTGCGCTTCATTCCATCGACGGTTGTCTGCCTTTCCTCCTCCATCGCGGGCAGCGGCCCGTGGACCCTCGAATGGATGATCACGCCTTCGGTGTAAGGCAAGGCGCATGTCAGGAGACAACCGCAGGCCTGTTCCTACAGGTTGAGGATCGTCTCCAGGCAAGCACCGCCGCCCCGGCGCAGTTTACGGTGCCGCAGCAGATGAGTATGAAATATGCGGGCGAGGAAAAAGCATGTCATTCGCGGTCGAGTTTTCGAACCGGACCTTCTGGTTCTTCAAGGAAGCGTCGCTTTACATACTCGTCGGTATACTGGCCGCCGGGTACCTGCGCTTCCTGATCTCCGACAAGTGGTTTACACGCCTCTTCAAGGGAGATGACTTCAGGTCCGCGGCTTCGGCTTCCATACTCGGGATCCCGCTTCCCCTGTGCTCCTGCTCGGTGCTTCCCATGATGATTACACTCAGGCAGAGGGGCGCGAGCAAGGGAGCCACAACATCGTTCTTGATCTCCACGCCTGAGACGGGAGTGGAGTCGATAAGCATCACTTACGCCCTGCTCGACCCTATTTTCACGGTTGCAAGGCCGATTGCCGCGTTTGTATCCGCGCTTTTCACGGGCACTCTCGTCAACATTTTCGTGCGCCGTGGATGGGACAAGGATGAAGAAAAGGACGGCAGGGAAGCGGGAACGGCCGGGAAGCGAGGCAGCCCCGCTCCCGCCCCCGGCTCAGGCACAAGCGCTGATGATACCTGCGGCTGCAAAACATCCGAAAAACCCGAATGCGCCGTGGGGGCGGGCGGTTCCGCGGATGCGGCAGCCACAGGCGATGATGAGGGCACGCTCTTTGGCCGCGCCATCAGGTACGGATTCATAACGGTCATGGATGACCTGACCCCGCTTTTGATCCCGGCCTTCATCATATCCGGCCTGATCGCGGCAGCGGTTCCCCAGAGTGTCTTTCAAAGCCCTGTAACCCAGGGCTGGTCCGGCATGATCATAATGCTCTTCGTGGGGATCCCGTTCTATGTCTGCGCCACAAGCTCAACCCCGCTCGTGGCAGCCATGCTTCTCAAGGGGCTCTCCCCCGGAGCGGCGCTAGTGTTCCTGCTCGCCGGGCCTGTCACGAACGTGGGCACGATCGTGGCCGTGCACCGCTTTCTGGGACGACGCGTCATGCTGATCTACCTCGCGTCAACCGCGTGCCTCACCCTTGTCATGGGCGGCATTGTGGATCTCGTCTACAGCAGCCTTGACATCCCGGTGAGCGCCATTGTGGGGAGAACGACAGGGCTCCTCCCCGAGCCGGTCAAGCTCGCAAGCATGGCAGCCCTGCTCCTTCTGATCGTCTCGAGCGCCCGAAGAACCGGGCTAATGACGCGCTGGTGGAGAAAACTGGGAGCCTGGCGCGGCCCGCGGTCCTGATCCCGGAGAAAATGTAGGGGCGAATGCCGGTTTGATAGTACAATGTAAAAAGCGTTCGATTTTCTCGCCCCGCTACGATTTGCCTTTGTTGAAAAAAGATCCATCGCCCATGAAAAACACCAGCATCCTGAACGATGTTCTCGGGCCGGTGATGCGCGGCCCGTCGAGCTCGCACACCGCGGCATCACATCACCTCGGCACGCTTTTCCGTTCGCTTCTTGGGGATGAGCCGGTAGAGGCCCGGGTCCTTTTCGATCCGGACGGTTCATACGGAAAGGTATACAAGCAGCAGGGCTCGGATTTGGGTTTCGCCGCGGGGCTCATGGGCCGGCCCATGACTGATGAGCGGTTCCTGCGCGCCGTCGATCATGCCGCCTCAAGCGGGCTGAAGCTCAGCTTCGATCTCGAACGCCTGCCAAAAGCCGATCATCCTAACTCGCTTTTTGCGCACCTGGCAGGCAAAAGCGGCCGTACCCTCGATGTGGAGGCGCGGTCCGTGGGCGGGGGAAGCGTGGAAATAACATCGATTGAGGGATGGCCGGTGCTGTTCAACGGCCAGGGCCACGAGGTTGCAGTCGAATGCGAAAGCTCGGCACAGGAGGGCGCGCGCCTGCTGCTCGATGGGGATGGCAGCAATCCGGCAAAAGCAACCAGGCTGCCGGAGCGGGAAGACCTTGTTCTCTTGTGCGTGCACCGGAACACGCCGCTTCCTTCAGGGCTAAGGCCGCGGCTCGAAAAAACGCCGGGGGTGCGGCGGATCTGGTCGAGCCCGCCCCTGTGCTTTGTCAAGAGCGGCACGCCGCTTTTTCGCAGCGCGCAGGAGCTTCTCTCGGCCGCGCAAGATCGATCGTTGTCCGCGGGCAGTGCGGCGCTCGCGCACGAATCCGGGCTGCTCGGCCTTTCCGCGGATGAAGTCACCAAGGAGATGTGCCGCCGCTTTGACCTGATGGCCGCGGCGGTGCGCGACGGGCTCGGGCCCAACCCCCCGTCCATGCAGCTCCTCGAGCCCACGGCAGCGCGGATCTTTGCGGCCGAAGCAAAGGGGAGCCTCGCCGCCGGAGGCATGCACACGCGGGCAGCGGCCCGGGCAATGGCTGCGATGAACGTCAACTGCGGCATGGGTGTTGTCTGCGCCGCGCCCACCGCCGGGTCTGCGGGCGTGCTTCCCGGCGTGGCAGTGACCCTCTGCGAAGAGATGGGGGTGACAAGGGACAAGGCCGCGCTCGCGCTGCTGGCTGCCGGGGCAATCGGCGTTGTGCTTGCGGAGCGCGCAACGTTCGCCGCCGAGGTGGCAGGCTGCCAGGTGGAGATCGGCGCCGCATGCGCGATGGCTGCCGCAGCAGTGGTGGAGGCTGCGGGCGGCACTGCCGCGCAGGCGATCGATGCCGCGGCGATCAGCTTTCAGAACAGCATGGGGTCCGTGTGCGACCTCGTCCAGGGTATCGTTGAGATCCCGTGCCACACCAGGAACGCTGCTGCAGCGTCATCAGCCTTTGTGTGCGCGGACCTTGTCATGGGAGGGTACGTGAACCCCATACCTTTGGACGAAACCATCGACGCTGTGTACGCCGTTGGAAAAGCGCTCCCGCGCGAGCTCAAGGTAACAGCGCTTGGAGGGCTGGCTGCCACGCCTTCAGGGCGCGCTTTGCGCAACAAGAGAAAACCCACCGTTTGAACAGAAAACCTATTAGCCCGCTTATTTCATACTCTTTGTCGCGAGGTAGCTGTAAACTGTGTTGTGGCAAGGCGCATGTCGGGTGACGACCGCAGGCCTGTTCCTACAGGTTGAGGATCGTCTCCCGGCATGAAACGCAGCCATAGTGCAGTTTACGGTGCAGCAGCAGAAGAGGATGAAATATGCGGGTTAGATCTCCGGAGGTCGGGATGAAGCGAGTTTTTCCGCTGCTGGTTCTTTTTACGTTTCTTCTGCAGCCCCTTCTCAAGGCACAGGATGAGGACCCGTCCCGATTGAACCTGGACAGGCTCTTTGATTCGGACGAGTTCGATTCCAAGGGTTTCGGCCCGGCGCGCTGGATCGACGAGGGCGCCGGGTACACAACGCTCGAGCGCTCCGACAGCGACAAGGCGGGCGGTGGCAGGGATATCGTGTGCTACGACACCGAAACCGGGAAGCGCTCTACGATCGTGCCGTGCGCGTGGCTGATCCCGAAGGGGGAGAAGTCCCCGCTCCACATAGCGGATTACGACTGGTCCACGGACAAAAAGAGGCTCCTGGTCTTTACCAACACAAAAAGGGTTTGGCGGCACAACACCCGCGGCGACTACTGGGTGCTGGATCTCGGCACGAAAAAGCTGTGCAAGCTCGGGGGCGATGCAAAGCCGTCCACGCTCAAGTTCGCCGGGTTTTCCCCGGACGGCACACGCGTGGCGTACGTGCGCGAGAAGAACATCTACGTGGAGGATCTGATGAGCGGCCGGATCACGGCGCTCACCACGGACGGGGGCGGCCATCTGATCAACGGCACCTTCGACTGGGTTTACGAGGAAGAGTTCGGCCTTCGCAACGGATTCAGGTGGAGCCCTGACGGGCGCTGGATAGCCTACTGGCAGATCGACACGGCCGGAGTTCGCGAGTTTTGCCTGATCAACAACACGGACGAGTTATACCCTCGCCTGACTCACATCCAGTACCCGAAGGCCGGCACAACCAACCCCGCGTGCCGGGTCGGCGTGGTGTGCGCGGACGGCGGGGACACGGTCTGGATGAACCTGCCGGGCGACAATCGCGACAACTACATCGCGCGCATGGACTGGGCGGCGAGCCCGGACGAGATCGTACTCCAGCGGCTCAACCGTTTGCAGAACACGGACGGTGTAACCCTGTGCGGAAGAGAAACAGGCGATGCGCGCACGGTTCTTACGGAAACCGACGAGGCCTGGCTCGACGTGGTCGATGACCTGATGTGGCTCGACAACGGCAAACGGTTCACTTGGGTGAGCGAGCGCGACGGGTGGCGCCGTGTTTACGTTGTTGCACGAACCGGTGAAGAGATGAAACCCGTGACACCGGCAGGCTTCGATGCGATAAGCGTGGCGCACGTGGATGAAAAGGACGGCATGCTTTACTACATAGCCTCGCCCGATGATCCGTCGAGGCGTTTTCTTTATTGCTCGCCCATGGACGGCTCCTGCGGTGCGTGGCGGCTAACACCGCCGCAGGCCGTGGGTTCCCACTCGTATGACATCTCTCCTGACTCGCGGTATGCGTTCCACACTTTTTCGTCGTTCGGTGTGCCTCCCGTGATAGAGCTCGTACGTCTTCCGTCGCACGAGACCGTAAGAACCCTCCAGGACAACGCCGCGCTCAAGGAGAAGCTCGGTGCGGTGGAGCGGGGCGAGGAGGGTTTTTTCCGCGTTGAAATAGGCGACGGCAATGTCGAGCTCGATGCATGGTGCATCAAGCCGCCGGGGTTCGATCCTGAAAAGCAGTACCCGCTTTTCTTTTACGTTTACGGCGAGCCGGCCGGTCAGACAGTGCTCGATCGCTGGGGCGGCAGGTACTACCTGTGGCACCTCATGCTGGCGCAGCAGGGGTACGTTGTCATGAGCGTGGATAACCGCGGCACTCCGGCGCCCAGGGGCAGGGAGTGGCGGAAATGCGTCTATCGCAAGGTGGGGCTTCTGCCCTCGCAGGACCAGGCAGCCGCTGCAAGGGCAATCATAGAGAGCAGGCCGTGGATCGACAAGGAGCGCATCGGGATATGGGGGTGGAGCGGCGGCGGTTCGATGAGCCTGAACATGATCTTCCGATACCCGAAGCTTTACAGGACAGCGATGGCAGTGGCCACGGTGAGCGACCAGAGGCTTTACGACACCATTTACATGGAGCGCTACATGGGCCTTCCCATTGATAACCCGGATGACTACAAGAACGGCTCGCCCGTCACGTTCGCGAACCGGCTCGAAGGCAACCTGCTCATCGTCCACGGCACCGGCGATGACAACTGCCACTACCAGGGCATGGAACTGCTGATCAACGAATTGGTAGCGCACAACAAGCAGTTCACTATGATGGCCTACCCGAACCGCAGCCACGGCATCCACGAGGGGAAAAACACCCGGCGTCACCTTTACACCCTGCTCACGCGCTGCCTGAACGAGAACCTCTGCCCGGGCCCGCGCTGACACAGAGGCGGAGGAAGAAAAAGAGAACCACGGATGAACACGGATTGAAGAGGCGGAGGAGGAAAAAGAGAACCACGGATGAACACGGATCTTTTTATCCGGCATTGGAGGGCGGCAGTCTCTTGCCGCCTCTTAACCTTAATGTTCAAAACTGTTTTACTTTTGATTGACACCTTTTCGCTTAAAGTGACAGTATTCGTCAGCCCCCATATCCACAATAGCTCTTGCGGACATAGTACCCACCGGAAACAATCCGGTTCCATTTCCGTGAAAGATTCTCGGATCCCCTTCAAAATCCATTTCTGGGAGCGAAGGAGCTTTGTTGTCTCCTGCGTCAATGCATGGCGAAACCCCGGTAAGATGAAAATCATTGTCTTCCCAGGTATTGGGGTCGTTATCCGGCCCATCCGGATCCATGAAGAGGGGATCAGCATTGATGTTGGTCGGACCCGGCCATCCCCCTTCCACATCGGAGTATTGCATTTGATGGGAGACCGAAAGCAATTCCGCCTGATCCGGGATATTATTCCAAAGAATCGAATTGTATATATCGACCTGAGAAGCCGAGGACGCATAGATCCCGCCCCCCGAACCCGCGGCGGTATTCCCGTAGATCGTATTGCCGATTACGTCGGCAATTGGATCGGAAGCGAAACATATTCCGCCGCCATTCGCCCCTGCCGTGTTGCGCAGGATCATGTTATTGAAGATTTGCGCATCCCATATATCAAAGCCGATATCGAGAGCACCCCCATTACCGGTTGCGCTGTTTTCCACAAAGAGATTGTTTGTTATTTTACATAAATAAAGCATTCCACACGACAAGGCACCTCCGTTACCGCCTGTTGAGTTATTGACAAATACGTTATTATCGAGAGTCAGGAATGCGTCGCCTGCATAGATTGCACCGCCATATTGGGATGAATAATTGTTTTCGAAATGGTTGTTTTGGACCCGAATAGAACATTGGTATCCGTGGATCCCTTTTCCATTATCCGATATTACATTTTGTTCTATGGTCACAAGGGAACCGCCATAGTGTTGGGAAACATAAATTCCGAAATCCTCGTTGCCTGATATTGTATTATTGGAAATAAACGGCGCCCCATCCGAAGCTGAAATTCCGTAGGTCGAACCGGTTATCCAGTTATTCATGATTTTCGGATCGGCGTCCAAACCGCTTTGGATTCCTGCGACCGAGTTACCGGTTATCTTGTTATTGATGATGGTGGGTGAAGACAACCAAGGGCATTTAATTCCATAACCGTTGGTGATATTGAATCCATCCAGAATTGAATCGTTGGTGCAACTACCGGAAAAAGAAACTACATTATCGATCATGTCACCATCGATCACCGTCACATCAGGGCCTTGCTCGCTTTTCAAGGTGACCGCTTTTCCCGGGAAGGAGATGTTTTCATGGTAGGTCCCCGGCTTCACGATGATCGTGTCTCCGTTTACCACGGACGGATCTTGAAGGGCGGCTTCAATTCCGGCAGGAAAATCATCGGGCACGTACCAGGTCGTTTGACTTACACCATGAACATGAAAAACGAAAAGAACGAGCAGCATCATGGAGGCAATACGCATTACTTTTTCCTTTTTGAAATTTCAAATCGGGATGGAAGATCCTCTATGAGCATGCAACATTATACGAATGTATCGCGGATTTTCCAAATGTAATTTTCGCCCCTACGGCGTCGACAAAGCGACGCCCTCCATTGTTCAACCGGCGCATACCGTTTCTTCTGGAGGGCGGCAGTCTCTTGCCGCCTCTTTTCTTCCGGCGTCGACAAAGCGACGCCCTCCATTGTTCAACCGGCGCATACCGTTTCTTCTGGAGGGCGGCAGTCTCTTGCCGCCTCTTTTCTTCCGGCGTCGACAAAGCGACGC
>CAZIUL010000052.1:0-29664 GCA_964542475.1 uncultured Phycisphaerales bacterium | reverse complement strand
AAACTGTGATGTGGCAAGGCGCATGTCAGGAGACGACCGCAGGCCTGTTCTTACAGGTTGAGGATCGTCTCCTGACATGAAACGCAGCCACAGTGCAGTTTACGGTGCCGCAGCAGAAGAGGATGAAATATGAGGGCGTAGTTGCCCTCCGGTTCTTCAAGCGTTTTCCAGGTACTCTACACCGTTGCGGAAAATTCGTATCCCCTCTCCCTCCTCAGGCAGTATCCCTTTCAGCTTGCGCCTGAGCCAGTGCGGGTGGTTGAATGGAAAAAGGTGTGCCTCCGGGTGCGGCATCAAGCCGAATATCCTGCCCGTTGGGTCGCAAATCCCGGCGACTCCGTCCATGGAACCGTTAGGGTTGTGCGGAAACTCGTCCGTGGTTTCTTTGCTGTCCGGATGAGCGTACCGTAAGACAACCTGCCCTCCCGATTTCAGGCGGTCGAGCATCCCTTCTTCCCTGACCACGAACTTTCCTTCGCCGTGCCTTACAGGAACTTCCAGATAATCGATGCCCTTCGAAAAAACACAGTGTGACGACGGGTCAGCTTTTACCAACACCCAGTCGTTCCTGAATACCCCGCTGTCGTTTTGGCCGAGCGTCACCTTCTGAGTGCTGTAATCGTTGTCGCATCCTGGAAGAAGGCCTGTTTTCACAAGAGTCTGGAAGCCGTTGCAAATGCCGATTATCAGGTTCCCGCTGCTGATGAACTCCTTCAGTTGTCCTTTCAGGCGCTGCGTGAGCCGGTTGGCAAACACCTTGCCAGCCGAGATGTGGTCCCCGAAAGAGAACCCCCCGATCAGCGCCAGAAGCCTGAACTCCTTCAGTGTCCTCTTTCCGGCAATCAGATCGTTCAAATGAACCTGATCCACATCCGCACCGGCCAGGCGCAGGGCATGGCTGGTTTCCGCCTCGCAGTTAAGCCCGTAACCCACAATCACCAAAGCCTTGATCCTGGCCATCATCTGTATCCTTTTCTTTCTCCGGATCCGGTTATCATATCTCCTGGAGAGGTTGCTTCCAGATGTTCTTCAGAGAGAGCACATCAACGTCGACAACCAGCTCTCCATCGATTCCTGCCACACAAAGCTGCCTGTCGCGCGTCACCTTGCCCACCGCGGCGCAAGCGGTGCCCTCCATGAGCTCCTCGAACCGCGACGCCTTATCCGGGCTCACCGTGACAATAAACCTCGAGTTCGATTCGGAAAAAAGCGCGGTTCTTGCGTCCTTCACCTTGCTGTCCATCGGGGCCTTCCTCAGGTCAACGTCGAGGCCCAGTTCGCCGCCCATTGAAACAAATGCGAACCCCGCGGCCAGTCCGCCGAGAGAGGGCGTGTGTACGGAGCTGACAGCTCCCTCGCCAACTGCTCTGCTCAACGTCTCGTAAAGCGATCTCGCCTCTTCGGCATCCACTTCCGGGACACTGCCTGCAGCGTCGCAGCCGCCCTCCTGTTCACATTTCATCGCCAGAAACTCGGATCCGCCCATCTCGTCCCTGGTCTTACCGAGCACGTAAACAACATCCTCGGCAGCCTTGGCATCCGGCGTCATTGCACATCCTACGTCCCGGATTATCCCTACCGCTGAAAAGAGCAGGGTAGGCGGAATCGAAATCTTCACCTTCCCCATGTAGGCATCGTTTTTCATCGAGTCCTTGCCGGAAATCAGCGGAATATCAAAGGCCCGCGTAAAATCGTAGAGCCCCCTGCATGCCCTTACCAGCTGCGCCAGCTTGTGCCTTCCGTCCGGAGCGCTGTCGGATTGAACAGGATCAGGCCAGCAGAAGTTGTCGAGCCCTGCAATCGCGCCGATCTCCCCGCCTGCCGCAACTATCCGCCTGGCTGCCAGGTCAACGACCGAGGCGGCCATCCAGTAGGTATCTATGTCGGAGAACCTCGGGTTTATCCCCTCCGCCATGACCACACCCTCGCGGCATCCGTGCTCTACCATCATCACCGTGGCGTCCGCAGGAATGTCGTTTTTCAGACCCACTAGCGGTTTGACAACGCTGAGCCCCTTGACCTCGTGGTCGTACTGCCTCGACTTTTTCTCCTTCGAACAGATGTTGAGCCTGCACATCAGCGCTTCCAGCTCGCTGCTCAGGTCTTCATCACCGGCACCGAGATCGGGCTGTCTGCGCTCCGGCGGCTCCCAGGCAGCCTCCAGCTCCATCACGGGGCAGCCGTCGTGAAGGAACGACATTTCGATATACGCCACGCACAGATCACCGAACGTGACATGAAAAAATCCTGAGTCCGTAAAAGTGCCGAGCACTGTCGACTCCACGTCCCGCTCGGCCGAGAGCTCCATGAGCGCATCAACCTTGTCGGTCGGCACAGCCAGTGTCATGCGCTCCTGGGCCTCGGACAAAAGAACCTCCCACGGCTCGAGACCCTGGTACTTGAGAGGCGCTTTCTTGACGTCGATCTCGCACCCACCGCTGAGCTGGGCCATCTCGCCGACGCTCGAGGACAGCCCGCCCGCACCGTTGTCCGTGATCGAGGTGTAAAGACCTCTGTCCCGGGCTTCCAGCAGGAAGTCTGTCATCTTCTTCTGTGTGATCGGATCGCCGATCTGAACGGCCTGGACAGGTGAATCATCATGCAGCTCCTGGCTCGAAAAAGTCGCGCCGTGGATCCCGTCCTTTCCGATTCGCCCGCCCACCATTACAATCAGGTGGCCGGGTTTCACAACCTTCTCGTGCGCGGGCTCCTTCCCGATGAGGCGCGGCATTATTCCAAGTGTGCCGCAGTACACGAGCGGCTTGCCGAGGTAGCGCCTGTCGAACCATTCGAAACCCCGCATGTACGGGATGCCGCTCTGGTTTCCGCCGTCGATGACCCCCTGGTGAACCCCGTCCCTGATGCGGCGTGGATGCAGGAGTCCCTTCGGGAGCGGCCCCGCGTGAAAGGGCGAGCCCATGCAGTACCCCCATACGTTCGCCAGCAGCGCGGCGCCGCGCCCCGTGCCGAACGGATCGCGATTGACCCCGACAATGCCGGTGATCGCTCCGCCGTACGGATCGAGGGCTGACGGGGAGTTGTGCGTCTCCACCTTGTACACGAGGTTCCAGCGGTCGTTGAACCTGATAGCCCCGGCGTTGTCATGAAAGACCGAAACCAGAAACCCCACGCGTTTTCCCACATCCTCGGTGGCGCCCTGAATGTATGTCCGGAAGAGGGAATCAACCGTTTCCTCGGCCTTGCCCTGTTCGCAGTAACGGATCTTCGCGCTGAAAATCTTGTGCTTGCAGTGTTCGGACCATGTCTGGGCCAGCACCTCCAGCTCGGCATCGGTCGGGTTCGGCCCCAGCCCCAGGGCCGCTCTCGCATCAGCCCGGCTCTCGAAATACTCCCGTATTGCGAGCATCTCCACGAGGTTGAGGGACAGGACCCCCTCACGGCTGATCCTCTCGAGCTCCTCATCGCTGCCGCCAAGATCGACCGTGTTAACGCTCACCTTGTCATCGCCGTGGACCAGCGGCAGCGCTAGGTCAGGCTCGCACTTCTCGAACTCCGAAAAGCTCCTGATCTCCACGCGTTCAACGAGCAGGTTGGCGAGGCAGCCGTAAGCGATCTTCTCCACATCATCCCTTGTCAGAGAAGGCGCGTCGAAAAGGTAGCGGGTTTCCGTGTAGACTCCCGCCTCCGGCCCGAGCTCCAATCCGGGAATGTCACCAAGCGTCTGCGCGGCCGTGTTTCCAACGTTGTCGGTCACCCCGGGCTTGAATCCCACCGTAATGGACCAATCGTACCCGCCAATATCAAGCCTGCCGGATGATGCCTCCTGGATCACAGGATCCACAAGACTACGCACAACATCTTCCTGCTGATCCTCGTTGAAGTCGGCGTCGATCTTGTAAACGTGTACCGTGCGCACCCTTTTGACCGGGATCCGCATGTAACCGTCCACGATGGTGGAAACCGCCTCTCCCCTGGCATCGCGGACCCCCTGCCTGTATCCTACCTCTATACGAGTAACCACAAATGAACTCCTGATCACGAAGGCAAAAGGTTGTCCTTCACACACGCAAAGAAAACACATTATCGACTGTACACCCTCCAAGTCAATTTCATATCATCATCATACTTGCCGATGTTTCCGACCGGTCCGGGAGATACCAGGAAGAAGGAAAGAAGCTGGATATAGGATAGGAGGAGAGAGTGTTCGGTGTTTATGGCGTAGGAGCGGCCGGCCGGGCGCCCGTACGTGTCGCCCTCCGATGCTGGATCGGAACCTCGATGTAAGGATAATAGATGTCTGAAAAACACACCAAATACGATGTCGTTGTCGTCGGCTCTTCCAATACGGACATGGTAGTGGTCTCCGAACAGCTTCCAAAATCCGGCGAAACCGTCCTCGGGAAAAACTTTTTTCAGGCGGCCGGAGGCAAGGGCGCGAACCAGGCGGTTGCGGCCGCGCGCGCGGGCGCCCGAGTCGCGTTTGTCGGCTGCGTTGGAAGGGATCCTTTCGGAGACAGGGCAAAGGAAAACCTTTCCGAAGAGGGGATCTGTCTGGCGCACCTTCACACCGTGGAGGATAGCGCCTCAGGCGTTGCGCTGATACTCGTTAACAGAAACGGAGACAACATGATCTCCGTGGCGCCGGGTGCAAACGCTCTTCTTTCCTCCTCCATGATAGACACAGCCGCTGAAACGATCGAGAACGCGGCTGTTCTGTTAATGCAGATGGAGGTTCCCTGCTACGCGGTCCAACGGGCCGCCGCATCTGCCGCAAGGTCCGGCACGGTCGTTGTCTTGAATCCGGCTCCAGCCGCCACGGACCCGCTTCCCTCGGCGCTGCTCGAATCCGTATCGGTGCTGATCGCAAACGAGGAGGAAGCTTTAACCCTGGCCTTATCCGCGGGTAAAAAGAAAGCCTTGGAAGAGGCTGGAACAGATCTCATAAACTCAGGAGTGGAAAAGGTCATCATCACACTCGGTGAACGAGGAGGTATGGTCTTCGAAAAAGGGAAGGACGCGTGGCTTTACGACGGAGTACAGGTGGACACGGTCGACACAGTGGCTGCAGGTGACTGTTTTTGCGGGTGGGTTGCTGCGGGGCTGGCAAAGGGCACTCCATTTGGATCCTGCGTCATCCGTGCCGCTGGAGCGGCTGCAATCTCAACAACTCGCCACGGGGCACAGCCATCGCTTCCGTTCGAGGAGGATATCAGGCTGTAGGCTGCCGTGCCTTCCGCCCTCTAGCCTGACCTGTCAGACCTCTCTAGCCGCTGAAAGCTTATCCTGCTGAAGGCAACTGTCGGCCAGGGGATGCGGGCTACGGCGATGCTTGACGGCATGCTTCTTCGCTTTCCGTCACAAACAGCTTCGTCCCCTTGTTTTCCGTCATATCGCAAAGATCCTTGAAGGTGACGTTATCCACGATATCACCTATCCGCTCGCGGATGTCATTGAATATCATCTTCAGAACACAGCCTGCTTCGAGTTTGCATGATACGCGGCCCTGCCGGCTGACGCATCCCACAGGTGCGAGCGACCCGTCTATCAGCCGGATGACATCGCCCAGTGTGATTTCCTGGGGCAGCTTGGCAAGAATATAGCCACCGTGCCTTCCCCTGCGGCTTGTCACCAAACCAGCGCCCTTGAGCTGAATCATGATCTGCTCAAGGAACTTTGCCGGAATCCTGTTCGTCTCGGCTATTTCGGGAAGCCTCACGGGTTTTTCTTCCCCATTCCTCAAGGCAAGCGTCAAAATGGCACGAAGGGCGTAATCGCCCTTTGATGATATTTTCATATCCCACCCGGATCTGTTTGAGTTATTGCTTTCGGGGAAACTTGCTTGTCCGTTTCAAGACTGATTGATTTTTTCAGAAAAACACCGACTGGTCAAGCGTAATAATTGATCTTCCGGAAAATATGATTTAACTTATTGCTTTCGAAGTACTACTGCCGCGCACGAATGGTAGGGAACAAACCAACGCGGAGAATCAAATGACCAAGCGCATCTTCACAACAGCAGCCCTGATTTACGCAAACGGCCCGGTTCACATCGGGCATCTCGTCGAGTACATCATGACCGACATCTGGGTACGCTTTAACAAGCTCACAGGAAATGACTGCGTCTACTGCTGCGCTGACGACGCACACGGCACACCAATCATGGTATGGTCCAAGAAGGAAGGAAAACCTGCGGACGAGCTCATTCAACAGGCCAGAAACGAGCACTTCGAGGACTTTTCCGCTTTCGGCATCGAATTCGACGCGTACCACACAACTCACAGCGAGGAAAACAGGCGCCTCACCGAAGAAATCTTCAACAAAAACCTCGCGGCCGGACACATCGTTTTCAAGGATGTGGAGCTTTTTTATTGCGAGCATGACCATATGTTCCTGCCGGACCGCTTCGTCCGCGGAACATGCCCGAAATGCGATGCTGAGAACCAGTACGGCGACCAGTGCGAAACCTGCAACTCGCCTTACCATCAAACCGAGCTTAAAAACTCCTCTTGCGCAGTTTGCGGCAAACCTCCTGTGGTCAGGAAGACAAGACACGCCTTTTTCAAACTCAGCGACTTCGCGGATCGAATCGAAGCCTGGTTGGACAAAAGTGTCGACCAGAAAATAGCTAACGAGCTGCGTTCGAAGTGGCTCGAACCCGGACTCAGGGATTGGGACTTCACCCGTGACGGTCCTTACTTCGGCTTCGAGGTACCGGGCGAGGAAGGGCTTTACTTCTACGTGTGGTGGGACGCACCGATCGGATACCTCGCAAGCCTGGAAACGCTATGTGTAAAACGGGGCGAGGACATCCACGAACACTGGCTCTCCGGAAAAAACGAAATCGTACATTTCATAGGCAAGGACATTGCATACCACCACGGAATCTACTGGCCTGCCATGCTCATGGGCGCCGGCTTTCCCCTCCCGCGGCTGAATATACACGGATTCCTCACGATCAACGGATCGAAGATGTCGAAAAGCCGTGGAACCTCGATCAGCGGCCGCACCTACCTGAAACATCTCGATCCACAATACCTGCGCTACTACTACGCATGCAAGCTCGGGCCGGGCGCCATTGATATCGACCTGAACCTGGATGACCTCGAAGCCCGGATCAACTCAGACCTTGTTGGAAAGCTGGCCAACCTGCCATCGCGATCAGCGCCGATGCTGAAGAAAAAGCTGGGCGGCAGGCTCGGGACCATCCCGGAAGACGCAAAACCACTCATGGATGAGCTTAAAAAATCATCCGAGGAAATCGCCCTGTCCTACAACAAGGTCAGGTTTTCAGATGTAACACGCAAGATCTGCCTGCTGGCTGACGAGGTCAACCGTTATATCGATGCAAAAAAACCTTGGATCCAGGTCAAGGAGGATCCCGAAGGCGCAAGGGAAACAATCACCTTGACACTCAACGCCACCCGCATTCTCGCCATCTATCTCAAGCCGATACTGCCCGCCTTCGCCTCGAAGATCGAAAAACTGCTGGGAACCGGTGAGCTGTCCTGGAAAGACATTAACGCCGACCTCGAAAACGTTGAGATAGGGAAATTCGAACACCTGGTAGAAAGAGTGAATCCCAAAAAGGTAAAAGCTATGGTCGAAGAAACACGCAAAAGCGGCGAAAAACCCCCCGTCAGGAAAAAGGAAGCCTCAAAAGCCTGCACTTTCGATGAGTTCATGAAGGTTGACCTCAGAGTAGCCCGTGTGCTCGAGGCGATGGATGTGGAAGGTGCTGACAAGCTGCTGAAACTCGTTGTAGACATAGGTGAAAAACGCAAGCTCACTATCTTTGCAGGAATCAAGACCGCCTACAAGCCCGAAGAGCTGGAAGGCCGCCTTGTCACGGTTGTGGCCAACCTCGAGCCTAGAAAAATGAAGTACGGCGTGTCTGAAGGGATGCTTTTGGCATCAGGCGAGGGAGGAAAGGACATCCGCGTCGTTTTCGCGGATGATGGAGCAGTCCCGGGACAGAGGGTTCGCTAGATTGCTTATTTCATACTCTTCTGCACCTTGTACTCGTGCTCCCGTTTTCTGAGGATCTCGGCGGAAATCACCTTGTCTCCTTTTTCGATACGCCTGATGAGATCCCGCCCCTCGATAACACGCCCGAACACGGTCTGTTTCCCATTGTACACCCACGTAACAACGGATGTGATCATGAACCGGCTTCCGTTGTTGTTGGCTTCGTTGTCGTTGACCATGGACAGGGATCCCACAAAATGCATACGGGTGCCCGGCTTCCTGCACTCGTCGGCGATCCGGTATCCCGGGCCCCCATTACCGTTTCCGTCGGGGCAGCCTGTGAACGCCATGTAGTTGTTCAGCACCTTGTAAAAAACAAGGCCGTTATAGAACCCGGACTCAACCAGCGAGATGAAGTTGGCAACCGTGTTCGGGGCCTGATTCTCGAAAAGTTCGAATTTCAAGGTGCCGGCGGCGAGCTCGAACAACACGATCGGGTTGTCGTCTTTTTCAGCTTCCACCTGTCTGAGCGCCTGCTCCGCCTGCCAATACTTCACGTACCTTGCCGATTCCAGGCCCATCGGCTCGAATTGATTCTTGGCGGACATCGGCGCCGCTCTCGCGAGCGTCGTATAGATGTCGAACGCCTTTTCGAACCAATGGCAGTTGAAACAGCAATCCGCCAGCCTGTACCGAACATAAGGTTTGCGCTCTTCACTTGTCAATTCGAGCGCTCTTTCGTAACACTCGGCGGCTTCCTTGTAATAGACAAGCCTCTCCAGGGAATGCCCCCAGATCATCAGCAGATTCACATCGCTCCTCTTCTCCTCCGGAATCATCTCGATGTCTTCCAGCACGATCTCGTGCTCCTCGGCCCCGAAAGCCGATTCATACCGCATCTCGCGAAGCTCCACTGAACCGGGATTCTTTGCGATCAGCGTACCGAGCAGCTCGAAGAGCATCTCCTGCTTCTCTCTTAAGCTTGCGGAAAGGCTCTCCAATGTGTGCTGCAGGAGGCGGCCCTGTACCTCTATCTCCTGCTTCCTCTGCGAATCCGCTTCAGCGAACTCCTTCTGAAGCTCATTGATCTCATGTGCTCGCTGATCGAGCTCTTCCCTGCCCGCCCTGACTTCGGTGTATAAAGCCCGGGCTCCGTCGATGCCCTTGTACTTCGCGGCCTCGATCTTGTCCCCGCGGCCGGCGTCCACTGCCGGGTTTACATCCGTGTCCTGAGCCGCTGCCGGAAAAGGACCGACAAACCAGAATCCCACGAAAACAACAAAAACAGCAACACGCTTCATATCGCGCCTCCAGGTTTCATTCACCGGGCCGCGGTGTTGTTCGCGGCCGTAAGATGCGGTCGGTTTTTTTTGACAACTGTTCGAGAGCGGCCCATGAAATGCGGTTTGAAAACCGTCACCGCTTTTCGATACAGCTCCTTTATCGCTTTCATAATCGGTATTCGGGAGCGAAAAACAAAGCAAAATCCCCTCACGCGATTTTGTATCAGGCCTTGAAGCTGTGCTTATCGTCAGGGTATTTTTTCTCTCTCACCTCGTGGATGAAGCTCTCGACGCCCTTGCGTGATTCCTGGGCCAGATCGGCGTACTTCTTCACAAAAGATGCGGTATGGCCGATTGTCAGGCCCAGGATGTCGTGCATGACCAAAACCTGGCCGTCGCAGTGAACGCCTGCACCGATCCCGATTGTCGGGATTTTCACCTCCTCCGTGATCTTCCTGGATATCTCCAAGGGAACGCACTCGAATACCACGGAAAAAGCACCGGCTGCCTGGAGGCTCATTACATCCTCCAAAAGCTTGCGCGCCTCCTTCTCCTTCTTCCCTTGCACGCGGTAGCCCCCCAACTGGTGCACCGACTGTGGGGTCAAGCCTACGTGACCCATCACCGGAATGCCCGCCTTTGTAATCATCTCCACTGTCGGCGCGACCTCCACACCTCCTTCGAGCTTGACACCATGAGCGTCGGCTTCCTTCATGAACCTGCCCGCGTTCCTCAAGGCTTCCTCCGGGGAAACCTGAAATGACATGAACGGCATATCACCTATAATCATTGCCCTTTCAGCGCCCCTGGCCACCAGTTTCGTGTGATAGAGCATTTCATCCATGGTCACGGGCAGGGTCGTTTTCCTGCCTTGAACCACGTTTCCGAGCGAATCGCCGACAAGGATCAGCTCGACGCCGGCCTCATCGAAAATGCGCGAAAACAGATAATCGTAGGCAGTGATCATTACGATTTTTTCGCCCTTGCGCTTCATGCGTTTCAGGGTGACGGTAGTGACACTCTTCATTGCGGACCTCCTTATGCTGATGCTTCGATAGCACTCGAAAGCGTAAGTACAAGGAGAAGAGCTGTCAAGGGGAGGGTTTGAGAAGAGGAGGCCGGAGACTGGGGGAAGAGGAAGAAAGGCATGAAGAGATATCGCACGGCTGTACGTTTTACGCCTGATATTCGTTGTAGGGACGTTTCGCGAACCGCTCAAACGGGCATAACCTTGAAAAGACTGCTTTGAAGGATCTGATAATACCTGGAATTCGTACATGAATGTGTTATAAAAAAAATTGAAGGCGTTTGGGTTGATCAACAGCCGAGTTTGCATCAAGTGTAGAGAAATATGAAGCGGTCAAGATGAAAATACCTCGTGTACCTGTGACCATCCTGAAAAACGGAAAAACCCTCAGCGACACGGCCATGGCCATCCCTGAGGAAAGAATCTCCATACACCTGAACGGGAATGAAACAATCCAAATAACCTGCCGTCCGGAAAACCCTGAAGAACCTGCAGTGGGCATGCTCCACAATCACGGCGTTTTCCATGCCCGGGAAAAAATCAAAAACATTCGTGTATACCCCGGAGAAGGAGTTGTTTCCATTCAGGCAAGGACTAACGGAAAAGCGCTGGAAAAGATGTTGTGTTCGCTTTCGGAAAGCGCTGGAAAGCCTTTTCCGCCTTTCAAGGACCCTCGCGGACGACGCTCCGGTGACATCGAAACAAAATCGAATACCGACACCATGAACGAGGATTTCCTCGGTGCTCTTTCATCGATGACATCCCGCTTCAAGGAATCCATTGATGTAAAAAGCGTTTTCGGAGCGTACAGGGTCGCAGCCATTGGCAATGACAAAGGCCGGCTTTTGCACAAGGCAGGCGATCTGGATATGGAAACAGCGGTCGACAGGATCATCGGCAGGGCTTTCCTGGCGGGGACAGGCCTCCGAGGGCTCACCCTCCTGATATCGGGCCGTGTCCGCCCCGAAACCGTTTACAAGGCCTCCAGGCACGGCATCCGTACAATCGTATCCTCGACAGTTGTCACAAGCCTTGTTCTTATGTCGGATCAAGCGTCAAGCGTGGACCTCGTCCATTACAGGGAGGAGGACGGCATGCTCACGATATACAGAAAACAACCGGACGCAAACATTGGCGACTCGTACAGGGCGACCGCAGAAAACGATATATACGAAGCCGGAACAGGAGCCTGACCGGATGCTTCATTAAAAAAATTGACATTGGGCAGGGGCGCCAAAACCAGAAGCAGACCTCTTCGCCGCCCCTTACAGTTTAACGCAAACCTCTGCAACTGAAGGTGAATTCGAAATGGAAGAATTAGCAAAAACTTTAGAGGCCGGTGACGACAGGAAACTCAAGAAGCTGGTGGAAGAACGGCTCGACAGCGGTGTTGCCGCGGTGGATATCCTGAACAAGGGGCTGCTGACCGGCATGGGCCGAGTGGGCGTCCTGTTCAAAAACGGAGAGATCTACCTTCCAGAGGTGCTGCTCGCGGCAAGGGCAATGAAGGCTGCCACCGGTTTGCTGGCGCCCCACCTGGCATCCGGAGATACCGGAACCAAGGGAGCTGTGGTGGTCGGAACCGTGAAGGGCGATCTGCACGACATCGGAAAGAACCTTCTCAAGATCATGCTCGAGGGCAACGGCTACAGCGTGATAGATCTCGGGGCCGATGTTTCGTCGGAGCTGTTCATCGAAGAGGCGATAAAAAACAAAGCGTGCGCCATCGGCCTATCCGCCCTCCTGACAACGACAATGTGCTCTATGGAAGAAGTCGTGAAGAGCCTGAGGTCGAAACCCGGGGCAGAAGGGATAAAGGTCATCATCGGCGGCGCTCCCGTGACACAGGCATACTCCGACGAGATCGGCGCGGACGGATACGGCGCAAGCGCGCCCGACGGTGTCGAGGTTCTCGACGAAATCCTGCAATAAGCACGGTAAGAAAAGCAACGAGGTAAGAAAATTGAACCACGACCCCCCGAGAGGCATGAGGGATTTTTACCCGGATGACAAGCGCAGGGAAAACGCCCTGTTTTCCTTGTGGCGCAGCGCCGCCCTTTCACACGGTTTCGAGGAATACGACGCGCCGGTTGTAGAAACCGAGGAGCTCCTGAAAAGAAAAAGCGGTGAAGATATCGTCCGGCAGATATACAACTTCACCGACAAGAGCGGCCGCGCTTTGGCCCTGAGACCGGAAATGACACCGTCGCTCGCCAGGATGATAATCGCCCGCCAGAGCTCCCTTTCCTTTCCCATCAAATGGTTCTCGATTCCGCAGTGCTTCAGATACGAGAGAACGACCAGGGGTAGGAAGCGCGAGCACTTCCAGTGGAACCTTGACATCGTCGGAGAGGAATGCGTGTCCGCTGAAGCCGAAGTTCTTTCCGCGGCCATCTCGGCGCTCACAGCCGCCGGGATGACCAGCGAGCAGTTCAAGGTTCGTGTTGGAGACAGGGGGTTGCTCGAAAAGCTGTTTGCGGCCTCGGGCGTATCGACAGGGCATTTCGGATCGGTATGCCTTGCGCTGGACAAGCGGGACAAGATCAGCGAGAAGGAAATGACCGCGCTTCTGGAAAAGGAAGGCATGGCCCCGGAGAGCATCGACAAGACGTTTGTGCTCCTGGAAATCGAAAGCGTCAATGATGCGGCAGCGCTCATGGACAGCGATGAACCGCTTGGAGAGATTCGAGAGCTCTTCGAACTCATGAACAGCTACGGCATGGAGGAGTTTTTGAAGTTCGACCTCTCAATCATACGAGGCCTCGACTACTACACGGGCATCGTGTTCGAAGCGTTCGATGTCAAGGGAAAGTTCCGGGCGATCTTCGGCGGCGGGAGATACGACAACCTTCTTAGCGCTCTCGGCGGCCGCAAGGTACCCAGCGTGGGTCTGGGATTCGGCGACGTTGTGGTCTTCGAGCTCATGGATCACCTCGGGATTGATATCGGCAGGGAAAGCCGCCTGGATGTCTTGGTAGGATACATGTCAGAAGACGAACGGGAGATAGCCATGCAGGGCGCTGCCGCGCTCCGCCGGAACGGATTGACAGTGGATCTCAAGCTGAAACCGCTGAAACCGAAAAAGTTGTTCTCCTCCGCCTCGAAAGCGGGAGCCGCTTTCGCCGTGTTCGCAGGACATGCAGAGAGGGAAAAGGGTGTGCTTGTGGTGAAAAACCTGGAAACCGGCGAGCAGGACACAGCAGAGCCGGAGCGCCTTTCAGGGAAGGTGAAGCCGTAACAGTCGTTACGCGCCCGGATGACGTAGGGGCAACCCTCTGTGGTCGGAGGGCACAAGCACACGAGGGCGCACACACAGGCGCGCCCCTACACGTGGATCGCTTCCCCGCCCGCATCGAGCGCAGCCTCCATCACCGCCTCGGAAAAGGTGGGATGGGCGTGCATGGTATGGCTGATGAGCGAACGCGTGCAGCCCGCGGCCTTGGCGAGTATCAGCTCCCCAAGAAGCTCCGTGGCGTCATGACCCACGATATGGGCGCCCGCGAGCTTTTCGTCCTTGGCATCGAAAACGAGCTTGACGAGCCCGTCGATGTTTCCGCTTGCCACGGCTTTTCCAAGGCCGCGGAACTGAAACCTGCCGACCTTCACCTCGCCGAACCTCTCCTTGGCCTGTGCCTCGCTCAAGCCGATGCTTGCAACCTGCGGCTGGCAGTAGGTGCACCCGGGGATCGAGTCGTAATCGATGTCAGCGACCTCTTCGCCGGCAATCCTCTCCACGCAGACGAGCCCTTCGTGCGAAGCCACGTGCGCAAGCAGCGGCGGCCCGATGACATCGCCGATCGCGTACAAACCTTCCACCGAGGTCCGGTAGCTCTTGTCGACCTTGATGAACGACTTCTCGTGCTCGACTCCGAGCGAATCGAGGCCCAGGTTCTCCACGTTTCCTCTAACGCCTATGGCAACGAGCACCTTTTCAGCATCCAGTGTTTTTTCGCTCCCCTTCTTGTCAACGAGTTCGACCAGTGCCTCATCCCCTGAACGGTTGATCCCGGTCACTCGGGCGCCTGTGAAAAACTTTACCTTCATCTTCCTGAACGAGCGCTCGAGCACCTTGCAAACCTCCTCGTCCTCGATCGGCAGGAGGTTGGGCAGCATCTCGACGATTGTGACTTCCGTGCCTAGCGAACGGTAAAAATAAGCGAACTCCATCCCGATGGCCCCGGCGCCTATTATCACCATGGACCGTGGTCTCATACCTAGCGTCATTGCCTCCTTGCTGCTGATGACGAGCTCTCCATCGAAAGGGGTTCCCGGAATTTCGCGGGCTCGACCCCCGGTACAGAGAATGATGTGCGGTGACTTGCACGTGCCTGTCCGGTTTCCATCACCATCGAAAACCGCCGCCTCCCCGGGAGCAACACATTCCGCCCTCCCGTTGATGACAACGATCTTGTTTTTCTTCATCAGGAATTCGATCCCCTTGGAGACCTGGCCGGCGACCGTACGGCTCCTTTCGATGATCTTTTCGAAGTCGTGAGCCACGTTTTCAGCAGACAAGCCGAAGTCTGCGGCCTTGTGAAGTGTTTGAGCCACCTCCGCGCTCTTCAAGAGGGCCTTGGTCGGTATGCACCCGTAGTTGAGGCAGACACCGCCCAGCTTGTCCTTCTCCACGAGCCCCACATTCATGCCGAGCTGGGCCGCGCGTATCGCTGCCACGTACCCACCCGGACCGGAACCGATAACCAGCAGATCAAACTCTTTGTCATTCACTTGCTCAAACCCCCTTGTTTTTCTCCACTAATTATCATAGAAACGTGTTCTTGTTCCCGCCCATTGATGGCGGGAAAGACCTTCAAGAGCTCGATACTACCAGGATCAGGTCTTTTTTCCATCCTGGAAACCTCATTACTTTCGGAACCGGAACATTGATAGTAAAAGTTGGCTTTATCGGCATCGGCTTCATGGGCCAGGTGGCTCACCTCGACAACTACATCAGAACTCCCGAGTGCGAGGTGACAGCGCTTTGCGATGTGCGCCCCAGGCTGCTCAAATCAGTGGCTGCCAAGTACAGGATTCCCAGGACTTACACCAGCCTTGACAAGCTTCTCGATGACCCGGAGCTTGACGCGGTGATCTGCTGCCAGCATCCTTCGAACACATTCAACCTGGCCCATAAGGTTCTGTCAAAAGGCAAACACCTTTTGACAGGGAACCCCATGTCGACCCGCCTGGAGGACGCGGCAAAACTCGTCAAGCTCGCCCAAGAAAACGAGATAGTCTACGGCGTCAGTTGCTTGAAACGGTACGACATCGGCGTTGATGCGGCCAGGACAGAGCTTAACCGCATCATGGAAACAGGGGAAATGGGCGCGCTGCTGCGGGTGGATGCGCATTGTTTCGGTGGCGACTGGATAAACGAAATCCGACCGCCCATCGACTTTCCGGACGAGCCCCCACCCGAGCATCCACAAACAAGCTACCCCGATTTTGTCAAGTATGACGCAAAACCCGCTTTCATGGAGTACCTGACGGTCTACATTCACAACATCAACCTGATCCGCTACCTTCTTCCTCAAAGCGAGCTCCGCTTCGTGCATGCCCTGATATCGAACAGGAACCAGACCGTGTCGCATACCACATCGTTCGGGGCCGACGGGGTACCGGTATGCCTGCGCGGAACCTCGTCAAACGCGCACGAATGGCAGGAAGAAACAGCCTTTACCTTTGAAAAGGGCAGGCTGACCCTGAAAACTCCCCCTCCTCTGCGTATGCAGGCGTCGGCCGTGGTCGAGATCTATAGAAGCGACGGCCATGCCGGAAAAACACACACCCTCCACAGCCCGAGGCTCTGGTCGTTGATGCTCCAGGCCGCGGGGTTCACAGGCGCGGCCGCCGGCATCGGCGGCTTCAGGGCGCCGGGTGAAGACTGCATCGAAGATATCGCTCTCGTAGAGGAGATCTTCAAAAAGGGAAAGCTTCTCTGAGAAAGATCCCGGACACCATACGCCCCCATTGAACGGAGCGGGACAGAGAAAATAAACATCAGCACACGGAAACTGTAAGGAACACGGATAATGCGCTACTGGCTGATCGGCTGCGGGCTTTTTGTCGTTATCTGCATCATCCTGGTCATCTTCGGCGGACATTACATTTACAAGCAACTCGAGCAGATGACCGAAGAGCTCGATGAGGTCAAGGTCCAATACATAAAGCTCGACGATAAATACCGGTTCGAAAAACCGGACAAGAGCATCCTGTCCTCAGAACAGGTCGAACGGTTCGCTGCCTGTCGTGAAACGCTGAAAAGCAACCTGGAGAACTTAACCGGCCTTTTCGAAGACGAGGAGACCTCGGGCTTTTCGAAGTTCTCCATGTCTTTCGACATTCCTGCCGAGATGGGCGGGATTCATATCGCGGCTCTTGATGAAACCTGTATGTCACCTACCGAGTACTACTGGATTAGCAGCCAGTTTCTGCTCATCTTGAGGTACGCTGAACACCCAAAAGCGCTCCAAGGCTTGAAACAGCTCAGAAAGGCCTTTGACTCCGCGTTTTCATCTGAAGGTGAAAACCCGTCCCCAGCCATGGAAAACGAGCAGTTCTCTCAGTTTAGCGTTTCAAAGGAATCGATAGGGAGCAGCCTGCTGCCGCGGATCGATCCAGAGCAGATCCTGCTTTCCGAGGAAAGCATCCAGGCTATACTCGAAAACAAGGCGAGGCTTGAAAATACCATGAGTCTTTTCAGGTTTTTCGATACGGCATTCAGCGAGTTTTTCCCCAAGATCAAGCTGCCCCCGGATGGCGTGCACCACAAAACTCATCCTTCAGATGATGCCGGAAAAGACAGACAACAGAAATAACTAAACTGCCATTTTGGCCGCCTAACCTGCCTGATTGACACCAGCCGGAGTCGACACTCTTTTCATTCCCTGAACCACACAATCATTACCTGTTAAATAAGCTAAAGATACAAATGTTTCACTTTTTTTTGCCTTTGGTATGACACTTGATAATACCATACCGACCAGGTTAGTAAATATCAATGTTTCAAGGAACAACGGAGGTGTAAAATGAAACTTGTCAACTATCACAACAACAACCTTTTCCCATCTTCGAGGAACATCGAAAGCTGGTTTGCGCCGTTTTTTTCCGGTGAACTCTTAGGCGAAGGGGCTTCGGAAAAGTTCCTCCCGGCAGTGAACATCGCTTCGAACGAGGATGAGTTCATGATCTCGGCCGAGGTTGCGGGCGTTAAATCCGAAGATCTGAAAATCGGCATCGAGGAAGGGATCTTGACCATTTCCGGGGAAAAGAAGTCCAGCCACGAGGAAAAGGGCTGTAACTACCACCGCCTGGAAAGCGTTTACGGCGAATTTACCCGAAAGGTTCGGCTTCCCCCGGAAGCTGATGCGGAAAAAGTGTCTGCGGATTGCGAAAACGGCGTCCTGACAATCCGCATCAAAAAGAGTGAATCCGCAAAAGCCCGGGCGATCCCAATCAAAAGCAAATAACTTTTACGGGGGCAGTCACTAAAAAGGTGACTGCCCCTTGTCCTTCCATTATAATATCGGTTTCATTGCTGCTGCCGCAAATGTAGACACGGCACTGCCGTGCTCTCTGACAGGGTTGCCACGAAGCGGCCCGCAAATTCAAGGTGCAATATGAAACCGAATAGCTTAAAGCAGGTACAGAGCACGATCCAGGAAAAAGGGATCAAGATGATCAACCTTCTAACCTTGGATCTCATAGGCCGTGCTCACATGGTTTCCGTCCCTGCTCACAACTTCAACAGGGGATTTGTAACAAACGGAGTAGGCTTCGACGGCTCATCGTACGGCTTTCTCGAGGTGCAGCATTCGGACATGATTCTGCTCCCGGACCTTGACAGCATGCGCACGGACCCGTTCGGGGATGTGCCGTCGCTCCTCTTTTTCACCAGCATCCACCTGACCGATGACAAAAGGACCCGTTTTTCCCAGGACCCCAGAGGAGTGGCAAGCAACGCGTTGACGCTCCTTAAAGAAAAAGGAATTGCGGACAATGCCGTGTTGGGTCCGGAGTACGAGTTCTACGTTTTCCCTGACGTGAAGTTCAAGACAAGCGATTCCGAGGCATACTATCACCTGACACTCGATGAGGACTTCAAGTACAACGCCTACCACGCTGCGAAACCGTTCGACATGTACTCCGCGTTCCGCAACGAGGTGACGGAAATCCTCCACGATCTTGGCTTCGAGGTGAAGTACCACCACCACGAAACAGGCGAGCGAGGACAGCAGGAGATCGAAACCAGTTTCGGGCCGATGCTCGTCAAGTCGGACGAGACCGTGTTGACCAAGCACATTCTCTTCAACCTTGCCGCTGAAAAAGGTCTCCGTGTGACTTTCATGCCCAAGCCGATGTACAAGCACCCAGGCTCCGGCATGCACATTCACCAGTTCCTGATCAAAAACAGTGTAAACATCTTTTACAAAAAAGGAGCTTACGGCAACTTCAGCAAAACCGGGCTCTACTACATCGGCGGCCTCCTGAAACACGCGCCGGCTCTGTGCGCCTTTACGAACCCGTCGACCAACTCGTACAAGAGGCTGGTGCGCGGATTCGAAGCTCCGGTGTCGATCACCTACGGACTGGCCAACCGCACCTCAACCGTACGCATCCCCTCCTACGTGTCAGACCCGAAGGAAACACGGCTCGAGTACAGGCCGCCCGATGCAACATGCAATCCCTACCTGTGCAACGCGGCACTGCTCATGGCAGGAATCGACGGCATCCTCAACAAGACGGATCCGGTCAAGGAGGGCTGGGGCCCCGCGGATTCCAAGGACTGTGACAAGAGCACCGAGTTCGGGCTCCTGCCAAGGGATCTGAACGAAGCCCTCGACTCCCTGGACAAGGACCGCGATTTTCTCCTCAGGGACAATGTTTTCAGCGCAGGCCTTATCGACCAGTGGCTCAAACTCAAGTGGCAGGATGTCCAGACAATGGCAAGCATGCCAAACCCGAACGAATACTCCCTCTATTTCAACCTTTAAACCTTATTCAGGAGAAACCCGATGCCCAGCGCCTGCAACCATTCAGATTTTTCAGGCAAGATAAAGGCGATCAAAAACAGGCTGGAGGAAGAGGGAGTCCGTTTCGTTCGCCTGCAGTTCATCGACATCATGGGTATCAACAAGAATGTCGAGATTCCGCAGAGCCAGTTCGACAAGGCGCTTAACGGAGAGATCCTTTTCGACGGCTCATCCATCGAAGGGTTCGTGAGGATCGAGGAATCGGACATGAAGCTCGCTCCCGACCCTGACACCTACTGCGTGCTCCCATGGGAAGAAAAGACCGGGCAGGGAAAGGTGGCCCGGCTGATCTGCGACATCAAGAAACCGGATGGAACGGATTTCGACGGATGCTGCAGAACCATACTCAAGCGCCAGATCGCAAGAGCCGGGGAGATCGGATACGAGATGGTGGTCGGGCCGGAAGCCGAGTTTTTTCTCTTCCAGCGGAACTCCGACAACGGGCCAACCACAACGACACACGACTCGGGCGGCTACTTCGACCTGACACCGATCGACCAGGGGGAGATCGCCAGGCGCGAAATGGTGAACATCCTCGACGAGATGGGGTTCGAGGTCGAGACAGCTCATCACGAGGTTGCGCCTGGCCAGCATGAAATCGATTTTAAGTACGAGCCGGCGCTCGCACAGGCTGACAACATAGCCACATTCAAGATGGTGGTACGCAAGGTGGCGCTCGATTACAACCTGCACGCCACATTCATGCCGAAACCGGTTTTCGGGATAAACGGATCCGGCATGCACTGCCACGTATCGCTCTTCAAAGGCGACACCAACGTGTTCGATGATCCGGAAGGGGAACGTGGCTTGAGCGAAACAGCCTACCAGTTCATCGCCGGCGTTTTGCTGCACGCGAGAGCGATAACCGCGCTGGCAAATCCGCTCATCAACTCTTACAAGCGCCTGGTTCCCGGCTTCGAGGCTCCCACGCACATCGCATGGTCCGAGAGGAACCGATCGCCGTTATGCAGGATCCCGGCCAAGCGAGGCACCGGAGCCCGCATGGAGATCCGCTCTCCCGACCCGTCGTGCAACCCCTACTTCACTGTCGCCGCCATTCTAGGCGCAGGACTCGACGGCATCGAGCGAAAGCTCTCTCCGCCGAATCCTGTCGTTGGAAACATCTACCTCATGAGCGACGAGGAGCGGAAAGAGAAAAGCATCGGGTCGCTTCCAGCCAACCTGGAAGAAGCGCTCAAGTCGCTGATAGAGAATCCCGTGATTTCCGGCGTCCTGGGCAAGCACTGCCTTGAGTACTTCCTGCACGCTAAAAGCATAGAATGGCAGCAGTATGTGTCCGATGTCACGCAGTGGGAGATCGACCGGTACCTGGCCTCTTACTGAGGAAAGAGGTCGTGGATCGATAGAGTCAGGTCTTGGTCAATGATTACGGGAAGTACCCTCGAGAATGCTGAAACGTTCCTGTGCTGCCAGGCTGCATGGCGGTCCAAAGGGAACCCGTGAACGCGAACTCCAGCCCTCTGCTTATAATTGCCACGAGCCGCATGCCCGAAGATAACCCCTCTCTGCCCCAACGCCCAATAAACAAGTAATGTATCCCCCGAATAAAAATATTCATACTTCATTGCAGTTCCCGTCACGCAGACTCGCTTACATTTATGGAACCTCTTTAGTCGAAAGCCACATTCCTGAAGAGGTCTGGGGCTCTGTACGTAACGTTCTTTTAATTAAAGCGTTAGTCTCACGATGAAAATGTGGACAAGAAATGTTCATTGACCGAGTGATTATTAATGGAGCTGAAACATGAAATCTTCAACAAGAACAATTGCTTTTCTTTTTCTCGTTTTTTCCTTTTGCGCGCCTGGCCTTGTTGCCCAGTGGAACATCGAGACCGTGGACAGCGCAGGGGATGTGGGGCGGTTTTCCTCCATGGAGGTGGATGCGTCAGGACGGTCGCACATCTGCTACTTTGACGTTACAAGCCTTCAGCTGAAGTATGCCACCAATGCCACTGGGCCCTGGACCTTTGAAAAGATAGACGATCTATATGTTGATTTCGGAGACTGCTCTCTGGCGCTCGACAGTAATGGTTGCGCGCATGTCTGCTATGCCTATGCGACCGGCCCCTATTTCAAGTATGCAACCAATAAGACCGGCTCCTGGGTTACGGAGGGCCTCAGCACGAGTTTTGATGCAGGCTACAGCAACAGCATTGCAGTAGATGCAGCAGATAATGTGCACATCTCTTACATGCTTTGGTCAGGCTCCAGCAAGAAATACTTGCTCATGTACACAACGAATGCTTCGGGATCGTGGGACACGGATTTAGTGGACAACTCCGATACCGGTTATGACAATTCCATTGCAATTGACTCTTCCGGAAACGCGCACATCAGCTATCACGACTACGACTATCTCTGGTATGCCACGAATACATCCGGCTTCTGGGTTGTTGAGGCTGTGGAATGGGGCGGAGATTATCCTTCCGTGGCCATTGATTCCTCGGATGGAGTGCATATCGCTTATGGCTATTACGAAGAACTCAAACATGCAACAAGGTCGGGAGGTTCATGGATCACCGATGTTCTCGTGAACGTTTACGATCCTGAGCATATATCCCTTGGCATCGATTCCACGGGCAAGGTGCACATCAGCTATTATTACAAGGGGTACTACGACCTGCGTTACGCAACCCTCGATTCCGGCTCCTGGACTACGGATATCGTTGACAGCACCTCTAGCGTTGGAAAATATTCATCTCTTTCCGTGGATCCGTGGGGCTGCATTCATATCAGCTACTTTCACCAATCCCCTGGTTTTGATCTCAAATACGCAAACAATCTCTCCTTGACAACCGATGTGACTGAAATGATCGGCTCAACCGGCGGAACCGCCAACCTTTTCCTCAACGCCGGTACAGCCAACGCCGGCCGTACCTACTACCTGCTGGGGAGTGTCAGCGGCGTGGAACCCGGCTTGCCCCTGCCGGGAGGGCTGGCTGTTCTGCCGCTGAACTGGGACATTTTTACGGGCTTGGTTTTCAACCTGCTCAATACTCCCACTTTTTCGAACTTCAATGCAATGCTGGACTCGGGGGGTACAGCCACGGCGCAGTTCAACATTACTCCCGTTACCTTGCCAATGACCGTGACCGTGTACTTCGCATACGCACTACCTGCACCGTGGAACTTTGCTTCCAATCCAGTAGTCATTAGCGTCGTGCCTTAAGAGTCCGTTGAAAAAGTGCTTCGAAAGCGAGGTCGAGTTATTTTGCCTGAGATCAAGGCGCGAAGCCGGAGGCGAATCAGTAGATTCGTCGAGGATTTCGCAACGTGGAGATCAGGCAAAAGGGCCGACCGCAGCCGATCTGACTTTTTCGACGGGCTCTTAATCCGCATATTTCACGCTCATCTGTTGCGGCACCTCGCTACGAAAAGCATGAAATATCCGAATTAATCAACACCTTATTCTGTACAATTGATAAGCGTTCAACAAGGCTGATCTCATAGGGAAAAACCATGGATTCAGGTCACTGGTACCGCCTCAAGGAGCTGTTCAAGGAAGCCCTTCAGCGGGAGCCTGTTGATCGTCCCGCTTTTCTGGAGAAAAGCTGCAAGGGTGACCACAGTCTCCGTAATGAGGTGGAAAACCTGCTCACCTATGAAAGCAACGCTGGTGAATTCATGGAAACACCAATATCTCCCGCGTTGATGCCCAACGGCCAAGGGGCTTCCCTCGTGGATACCCGCATCGGCCCTTACCTCGTCCAGGACGTTATCTCTTCCGGCGGCATGGGCACGGTCTATAAAGCGGTTCGGCAAAACGATCAGAGGACGGTTGCCGTCAAGGTAATGAGCAAGGGAATTGCTTCGAGGTCAGCTCTTCGCCGGTTTGAATATGAATCTCACTTCCTCGCCAGGCTCAGACATCCTAATATCGCCGAGGTGATCGAATCGGGAACCCACCATGTGCAAACCGAAAGCGTGCCGTATTTTGTCATGGAATACATCCCGGACGCACGGCCTATCACCTACTATGCCTGGGAGAACAAGCTGGCAGTTTCCGAAAGGCTGCTGCTTTTTTTACAGGCCTGCGACGCTGTCCATCACGGACATCAAAAGGGTGTTATCCATCGCGATTTGAAGCCCTCCAATATCCTGGTGGATGCCTCTGAGCAGGTGAAGGTCATCGACTTCGGAGTGGCCCGCGCCACTGATTCTGACCTTCACCTCACCTCTTCACATACAGAGGTGGGCCGCCTCCTCGGCACGGTGCAGTACATGTCTCCGGAGCAGTGCATGGCAGACCCGAACGAGCTTGATGTCCGCAGCGATGTTTATGCGCTCGGCGTCGTATTGTACGAGCTCTTGTGCGAGAAACTCCCCTACGATGTTGGGAAAGCCCTGATTTTCGAAGCCACCCGCGTCATCATGGAAGCCGAACCCAAGAAGCCCTCCTCTGCCAAACACAGCCTCAAGAGAGACACAGAAACCATCGTACTCAAGGCACTGGAAAAAGACAGGAAACGCCGCTACCAGTCCGTGGCCGAATTGGGTTCCGACATCCAACGCTTTCTTCAGGGGCAGGTAATCCTGGCCAAGCCTGCTGGAGCGGGGAAACGACTGTCGAAATGGATCAGGCGAAACCCGGTGAAAAGCACGGTCGCGGTCATGACAGTGGCCATTATTTTTATCATTTTCGCTTACGTCCTTTTTGTGGCGTACCCTCAGATCAAGCATGAGCGTGATCTTGCACAGAAGGAGAAGGAGAGGGCAATTGCTGCAGAGCAGAAGGCACACGAGGCCAGGGTGATTTCTGAGAAGGAGGCCGAAACCACAAACACGATAAACCAGTTCCTGGAAGAGGTGCTTTTATCGGCGGATCCCATAAACAGCGGACAGGGGGTCAATATACTGAACCTCCTGAACGATGCGATGGAAAGGGTGGACCGGGAGTTCCCGGACAGGCCCGAGATCGAGGCTTCTCTGTGCTTCACCATCGGCATCACCTATTTCAACAACGGCCGGAGCGACGCGGCGGTGAAACAACTCCGGCGCGCTTTGGAGATCTATAACAGGATCAAAGGCAAAGAGCATGGGATTACGCTCAGGACCATGAACTGGCTGGGTTATATCTTGTTGCAGCAGGGGAGGATTTCCGAAGCCAATGTCCTTCTCCTGGAAGCATTCAATACCAGTAAGGCTGTTCTGGGTAAAAGCGACAGGATTACCCTGAAGTGCGCGCAGTTCTACGCCGCCCTGCTCAGAAAACAGCGTAACTATTCTGAAGCGGGAAATCTCTTGCGGGAAACGGTTGATCATCACCAGCGGACACTTGGACAGGATCACGAGCAGACCCTCGAATCAATGTACGAACTGGCGCTCGTGTTGTGGAAGCAGGGAAAGCTCACAGAGGCCGCTTCTATGCTCCGCGATTTGGTTTTGAAACGCAGCCGTGTCCTGGGCGGGAAGCATATCAAAACCCTCGAATCCAGGAATAACCTGGCTCTGGTGATTTCGGCCCAGGGTGATTACGCGGAAGCCGAATCGATCAACCGGGATATTCTTGTCACATACCACGCCGTCCTGGGTGAAGAACATCCCCATACCCTCATGGTCATGAACAACCTGTCCAAAGTTCTCGAGCAACAGACAAAATATGACGAGGCTGAGTCCCTCCTTCGCAAAGTTGTCGAGATCCAAGCCCGTTTATCGAGCAAGGAGCACCCGGACACTCTCCTGTCAAAACACAACCTGGCTTTGGTGCTGACCCGCCAGAACAAGCTGGATGAGGCGGAGCAAATCTTCCGGGGTGTGCTGAACGCCCGCTTCCGCACTTTGGGCGAGGAGCATGAGGACAGTCTTCAAACAAAAGGTGCGCTGGCACAGGTGCGCTGGCGCCGAGGAAATCCATCAACTGTTGAGCCGGTCTTCAGGCAGGTCATGGAAACCCAGATCCGTATCCTGGGCGAGGAGCACAAGGATACTCTCATAACAAAAAGCAACCTGGCCATGCTGCTCGAAGAGCTGGGCCGGTTCGAAGAAGCCGAGTCATTACATCGTGAGATTCTCAAGATCCGCAGTAATACCCTGGGGGAAGAGCACCCGGATACTCTCATGTCGATCATCAACATGGCGGTTGTACTGAAAAATCTGGACAAGCTCGATGAAGCTGAATCAGCGTTCAGGAAGGCCTTGCCGATCTGCCGCGTTGTTCAAGGAGATAGCCATACCACAACTTTCAGCTTGAAGAGCAACCTGGCGGTTGTGCTCAGTATACAAGGCAAGCATGATGAAGCCGTCCGGATGCACCGTGAGGTCCTGGACACCTGCCGCAGGATCTTTCCGGAAGAGCATATAAACACCCTAACTTCCATCGGAAACCTGGCCGGCGCGATGAAGGTTACGCAGCACTATTCCGAGGCTGAAGAGCTCTTGAATCAGGGGATCACAATTTCGGAACGTATGTTTCCTCAAGGTCACTTTATGACCGCATCGCTTCATACGATACTGGGCGCATGTCTGGTCAAAATGAAGCGACATGAAGAGGCGGAAGCGCACCTTTTTGAAGGCCATGCCGGATTGACTGACACCCTGGGCAGGGAGCACTGGCGGACACGAAATGCGCGGGACTTGATCATCGAGTTGTTCGAAGCCTGGAAGAAACCGGAAAAGGCGGCGCGATGGCGGGATTCCTGATGATCAGCGGATCTTCTCCACGAGCCATGCCTTTGCCATTTTCCACTCGTACATCACGGTTCGGGGCGATATGCCCAGCACTTCCGCTGTTTCATCCACGTCCAGTCCGGCAAAGTAGCGTAGTTCCACTACCTGGACGATACGGGGATCCACCTGGGCCAGCTCCTCAAGGGTATCGTCAAGCGCCAGAAGATCGACAGGGGAAGTATCCATGGATACAGCGTCATCGTCTCTCAGAGGTTTTTTCTCCATATTTCCCCCTTTCTTCTCGCTGTGCTTTCTTCGAGCGTGATCGATGAGGATGTGTCGCATTGCCTGGGCAGCTACCTTCATAAAATGCGCTTTGTTCTGCCAGGCTACCTTTTCCCCGCCGCCCATCTTCAGGTAGGCTTCATGCAGCAATGCAGTAGTTTGCAGGGTATGGTCGGGCTGTTCATAGTACATGTAGCGTTTTGCCAAGGCGTGAAGTTCATCGTATACGAGGGGAAGCAGGGCTTCACCCGCTCCTTCCTTACCTATGCTCATGTCGGCTAACAACCGGGCGACATCTTCTTTTGATGGCATGCTAAATCAATCTCAACTCACTGAGACACGACCTATTTATTAATAAATAGTGATACATTGTTATCCATATATCTACCGAATACAAAGAGTTAATCGGGGAACACCTTACTTAATTGACGCAGGTTAAGGTGCCGCGGCAGAAGAGGATGAAATATGCGAGTCAAGCAAGGTGTCCCCCGATTAACGTCTCCCTCTTGCCACCGGTCCGCCGGGCTTTTAGAATAAATGGTTTCTTTGAAACAAACGCCTCATCTGTCCCATGGATTCTGTTTTAAATGAAACCGAGCAGCAGGGAAAAGACAACTCCGATGATGCAGCAGTTCAATGCCGCCAAGAAGGCCCATCCCGACTGCCTGCTGTTTTTCAGGATGGGGGATTTTTACGAGCTTTTCTACGAGGATGCCAAGACCGCGTCGCGCGTTTTAGGAATCGCGCTTACATCCCGCACCAAGACCGACGGCGGAATTCCAATGGCGGGCGTGCCTGTAAAGGCATATGAGCAGTACCTGTTCAAGCTGATCCGAAACGGGCACAAGGTCGCGATATGCGACCAGATCGAGGATCCGAAAAAGGCGGCCGGAATCGTGGACCGGGCTGTCACACGGATAATCTCGGCCGGAACCATCACAGAGGAAGAGCTCCTGGACAGCCGCAGGAACAACTACCTGCTTGCGATCGCTCCCGGAAAAAAGATTTGCGGCCTTGCCTGGATCGATCTCAGCACAGCCGCCTTTTACGTCTCGGATGCACCGACCAGAGCCGTTGCAGACGAGCTCAACCGCATCGACCCCGCTGAGGTTCTTTTGCCCGAATCGTTCTCTGACGCCTCCGCCTCCCTTTACGCCAGGATCCGAAAAGCCGCCTTCTCGCACATTACCCCCGTGGCTGACTTTTCTTTCGAGCGGACCGGCGCGCTTCGATCGCTAAGAGAGCAGTTCGATGTCCGCACCCTTGCAGGCTTCGGAGTTGACGAGGAATCCCAGGGGATCAGGGCTGCCGGGGCCGTGCTTCACTACCTGAAGGAAACGCAGCGCGGAAAACCCAACCAGCTCCGAAAGATCGCCCCGTACATGCCTTCGACGTTCCTCACCCTTGATGGGCCGAGCCGGAGATCGCTCGAGCTCACATCAAACATGAGGGACGGGACATCCTCGGGCACACTGCTTTCCTGCATCGACCACACGGCCACAGCCATGGGCGGCCGCCTGCTCAGGGAATGGATCCTCCTGCCGTCAGCGAGGATCGAGACCATACAGGCCCGGCTCGAAGGAGTTGACGAGCTTTTCAGCAACCAAGGCATGAGGAACAGGCTGAAGGAGATGCTCGGCAGGATCTTCGACATCGAGCGCATAACCACGAAAGTGCTTGCAAGCAGGGCCAACGCACGCGACCTTTCGAACCTTTGCCAATCCCTTGACGCGCTCCCCGGGCTGATGGCCGGGATCGAGGAGATGCGCGCGAAGATATTTTCGGGATGCCGGTCAGGCCTCGATGAGCTAAAAGAAACGAGGGAGCTTCTGAACTCGGCCATCGCTGACAACCCCCCGGCCGTGCTCAAGGAAGGCGGCATCATCAAACAGGGGTTCAACAGGGAGCTGGACGAGCTCAGAACCCTCCGCTCAGAGGGAAAGGATTTCATACAGAAGTTCCAGGAACGCGAGATCGAGCGCACCGGCATCCAGAAGCTCAAGGTGGGTTTCAACAGGGTTTTCGGGTTCTACATCGAAATCACGCACGCCAACCGCGGCCTGGTTCCTGACGACTACATTCGAAAGCAAACGCTCAAAAACGCGGAACGGTACATCACCCCGGAGCTGAAAGAGTACGAGGCCAAGGTTCTGGCAAGCGACGAGCAGGCCAAGGAGATCGAGTTCGATCTGTTCCAGGAGGTGCGCGGCCGCGTGGCGGGCAAGGCGGCGCAGCTTCAAAAGGTGGCATTGGCCGTGGCAAAAATCGACGTGTTGAGGTGCCTTTCAGAAGCCGCGGCCGCAAACGGCTACACCAAGCCAAAGGTGAACGACAGCCTGTGCATCCGCATAAATGAAGGCCGCCACCCGGTGCTCGAGCAGATGCCCGATGTCGAGGCTTTTGTTCCCAACAACGTTCTGCTGGATGAAGACGGGAAGCTGATCATCCTGACAGGGCCGAACATGGCCGGGAAGTCGACATACCTGAGGCAGGCGGGATTGATCGTGCTCATGGCGCAGATCGGCTCGTTCGTCCCGGCTGCTTCAGCCGAGATCGGGCTGGTGGACAGGATCTTCACGCGGGTCGGCGCTTCCGACGACCTTGCGCGCGGCAACAGCACTTTCATGGTCGAGATGGTGGAGACCGCGAACATCGTGAACAACGCAACCGAAAGGAGTCTGATCCTCCTTGACGAGGTGGGCCGCGGCACATCCACATTCGACGGTCTTTCTCTCGCCTGGGCCATCTCCGAGCACATCCACAACAAGATCGGGGCCCGCACCCTGTTCGCCACGCACTATCACCAGCTCACCCGCCTCTCCGAAGAGCTCGGCGATGTGAAGAACCTCTCCACAGCGGTCCGCGAGTGGAAGAACGAAATCGTCTTTCTGCGAAAGATCGTGGAGGGAGGAACAGACCGCTCATACGGCATACATGTCGCCCGCCTCGCAGGGGTGCCGAACCGGATCCTGACGAGGGCAACCGAGGTTCTGAAGGAAATCGAAATGCTGAGCCCTGACCTCGGCAAAGCACCCTCCGGACAGTCCGCCCCCCTCCTCCCGGTCCCGCAAAAAAAACAGGCAAGCCTGTTCAAGGATGAAACCGAGCGTATCAGAAAAGAACTCGAAAAGGTCGACATCGATGCCACCACCCCTGTCCAGGCGCTTCTGAAGCTGAAGGAGCTGAAGGAGCTGCTGCCGTGAGAGAAGAGGCGGCAACAGAGTGCCGCCCTCCGGCTGAAACGCCATGCGCTGATTGGACGATGGAGGGCGCCGCTCCGTCGGCGCCGTAAACGAACCCCACCGAATGGATCGATCTCTCACCTCAAGAGCCGGCCGGCCGTGTGTGTAGGCTGTAGGAGGGATTCCAGCCCTTCCTACAGCCTCAAGCCTACTAGCCCCCATATTTCGTCCTCTCCTGCTGCGGCACTGTAAACTGCGCTGTGGCTGCGTTTCATGCCAGGAGACGATCCTCAACCTGTAGGA
>CAZIUL010000051.1:0-30239 GCA_964542475.1 uncultured Phycisphaerales bacterium | reverse complement strand
CTACAGGTTGAGGATCGTCTCCCGGCATGAAACGCAGCCACAGTGCAGTTTACGGTGCCGCAGCAGAAGAGGATGAAATATGCGGGCTATAACTCTCCCATGTTTTGATCGTCACGGCAGAGTAACGGAAATGTCCGGCCTTTCCGATTTTGCCCGCCTCGAGTGGTGAACTCCTTATTCTTGCCCGATTTTAGAATGGAATGACGTTTGCTTTTTCTCCATTGCTTCATTTCGAGCGCGCTTTATAATGATTAAAGTTGATCGGTTTTAAGCAAAGGCAAGCACAATGAAAGACAAGATTCGAATTCTATTTTGCGGCGTCTCCTTTTTCTTTTCTCTGCTGCTAGCGTCTCAGGCTGCCGTGATTCACGTTCCGGGCGACTATTCCGCGATCCAGAACGCCATCGACGCGGCGGTCGCGGGCGATGTTGTTCTTGTGGCGCCGGGCACTTACGTGGAAAACATTGACTTCAAGGGCAAGGCGATCACAGTTCGCAGCGAACTCGGCCCGATAGCGACTGTTATCGACGGGAACCAGTTGGGCAGCGTTGTGGTTTTTCAGAATAACGAGAGCGCTGATTCGATCCTCGATGGGTTTACGATCCAGCACGGGACAGGATCGTCGAACATGTTTTTCGATCTGGCGGGGGGTGGAGTCTTCTGCACGAAGAAGGCCTCTCCCGTGATCCGAAACAACCGTGTGCGCTGGAACTCGGCTTGCGGCGGAGGAGGGATCTTCGCCAATGCGGGCTGCTTCCCGCTGATCAAGGGCAATCTCATTTGCGAGAACAGTGTGTACGATCCGAGTCCCGGTAATCCGCCGGCGGGCGGCGGCATCGCGGGCATGTCGGCACTCGATATCAGCAGCAATGTCGTCAGCCGCAACAATGCGGTCGACGGTATCGGAGGGGGAATCTTCAGCGAAGGCGATTCAACCATCACCGACAATATCATCGCCAACAACTGGGCGTCCGAAGGGGGAGGCATCGCCTGTGACCTCTGCACGCTCGTGGTGAAGAACAACACTATCACGGGCAACTCCGCGGTCGCCGGCGGTGGGATCAGCGCGATCCTGGACTCGGACCTGACCGTGGCCAACACGATCCTCTGGGCAAACAGCGCACGGTACGGTTCAGCCATCTCCGTGGGAAACACGTGGCAGTCCTCGAGTCTCGACATCGACTACTGCGATGTGGAGCGCGGCGTGGGATCGATCTATCTCGCGCAAGGGTGCAGCATGAACTGGGGGGCACACAACATCGACAGCGACCCCTTTTTCTCGGAGCCCGGCCTGGAGGACTACCACCTCTCCCATTACTCTCCATGCAAGGATGTTGGCGACAATGGAGCGGTGTTGACAGGGGAGGATTTCGAGGGGGATCCGCGCATCGCCTATGGCACGGTCGACATGGGTGCGGACGAGTTCCATGCCCGCCTCTACTACATGGGCGACGCCATTCCAGGCGGCTCCGTTGACTTGAAGTTCGTCGGCTTGCCTGGATCATCACCTGTTGGCTTCTGGGTGGCTTTCAATGTGCTGGAAACACCTGTTCCCGGTGCCTATGGCGATTGGTGGCTCCTGCCACCGGCGATAGGCCCGTTCTTCTTGGGTTCGATACCGGCGAGCGGCGTGTACGTACTTCCCTGTACCATCCCCGCATCCCCATCCGGTCCCTATAACCTGTACCTGCAGGCGATCATGGGCACCCCGTTGAAACTGACGAACCTGTGCACCATGCACGTGGAATGACGATTTTTGCCCGGGTACCAAAAGCCAGTACCAGCCAAGATGCCTGCTGACCGGGGATGGGGATCGCTGTTTTTCGATCCTTGACACTTCGCCTGAATGACAAAAGGCCTCGCTTCTGTAACATGCTATAACATGATCATTAACAGGATATCAGAGACGACGATAGCGGAGACAAGACTTGAAAAACTCGCTGGGCCGATTCCCTTCGCAATAACCAAGATTATCAGGTATAATTGCGTTTATATGTTTTATCCGCCACCCCCATCGCGGATTTGAGATTGAGTTTGCCTGTTCGAGCCGGGCCGAGGTCACACCACCTATCAGTACTGGAACTAATTATGAGAACCACGTTAAAGGGAGCTCTTTTCTGCGCAGCGGCCGTCCTTTCGATCGCAATTGCCCCTCGGACCGCATCAGCCGATGACCCGGCACTGGAGCCGCAGCTACTGGTGCTCGAGGGCGACTCAGTCCCGGGCGTCGGACTCGTTACCGGTGTCTACAACCTTGCCATCAACAACACCGGTGACTACCTGGTCGAGGCGGACACGGACAACCCGAACAATGACATAGACAAAGTCTTGCTGAAAAACAACATCATGCTGCTTCAGGAGGGTCAGTCTCTCCCGCTGCCCTTGGGCGCCACCCTGGACAGCTTTGATACAGTCAACCTGAATAACAACGACAACAGCGGGTGGAACTTTTTCCTGGACAACACTTCCGGCATGAACGACGACTCTGGTGTCTATCTCAACACGAACCTGGTCATTCAGGAAGGGTACATCTCCACATCGCCGGTCTTCTCTCCGCTTACGCCGTACATAGGCTTCTTCGAGTGCAAGATCAACGACCTGGACGAGATCCTCATCATGGCCAGCGTGGACGACCCAGCCATCAGCAGCGATGTCGATCGCGCCCTGGTCGTGATCGATCCCAACACCTTGGTGGAGACCGTGCTTTTCAAGGAAGGCGACACCGCGCCCGGAACCATTGAGACGTTTACCGACTTCGACACAGGCCCGCACAACTTCGACTTCAACAACAAAGGCGATGTCATGTTCCTGGCCGATCTCACCGGCTTGGCCAGCGCGAACTCGGCGATATATCTCAACAGCACGATGCTCGCCCGCGAAGGTGACCCCGCGCCTCTCCCCGGCCGCAACTGGTACTACATCACCAGCCCGGAGCTGAGCCTGAACAATAACGGCGAGTACGTGTTCCACGCACGGATGGACGGTGCCGCGGACTCGGACTACATCATCATCAAGAACGGACAGAAGTTCGTTCAGGAGGGCGACACGCTGCCCGATATCGCGCCGTGGAAGTTGACCTCCTTCGGGACCGGCCCGGTCCTGATAAGCGACTTCGGCGATGTGCTCTGGTACGGCGACTGGGACAACCCGAACACCAACGTTGACAGCGGCCTTTTCCTGAACGACAGGCTGATCATGCAGGAAGGCGTGTCCAAGGTGAACGGCATCGTGGTTGACACGATCGCCAGCATCCAAGACGGCAAGGCCTTGAGCGACGACGGACGGTATATACTGGCCGAGGTGGCGCTCGTCGGCAGCCTGGACGCCGCCGTTCTATTCGATTGCGGTCCCTGGGAGATCCTCGGCGGAGAGTTTGCAGGCTCCAACGGAATGCCGAAGCTCCGCTGTTACGGTCAGTTGGCCGGAAACGACCCGGTGACCGTCGACCTGAGCAATGCCAAACCGAACAGCCTAGCACACCTTGTCATCGGGCTCTCGGAAGCCAACTTCCCGTTCAAGGGCACGACCATGGTGCCTTGCCCCAACTTCATCTTGTACAACCTGCCCACGGACAGCGACGGCAATCTGGTGTTCTCGGGTACCTTTCCGACGGGCATTCCTTCGGGCTTCAGTCTATGGCTCCAATATTTCATCGATGACACTGCCGCGAAGTTCGGGTACTCCGCCTCGAACGCGGTCAAGGGGACTACGCCGTAACCCGCATTCATTCAGAGCGTTCATCCGGGAGGCACCGTGATTCCAGCAGCGGATCCCGGTGCCGGACCTGTCGACTGCCTGTCAGCCTTCATCGGGAAGAAAGTCAATGCACCGGCTTTTGGTGTTGTTGTGTGGATGGAAAGTTGATAAAAACGCTTTTGTTTCATCTGTCCGCACCAGGATCAGAGTAATTTTTGTTCCTGGTTGTTCGGTTTTTTTTTCTTGTTGCCCTCGTGTGGCGAAAGCAATTTACTGAAAGTCGCCGACGCCAATGGGGGGGGTGAATGAGGTATGATGCTCAAAAAGTTAGCCTGTTAGCGGTTGTCGGGTTATTGGTCCAGGGGTGCGCCACCAGGATCGGAGACTTCACGGTCATCTCGACTCAAAATGTCAACTTTGCAGCCATCGATGCCAAGACGGCAAGTACAGCACCTGTTGTTGAGGGTGAGGATATCAAGTTCTTTAGTATACCCAACCTCGAGGAAGCCATCGATGACGCCCTGCGCAAGGGAAACGGCAATGTAATGATCGACGCAGTGCTCTATACCTATAGCGGCTTTTGTTGCAGCGGCTACAAGGTCAAGGGGCGGGTAATCAACGCCCGGTAATCACCGTTCATTTCCTGAAATCAGGACCCGGTGGAACCATCCGCAGCCACCGGGCCCGTTTTTTTCGAACCGAACGACGGACCTGAATTGATCGGGGCGTGTGTTTGTCCCGAGTCTATGGCATTTTAGGCTTTGTACCGATACCATCACCCGTATATATCCTGTCCAGAACAGACTTTATCACCTCAGGAGATTCACGATTGACAAACGCCTCCAGAAGAGGGTCGTTTGTTTCCCTCATCCAGTCCTCCAGAAGTTTAATCATTGTGTTGATCTCAGGAGCACTGTCTGGATTTTCTATCAGGTTATTAAGGCAATCGGGATCCTTCTGCATATCGTAAAACTCCTGCATTACCCGTTTGCGATACATTTTTACTCGGCGGGCAATTGCAGGATCATCAACAGCGGCTTTATTCATCGCCTCCATGGTCTTGCCTTCATTATTACTACTGTACCTGAATTTTCCGTCACTCCAGGCGTTAAAGATATAGCCGTATCTTTCATTCTGAACGCAACGCATCGGTATCGCCGGTCCGCCAATGGCCCTGTCAATCTGAGTAAAAACAATGTCACGACCAGACTGCTTCTCACCTTTTAACAGCGGAAGGAATGACTTCCCATCCATTCCTGAAGGAATCGGGAGCTTCGCGGCATCCATAACAGTGGAATAGAAATCAACGCCGGAGATGAAATCTCTGTCGTTAACCGCGCCCTTCTCTGTAACGCCCGGATAACGAACAATCCACGGTGTACGTGTACTGGCAAGATATACATTGGCTTTGGCAAATGGCATGGCTATACCATTGTCTGAGAGGAACATAACAAGCGTATTATTCTGGAAACCGGATTCCCTTAGTGCATCCATAACCCTGCCGAATGTGTCATCGCATCGGCGAACTGAATTATAGTAGTGCGCCAGCTCATTTCGGACTCCCGGAAGGTCCGGCAGGAAACCGGGAACCTCAATCTCATCGGGCTTATATAGACGAGACGGCGCGGCGGCTTTCTTTTTGGGATTTGCCGGGTCATGGAAAGGGCGGTGCGGATCATGGGAGTTGACCATGAAATAGAAGGGCTTATTCTCGGCTTTGCATTTATCGAAAAACTCTCTACAGTAACCGTAGTATTTCTCAGGATCGCGGCCCGCGCCAAGTTCGCCATAGTAATGATCGAAATCCCATCTGAAATCTTCTTTTGGTGTTGAGTGAGCGACCTTACCCAGAATACCTGTGAGGTAACTGTTTTTCTTAAAGGACTCCATGACATCAGGGTCCTTCATTTTCGTATTCCAGAAACCCATCATGCCGCTGTTATGCCCATACCTGCCGGTTCCAAGCACACCACGACTGGGCATGCAGATAGCAACATTTACATGTGCCTTCTTGAAGAGCATGCCCTCGGAAGCGAATTTATCCATATTTGGTGAAATATCCGGTACACTTCCGCCATAACATCCAACAGAATCACAATTCAAATCGTCTGCGGTAAACAACAGAATATTGAGCTTTTGTTTACTGGATTCTATTGCTTTCAAGATGTCTGGCGAGGATAAGGCAAATAATCCCAAAGACAGTGATTTTATAAAGTCACGCCTGTTATTCATGGTCAGCCTCATAATAGTTACTCATCATTCCCGGTTAATCATGAACATGCGCGGGGAACGCCAGGGATTCGGCCAGGACGTACGCAGCCTGGAGATAGGATGTGGGGCACAGCGGGAAACAGGCCTTGCAGGCGTCGCACTCCCGGGCCGCGATCTCCGGGATGAAACAGATCTCCTTGCGGATTCCCCTGTCGATGAAACCAACCGCGTTCTTTTTTGCTACCTCGGCACAGTACCTGACACACAGGCCGCAGTGGATGCAGAAGGAGGCGTCTTTCTCGAACCGGTCCCTGTCCGCACCGTACTCTTCTGCCAGATCCCGGAGCTTGGGGGAATCCGGGGCATGGGCCAGCAGCAGCTCCAGAATGGTTTTGCGAACTCTGTCAACCTTCTCGGACCTGGTTTTGACGGCCAGGTTTTCTTCAACCCTGTGAACGCATGAAACAACGAGCCCGCTCGATCCCTTGATCTCCGCCTCTACGATGCAGATCCGGCAGCCGCCAAATGGAGTCAGCTCTTCGTGGTGACAGAGCGTGGGTATGGATATCCCAGCGCTTTGGGCAGCCTGGAGTACGGTCATCCCCTCCTTTGCCGCGACCTCTTTTCCGTCAATCTGTAAACGGATATCACTCATTTGCTTTTTCTCTTTCTGACTATCACTCTTTGATCTTCAGGGATGGGATCAGGAACCGGCTCGCCCGAGATCTTTACTACAGCATCGAACTTGGAGGGGCAAACGTCAAGGCAGGTGCCGCAGTTCGTGCATTTCTCCTGGTCGATGATGTGGATTTTCTTCTTGCCGCCGTCGATCGCCTTGTCAGGGCATTCTATTTCGCAGATGCGACAGGCTTTGCACCTTGCCGGATCGATGTAGTAGGAGATCAGCTCCTTGCAGGAAAGCGCCGGGCAACGCTTGTCCTTGATATGTGCCGTGTACTCGTGCTTGAAGTAGCGAAACGTGCTCAAGAAAGGGTTGGCAGCCGTGCTGCCCAGGGCGCAGAGGGAGGCCTCAACTGCTGTCTCCGCAAGGTTCTCCAGGGTTTCGATGTCGCCGTCTGTTCCCTTTCCCTTGGTGATCCTGGTCAGAATCTTGTGCATCTGCCTGAGGCCCTCACGACAGGGAACGCATTTTCCGCACGATTCATCGGTCAGGAAATCGATGAAGTACCTGGCAACGTCGACCATGCAGGTGTCTTCATCCATGATGATCATTCCGCCCGAGCCCATCATGGAACCGGCCTTGGTTAGCTCATCAAAGCCGACCTTCAAATCCAGCAGTTCTTCGGGGATGCATCCCCCGGACGGCCCCCCGGTCTGAACGGCCTTGAACTTCTTGTTGCCGGGTATTCCACCGCCTATCTCGAAGATGACCTCTCTCAGGGTGATGCCCATGGGCACCTCCACAAGGCCGGTGTTGTTGATCTTGCCGACAAGGGAGAAGATCTTCGTGCCCTTGCTATTTTCGGTACCGATCGAGGCAAAGGCCTTTGCCCCATTGTTGATGATCAGGGGGATGTTGGCCCAGGTTTCCACATTGTTGATGTTGGTCGGCTTTTCCCAGAGCCCTTTTTCAGCGGGATACGGGGGCCTCGGTCTCGGCTCGCCTGCCATGCCCTCCAACGACTTGAGCAGCGCTGTCTCCTCGCCACACACGAAGGCGCCCGCCCCTCGATGCACCTTGACTTCAAAATCGAACCCCGATCCGAGGATGTTTTTCCCCAGGAGCCCGTGCTCCTCGGCCCGCTTGACGGCGACGCCCAGATTCTCGAGCGCCAGCGGGTACTCCTGGCGAACGTAAAAATACCCCTCATGGGAGCCGATGGCATACGCGCCGATGATCAGTCCCTCGAGCACGCCGTAGGGGTTTCCCTCCATGAGCGACCTGTCCATGTAGGCTCCGGGGTCGCCCTCGTCGCAGTTGACGACCACGTACTTCTGCTCTCCCGGGGCTTCGCGCGCAAGCTCCCACTTCACCCCTGCAGGGAACCCGGCGCCACCCCTGCCCCTGAGCTTGGCGTCTTTCACCTCGGAGATCACCTGATCCGGCGTCATTTCGAACAGCGCTTTGGCCAAGGCTTTCCCGCCGTCATTTACGAGGTAGTCCTCAATGCTTTGCGGATCAATTTTTCTGTTGGCTCCGAAAACCATTCGCTGCTGGTTCTTGTAAAAAGGAATCTCGGATTCATGGACTGTTTTTTCGCCTGTCGAGGGATTGGTGTAGACCAGGCGATCGATAACCACGTTGTCCTTGACAGTGGAGGAGATGATTTCGGGAACGTCTTCGGGCGTTACCTGGAGATAGCATATCCCCTCGGGATCGATGACAACGATGGGGCCTTTCTCGCAAAAGCCGTGGCACCCGGTTCTTCTGAAATCCACCTTGTCGGTCAGTCCTTGACTTTCCATTTCCTGCTCAATGGCCAGTGCAACCTCCTTGCTGCCGGTGGCATGGCAGGCCGTGCCGCTGCAAAGGGTGATACAGGGTTTGCTTGACCCCCTTTTCAATAAGATATCCTTCCTGAATGCTTCCAGCTCGACAGGGGAATTTATCGTTGGCATCTTCGTTCCTTATTCATAGCTTTTGATCATGTCCGGAGTTGTGGCGGGGGTAATTTTTCCATGGGTTTTTCCATCGATTTCCACCACCGGACCCAGCGCGCAGCAACCGAGGCAGTTGACCGTTTCCAGGCTGAATTTCAGTTCCAGGTCCGTCTCCCCGGGCTTGATTCCTGTCAGGTCCTGCACCTTGTCGAGCACGCGCGTGGCACCGCGAACATGGCAGGCCGTACCCATGCAGACGTGAACCTGATGGCGTCCCTTGGGAACCAGGCTGAACGCCTTGTAAAAGGTTGCGATGTGCTGAATCCGGCTCAGAGGCACCTTCAGCTTTTCGCTGACCCGCGCAAGGAGCTCCTTGGGGAGCCAGTTGATCTCGCTCTGGATCTCCAGCAGGACTTGAATGAGAGCGCTGGCTTCGCCATGATGCCTGTCAATGATTTGGTCGATCTTCGCGGTTTCCATTGCCTGTTCTTTCATACATGATCACGGGATTTAAGCCTGGCCCGCGGCGAGCGCATAGCAGTTGCTGTCCACATCGTACCTGACCAACCCTTGCCTTGATGAGCTTTTCATCTGTTTAGAGACTTCGGACGGGGTCAGGCCGAGGGCATCCGAAATCTCGCCGGTTGAGAGGGATTTATCCCGAAGGAGTGACACGATCCGGCTGATCGCCAGTTTCTCGCCGATCAACTCGTCAAACAACCGGCTCACCTCGCGGCTCGCGAAAAATTCGCGGTACGCCTCTTCAGATTTTTCAGGAACTCGGAGCTTTTCCCGTTCCACCAGCCTGAGGTATGGAATCAGTTTTACAACGGCTTCAAGATCGTGTTCCAGCCTGGTTTTATCTATTCCTTCAGCTTTGCCAAGGGGGCCGATCTCCTTTATCTTCCCTGTAAAGCTGTTGATGACTTCAGCCAGAACATTGCCTTCGCCGCCGGACATGAACTCTATGCTCAGCCTTTCAGGATTAATGCCTATACGTTCCATTATGTTCTTGCAGATGTACGTATTGCCCAAGGCGTCGTAGTTTCCGTTGGTGACGTAGTTGCAATCGTTCAGCCGGCAACCTCCAACCAGTACGCCGTCCTGTCCGGCCAGGAACGCTCTGAATATGAACTCCAGGTCGACTTTACCCGAACACATGACGCGAACGAGCCTGATGTTACTCGAGTATTGTAGACGGGCAACTCCCGCCGTGTCCGCAGCCCCGTATGCTCACCAGTGGCATACGAAACCGATTGTTTTCGGTTTGAATTCAGGGCCTGAACTCATCGGTCATCACCTCCTTTACAGGTTCATTCGAAATTCCTACACATCTCCGGTAACCGCGTCCAGCTGTTGTTGCATCTCGTCCCCGGTACCCGCGGCATTGACCGGACCTGCCGCCGCATCGATCTGGCTGAAGATCGCTTCGTTGGTAAAGTGTCCCACCATGATCGCGTTTGTGGGGCATTTGGCGTCACACAGACCGTCTCCTTTGCAGAGAACAGGGTTGACCCGGGCTTTTGGACCGTTTGGTGTGTCGCAAAACTCTATCGCATCATAGGTACAGGAGGTCATGCAGGCCCCGCAGGACACGCAATCGTGCTCATTGACCTCGGCAACGGAGCCGGAAGCTACGACCGTGTCGTGTGACAGCAGCGTACAAACCCGGCCGGCAGCGCCGTATGCCTGAATGATCGTTTCCTCTATATGCTTCGGATAGTGGGCTGTTCCACAAAGGTAGACACCGTCCGTGGCGAACTCAACGGGCCGTAGCTTGACATGGGCTTCCTTGAAAAAATCATCCGCACCCAACGTGACCTTGAACAGGCCGGCGATCTCCCCGGCTCCTGACGAGGGAACCACGGCAGCCGCCAGAGAGAGTACATCTGCATCCAGTTCAAGCCCGCTGCCCAGAATGGAATCGGGAACAGTGACCCGCACGCAGGGCTTCCCCTCCTCGTTCGCGGCCTCTTCAACCTGGGGCGGATCATCCGGCTCGTATTGGATGAATATCACATCTTTTTCCGCCGCTTCCCTGTAAAAATCCTCTTTGAACCCATAGGTTCTCATATCCCTGAACAGGATGTAAACCGTCATACGGGGGTTCAGCTCTTTCAGTTTCAGGGCGTTTTTTATCGCGTGGCTGCAGCATACCCTGCTGCAGTAATTCCTGTCTTCGTTTCTGCAGCCGACGCACTGGATCATCACCAGGGTTCCGGCCTTGACAATCGATTCATTGCTCTCGGCGATTTTCTCCCCAAGCTCGAGGTGGGTGAACACCTTGTCGCTTTTTCCATAAAGGTATTCGGTCGGTTGATACACGTCAGCGCCTGTTGCGATGACGGATGCGCCGTGTGCGATCTCTTTTGTCCCGCCCTTGCCTTCCACTGTGGTGAAGAAATTCCCCACATAACCGGAAACCTTTTTTATGGACGCCTCATGCGATACATGTATCAGGGGGTTCTTGTATACCGAGCGAATCAAATCACTCAAATAAACTTGAACATTCATCCCTTCCAGGGTGGTGTGTATTCTTCGCGCCATACCGCCAAGCTCTTTGTCCTTCTCCACCATGTGAACCTGATACCCCTGCCTGGCGATCGATAGCGCACAGGTCATGCCCGCGATACCTCCTCCAACCACCAGGGTTGTCTTGTTTACCGGCAGATCGAACTCCTGCAGCGGTTTCAAGTGGTTGGCCCGCGCCACAGACATCCGGATGATATCCTTTGCCTTTTGCGTCGCTTCTTCCTTTTCCTTGGAATGGACCCACGAGCACTGCTCCCGGATGTTAGCCATTTCACAGTAGTACTGATTGAGTCCGGCCTCACGAAGGGTGTCGCGGAACAAGGCTTCGAGGGTTCTGGGAGAGCAGGCGGCGATGACCACCCGGTTGAGCTTTTTTTCTTTTGCAATATCCGTTATTTCCCTGGCGGAGTTGGTCGCGCATGAAAACAGTTGTTCCTGGGCGTGGACAACGCCTTGCAACATCCGGGCCTCTTCAACCGCGGATGGAACATTCACAACACTTCCTATGTTCGCTCCGCAGTGGCACACAAAAACCCCGATTCTCGGTTTCTGCCCGGATACATCCCTCTCGGTTGGATATATCCTTTCACGATCCAGCCTGCCTCGCCTGTAATCGAGTACTTCACCACACTGGGAACCGGCGCCGCTGGCGCTGAAAACCGATTCCGGTATGTCTGTCGGCCCATGCAGTGCGCCGCTGACAAAGATTCCGGGCCTGGTGGTAGCTGCCGGGTTTTCCAGGCTTGCCTTGGAGAATCCGTGTGAATTGAGCTCTATGCCGAATGTGTCGGCAAGATCCTGATGATCGGCAGGAGGGGTCAATCCGACGGATAACACCACCATATCGAACTCTTCCTCTTTTACGCCATCGTCCGAAGTCGCGTACCGAACCACTACATTTTTGCTTTCCGGTATTTCTTTTGCGATCGATGTGTAGCTTCGGATGAACCGAACCCCGGGGAGGCTCGAAGCTCTCTGGTAGTACTGTTCGAAATCCTTGCCAAAGGCTCGAATGTCGTTGTGGAATATTGTGCACAGCGCCTCTGCATCATGCTCCTTGGTCAAAATCACCTGCTTTTGGGTATAGGTGCAGCACACGCTCGAGCAGTAGCTGTTCTCGCCCGGGGTGACCCGTCTGGAGCCGACGCATTGAATCCAGGCGATCTTGCGGGGGTGTACCTTGTCGGAAGCTCGCAGAATCCTGCCCTGGTACGGCCCGGTGGCGGATAACAGCCGCTCGTAGTCCATGCTGGTGACAACGTTACACATTTTTTCATAGCCGTAATCAGCTACGGCTGCAGGATCGTACGGCTCCATTCCGGCAGCCAGAATGATCGTCCCCACGTTTGCTTCTGTTTTCTCAGCCGTTTGAAGGAAATCGATGGCTTCTGACTGGCAGACTCCTTTGCAGATATCACACTTTCCATCTTGAAGCCTGAGGCAGGTCTCATCGATGTAAGCGACGAGCGGAATCGCTTGAGAGAAGTACACATGCACGGCTTTGTTGTTGGATATCCCTTGATTGAAACGGTCGGGGTACTCTTTCGGGCAGTATTTTACGCAGGTCCCGCAACCCGTACATTTGTCTTCCAGGATGAACCGCGGTTTCTTGATCAGGGATACTTTGAAGTCTCCGGCATCACCTTCCACGCCGTCAACTTCTGTAAATGTCAGAACCTCGATGTTTGGATGTCGACCGACCTCCACCATTTTAGGTGCGAGGATTCATATCGAACAGTCGTTGGTAGGAAAGGTTTTGTCGAGCTGGGCCATGTGGCCGCCGATGCTCGGCCCTTTCTCCACCAGGTAGACCTTGAATCCGGCAGCAGCCATATCGAGAGCGGCTTGAATGCCGCTGATCCCGCCACCGACGACCATCACATCCCCGAAGTTCTTTTCAACCAGGATCTGTTCCACCAGGCCGCGTCCTTTCATCAGTGAAGGTTTGTCAAATCACTTCCCGAATGATTTCGGTTATATCCTTGATCTCTATTTCATCTTCAACATCGAGGGTCAGGCGGCTGTCCTCGAACATGGTGATGCAGTAGGGGCACGCTGTAACCAGCACCTCGGCTCCGATTGCCCGCGCCTGTTCCACTCTGAGCTCGGAGAACCGTTCTCCCTTCTGCGTTTCCATCCATACCCGACCGCCTCCTCCGCCGCAACATAGGCTGTTGTTGCGGGAAGCGGCCATCTCAACAAGCGTCAAGCCCGGAATGTTACGAAGGATCTCGCGGGGCTCGTCAAAGATGTTGTTATGTCGACCCAGGTAACACGGGTCGTGGTACGTCACTTTCTTTTCATACGCTCCGGAGATATCGAGCCTTCCCTCTTTTATGAGCTCGGCCGTGAACTGTGTCATGTGAACGATTTCAAAGCTCACCATGAACTCTGAATACTCGTTCTTGAAAGCCTCGTAGCAATGGGGGGAGGATACCACGATTTTTTTTACACCGTTGTCGATGAAGGTCTTGATGTTGTCCCTGGCCAGCTTTTTGTAAGTGCCTTCGGCCCCTGTCTTGCGGATGCTCTCGCCGCAACAGCTTTCCTTTGTGCCCAGGATGCCGAAATCGACTCCGGCCTTGTTCAGGATCTCGACCGAGGCCTTTGCGACTTTTACCATCCTGGGATCATAGCTCAGGTAGCAGCAGCCGAAAAAGAGTATCTCCGTTTCTTCGGTGAACGGCTTGACTGGCAGCTCCTTTGCCCAGTCGGCCCGTTCCGCTCGTTTCTCGTTCAACGGATTGCCTTCGGCGGACAAGCTTCCCTTTGCCGCTTTCGCGGGGCGGGCGGTGGCGTGAATGACTTCATAGTTCGTGGCGAGCTTGCGCAATGAGGTCCCGAGATCGATCTGTTTGACACCCCTTGGGCATTTTTCGAAACAGTCGCCGCAGGTTGTGCAGCGCCAGATATCTTCGCTTTCGATCTCGGTCAAGCCGAAAGATGCTTCCCTGATGATCTTGCGGATGCTGAACTTTCGAACGTGGTTCCACGGGCAGACGGTGTCGCATTTCCCGCATTGGAAACAGAGCCCGGAGCTTTCATCACCGGCTTCCTTGATCTCCTGGATGATTTCCGCTATGGGCGCGATGTAATCCAAACCGGTCTCCTAACTCTCCTGACTCTTCTTCGAAATCCTGGCCACGGCGTCGGCGACCTTTTGCCAGCCATGCTTGTTCGCAAGCGCCTCGATCCCTACATCCACGTCATCCGCAGCTTCCTCTTCTTCTGCTTCTGCTTCCTCTTCCCGTTCCTCGTAGACCAGGGCATCCGACAGGCACCACGTCACGCACAACGGCTCTGTGAGTGACGGTTCCGATTCACACGTGTCGCACTTGAGGGGCAGGCCGGAATCCGGCTCTTTGAAAAAATCTCGGGAGGGACAGGAGGCCCGGCAGAAAGCGCACTCTTCGTATTCCTTTCCGTCGATCGTGTACTTGTCCCTGCCCGCACATTCGGCCGCAGTGTAATCACCCGCGAATACAGGAACATAGATATCCGACAGGGGCTCGCGAATCACGCGAATGCGCGCTCTCGCCGGATTGCCGCTGCTGTAGCGCGGTGTGGAATGGAAGGCGGAACAGATCACCTCACATGCCCGGCAGCCATTACACTTGTCGACATCGATCTTTATCGTTTTGACGATCTTCTTCTTTGCGGCCATCGCGATGCGCTTCCTTTGATAGACTACTCTTCTTTCAGGATTCCTCTCTCAACGAAGTCTTCGCGGACGAAGTCCAGGTCCAGCTCGTGCAGGGTCTTGCGGGTGGGAATGCCCTCGCGGTTCCACCCCTTGAATTCGTAGTACTTGTCCATGAGCTGCTCTTCCAGCTCTGGGAACCTGTGCTTCCAGTGGTCTGCCGGGGGCTTTTCGTCCTTGCGCGTCATGCCCCTGCGGAGGTTGTTGGCGCGAACGATGTTCCGATTTCGCCTGGTCAGGTGCGTCAAGCTGTCCTTGTCGAGGTCGAGCCCGGCTCCCGCCGAGATCAGCTTCGGCAGGTTGTGAATGTGGAAGGGCGGTTTCAGGGGGAACGACGACAGGCCGGCGCACATCCCGGTTGCGTCGTCGATGTAGTGCATCATCTCCTGCCAGTTCACGATGTCGCAGGTGGCTTCGATCGACGGGTAGTGTGGCATCGAGTTCTCTCCGCGCATCTCCCAATCCACGAAATACTTCTTGAACTTCTCGTCGGGAACCTGGGGCCAGTCCTTACAGAACTCCTCCCGCTGCTCTCTCTTCGGGAAAGGCGCCTGTGGGAAGTTCCCTTCGATCTGGGTGATGTTGATCTTCTCACCCGTGGAGTACATGAGGAAGTAGATGGGATTCAGCATCGCCAGCTTGAGCGGGAGCTGCTCGTGTTTCTTGATGTTGTTGTGCGCGTACTCTTGCGCGCCGTTGCCGATCTCCTCTGCCGCCCAATAGGTGCCGTTGGCCAGGATGTCGCCGATTCCTTCACGCCGGACGATCTTGTCCAACAGCCAGTAGAACCGATCCTCGTTGCCGTCGGGCATGCCCGGCATCTCCTTGTCGGTCAGGATCCCGGCCTCGTAGAGCTCGACCGCAAAGGCCATGGTCTGCGGGGCCGTGAATGCGTCCAGGCCGTGTTCCGTGGCCTTCTGGGCGATGCGCAGGCCAAACTCCAGGTCGGAGAAGGCTCCCATGGTGTAGGTCAGCTTGGAGAAGCACTTCATCATGTAGGAGCAGAGTCTCGTGTCCACGGAGATGGCCGCGCCGCACTTCATGGGACAGTTGTGACAGCTCAGCAGACGGGTCCGCATGGTCTCCATGGTGTTCGTCCACAGCTCCTGGACCTCATCGGTCCAGAACCCCTTTCTGCGCGTGCGGGCGTTTCCCCAAGCGAAACTCTCGGTGTGCCACTTCTCGTCGTGGATGGCCATCTCCTGCGGCGATCCTAACCCGGCCAGGATCGGCATGACTCCTGGAATCGGCTTTTCATTTCGCTTTCGTATGTACTGCAGCGCTTCGTTGCAGAGCTCGATGAACTCCTCCGGTCGGGCGATGTTGATGTCTTTCGATCCGCGAACCGCGATCGCCTTGAGGTTCTTGTCTCCCATGACGGCGCCGGCGCCCAAACGGCTCGCGCTGGATCGGCCCTGCTCGACGGAGGCATAGAAGACCCTGTTTTCGCCGGCCAGACCGATGGAGGCGATCTGGGCGTTCGGCTCGTCCAGCTCCTGGCGAATTAGCTCCGCCGTCTCGAGCGTGCCCAGACCCCGGAAATGGGAGGCGTCGCGTATCTCCACCTTGTCGTCCTGGATCCACAGGTAGGCCAGGTCCGGGGATTTTCCGCGAATGACCAGCTTGTCATAGCCGGCGTGCTTCAGCTCCGGCCCCCAGAATCCGCCCATCATCGAAAAAGCGAACAGGCGGGTTTGCGGAGAGACGGTTGAAAGCACGGTGCGGTTGCAGCCTGGTGCAGGTGTGCCGGTCAAGAGACCTGTACCGAAAATGAGCAGGTTCTCTTCGGAGAACGGCTCCGTTTCAGGAGGAACCCTGTCCCAGAAGAGCTTGGCGTTGGTGCCCAGCCCTCCCAGATACTGCTCTGTGAGCCGTGGGTCCGTTGCCACCCTCTCGATGTTTCCCCTGGTGAGATCGATCTCCAGATTGAATCCTGTCTCCGCGTACCTCATTCATCTACCTCTTTCGTTCCGCTTCCAGAAAGTGCTGCTGCCCGATAACCGCCCAAGAAGAACGCCGCTGGATAGAAGCTTTGGATAAAAGTCCTTTTTTACCAAAAATCAAAGTGCATGGAAACGCCAATCAGAAAACTCAATACTCGATTTGACGCACGAGATCAGAAGTTCTGGAAAACAGATGCCGCAGCAGAAGAGGATGAAATAAGCGGGCTATGAATCCTTTGCCCCCACATCATAGGCGTACAGGAATTCACCATGCCGGATGTACAGCCGTCCGCCGCAGACAACGGGGTGAGCCCAGCTCATGCCCTTGCCGCCTTTGGGGATTTTAAACGAGCTCACGATTTCATGGCTGTTTGGAGATGGCTTGACGAGGCTTACGAAACGGTCCCGGCTCAATGTGTATAACAGCCCGTCAGCGTAGGTGAGCGACCCCTTGCCATTACCTTTGTCCACGTATTTTTTTTCGCCGGTTTTCCAGTCCAGGCAGATCCACTGTTCCTTGTGGTAGACACAGCTGGAGCCATAGAGATAGCCGTCCTTCAACAAGACACCGCCGTGATGATTGTCAAGATCTTTCGAGCTCCACACCTCCTCGACTGACGCTTTGCCTTCATTGACATTGATCTTCCACTTGACGGAACCGGCGTATACACCGCTGGCGAAGATGTGCCCGTCGTGATAGATCGGCATGAGAACGTTCTCTTCAGCGTAGGGCTTGTGTTCGGCGCGCCACAGCAATTCACCCGTATCGGCATCTACTCCGATCATGGCTCCGGAGGTGAGCGTGATGATGATCCGGAGCCCCTGGAAATGAACCAGAATCGGTGAGGCATAACCCGCCTTATCGCCCGCGCTGGGGGCCTTCCAAACAATCTTGCCTGTGTGCTTGTCCAGGGCGACCATGCATGTTTGTGGGCCTCCCGGACAACAGATAACGTTATCACCGTCAATCAAAAGCGATTCTGACAACGCCCATGGGAGGTTTACTCCTTTGAATTTCTCGAGGATATTAACCGTCCAGATCTTTTTCCCGGTTTTGGCTTCCATGCAAACCACATCACCGTGAGGGTTTTCGTGATAAAGACGGTCACCGTCTATGGTCGGAGTTCCGCGGGAACCGGGGTAGGATCCCAGCCAGGCCTCGCCGTTCTGTTCCTGCCAGATGATCCGGCCCTTCATGTCCAAAGCTGTTACAAGCGTCTTGTTCTTGATATCTCCTGCGGTGAATATCATTCCGGATGCAATCGATGCGCTCGAATACCCGAATCCCAGCTTCTTTGCCGTCCAGAGCAAGTCGGGACCGTTCTCAGGCCATTTCTTCAGCAGCCCGGTTTCAGTAGACAGGTTGTCGCGGTTTGGGCCATGGAACTGCGGCCAGGAGTTTTCCTGAGCGGCAGCGCCCAGGACACCGGTCATGACAAAACAGCACACGAAAGCGAAGGGCATGCGCCTTCGGCTCGATCTGTAAAATCTCATCATCTGTTTTACTCCTCTGAAGGAAATAATTAATTCTAAATTCGGAGGACACCTTACTTAATTCTTGATTCAACCGAATCGCTACACCTAATTATGTAAGATGTCCCCCGAATTTAAAACAGCGGAAAAGGAGAATGATCATTCCCTGAAAGCCCCGTGCTTCAGGAAATTGACGCAACAATTCTTGGCATCGGAACTGTTCATGATAAAGGTGTGCGTTCGATGAAGCACCAGGTGTTCTTTCATCCCTTCGAGTCTTGTGCTTTCCACGGTCACCACACAATCATTGGGTTCGCCGAATAGGAACTCCGGACCTGCGTCTCCTGCGATCACTCCGAACTCAACCCCTGGAACAGGCAACTCGCTGTAAAAGCTTACATCACCCAGTTTCTGTCCGCAGTCACCGGTGATCTTCTTGAAGATGGGATTATCAGAAACCGCCTGGGCCGCATCCTGGGGCTGGTTGGGAGGGGCGAGCATCACGATACGGCCGAGCCCTGGAGGATACCCCTTTTTGAAACCGTTTCGGATGATGATGTTCCCCAGTGAGTGACCTATCAGATGATAGATTTCCCCACCCGTGTTTTCCATGACATGCTCAAGAAACTCTTTTGTGATTTGATCCAAGTCTTTTTTCGCCGCATTATAGGGATAGCTATCCGCCAGATATCCCGCGTGTTTCAGATGGGATTTCAGCAGCAGCAAGGACATGGTGGATCTTCCCATGCCGTGGAGAAGGAAGACCCGTTCTTTTTTTTGTTCCTTTACCGAGGAGCAGGAAAAACAGAATAACCCGCTCAGAACCAGGATCATAAAAATATACGTTTTGCGCATGCTCAAACCGTCTGTAGGGCCCATACCTTCCCGAGTACAAGACAAGCAAGTCTTATTTCAGCAAGATCAGCGAAATATCCGGTTATGGGTCTATCCCGCATGTTTCATCCTCTTCTGTTCACCTCAAATACCCCAGCTTTTCCAGCTGTTCAATGACTGCGGGATCTAAGTTTTTTTTCATGACCTGCTCGCCCGTTTCCAGGCTTTCCAGGCTTTCAGACGACCATTTCATGACCTGTTTTTCGAACTGACACACAAGCTTTGAATGGGATCCGGCTAAATTGTTTGTCTCCTTCGGATCATCTTTTATGTTGTAAAGCTCGTACTTCGGCCTTTCCATTTTGGATGGCGGCTTGAAGTTGATGATAAACTTCCATTGCCCTGTTATCATTGACTTGGCCACGCCTGCGCCCTCTCCCATCACCCTGCACATGGGATCTTCATTGTTCTCCGAAAAAACAGGCCTGTCCTTCCACTGCTCGTGCCCATTGATCAGGGGCAAAAGGCTGTTCCCTTTTGTCTCTGCGGGGGATGCAACACCGAGCAGATCGAGAAGCGTGGGGTAGATGTCGATGGATTGTACCGGGTTCTTGATCCGTATCCCTTGCGGGAGCAGCTTTGGCGCGTAAATCAGGAGGGGTACGTGCAACAGCTCGTTGTAAAGGCTGTACCCATGACATGTTCCGCCGTGTTCATAAAACTCCTCGCCATGGTCTGACGTGATCACAACGATCATGTCATCTCCCCATTCGTCGTCTTCGATCCGGGACCAAAGCATCATGAGCTGATAATCGTTTGCACAAATATCAGCGTCGTAAAGATCAAGCCCATGCTTGATAAAGGGCGATGTCTCGACACCGGCATCGATGAAGTTCTGCTCGATAACACGGTTGCCGGGAATATCGGGCCGTGTCTTTAACAGGGATTGCCACTCCTTGCGGTACTGCTCCATCCTGTCCGGATTCGCGAACCTGTTCATGAACAAAGGTTCCGGCTCATACTCTTCGTGAGGATCAACAGAGAACATGTAGAGGAGCATTGGCCAGTGGTCGGTCTCGTTCAGCCATGGAAAGACAATATCATTGAGTAGCTTTGCAGATCCGCTTGCAAAGCGAATCGGATCCGCATGATTGATCCTGGCAGATTCGGTGAACTCAGTAAAACCCTGGGAGAAGTTGGAGAACATGCCCATGATGGGATTCGCGGAAACACCTTTGGTGAAATAGCCGTTTTCCATGAGCACCTCAGGGAAGGTCCTGAAGGAGGAACTCATTCGCTGAAAAAGCGCGAAGCACCCTGTTTCAGAAGGATAGCGGGATGTGAGGATCGATCCGACAGACGGCTTGGTCCACGACGCCTGAGAAAAACAGTTTTCGAACACGACCGATTTTTTTGCGAGATAATCGAGAAAAGGGGTGGTTTTTCTGTTGTGTCCATAAAGGCTCATCCTGTCGGCTCTGCACGTATCAATAACGTAAAAGAGAACGCTAGGCCTGCGTCCAGGCGCCTTGACAGCTTCCGGTTGCGAACTGTTTTTTTCCGTCTCGGGTCCGCAGCCGCCGGTTACAGCCCCCAATAACACCATTAGGATCAGCGCTGTATGTTTCACGGGATTTCAATCCTCTGGTAACTGTTCGCCGTCACTTCCGAAGCACTTTTTCAACGGGCTTCTAGCGCACCCGCCGGCCCAACACGACCGTTATCTTTTCAAGCTTGTCCGAGTCCGCGCGCCGGACACCGATCACTAACGTCCGGCCAGGTGTATATCCTTCCAAGACGGCATGGGCATCCTCGGATCCGGTGACGGCCCGACCATCCATGTCAACGATTACATCCCCGGCCCTGAGCCCGTGTTTCGCAGCGGCTGTGCCCTGATGAACCCGGGCCAGTGCCGCGCCCCGGCCTTCGAAACCGTTGTCAAAGCTGACCCCCAAAAAACCGGGGCCCTCATAGCTTTGCGCCAGGTGGTTGACAAAGGTCTCGATACGCTCCGCCAGATGGCTGCGCGCCCCGGCTTTTTCGGCTATCTCGTTGAGCTTGGCCATGCACTTTTCAGCCGTCTCCAGCGCAAAAATGCTCCCGCCCTCCATCACCTGTTGCTCTATCTCTTTGGCAGCCATTGAAAGCCTTGTGTAGACCTTTCCCCCTTCCGCCAGTGCATCGGCCTTTTCTTTTTCGAGCCGCTTTAGAACATCGCCGCTTTTTTGTTGTATATCCAAAAGGGACGCAAACCTCGCCTGCACCTTTTTGAGCAGGGTGTAGCCCTCGTGCAGCTCGCAGGGCGTGCCGGCTTCTTCAATGCGCGTGCAGGCATGATCGAGCTCTTCACAGGCGGCTTCCTTTTCCATCTGCGGCCACATGTCGACCAGTTCATCCAGGGCCCAGTCAAGCCTTAACCAGAGCTTGTACAGGCTGTCGGGCCCGCCGCGGGGCTCGCCGTGCCAGAAGATCCGGCCCAGCGGGTCGATGATGTACATGTGGGGGATGTATCCCACCCCGAATGCCCGGTCAGCCTGTTGCGACACGCCAACCGTGTAGGTCACGTCCAGGGGCCGCTCGTCAACGAACTGCTCCAGCCTTGTCAGGCCGTCGCGGGCGAGGCCAAGCACGAAGACACCTTTGTCAGCATATTTTCTGTGGACCGTCTCGACGTGGGTGATGTTGTTGCAGCTGGCCAGCCACCAGCAGGAAAAGAAATCGATCACAACGATCTTGCCCCTGTGATCGGAAAGGCAATACTCTTTGCCATCCATTCCGGTGTAACTGAAATCCGGGGCCGGCGTACCCCTTTCCTGCCCCTGACAGAGGGCGGGGAGCCACAACATGATCGTCCACGCAAGCAGGCGGGACAGTACGCGCACACAGCTCATCCGTCGGTCTCCTTTCATCCGTCGCCTGTGAAGGAAGGGTCACGGGCCTTCAATGCCTCAACGAGCTGCGGCTTCAGGTTGACTGCCAGGTCGCCGGCCACTGTGCCGCGGTATCCGCTGCATAGCGTATTTACTGTTTCCAGAAGAATTCTATTTTGATCGGTGATCCGCAGCCGGTGCTTCTCGTAGATGGGCGCCGCCTTTTCCCATATCACCCAGGCGTCATGCTCCCGCTTGAAGTTTTTATGCTCAACAAGGGCTTCCATGGCCTTCTTGGCCTGCAGGCCGCGTTCGTCCCCGGCGAACATCTCGTTGATTTCACGGTAAGCCCTGACACCGATCACCGGGTTTTCTTCGGCAGTCAGCTCGGCATTGCACAGCAGGCTCTCGGCATGGTTGTCCAAACGCGAGAACAAGGTGTAGGCTTCGTCCCACAGCGTTGGCTCGGCCTCGTGGTCGGCCCAGATGGTTCGCGCGCGGGCCAGGGCCTCGCCCAGGTTTTTGTTGCTTTTCACCCACTGTGCTTCGCGGGCGAGGTGCTTGTACTCCTTATCACCAAGCAGCGGATGGGGAGCCGCTGCCAGAGCCTCGAGGATAACCTGCCTGACCTTGTCGTCGAAGATGCGCTTGTGGAGGATGAGCTCGCCCTTGTGATTGAAGACGATCTCAACCGGCAGCACCACACCGGTGTAGCCGTCGATGGATCCCCTTTCTGCAATGGGGTATTTCATTCCGTAGAAGTCGATGTGATCCCGGATCACATCCGTACCCGAATACTGAACCTCGATCCCGATCATTTCAAAGGCCGGGTGGGCTTTTTTCGTTTCCTTGTAAAACGCCATGAGTGGAGGACCCTCCATCACCGAGATCGGTCAGGTGCTGCCCCACAGGTGGATGAGAACCACCTTTTCCACCAGGTCCGCCTTTTCTATACGGGCATTGAGAATCCCGTCGAAATCGAGGTTTTCGAATGTCAGCTCCTGTCCGGCTGCACTTGCGGCTGTCACTGCTGCCGCAACCAGCAGGGTCGCCAGGGTCCGCGCGATCTTTTTTGTTTTCACGGTACATCTCCATGTCTATGCCGCACTGCGCCTTTTGCGCCATTCAGGCCTATCCAGCCTGCGCCCGTCATTGTACTATGAGCAGGCCAAAAACAAAACACCCCAGCCCAACCCGAGGGGTCGACCCAACCGATCACAACAGAAGAAACACTGTTCAATTTCATCTATAGGGAATATAGTCATAAACAGGAATGGAATGAGGCTGGTCGGTATGAATATCTCAGCATGAATATCGATATCCAAGAAAAAAACAAGGAGAAGTGATGTACAAGCTGTTCTTCGCCTGCTGCAAGCTGCTTGGGATTATCCTTGGATTGTACAACCGGAAGAAGAGTGGATTGTATCGATGATGAATATGACTGATTCCATGAAGATGTTTCGCCGAATCACAATCTTGATGATTCTGTTTGTTTTGATTGTTTGGCCCATCGCCGGGCCGGCCCAGGAGGCTGCGACCGGATCGCGGCTCGATCTCACCGAGCACAAGGATCAGGCATCAGGATCGAAGGTGCTGCTCGGTACGTACAAGGTGTACGAGAACCGTGAAACCTGCGAGGGCCGCATGATCGACTTGAACCTGGTTGTGCTGCCTGCAACAGGGCCGGATCCCGAACCCGACCCGGTTTTCTGGCTCGCAGGGGGGCCGGGAGTGGCCGCTACCGGAAGCGCCAAGGGGCTCGCCAAATCCTGGATGCGTGAAAAAAGGGACATCGTCCTGGTGGACCAGCGTGGGACCGGAAGGTCAAATCCGCTGCAGGTGAGGTTGCCCGGAAACGACGGCAATCTACAGGGGTATCTCGACCCCATCTTTCAACCGGAGCCGTTCGAGGCCGCGCTGAAGGAACTCGATAAAAAGGCCGACCTCACCAGGTACACCACGCCGGTCGCCATGGATGACCTTGACGAGGTGCGCACCGCCCTGGGTTACGACAAGATCAACCTGATTGGCGGCTCATACGGCAGCCGGGCCGCGCTGGTCTATATTCGCAGGCACCAGCAGACCGTGCGAAGCGCCATCCTCGACGGTGTCGCGCCCATCGCCTTCAAGAACCCGCTCTACCATGCGAGCGCGGCGCAGGAAGGGCTCGACAGGATCTTCGAAGAGGTGGATGCGAATCCGGAATATTGCCGGGCCTTTCCGGGATTGAAACGGAAGTTCCGTTCGATTCTCAAACGACTCGATGCTGAACCGGTAAAAGTCATGATCCGGCATCCCGCCACGAATGAAAGGGTCGCCGTCATGCTGACGCGCGATGTTTTCGCGGAGGCGTTGCGGATCATGATGTACTACCTCGACACAAACCGCCAGGTGCCGCTGTGCCTGTTAAAAGCCTATGAAGGGGATTACGAGCCGTTCGCCCAGCTGGGGATGATGAGCCTCCGCAGGCTCAAGAACATCATCAACTTCGGCATGCTCTTGTGCGTGACCGGCAGCGAGGACATCCCCCGTATCGATCCGAAATCCATCTCACGCTTGACGCGGAACACCTTTCTCGGAGACGGGCGCGTGCGCCGGCAGATGGCAGTCGCCGCGATCTGGCCCAGCGGCGATGTTCCCTCGGATTATGGAAAGCCGGTGAAATCGGATGTGCCTGTTCTGCTTCTTTCCGGCACACACGATCCGGTCACTCCGCCCCGTTTTGCAGCGGAAGCGGCAAAACACCTCAAGAACAGCTTCCACCTCGTGGTTCCCGGCGCGCACGGTGTGGGCGGCCCGGTCATCGAACGCATCAAAAGGGATTTTCTGACCAAAGGTACCGTGAAAGGGCTGGACACTTCTGGGGTCGAAAAAATGCGCCTTCCCCCCTTTGTGCTGCCGGAAGAGAAGAAAGAAAGATAGCCCACTCCTGGAGCTAGGACTTCTTCCTTTTACTGGTTGACGCCAGCACCTTTCCCCCGCTCGGGGCAAGTTTCTCATCGATCTTGGGCCGGGTCAGGCGGATGCGGTTCTCCGCATCGGGGATGCCGCTCTCCATCAACTCCCGGCGCACCGCCTCCAGCCGTGCTTGCCCGATCGCGATACAAGCTCCCTGCGTCCGCCGACCCGCCCGGCGTTCCGCACCGGGACGCAGGAGCTCGAACACGCGGTCCAATGCCTGCTCGGTCATCCCAGCCTCCCGGTCAAGGTTTCGGATCCTTTTCGTGGCTTTGATCCCCTTCTGATACATTCCAGCGGCAAAGGCCACCCGGGCCTTTGCCGTCAATTGAGCGCGATCCCCGGCGATCTCCTTCCTCTTTTGCCTTAATCGGTGTGAGAGATCCAGGCATTCCTGCCTCCCTGGGTTGGCGTGCTTGGCCGCCACCTTCAGGTCGCCTTGGCCCAGCGAATGCCTCAAGGTTACCGCTGTCTCTTCCTCGTCTTTGAGTTGCTCCACCAGGCGCTGCATGCTTCGGCGCATGGACCGGGTGAGGTGCACATTCCCCGCATCAAATGTGACAGCCAATATCTGCTCCCCCTCCTCTACCTCCTCACCGCCCAAGGGTACCAGATCGCCCAGGGTACCCGCAACGCGGAAGGGCGAGCTGGCGATGGCGTTGGCCACTAGTGTGCCGAAGGTGGTGATCGCCGTCTCGGCTATGCTGCCCGCGGAGATTCCGTCCGCCTTCACCTCGAAGTTGAACGGCACATTGATGGCGCCGTCCTCGTCGCGCAGAAGAAAGATTACCACATCCAGCGGCGCGGGGAGATGAAGGTATTGCGAGATCGGGCCATCGGGAGGCTCGGACAGGCTGAGGTCCGTGAAGGTGAAATTGGCCTGCGTATCCAGGGAGCCGTCCTCCCTGAAGCGCAGATCCAGGTCGGTGTCGAAGATGCCCTTGTCCAGGATGACCCCCGCTTCCTCGGCGGAGCCCCTGAAGTTGGCCAGTTCCAGGGCGCTCACTCCGGCCTTGACCCATCCGTTCAGCGAGGGCACCACAGCCAACTTGCCTCTCAGCGAAATCTCCTCGAAGAGAGTGCGCTCTTCGAGCGCCTCCTCCTCTTCCCCGCCGGCGAGCCCGTTGATGGCGTCCCCCAGCGTGCCAAAGAGACCGCCGGAGCCCGACCGCTTTGGCAGGGGCGCCTTATCCGCGCCTATAAGCACATTGAAACCAAAAGGACGCGGCTCCACCAAGGCCAGGCTGTTGAAATCGCGGATCTCCACATCCAACTGGTTGAGGGGCAGGCGCATCGGAGGGGTGACCGCGTTGTCCTGGTAAGAGAAGTCTATGTCCGTGACGAAGATCTTGTCCACACGGAGCTCCGGCATGTCTTCCTTGGACTGCTCCGCGGCCACCGGCTCTGCTTGGGGTTTCGTTTCCGGAGCAGGATCTGTCGCCGGCTCCTCCTGGGGCTTGATCACCAGACCCAGCAGATGGAGGCCGTCCTTCTCGCTGGAGATTTCGGCCGTGGGCTTCACGATCTCCAGCGAACGGACGTGCACCTTTTGGGCTTCCGGCACCACGCGCGCCACATCCAGAAGGAGCTCATCCAAGCCGATCAGCGTCTTTCCTTCCGCGCCGTTCTTGAACTCCCAATCTTTCAGGAGAAGCTCCAGTCCAAAACCCTTGGACAGGTTGAAGTCCATAGCGTGGCGGCGCTTCACATTTACGCTGCCTTCCAGGCGCCCATGCAAGCGCCCGTCCGTCAGTCCCCTGCCGTCGATCTTCTCGGCCATGCCCGGCATGAGTGCCATCAGATCCTTTCCGTTGATGCCTTGCGCCTCGACCTCGATCTGCAGGGTGGGCTCCGGGGCAAAGGGAAGGGTGTCTATGAGGAGCAGGAAAGACTCCAGGCCCGGAGCGATCTGTACGCGCAAGCCCAGCTTTGTCGGGGGCAAGCCCTCAGGATCCTCTCCCAGCAGACGGATCGGCTCCCGGTTGTAGAAGCGCAGATTCGCGCGGGTGTTGGAAGGCCCGTCCGGCCCGCTTTCATCCTTGAATGAAATCTCGGCCACGTTGAGATCGAGCTTCTCCAGCGTGACCAGGGGCAGGCTTTCCGCCGCTCTCCGGGGTGCCTTGGGCTGGAGGGCGGGCGTTTCCGTTTCGACGGCTTCCACGGCGGACTCCTCGTCGGGTTTCGGAACGGTCGGGAGCAGCGCGAGGCCCAAAAGACGGGTTTCATTGTCAGGGCTCCTTCGGACATCCAATTCCAGCCCGGCCAGGGATACCTCCTCCACAGCGATGACCTTTCCTTCAGGGTCGAACCGAGAAACCAGCACCTGGATCGCATCTGCCTTTAAGAAAGGAGATCCCTCTTCCCCGTCGCGGTATTCCACGTCGCGGATAGCCAGTTTCGCTTTTTGGCCGCTCTCATCCAATGCGTTGACCTCCGCCTCGATCCTCGCCGCGAAGCGTCCGTCCTTTAAGGTGAGCCGGGTCCCCGCGGGAAAATATGGTTCCAAGCGACCGGCGCGCAGGCCCTGGGCTTGGAGGATCAAGTCCGCTCCCTGGCGATCGGAGGAAGCGGAAAAGGTTCCCTCCACGGAAAGTTGTTCCAGGGTATCCGGCACGCGGAACACCGCTTGGAAAGACGCGGGGTCCGCTTCCGCTCCGAGCACTACACTGTCCATTGAAAAGTATAGCTGGGCCGATGTCTCCACCGCGGGCGTCAATGCTCGGTCGAGCCAGAAGAGTTCCGCGCCGTTAAGGCGGAACCTATCCAAGCTGAAGGGTGAAGGCTCTTTTTCGGGTGAAGGTTCTGCTTCAGTCTCAGGTTGAGGCAGCGCCGTTTCTTCAGCGGTTTTGGCCGCGGGCATTCCAAAACGGAAGCCTGCCGCTACCATGCTCCCGTCGCTCTCGCGCAGCACGCGGGCCCTGGGCTGTTCGATCTCCACGGCTTCAATCCGTGTCGCACCGGGCATCGCCCGCACGTTGGTGACCCGCAGAACGTCCAGATCCACCCATTCCGTCCCGCTGTCCTCGAATGCGAGATCCGTAATCGAAATGGAAGCGATCGAGCCGGTTTCTTCAAGCAGGATCTCCCCATCGAGATCCAGGTTCAATCGACCGTCTTCCAGTAGTGGAGTGATACCTGCGGCAGCCAGGTAGGGTATTGCCGCCTTCGCGGTTATGCCTTCCCCTGCCAGGGCGAGATCCAGTGAGAGTGCATTGCTCTTGGCAAGGAGGGACCCCGAAAGGGTCATTCGCTCCATCAGGTCCGGGCATTCCAACCACACCTCGATTTTTGCAGGGGTCGGGGCCTCGGTATGTGGGTTGGGATCCCATTGGAAGTCCGTGATTTCGAATCCCAGATCCGCCAGCTCCAGCGGCAGCGGTGGTGCGGCTCCTTTCGATTCTTTCTCATGAAAGCGGAAACCCAACGCATTGAGCATCCCGTTCCCCTCTATTTGCACCCGGCAGCGCGTGCCAGACAGCTCTATCTTTTTTGCAGATACGCGGCCGGATTCGGCAGCGATCTCCAGTTCAGATAGGGCTATACGGTCCAGACCGAGCAGCTCCCGGCCATCGTCCATGAAGCGCAGGTTATCGAGATGGAACTCCGCTGCTAACCGGCCCTCTACTTCCTGCTCCACGGCTGCATGGAGCGCAAATCCGAGAGAACCGCTCTTCAAGGCGGACTCGATCCCCGCTTCCTCCAGGTAAGGCGCCAGGGCCTCGGGTACGATGCCTTCCGCGGACAATTGCAGATCCAAGGTCTTGTGCGCCGCAAAGGGCGCGGTCACTCCTTGGATCCGGATAGCTTCCACCACATTGGGCAGGTTGAGGCGTGCATCCAAAGCCATGCGATCAGGCAGGCTGCCCGGTGTGGCATCCAAGGCCTGTGCTTTCAGCTCATCGAGATGGAATGCGAGGACCGTCTCAGGGGAGACCGCCTGGTCAAGAAATCGTGCCTGGAGATCCCGCACCGCCAGGGTTTGAATAGACCAGGTCAACTCCTTGGGCTCTTCCGGAGACGAAGAGGGCGAGAGCGGATCGGCTTCGGGTTCAGCTGAACTGCCTTGAAACGCAAAACCAGCGGCGCACAACACACCCTCGACATCACGGGAAGCCGTTGCCCGGCCGCCTTCAACGCTTACAAGGGAGATCTCAGGCGCGTTGCTGCCCAGGTGCTCGGCTTCCACGAGAAAACGGTGCAAGGCAAAGGTTTCCTGCCCGTCGGCCAATGCCCGGATTTCGCTGACCTGTAAAGAGGCCCGCGCCGTGTCGGGCCGCTCCTCCACGACCTGCGCCTGGACCCGGGCGCCGGCGCTGAAGGAGAGGGCTTCCGCCCGAGGCTGCAGACCCATAGGGGCCAGGTAGCCTCGCAGGTGGCGGGGATGAAAACCGCGTACCTCCATGGTGAGCGTCGCGTCGAGCTCGCTCTCCGACGCCGATGCCGTGCCTTCCACGGTGAAGGCATCCAAAACGGGCGAAGAGGTCAAGGTGAGCTCGAAGCGCGTGCGCCGCGTCTGCGCGCCCACGTGGGAGATCCGGAGGTTGAAGTCGAAGCGGGCGTCCAGGGGCGGTGAAACCGATGCGTCCCGCACCCGTGTGTGGACATGTTGAAGCCGTATGGCGTTGATCTCCAGGGGAAGGGAGAGGTCCAGCGCTTCCGAAGGAGCGTCTTCCCCGTCCTCGGGCTCCACCTCCTCGGGCTCCGTCTTTTTCTTAAAGTGCCGCAGCATGGGAAGGGTGCCGTCCGGGTCACGCTCCAGTAAAAGATCCATGCCGTCCACCTCGAGCCGCCTCACCACCAGGCGTCCCGCGAAGAGGGCTGAAACCGCCAAGTCGGCTCGGCAGTACTCCATGTCCATGAACGATTCCCCGTCCTCCCCGGGTTCGATCACCAGGTTCCAGAGTTCGAGGTCTCCGGTGAGCATGGAAAAGTCGAGGCGTTCGTAGGAGCAGTGCATGCCGTAGTCTTCAGCGGTGCTCTCGATGATGGATGGCAAGGCCAGTATCACGCCGAAGCGAATCAGGATTATGATAAGAACCAGGGCCGAAAACAGATAAGCAAGGCGTCTCAACCAGCGACGGCTCCGGGAAGGGGCACTCTTTTTCTTTTTTGATTTCACGGCGTGTCTTCACCTGTGCTGTCAAGGGCACGCTCTAACGCGGCCCGTCTTTTTGTTCTTGTATCCAAGGGATCGTACCCTTCGGGGGCCCGGCACCTCGCCACCAGCCAATCGTAGGCCCGGCATCGCGCCGAGGGAGAGGTGTCCTCCAGGAAGAGAAGGTTTTCTGAGATGAGACGCGTTGCCAGATCCTCCAATCCATTAGCCCCGGCAACCACCTCTTCAAGGGTCGCCGCGTCGCGTCCCGCCTCACCTGCTTGTCGGGCGAGCACTCCTTCCAACGCCGGGCTTAGTACTTCAGTCCACAAATACAGTGACGTATAATATTGCTTTTTAAAAAA
>CAZIUL010000050.1:0-30313 GCA_964542475.1 uncultured Phycisphaerales bacterium | reverse complement strand
CATCACTTCAGCATTGAATGCAAAAACTGGGTAATTTTTGACGCATTAAGGTTAACATTGCTTAACATTTTCATGAATATCAGATTAATGACAAAAACAAGTAGCTTTTTGTAAAACAAACTGTAGAATCCATACACTTTAACCGAAAAAAGCGACCTGCTATCTGCTATAAGAAATGGAGACAAAAAATGGTTGATTTGACTAATCCCGATCCTGATCCCCCAAAGGAAGGAAGAGAATTTCGAATAACTGCATCGGCAGGAAGTCCTCCGTATCAGTTCTCCTGGCAGGTCAATGAGGGAGCTCATAAGTTGGTGGTACAGGAGGAAAGAACGCTCAAAATCAACATTCCTGACGAAACAGCCGGTGAATCGTTATCAATAAATCTAGAAGATAACAACGGAGATAAGGACTCAGATGATTTTCGTATCACGTAAAAAACGCTAGTGTTCGCTGAGAAGCGGGACAAGCGGAAGAGGGAGGATAATGGGAGGAAAGGGAAAAACGGTCAGGTAACCGTAACGGTGCCTGGTCGTTTTTTATCAACCCGCTTTTTTAACCCGCATATTTCATTCTCCGTCGCGAGGTGCCGCAGCAGAAGAGTATGAAACAAGCGGGTTAGAGGGACAGCCTTCAACGAATCAGAGTTCTCCAACCAATGCAGCATCATAAAACCTGTTGGTCTCGAATATATGGAAACAGCTGTTTTCATCATCAAGGTTTCTATCGTTTTCAGGCTTTGACAACAGGGATGCGGTAAAGGCTAAACCCAGGATTCTGCCTTCTTTCAGTGTGAGGCCCCGGCCGGTTTCAGCGGTTTCTATTATGTGGCAGCGGGGTGTTCCGGGTCCAAGCGACGCAGGTATGAAAACCCATGTTGTGCGTATCCCGTTTTTTTCGGTTGAACACACCTTTGCCCCCGGTACGGTAGTCCCGTTCATATGAACGCTTGGATCTCCAAAGGACAGCTCGAGAGAAGCATTTTCCGTGTAGATGTCACCTGACAGTGGTGCATCGCCGGAAAGCGCATTAGCGGAATGTACCCTTCTGTCTGATTCGAAACGGCCGAGGTGACCGCTGCCGTCGATATGAACCGTGACATGCAACGCCTCAGCGGATCTGAATGCAAAATAAACGCCGGAGCTGTCCCAGGACGAATGGATCGATAGGCGGAGAAAAGATCCTGGCGGGGAAAAAAAGACATCGTTCGAAAGCAGTCCGGATGGGATAACGTTCGTTTCCGGTTTTCCGAACGGGATGCGCCCGCTGAAGCTGGAAAGGGGATATGGATCCTCATTGTCGGGGATGCTGTCGCAGTCAGTATCCCGGTTGAGCGGATCGCTGCCGGAATACAGGCCCGCGCAGAACTCGGCAAGGTCCCCTGAGCCATCGCCGTCCGTGTCAGCCGCTCCCTGATCTGAGCCGCTGCGATGCTCGTCTCCCGGCAGACGCGGGTCGCTGTCAGGCATGCCGTCCGAGTCAGAGTCGATGACTTCCATGTAATTAACCCATGGGCCCGGCAGGCACTCGTACCCCTCAAACCGTCGCAGGATTTCCCCCTGGCCGTCGTAGAAATCTCCAGCGTCGAAGACCGTACCCTTTGGGAGAGGATAGTTTTCAAGAAAGTGTCCACTGAGAATAGGCGGGCATTCGGGGTTATTCGATGAGATGAGATCCAGGGTATGCTGGAACTCGTGGACAAGTGTCCAGCATGCGTTGTAATCAACGCCGGGATCACAGCCGGGGTACGGCGCGCCGGCTGTCGTGCCGAAAGATCCGACCGCACCGTTCTTGAAGATGTGACCGCTGCGGTTTTGCGTGAGTTTTTTCGATACCGCATGAACGGCCCCGAAGCGGCTCACCGGGATTCCGCGTTTCATGAGATCTTCCTCGATACCCAGCATGCCCGGTGCTTCGCCGGAAACAGGGTTTCCGGAAAGTCGCAGGTATTCCGGGTTAATGTTCAGCCGTGCAAGGCTGTTTCGATACACGAAAAGCCTTGCAAGCTCGAATCCCTTGACAATGGCGTTGACCTGTTCATCGGTGTAACCGCTGGTATAGATCGGAACCAGCATGTCAATGTTTGCTATGCGCAAAAGCCCGCGGTCTTGTTGAATCGGCAGGGTCCGGATGCGTATCTCTTCAGACAGAGCGGTGATTGTGCTTCCTTTCCGGTCCATTCCTGCTGCCGACAGGTAGTATGTTGTTCCTGGCCGCAGCCCGAACAATGTGCAGAACTCATTTCCGCTTACCTGCTGCGGCGTGTCGGCTTGGGGTTTGCCTTCCAAACGCGCGTAGACAGCGTATGCACTGCAGGCTGGATCGCAGCCCTTGAAAAAAACAGCGGTGCTGGATTTATAAGGAACAGCTTCGAGCTGCGTGGGCGCGGGTTCCAGCGGGGTTACATGAAGAAGGTGCTCCCTGGAAGATAGTGGCCCGAATGCGGCACAAAGCCGGACCTTTCCTGAATACCTGGGCGTGCAGACACAGCCATCTATTTTGAGCATCTCCTTGGGATGAACGCTCCAGGCGACACCCTCATCCAGCGGGAGTCGCCCGCCAAGGCGATCGATCGCAACCGGCTCGATCCTGAAAGGCAGGCCGAGTCTCGGCGATTCGGGAAGATGCTCCAGTCGGATCTCTGTGATATCCAGGTCGGTGTAGAACTCGATTTCGCTCAACACGATCTCCCGCCCCATTGTCAGGCGTTCGATGACTATCCTGAGGTGCGCTGCGGATTTTCCCCGACGGAAAGGTACAGCATCGCGCCCCGAGCCTTTCGTGTATCGCCAGTCGAACAGACCGGTAAACCCCGGCCGGCTTCCCGCGGGAAAGGGGCCTGATGTCTCCGCGCGCCAGCGATATACCCCGCCCCCTTCAAGGCGCAGCCCGATCTGTTTCACGGGCATTATCCGCTTGAAGGAGAATGTGAAGGAGGCCCTTCCGTTTTCACCGCAACAAACGGTTGAGTACGGATCGTTGTCGAACAGGTCGCCCAGGCGCCCGCGTTGGATCGGCGGCAGAAGCGCTTCTGCACCGCCCGCGTCCATCCATCCGGCGATGTCTGCAACAGCGGTAAGCTTGAAAGTTTCATCCTCCTCGACAGCACAGAAGGTGATGAACATCAAAAAAGACAAGAGTCCGCACATGGGGTTTCCAAGGATGGAAAAGAGGCTGTCAATCCACCGAGCTGTTGAAGATGAAAATGAGCGTTTGACAAACTCTCATTACTAGATGATAAATACCAGCCATGCTTATTTGACATTTTCTGCTGCATCAATGCAAGGAAGGTTCAGAGGGAAGTAAGAAAGACCATGACAAACACATTGACTCTCACAGGCTCAGACCTCCGGCTCAGCGATATTCAACGGGTACTCGATGATCCGAAGCTGAAGATAGCCATCAGCGACGAATCAATGGATAAGGTTCGCTTGTCCAGGGCGGTTGTGGAAAAAGCAATAGAACAGAATGACGTTGTGTATGGCGTAAACACGGGATTTGGAAAGCTTTCCTCGGTCAGGATCCCAAACGATGAGTTGAACGAACTTCAGCGAAACCTGATCCTGAGCCACGCCGCCGGCGTTGGTGAACCGTTGGATCCCATGGTTTCCAAGGTGGTGCTTCTTCTGCGTACGAACGCACTTGTCAAGGGCAACTCCGGTGTACGGCCGGTTTTGATCGAAACCCTTGTGGGGATGTTCAACAGCAACGTTCTGCCGGTCATGCCAAGCCAGGGGTCTGTCGGGGCATCGGGCGACCTGGCCCCTCTTGCACATATGGCGTTGGTCATCATGGGCCTGGGAGAGGCTCTTTTTAATGGCAACAAGGTCTCGGGCCGTATTGCGATGCGTAGAGCGGAGCTGCAGCCCGTAACCCTCCAGCCCAAAGAGGGGCTTGCTCTCATCAACGGGACCCAGGTAATGACCGCGCTGGCCGCGATTGTCATGATCGGCGCCAAAAACCTCATGCGCCACGCGGACATTGCCGCGGCTATGAGCGTTGAGGCGCTCAAGGGCACGAACACCGCGTTCGACCCCAGAATACAATCCATAAGGCCCTTCCCTCACCAGGAGGCGTCCGCGCGCAACCTGAGGAAGATTCTGGCGAACAGCTGGATCCTGGCGTCTCACGTGGACTGCGAAAAGGTCCAGGATCCCTATTGTCTTCGCTGCGTTCCCCAGGTTCACGGCGCGTCGAGGGCCGCGCTGTCCCATGTTGAGGATCACCTGGTTGTGGAGTTCAACTCCGCCACGGACAATCCGCTGATCTTCGCTGACGAGGAGGAGATACTTTCAGGAGGCAACTTCCATGGACAGCCCATTGCTCTCGCGATGGACTACCTGGGAATCGCACTGGCGGAGTTTGCAGGCATCTCCGAGCGAAGGATAGAAAACCTTGTCAACCCGGAGCTTTCGGGTCTGCCGGCTTTTCTGGCCGATCGGGAAGGAGTTCAGGCCGGATACATGACCGCACAGGTGACAGCAGCTTCTCTGGTCTCTGAAAACAAGACTCTGGCACATCCCGCAAGCGTAGATTCGATTCCCACATCCGCCAACAAGGAGGATCATGTCAGCATGGGAACCTGGGCCGCGGTCAAGGCATCACGGATTCTGAAAAACGCCGAGTATGTTCTGGCGATAGAGTTTCTGTGCGCGGGGCAGGGCCTTGAATACAGGGGAGAGCTGAAACCCGGCATCGGGGTCGATGCAGCATACCGCAAGTTACGAAAGGCTGTTCCGTCGCTGGAAAAAGACCGCGTGCTTTCCAATGACATCGAGAAGGTGAGAAACATGCTTGTGGCGGGCAAGATGCTTCAGGCTGTCGAACGAAAGATAGGCCGTCTCGATTAACCCTCTTATTTCATACTCTTCGTCGCGAGGTGCCACAACACAGGTTACGGTGCCGCAGCAGAAGATGATGAAATATGCGGGTTAACCCTCAAGGAATCTTCAAGGAGGCTGATTCACCGTTGGAAACAATGGTCAGCTCGATTCCGGATTTTGTGTTGATCTTTCGGATGAATTCGAACCAGAACTGGAGATCGGTTTTGTCGCTCAAAGGCAGATCCAGCTCTGAATCGGCCGCTTCCTTCCTTTTGCGTGATCCGCCGGCCCGCTTGTTCCGGCCGCGGGTTCCAGCATTGCCGGAAGCGGTATCAGGTATTTTTGTGGACACGATTCCGTTGATGACGGGCTTTGGCTTTTTGGGTTTCGGCTTGGGTTTTTCCGGGGCGATGTCTCTTGAAAGCAGGTTTTTGAAATCTTCAAGGTAGTCCGGATTCAGCATGTAGTGAGCGCCGTTTCCGTTGTCTTGGCTCAAGACAAGAGAATCCTTGCCTTTGCTCCTGCAAAGCCGTTGGACAATTGCCAGGGCGACAGGTTTGCTTTCCAGGTTTTCCTTGGGGACTTCGTCTTTGACAAAAAGCTCCCACAAAAGATAACGTACATGAGGGCTGGACTTGGTTAATATCAGTGATAGTTCCTGGGATGTCCAAAACTTAGCCATTTTTACTCCTATAAATCAATAAACAGTAGAGAGACTGCTGTACAATAGTTGGAAGATGACTGCGACAGGAAAAGGGGGAATGTACTTCACGCCGCAATGGATATCGATACTGTATAATTGAGCTTAACAAAGAGAGACAATGTGACAAAAAATAGATTTTATAAGCTGCTGCTTTTAATGTAAACGAAAATCTTGAAATTTGCCGAAAATGTTTCATATTAGTTGATATGCGCCTATCAGCGGAAAACATGCTGGACGACCTTCGGGCAAGTTTGTTGCGGGACTGTTAGTTGTTTGTTGGCAGGGATTAAAAGGGGGGGGGTGTGAGATGGCAAAAGGTGGTGCACGTGGATTATAAGATCCGCCATTATTGCCCTGGAGACGAGGAGAAGATCCTCGATACTTTTAACAGGGTGTTTGCCGAGACAACTCCTGACTATATGCCCAGAACATTGGAGCAGTGGCAATGGGAGTTTTGCGACAATCCGGCAGGCAATCAGATAGTGCTGGCGTTCGATGAATACGGCAATGTTATATGTCAGTACTGCTGCCTTCCCTTTTTTGTGAATTTGCGAGGAGAAAAGGTTGTGGCGGGGCTTGGCGTGGACTCCTTTCTGGACCCCTCCTACCGGCAGGGGCTGAAAAAAGAGGGGATTTTTCTTCGCGTCGCGCGGAAGTATTTCAAGGAGATCGCCGTGCCGGATACAACCGCCTTCGGATATGGCTTCCCAAATGAAAAGGCATATCGTGTCGGCGTGAAGATGCTGAAGTATCATGAGATCAGGAAGCCGCAGTCCACGCTGTACAGGAACCTGTGGCAGGTTGAAAACGACGATGACGTAGGGGGCGGCTCCAGTTCAGGAGTGAGCATCGAAGAAGTACAAGGGTTCGATGAACGGTTCGATGCCTTTTGGAAGGAGCTCCTGCCCCTCTACCCCATGGCCACCTGGCGTGATTCCACATACCTTCAGTGGAGGTATTTTGCTTGTTCGTGGATTCCCTACAGGGTTTTCGCTGCCCTGGATTCGTCGGGGTGTTTGAGCGGCTATTGCGTGATCCGCCCGGGATGGCAGAACCATCCGATATTGGCAGTGAACGAAATTCTTACTCATCCGGATGATGACGGAACCGTAGCGGAACTTCTTCGCTTCGTAACGCGCTTTGCCCGCGATAACGAGCAGAAAAGGATCGAGTTCTGGTTTGCCGAATCCAGCCGTCAATTCGATCTGGCGAAGGGGATGGGATTCAAGGCCGAAAAAAGCCCGTTCAGCCTGGTTGGACGGTTTTACAGGGATGACCTGGACCTGGAGTACGCGAGGAAGAACTGGTACTACACTCTCGGGGACATGGACATCCTTTGAACCATTTGCGCAATGGAGCGGATTGCTGTCAGCGTTTCCTCCGCTTGAACTTGACGCCCCGTACTCTTTCCGTATCCGCTCCCGTGTATCCCAGTGCACGCATCGCCTCGTTGCTTTCCTTGGTTGCTTTCGAGCGTTTCCCTTCCGGATCGTGTCCATCCTGCGTCAGCCACCGCTGCAGCTTTTTCCCAAGGCTGCGAACGGTTTCATCGTTGCCCTTTCTGATGTTCTCCTTCTCTCCCGGGTCGGCGTCGACCCGGTAGAGCTCTTCCCATCCATACTCGAAGTGGCCTCCTGATTTGATATAGGGGGGCTTCACCGGAAGCGCGCCTCTCGGGTTCCAGATGTACTTGTAACCGCCCTCTGAAATGGAGTAGATCCAGTGCTGCCATTCAGCCACGACAAAATCTCGCCCGATCTCATCCTTTTTTCCGTGGATCACATCGAGCAGCGATACGCCTCCCGTTTCCGAGGGGACGCGGGAACCCGCAAGTTCGAGAATGGTCGGTGAGATGTCCACGTTTTGGACCGCGCACCTGATGCGGCGCGGGGTGCTCACGCCCGGGCCTGTAACTATCAAGGGAAGCCGGAGCACCGAGTTGTAAATGGAGGCTCCATGATAGTAGTAGCAGTTGTGGTCGCCCATCTCCTCTCCGTGATCGGTCGTGAACAGTATCCAGGTGTTCTCCAGCATGCCTTTCTTTTCGAGATTGGACAGGATGCGATCGAGGCGCTGGTCCACTCCAAAGAGCGAAGCGTCGTATAGCGCCAGAACCTTTTTGTGATCTGCCTTGCTCAATGGGCGGCCCTCCCGCGTGGCCTCATTTATGTACTCAGAAACCCTGTCAACCGGCTTGCCGGTCATGTCAACGGCTGTTTCGGGCTCAAGCGGCCCCTCGTATTCAGGATAGTAATCAGGGCAAGATGAGTGCGGAAGGTAAGGCTTGTGCGGGTCATAGAAATGAGCCCACAGGAAAAAAGGCTCTCCGGCGCCGGCATCGAACCGTTCGATCCAATCGATAGCCTGCTTTTCCGTTCTCTCGTCCCATGCCCACTGGTTCTCGATGGGAGCCATTTTCGTTTCAGCGGCGAAGTTTCCCCCGTACCCGTCACCGTATTCGTTCAGCCCGCGAGTCCACCAGTTTGGTTCCGATCCGCTCGGGTTGAACGGGTTCTGCTCCTTGGTCAGGTTGGATACATAGCCGGCTGTTGCATAACGTTTCATATCCAGGTGCTGGATGAAGGATGTGTGCTTCTCAGGCAACCATTCCCCGTTTTCCCGCACCGCGTGGGCGATTGGATACTTGCCCGTCAGCATGGATGCGATGGATGGATAGGTCTGACCGCGCGGCGTGTAGCATTGCTCGAACAGAACGCCCTCGGAAGCCAGCCTGTCGATCGTCGGACTCGGGCTTTCGTCCCACATGTCGTTTCCATAGCATCCAAGCCGGTCCGCCCTGAGCGTGTCAATGGTGAAAAGAACTATGTTGGGGGTGGATGTGTCGCCGCATCCGGTAAGAGCAGCCACCAGGATTGTTGCAGACACGAACCGCTTGAAATTCATCTGGGATTCCTTTTGCGGTAAAAAGCTTCGTTGTAGCTGAGATGCGACGAAAAACCCAACCGCTTGTAGCATTGAACCGCGGCGGTGTTCGACGCTTCGACATTAAGGGCGATGTTTTCAACCTGATCGAACAGCGATCCGATCAGCACCGAGGTGCAGGCCGAAGCAAAGCCGTTCCTGCGTGACCGTGTGTGCGTGACAATGTTGCCGATTGCAGCCACGCCGTGGTCCGGGGATACCGTGTGGACTCCTCCTGCCGACACGAGCTTTCCTTCCACCCGTATTCCAAAGTAGAGCCCGTCCCTGAACATTGCTTCCTCGAAGTAGTTGCCGGGGTAATGTTCCATAAGCTTCAACAGGTCGGGAAGGTCGTTTTCCCGAAGAGGCTCTGCACCCATGCCCGTGTCACACGGCCTGAAATCGTCTCTGCCGAGGCCCATCCTGATCATACGCCGTTTGTTCGACGGGTAATAGATCTTTTCGATCGATTGTTCGTGCCCCGGCCATATCATGGCTGTGCATGCCGGCGGGAGTTCGGCCTCTTTTTGCTTCACGATCTCAACGATCCCATCCTCTTCACCGAACGTCAGAAGCGCAGGGGTTTTCAGTGCAGTGTAAAGCATGAGCACGGTCCGGATTTCCCCTTGGCTGCTGATAGCGCCGAACCAGCGCGTGTGCTCGAAGTATGGCTCTTGAAGGTCGGCAAGCAGGTAAGCGGCGCCCACCGGGTCACGCTTCAGCGCGCCGGCCGACTGCCTTGGATCTTCAAGAGCCGCGACCTTCATTGTTTCCGGCATATGATGAGATGTATCAGTTGAAGAAAGCCCATCCGTTCAGATAGTTCTGCAGCCAGAAGTGCGACCACCCCGCGAGGAAAAGCGTTTCCTTATCTTTGAACCGCACCGAACGTTTGTTGTTCAGCCTGTTGATATCCGATGCGTACACACCTCCCGGGTCCACTTCCGCGGAGATGAGCCTGGATGGCCCTTCTCCGCCAAGACACAGAACGCCGCCTTTGCCGTTCCATTCCCTCTCTTCGGCAATTTTACCATCGAATTTTAAGAGGATCGTCACCGGCAGGGTGACATCGCCCCGGTTTCCCACAACAACTTGCCACTGATATGTGTGGATCGGTTCATCGACAGTATCCGTTTCCGGGCGCGCCTCCTCTTCATCATTGCCGAACCAGATTATATCTTCCCATCGCGCTCTGTTGAACATTTGCCCGCTGCTGTCTTCGATGGGTTCGAAGTTTTCCTTGATTCCGTCGGGCCCCGATGTTTTTGTAACGAACCCCTTGGGCTCCACAACCTTCCGGCATGTGGCCGAATCGATGGAATAGTCGAGAACCCCGTTGTTATGCAGGAGCAGGTCCATCATCTCCGCGTTCTCCCGGCCGGCCACCTCCATAACATTCAAAAGGAAGTCATCCACGGTTGTGTGGCTGAAAATGTGGCTGCCCGCGTAAGCCTTGAACAGCTGTTTCATCTTGTCCGGCCCGATACGGTTTTCGAGGGTTTTCAGCGCAAGCACCACTCCGGAGGCGGGAATTCCGCCGTGTGGAAGATGCCGGTTAGCTTCCGGATCCGCATTCATCAAAGCGTTCCGGGATCTAAAATGCTCATTCTTGATATCAGCATGAAGCTCCGGGATGAATCCGGGTCGGCGCATGTCGGGAAGCCTGTACCCGAGAAGCGTTGATCCTCTTGGTTGAGGAAAGGGGCTGTCCATGAAGCCCATGAATGATGTCAGGTTCAGGAAACGCGGCATGGAGCAGGCGCTCAAGGGACACATGTCCGGAGAAGGCCGGTTTTCATCCATGGCGTACAAGCCGAAGCCCTTGTCCAGGAGGCGCGAAAGTATCTTGTGTTCGAGATGGCCGAGCGCGCGCGATGGTTTTTCAGGATCGAAGCATGTGCGCATCATCTCGAGCTGCATGTGAAAGGAAAGGCCGTCGTTCAGTTCGGAGGCGGGCCTGTCACGGCCGGGAACGAGGCAGCGGAAAAGGTGCCCGCACATTTCGCGGATCAGGTCGCCCTCGGGGTTGAGTGTTTCTTCGACGAGGAACATGCAGGTTGTCGGGAAGTTCTGAGGGACGCTCAAAAGCATGGGACGCCCTGTTGAGCATCCCTCGCCGTAAGGGGTTGTTGATATGACGAGCCGTTCGTAAGGATACGGCAAAACCGACTCCTCGAACCAGTCGATGCATTTCTTGGCGGTGCTGATGAGGCCCGGAACCTTGCCTTGCATGAACGGCTGGGCAAGCACAACGATTTCGACTCCCTTGTAGATGTTTTTCTCGGGAACGTAAAGAGGGTCCGCTGTCCAGGCGAAATCGAGCACATTCATGGCTTCGTAGCGTTTTTTCAGTGTCGAGTTTTCCTCGTGGCTCTCAACGAGTTTACCGGCGGCGTCGAGTACGAAGTTCGACGGGATGGAGAGCGTTACATCGCAGTTTCCGAAAGGGGACGCGAAGTATTGAGGAAGCTCCGGGCGCTGCAATTTCCACCCGTCGTCGGTGAGCAGGCCGATCTTGGGATACCACTGGGCCGCGTCAGCATGGCGGCCTTTGAAGCCTATTGGTCCCAGGGTTCGATCGGGGAGCTTGACAGCGAAGGTGATTTCGACGGCAACTTCCGCGCCCGGCTCGAGCGGAGCGGGAAGATAAACCTCCATGAGTGTGCCTTCTATTGAGGGAGGCTTTGGAAACGGGCTCCCGTCCTCTGTTCGCACATCAAGTATGTTCATGTACCCGAGCCCGGATGCTCCGTTTTTCACGACCTCTTCACGCGAGACCGGGATGCCGGCAGCACCGAGCGACGCGGAGTTCGAATAGGCGTTGGGATATAGCTGGAAAAGCAGCCGATCGGTTGAGTGGCCGGTACGGTTCACGAAGGTGATCTTTGCCTTTCCGTCGATCTTCCATTCCACCGGAATCAGAGAGGCATTGATGACGTAGTGTACAACAGGTTTTTCTTTCGGCGCTTTCCCGGTGCCGCTGCCCGCGGTTCCATCATCGTACGGATCTGATTCGACGTTCTCGGATACCCGGCTTTCCTTTTTCTGCGCCGTGTTTTCCTCCTGTGTGAAACCGGTTTTGCCTGTGTAGAGAAGGGCGGCTGTGACGAGGACTGCAAAGAGAACAAGGGCGCTTCGGTTATACATTGATCTTGCCCTCCAAATCGGAATTGGTCTTGTTTCTGGGCGGTCCGGCGTAGGGTCTGTCCGTTATGAACGGAGAGAACGGGTCGGGATTGGCAAGCTCCGGATCGGGGTTGCCCGCTTGAACCGTCAGATACTTGAAGATGTAGACCTGCCCGGTGTGACGGAACAGGATGGCGGCCTGAACAAGCATCTGGATGAACTGGGCGAGGATGACGTACAGGACCGCGCCCGAGACGGTGATCCCGCCGATGCTGTCGAGGAAGCGGTAGGATGCGCTCGGATCAATCCAGCGCGAAAGCACGAAGTACCCGGCTGCCACCGCAGCCAGCAAGGCGGTGGATAAAATGATGAAAAACCCGGTGACGACAGGGTGGGCAAGGGTGAAACCCACGCCACTCAGCATGCAACCGCCCATGAAATGCCTCTCGCGCACCACTGCCTCGGTCTTGGCATAGTTGAACGATACAATCGCGAAGACGAGCAGCAGCAGCATGATCAGGTTCTTCGTGAAAAAGAGCCATCCCAGAGTGCCGGCTGCCGCACCTCCCTCCATCAGGTTCTCCGCGAACCAAATAAGGCACCTGTCCAGGCCGTGGTTCACCAGGGCCACGCATGTCAGCAGAATGCAGTAGTAGAAGAGGAGCCGTGTGAACCTGAAAGCAAAGCGGCCGGAGGCGCCGAGAAAGGTTTTCATTGTTGTTTTTTCTTTCGGATCCGCCAGGATCGCGATCATCCCTCCTGAAAGAACATTGAAAACCAGGTAGTACAGGATTCCCCCGACGCCTGCCCCGAGTACGAAGTTTTTCAGAACCGCCTGGTGGTTGTTGATGAAGTCGCTGTACAGCTCCGGATTAAAACGGTCCAGGAATGCGGGCAGTCCATGGAAGCGGCTGACATCATCGACAAGGCTCCTGATGATCGGAGCGGCCAGGAACACCGAGAAAAGCAGGTTGAATAGGAAGAGAAAGATGACGATCTTCCATCTTTTCATGACACCGAAAAAGGCGATGAGAAAGGCACGGATCGCTAGTCTCATTCTCCTGATCTCCTAATGAAGATGTTTCTTCTGTGCCGCCCGGCCTCTGACCGCCGGGATGACGGTTGATGATCCATAATATACGCGATCAAACGGCAAAAGGAAGAGCGATGAACGTAAACATTCCGTTGTCCGATGGGGCGGTTCGCGAACCGTCCGCGCCCTGGAGGGCGGCAGTCCCTTGCCGCCTCTTATATTCACCGAACCCCGAACATTTCCGCCATCTTCAGGAACCTGGCGTGGACCGCCGTGTCCCTGCCCAGCTCCGGATGAAATGTGGTTGCAAGGATGTTGCCCTCTTGTACGTAAATAGGCTCGCCCTTCAGCTTCGCGAGAACGCGCACATTATCGCCGACCTCCTCGAACAGCGGGGCCCTGATAAAGATCATCTCCCTGGGAACGCTACCGTCTTCCGCTTCTAAACCGCCATCGCCGCGCCTTGCAACAAAGCTGTGGATCTGCCTGCCGTAGCCGTTCCTGACCATGACCGCATCGAGCAGGCCGAGGCCGGGCTGCCTTGGGTTCAACGCCATCCGGGCGAGAAGGAGCGCGCCCGCGCAGGTCCCGTATATCACACCGCCATTGCCGCCGAAGTTCATTATTTCTTTCTTGAGATCGTTTTCGAGAAGCTTGAGCAGCACCGTGGATTCTCCGCCTGGTATGATCAGCCCGTCCAGCCCTTTCAGATCGCCGGGCCCAAGGACCGGCTTCCAGGCCGCGCCCAGGCTGTCGAGCATTCTGCCGTGCGCGTGGAAGCCTCCCTGCAGTGCAAGGATTCCGATACCGCCCCTGCTGTTACCATCCGCGTGTCTGGAGGAGTTCATCTTTATTCAGTTTCGAAATCTCGAGGCCCGGCATGGCAGCCTTAAGCTCCTTGGAGATCTGGAGCAGCACAGCGGGATCCTTGTAGTGGGTTGTGGCTTTCACGATTGCCTTTGCCCGCGATTCAGGGTCTTCAGACTTGAAGATGCCTGATCCAACGAAAACCGATTCAGCCCCAAGCTGCATCATGAGGGAGGCGTCGGCTGGTGTTGCGATGCCTCCGGCAGCGAAGTTGGGGACCGGGAGCTTTCCTTCTTTTCCAACCATCCTGACCAGGTCGTAAGGTGCGCCGAGCTCCTTTGCCTCTGTCATCAGCTCTTCGTCTCCCAGCGTTGTCAGCCTTTTTATGCCGGAGGTGACACAGCGCATGTGGCGCACGGCTTCCACGATGTTGCCTGAACCGGCCTCGCCCTTGGTCCTGATCATGGCCGCGCCTTCACCGATCCTTCTTAGCGCTTCTCCGAGGTTGCGGCATCCGCAAACGAACGGCACCTTGAAGGCGAACTTGTCGACGTGGAAGCTTTCGTCGGCCGGGGTCAGGACCTCGCTTTCATCCACGAAATCGACTCCAAGCGACTCGAGAATCTGAGCTTCCGCGAAGTGCCCGATCCGACACTTGGCCATGACCGGAATGCTTACCTTCTTCATGATCTCATCTATCACGTCGATGGCAGCCATCCTGGCCACCCCTCCTTCCTTTCGGATGTCAGCGGGGACACGCTCGAGCGCCATCACAGCGGCCGCGCCCGCATCCTCCGCTATCTTTGCCTGTTCAGGCGTGGTCACATCCATGATCACTCCGCCTTTTAACATCTCTGCAAGGCCCACATTCAGTCTCATCTGATCGCTGCTCATGACAGTTCTCCTGTGTTTTGCGTTCCTATCTGCTCCTGCAGGTTCCGCCCGATCATAGGTGCTGGGGAGTCTGGGTTGCAGGGGCTGATTCCGTATCGCCGCGCTTCAGTTCGTCTGAAACAACGCGGCCGAGTGTTTTTATTCCTTCCCTGACAGCTTTCACATCGGTACGGCTCAGGGAGAGGCGAACACCCCCTGGATCGTTTCCCTGAAGGCTGAACAGAGTGCCGGGCGACACGAGCACCCCTTTCTTCTTTGCCGACGCGAACACCCTTTCCGATGAGGCTCCCCGGGGCAGCCCAATCCAGAGCACATAACCGCCCCTGGGCATGTTCCATGAGGCGCCTTCGGGCATGTAGAGCTCCAACGCTTCGCAGGCGGCATCCATGCGTTCCCTGATAACCTCTTTGATCTTGTTTAGATGCGCGTCATAAAAGCCGCGCACACAGAACTCGTGGACCGCTCCCTGCAGAAGGGCGCTGTTTTCCAGGTCCGATGCTTTCTTGAGCGCGGCCAGTGTTTCGATGGTCTCCCGCCCGGCGATCAGCCAGCCCGTGCGAAGCCCGGGAAACAGGCTTTTTGAAAAGGTGCTCAAATAGATGACCCTTCCGTCCTTGTCCAGGGCCTTTATGGGGCGAGGAACATCGCTGTCCAGCGCCAGGTCTTTTTCGAAAGCGTCCTCCAGAACGGGGAGGTTGGCTTTGCTCGCGATGTCGTACATGCTGCTTCTATGCTCGCTGCTGCTGGTTATCCCTGTCGGGTTTTGAAAGTCCGGCATGGTGTATATGAGGCGCACCGACTTGTCCCTGACGGCCTCCTTCAGCTTTTCGAGATCCGGACCGCCGCCGGTCATGGGCACGGGTGACGCTTCAGCAAGCAGGTATCCCATGACCGGGAATATGTTGTGATAAGTGGGAAGAGCCAAGGCAACCCTGTCTCCAGGGGACAGAAAGCTCCTCAGAACAAGATCCAGGCCCTGCTGGGAGCCGTTTACCATTAGCACCTCATCCACTGAGGCGCTGACCCCGGTCAGCTTCATCCGCTCGACAATGAGCTCCCTCAACGGCGGGTAGCCCATTGTTCCGCAATACTGGAGAAGCTTTGGGCCATCCCGGGAAACCACGTGGTTCAGGCATTCCCGGAAGCTGTCCACTGGAAAAAGCCGCTCGTCAGGGACCAGGGATGAAAAGTTCAGCATACCAGGAGACAAGCCGCTGAAAAGGCTGTCCCCGCGGCTGGCATGCTTGAGATAATGCATGCCCCTGAAAAATATTGGATTATAAGTGGACTGGTCCAATCCGCCCTGGTTTTTTGCTGGATTGTAAGCCACATAAGTTCCGCTTCCAATATCGGAACGCACCAGTCCCTCTGACGAGAGCCTGCTATAGCCTTGTGATACCGTAATCCGGTTTATCTGTAACTCCTTTGAGAGCAACCTCGTAGAAGGAAGCTTGTCCCCCGGTTTCAGCTCTCCTGACAGGATGAGTTCGCGGATCCTGTCATAGACCTGCCTTGACAGGCCCTGGGCTGACTGCTTGTTTAGATTGATCTTCATGATTCTATACCATTTCTGTATTGGTATAGTTCACTTTGGAGGTGTGAATATCAAGCTGTTTTTTGAAAAACGTGAAGCATCATTTGCACACGGGGTTCACCACTACTTTCCTGTTCCTTGGGCCGTCGAACTCCGCGAAAAAAACAGCCTGCCATGTTCCAAGAACGAGGTTTCCTTTTTCAACCGGCAGTAGAACCGAAGATCCGGTCAGCAAGGTCTTGATGTGCGCGTCAGAGTTGCCTTCCGCATGGCTGTAGCCCGCCCCGTATGGGACAAGAAATTCGAGCCGGTTGAGGATGTCGACGGCAACGTTCGGGTCCGCCTTTTCATTGATTGTTATTCCGGCGGTCGTGTGCGGCACAAAGATCTGGATTGTTCCGTTTTCCATGCCGAGATCAAGAACAGCCTCGCGCACCTGGGCGGTGATGTCTACAAATGTGCAGCGTTCAGGAGTTTTCACGTCGATTGTATTCATTCTGCCCCCGTTATTCGTGAAAAGGGAAAAAGGAACTTATACCTTTAGCATGGAAGCGGTAAAATGAGCCTTTTTAATTCTAAGGGATAAGCTGCTTGATTTCAATGAAGTCAGGCGATCGGATATCTAAATTCAAATGGAGTGAAGAATGACAGAGTTGCCCACAACCTATGACCCTCAATCCGTGGAAGACAGAATCTATGCCATGTGGGAAGACGCGGATCTTTTCCGCTGCAGCCCCGGCGAGAACAAAGAGTCGCACACGATCGTGATTCCGCTTCCGAACGTGACAGGCGTTTTGCACATGGGGCATGCCCTGAACAACACGCTGCAGGATCTGGTCACGCGTTTCAAGCGGATGCAGGGGTACGAGGCGCTCTGGTTGCCGGGCACTGATCACGCCGGTGTTGCAACCCAGGCCGTGGTGGAAAAGAGCATTTGGATTAACGAGAAAAAGACACGGCACGATATGGGCCGTGAGGCGCTTCTCGATCGCATATGGGAGTGGAAGGAGACGCACGGCGGAACCATATTCAAACAGCTCAAGAAGCTCGGGGCAAGCTGCGACTGGTCCAGAACCCGGTTCACCATGGACGAGATGATATCTCGGGCGGTAAGGCATGTGTTCGTCCAGCTGTACAAGGAAGGGCTCATTTACCGCGGCAAAAGGCTAGTAAACTGGTCTTGCACCCTCGGCACGGCTTTGTCCAACGACGAGCTGGAGTACAAGCTCATCAACACGCATTTCTGGCATATCAGGTATCCGGTGGAGGGAGAACCCGGCTCTCATGTGACAATCGCCACGACCCGGCCCGAGACAATGCTCGGCGATACCGCGGTGGCGGTTCATCCGGAGGACCACCGGTTCAGGCATCTTTCGGGGAAAAAGGTGGTTCTTCCGCTTCTGGACAGGTCCATCCCTGTGATCGCTGACGACTACGTGAAGCGCGAGGAAGGCACAGGCTGCCTGAAGGTGACTCCTGCGCACGATCAGAACGATTTTGAGATAGGCAAGCGCCACGACCTGCCTTTTGTGAACATTCTCAATGCGGACGGAACACTCAACGAGAACGCGGGGCCGTACCAGGGCATGGACAGGCTCGAGGCAAGACCGAAGATCGTTGAAGATCTAGAGGCCAAGGGGCTGATTGAGAAAACCGAAGCGTACAGCCACGAAGTGGCGCACTGCTACAGATCCAACGACATAATCGAGCCGTTTCTGTCGGACCAGTGGTTCGTGAAGATGGCGCCGTTTGTCGAGCTTGCCAGAAAGGCTGAGCTCGAAGGGCGGGTGAAGCTGCACCCCGCGCGCTGGACCAAGACCTACCGCCAGTGGCTGGACACCACGCCTGACTGGTGCATATCCCGGCAGATATGGTGGGGGCATCGTATACCTGTATGGACCTGTGATTCATGCGGGGAAAAGATCTGCGAGCACGAGAATCCCACATCGTGTACCAAGTGCGGCTCAGAGAACCTGACCTGGGATCCGGATGTACTCGACACCTGGTTTTCGTCGCAGCTTTGGCCTTTCGCCACAATGGGCTGGCCGGATGACACGGAAGACCTTCGCTTTTTCTACCCGGGCGGCCTCCTGGTGACGGACCGCGGCATCATCGCGCTATGGGTGGCGCGGATGGTCATGATGGGGGAGCACTTCCTGAAAAACGAGCCTTTCTCGCATGTTTACATCCACGGCACCATACTGGACAAGATCGGCAGGCGCATGTCCAAGTCGCTGGGAAACGGCATCGATCCGCTCGTGATGATCGGGGGCGGTGTTGACATAGACGGCAAGGAGTGGAGCGGATTCGGTGCGGACGCGGTCAGGTTCACCCTGGTAACCATGACAACGGAGGGCCAGGACCTGAGAATATGGCCGGAGCGGTTCAAGGAAGGGCAGCTCTTCTGCAACAAGGTATGGAACGCGGCCCGTTTCTGCCTGATGAACCTGGAACCGGAACGCAAAGAAACCGAGCCGCCGGGTGATGCCTCCCACAAGGCGCTGGAGCGCTCCGACCTCGCGTTTCAGGACCGGTGGATCCTTTCGCGACTGAACACGGTCATCCGCGATGCCACTGCCGAGCTCGATAACTTCAAGTTCTGCAACTTCGCACAGATAATAAGGGATTTCGTGTGGAACGAGTTCTGCGCATGGACAGTGGAGCTGACCAAGTTCAGGTTACAGCAAGGGAGCGAGGCCACAGCGGACGCAGCGGTTGCCGGAAGGGTGCTATCACATGTGCTGGACAGAAGTCTCAGGCTGCTCCATCCGGTTTGTCCCTTCATAACGGAAGAGATCTGGCATCTTCTGAATGCGCGCATGAAGGACAGGTCTCTCACCGGCTCGGGTTTTGAGTCCGGGGAGTACATCATGCAGGCCCCTTGGCCGGAGGCGGATGACAGCCTGATCGATCCGGATGTCGAGCGCGAGATGCGCGAGGCCCAGGAGGTCATCAGGGGGATCCGGAACATCCGTGGATCCGCCCAGATCCAAAACAGCCGTGGGCTGATGGTTTACATCGAAACCGACGACAAAGACACGGCCAGGGGAGTGCGCAGGCACGAGAGTCTGATCGCAGACATCACCAACTGCACCATGGTCGAGGTTGGGACCGGCGTGAAAAAGCCTCCCCAGTCCGCTGTGGAGGTCCTGTCCGGCCTGACGGTTTACGCTTCCCTGGCCGGAGTCATCGATATCGAAAAAGAGATAAGTCGCCACGAGAAGAAGCTCGAGAAGATCGAGGCCCGGATCCGGATCGCGGAGCAGAAGCTGAACAATCCGAAGTTCACTGACCGGGCTCCTGAAGAGGTGGTGAATCGCGAAAAGGAATCGCTGGAGGCGCACAAAGCCGGCCGCGACGAAACCCTGCGCCAGATCGCCGATCTCAGGAAGTAACCCGGATCTTTTTTTTGCATTGGCTGCATGTGATATTGCTCCCCTCGAAGACAGGGGAAATCTGCAGCACCTTTCCGCAGGAACATGAAAACGATTCCCATCCCGGGTCCTTGCGATGATAGGTCAGCGGCTGTTTCGCAGCTCCTTTTGTTTCCTGTTTTGCGGTTTCCAGCCCTTCAAGCACAGCAGCCGCGGTCGCCATCTCGGCGGTCGGCACCTTGACCTTTTTTTTGCATCGAGGGCAGGCGAAGGATGTTTTTTTCATGTCCGGCGGGGTTTTGATTTTTAGCCCGCAGGACGCACAGAGCATGAACGCGAATCCGTTCACCGCCCGGATCAAATCCCCGGCGTTCCTCTGCCGGGTTTTTGAATCGGTTCTTTTTTCTGCCCGCCCGGAGAACCGCTTGCGGATGGGGACCGGGGCCGCTTCCTCGATGCCCGACTTTGGGATGATTGATGACCCTTTTCCCTTGACGTCGGCGAATGCAGCTTGATATTGCAGGTAGTTTGCACCGCCGGACATGGTGCGCAAGATCCGGATCCTTTCCTTGAGGGGAGGGTGGGTGCTGCTCAGGTTGGAGAGCTGCTTGCCCTTCTTTTTGAGGGGATTCGCGATATACATGGGCGCTGTTACCTTGTTGGCTTTGCTAAGATCCAGCTTGTTGTTGGAAATCTTTTCCAGGGCCGAGGCCAACCCCTCGGGGTAGCGCGTGAACCTTGCAGCCGAGGCGTCAGCGAGGTATTCTCTTTTTCGCGAGATTGCGAAATAGAGCAGCTGGGCCATGATGGGGGCGAGGATGGCAACGGCGATCACAACCAGCATGATAATGACCTGTGCCTGTCCGCCTCCTCCTCCGCTCTTGGAAGAACTGTATCGCCTCGACGAACCCCCCGAAAACCAGAGAGACCGCAAAAAGATGTGCGAGATGAGCACGATGCTTCCCAGCATGATGCCGGCAAACGTCATGAACATGATGTCGCGGTTTTTGATATGGGAAACTTCATGGGCGATCACCCCCTGCAGCTCGTCCCTGTTCAGCTGGGAAAGCAGCCCCGCCGTGACGGCAACGGCAGCCTTTTCGGGTTTGCGCCCCATGGCAAAGGCGTTGGGAGCGCGCGCTTTGATGATGTAAACCCGCGGCATGGCCGGTAGGCCGGACGCGATCTTCATCTCCTCAACCACGTTGAAGAGCTGCGGATGAACGTCAGGGGATACCTCGCGGGCGCCGCTGGTGCGCAGCAGGATCGAATCCCCTGCAAAATAACTCACAAGGGACCACACGGCCCAGACAGCCACGGCCAGGCCCAAGCCCACCCAGCCGCCCTGGTTAGGGGCCGCGTATGTGCCGATCCCGAATCCGAGGAGCATGAGAAAGCCCCCCATGAGGATAAAGAGAAGGATCGACTTTCTTCTGTTCAGACGTATCAGTTCCCACATAGCCTGAAGGCCCCTTTTTTTGTGATGTGTGCCATCCTTCGAGGGGAAGCGAACCTCCCCTGCGAGGCGGACGCGTCTTTTTATGAGAAATCGACCTTGGGTACGATGCGCTCCTTCACGTCTTCCAGCTCGAAGAACTCGGAAAGCTGGAAGTTGAACATGCCGGCAATGATGTTGGAAGGAAACATCTGGATCTTGTTGTTGAAGAACAGGACCTGGTCGTTGTAGGCCTGGCGCGAGAAAGCGATCTTGTTTTCCGTTGAGGTCAGCTCTTCCTGCAGCGCCAGAAAGTTTTGATTAGCCTTGAGGTCGGGGTAGTTTTCCACCACCAGGAAGAAGTTGCTCATGGCGCCGCTCAACGCGCTCTCGGCCTTGGCCTTGTCCCCCACGGATTGGGCGCCCATGGCGCGGCTGCGCGCGTCGGTTATGTTTTCGAGGGTTTCGCGCTCGTGTTTCATGTACCCCTTTACGGTTTCCAGCAGGTTTGGGATCAGGTCATGCCGCCGCTTCAGCTGCACGTCTATCTGAGACCATGCGTTTTTGACCTGGTTCCGCAGCCTGACCAGGGCGTTGTACATCCCGATCAGAAAAAGGGCGATCAACACCAGAACAGCCGGGATAATCAGCCAGTAGTACATATTCACCTTCCTTCCTGTTCAGGGGCCTGCTTGAACATGTCTTGAAGCAGGCGTATTACCTTTTCGTTTTTACCCTCCTTGAATGACCGTATCACCTCCTCCAGTTCGCCACGGTCGAACCACAGGCCGTGGTTTTTGCGGCAGCGATCGATCTGTACCGTTTCCTTTGTATCAGTCGTGACGATCTCCATGCGTTTGTCGCAGATCGGGCATTTCCTTCGGCCTTTTTTCACTTGGCCGGCCGCCGCGGTTTCCTTCAAAACGCGTTCGGCCTCTTCGTGGTTTTCCAGGAGCGCCTCGAGCTCTCCGGCGTCGAGCCAGATCCCGCCGCAGTCGAGGCAGTAATCGATTTCAACCTGGTCCAGCTCCAGAACCACCATGGGCTCTTTGCATACAACGCAGTTCATGGTCCAACGCGTCCTTTATACCAAGAGTTGCAAACACCGCCGGGAACCATCCGTTTCAAAAGTCCGCCCTCACGGATTGTCCCCCACATCATCAACAAAAGCGGGAGAGATGGCAATCAAATATCATGAATACCGGGAACGTACGAGCAGCACAAGACTGCCTGCCTCCTGAATTGCCAACGCCGCCGCATATCGGCGCGAACCATCTTCATGAAACAGCGCAGCTATTTGTCGTCATGCGAACCACCAGGTTCGACTTTTCCGTATTGTTCTTTCAATTCATCACAACGCTTGCTCATCTTTGCGAGTATGGCCTCGTATTCCGGGTTCGAGGCAAGATTTGCGAGTTGGTCGGGATCAGACCGCAGATCGTGAAGAAACTCGTAGACCGGTTTCTGCTCGAAATAACGGGCATAAACGTAACGTTCCCCTCGGACACCTTCCCATTTAGGGATGGAATCGTTACTCATCAGGTGTTCGCAGAAAAAATCTTTTCTCCAGCCGGGGGTGCTTTTCCCATATATCAACGGTTTGAGGCTGCGGCCCTGGTAGTGTATCGGCACCTCGATTCCGGCAAATTCGAGCATCGTAGCAGGCAAATCGATATTGAGAGCCATCTCATTCTTCACTATACCGCGCCCCGCTTTTTGCAAGCGGGGATCATAGATGACAAGCGGGATTCGGAGTGAATCTTCGTAATGCGACCATTTCCCGGCAAAACCGCGATTACCCATGTAATATCCGTTGTCACTCATGAAGATAATGATTGTATTGTGGGCAAGGTCGAGTTTTTCAAGATGTTCCCCGATACGGCCAATCACACGGTCGACACCGCTAATCATTCGAAAATATGCTCTTATGTTTTTCTGGTATTTTTCCGGAGTATCCCACCGCCAGAAATAGCGCTGACGGTTCAAGGATTTCTTCAGAAACTCAGGCTGGTTCTCGAAGATGGCCGGGTCGGACAGCCTTGGGGCCGGGATTTCACCGTTTTCGTACATTCCATCAACCGCTTTGGGCCACGGAAAATGGTTCCTCTTGTCTCCGTCTTCCGCATGCACAGCATTAAAACCGATCGACAGGCAAAACGGATGCTTGTTTGGATTGCTGTCCAGGAATTCAATCGCCCGGTCGCCGGCCAACTCGGTTTCGTGCCGCGTTGTTCCATCCGGTTGTTTCTTGAAGTAAGGATTGCCTCCATGCGGTTTGAAAAAGTCGAACAGTTCGGACTCCTTGCTTCCTTCGGTCGCGACTCCATACTTGCCGATGAAACCGGTGCGATAGCCCGCTTCACGCATAAGCGCAGGATAACTCCTTGAAGTGTGAGCCTTCCTGATAGGCGGTGTGCCGAATGTATAGCCGTGAGTTCTCTCATACAGGCCCTTCAAAATGGAGGCTCTGCTGGCCGCGCAGATTGAAGTCGTTACGAAGGCATTTTGGAAACGCACTCCATTCGCGGCAAGACTGTCGATTGCCGGGGTCTTGATGATGGAGTGGCCGACACAGCCCAGCGCGTTGTAACGCAGGTCGTCGACAAGCAGGAACAGGATGTTGGGCCGGCTTGTTTTATCGCCGGACAGAAGCCTCGGAGGCCAAGCCGGGAGAACCGCCATTGTTGTTGCAGTGGCCAGGAAGCCGCGTCGTGTTATCTTTGTTTCCATCAGGTTCTTATCCTGCGTCCACGGTCTGCTTATTCATGTGTTACCTGGATTTATAAAAAAGGTTGCCGTTACTCTTCCAGTGCAACGGAAATGATCTCCACAGGCTCCTTGGGGAGGTCCTGGAACCTGCGTGAAGCCTGTTCGGTTGGTGTGTTTTTTATCTCATCCACCACATCCATTCCTTCGATCACCTTTCCGAAAACAGCATATCCGAAATGGGATTCTCCCCTGTGGTCAAGACCGGTGTTGTCCTTGACATTGATGAAGAACTGTGCGGTTGCGCTGTCTTTTGCCGGACGCCTTGCCATGGCAATGGTACCATCGAGGTTTTTCAGGCCGTTGTCCGCTTCGTTCTTTATGGCGGGCTTTGTGAGCTTTTCGACGGGATTGGCTTTTTCGTACACGTCTGCTTTGTAGCCGCCGCCCTGGATCATGAAGCCGGACATGACCCTGTGGAAGATGGTACCGTTGTAGTGGCCCCCTTTCATGTAGGACAGGAAGTTCTTCACGGTGATCGGCGCCTTCTTCTTGTCGAGCTCGATGCGGATGTCACCCATGGATGTTTTCATCAGAACCACGGGCTTTCCTGGAACGGATTCGAGGTCCACGTCCACGTACTCAGCTACAGGCCACTTGGGTTTGGGTTCGGTTTTTATCTCGGTTTGTGTGGTGGTTTTTTCTCCGCCGCAGGATGACGCGACAATAGCCAGCATCAAAACACAGGGGATGAACATTTTTTTACTCAACAGCGTGTTCCTTAAAATTCTCGTGTAATCCGAATCCGATTCCCACGCACAAGGCGGCGAGCGGCGCGATCTGGCCCGGCAGGCGTGCAGCGGCAGAAGCCAGCTGGTAGCCGAGGTCGAGCGGTGATACAACGATCGCTGCCATGTGAATGAGCAGTATACCCGCCAGGAAAATCCCTGCCGGAACGCCGCCTTTTTTTACCCATAAGGGGGCGGTTGCCGCAAGAAGGATCCACAGGAATCCCCAGCGCTCGAAATGAATGAACTCCAGCAGAAAGCGGATTGCAACGGCCGGAACCCGGGAGATGTTGTCGATCAGCGTGGATTCAAGGAAGAGTGCAATGTAGTCGCTTCCGCCTGCTGACAGACCGGACCTGAAAGCGAACCACGCGCCTCCAACAATCGCCAGTGGGAGCACGAGCGTGAGAAGGCCTGGTGCGGCCCCTTTGAACCCGCGGCGCAAGCCGTACGCGGCCAGGATCAAAACCGCGAGCGCGGCAGCCGCGGCCCCCTCGTTCTTGGTCATGCATGCGGCCGTCAGAAACAATCCTCCCACAAACGCGTCCGAGCGCTTTCCTTTGTCCAGCCAGGCTCGGCAGGAGATGAAGGCCAGCATCACAAAGCACCCCAGGGGGATGTCCATGTAAGCCGAGCAAACACCGGGGTGATGCCCGCAGATCGCGGGGGTGAACAGGCAGAGCCCGCCCCCGACCAGGCCGGCGGTAAGGCCGTTTTTTCTTTTGAGATGAAAATAGAGCGCGAGCGAAGAGGACCAGAGCAGCATCGGGTATAGAAGCTTGGCGGACCTGTCGAGCACCTGGCCCGAGACGCGGTACAGTACAGCCTGGATGCACGGAAAGAGGAGGGGGTAGTCCTTGTGGTGGTGGTAATGTTTTTCGTCCAGGAACTCGGGAATCCTGATGGAGCTGTTTTCAGAGAGCACCAGCGCCTTGAACGCCCAGATGGATATGTAATCCCCGCCCGCCCCCACGGTGAACGCTATCGCCAGCATGAGCGCGGCGAAGGCCGCGGCCAACGCGACAAAGCACGCATCCGCGGCGCTGACATGCGGGGCGGAATGAGCCCCGGCCGGATCGGGCGTTTTGTCCCTCAAAAACAGCTTGCGCCCCAGCCAGGCGAACAGAAGAACAGCCGGGATGGCGAACAAGAGGAACGCGGCGAACCGGTCCAGCAGGATCAGGCACAGCACGAGAGAAGAGCCGATCACAGCCGCGCCGAGCGCCGGGGCTGCGCACGCTTTTTCCGCCAAAGGGACGCCGCCCTTTCCAGCGACGAGCTCCTGAAGGAGGAACCCGGTGACAGCCAGCATTGCGAACAGTCCTATAATCCACAGCATGAACCGATGACTCCTATGGGAAATCTAGGCTGATGAGCGCCGCGTCCGTGCCTTTGTTCCAGGCCTCGGGTTTAAGATCCAGTACCCACTCCACGCCAATGGACCGGAGCTGCTCGACTGCTTCGCCACTCAAGAACTTCCGCGGATCATCAACGGACACGTAAGAGTAGCTCCTCAGTATGGTGGTTCTCGGGTAGAGAAAATAGTTCGCCCACTCGGCCTGCCTCATGTCGCGGCAGTTGATGAGCAGGATCCCTGTTTTTTCAGGGAGCCCTGCCTGCGCATCCCGTAAAAAACGCTCGAACGGGAACTCCTTGCCGCTGGTAAACACCTCCCTGGAAAACGACCTCGGCTTCTCCAGGAGCATGGGACAAAGATGCGTGAAAACGAAGAGGCCGCAGCCGACAAACGTTGCGATGCCCAGTGTATCAAGGGCCTGCCTCCTCCAGATCCGGGCAGAGCCCGTTTTTTTCCGGAAGCGTCCAAGAATCACGGTTATCAACACCCCGGCAGCCAGTGCCGCAAGAGCTTTGAAAAGAGTCGCCTGGTCGGGAAGCTGCGGGCTGTACCGCGTGAGATGATCTACAATCTCATCCGTGGCCAAGGTGGACCCGCTTCCTTTGGCGAACATGGCGCCCGCTTTTTCCTGGGCAGCGCATACGCAGTGGTATGCTGTTGCGAGAAACGCGCTCATCATGTCAGTCTACCGGGCACTCGCTTGATTGCTGTTGCCATCGGCGCCCCTCCTATGGATTATTTTTTATTCAACACATATTCATGATTATCAGTTTAGTTTATTTTAATATTTTCCAGGGTGGACATTTGTTTTTAACCGATTAATAAATAAATATAGGATACAGAATAGTAGAAAAACACAAAAAGCGACAGCAAGGATTTGCTTACTATATATTTCAACGCCTTTCCCGATCCACGGGTCGTTTCACGAGATATAAACACGCTTCAGGAGGAGAATCTATATGCATTTTTGCATGAGGAACAGGCCAAATGCAATGTTGGTATTAACGGTTTTATCGGTGTTCTTCATCTTACCTTCAATGACCCTCGCCCAGACCATGGTCGATGTCGACCTGTCCGTGCGGCACCAGACCATGGATGGAACAGGGGGCAACGCGTACGGTTTCATCACCGGTTCCAGTTGGGACCCCAAGGTGATAGACATGATAATCAACGATATAGACGTCACCCACATCAGGCTCCGGAGCGCGATCAGCTGGTGGGAGCCCAGCAACGACAACAACGATCCCAACGACATGAACTGGTCAGGGTTCAAGGACTATAAATGCTCGCACGAAGATTTCGTGCTTCTCCAGAAGCTGGGGCAGGCGGACATCGAATGCATGCTGGGCATCTTCGATGTGCCGGACTGGTTGGTCGAAAATCCGGGAGCAGGCCAGTACCGCATCATACCCGAGCACCTTTATCCGGAGTTCGGTGAGATGATTGCGAGCTATATCATCTACGCACGCGACAACTACGACGCCAACATCACCGTGCTCAACATCCAGAACGAGCCAAACATCGGCATATACAACTACTTTTCCCCACAGGAACTCAGCAATGTAACCGAGGTCGTTCTTGGCTGTCTTGACAGCTTTGGCCTGGGCGACATCAAGGTTATCGTGGGGGATGTCAACGAGCCGGGCCCGCTGGTAAGTTATTGCGAGCCCTCCCTTCTGAACCCGGTTGTATTCGATCGCGCGGTTGCCGTGTCCTACCATACCTGGCACAACATGAGCCCGACGATTCTGGGAGCCGTGCGCGACTACACCCAGGGCAAGGGGGTGTCTTCGTGGGCGACCGAGGTGGGGACATCACCGCTCGATTCGTCTACCATGGACTGGGCTCTCGGATCCATGAGAAACCATTATTACTCCTATGTTCTCGCGGACAGCAGCATGACCTTTCAGTGGACACTCGGCGGCGCTGAGACGTCGATCGACAAGTACGGAAATCCATACCCCATATTCTACGCGCTGAAGCACTATCACCAGCACATCAAGCCAGGCTCCGTGCGTGTGGAAGCTTCCGGCGGTACGAGCTCTCTCTTGACGGCGGCATTCATCAACGAGGAGGAAAAGAGCCTCTCCATCGTGACCATCAACACAGACAGCTCCTCGCAGAACGTCAGCTACGATCTTCATGAGTCGGGCGCCGGATATTTCAGGAAAATCGACGTTTTCAAGACCACCTCCTCCATGAACTACGAGGATACCGGCGGCATAACCTTGAATTCGGACAAGACGTTCGACTACCTGGTCGAGGGCCGTAGCTTTCATACGTTCAAGCTGGCCTATAACCATATCCCGGATGTATGCCTTACGAAGATCCCTTCCCCGGGCGGCGGCTCTGGTCATTTAGACTATTCGTTCGTGCTCGAGGACAAGGACGGCATCCTGGATGACCTGGAAACCGCGGGGGTCATTGTCTTGAGCGGCGGCATCCCGGTGCTGAGCATATTTTTCAACGATCCGAACCCTCCCCCCTATTTCAAGGCCAAAGTCGATCAGACCGGCACCAGGCTGACAATGGAGCTGCTGGAAATACCCGGGAACATCGACCTGTTTCTGATCGGAGGAGGCGTTGACCAGGACGGAGGAATCGATGCGTCCTGGACCAAGATGTGATTGATTGATCACTGATCGGTCACCACGCGTTTTTCCAGAACTCAGAACTCAGAGCAGTTCCTTCGCACTCCGGCGCGTTTTTACAGGATCCTGTTTGCAGCGCTCCCGGCACGGCCCGGTATCGGTTGACACCGAATTCCTTCCATGATATGCATTAGCAGCCACAAAGCGTGACAACACCGGTCCCTGTTCAGGAGGTTGAGGTGCTCAAAAAAGAAAACGCAGCGAAAGAGGAAAGGGTGCGCGAATACATGCGGAAGATGGGGTACGACTTCGTGCTGCTCACGAAGCGGGCCAACTTTGCCTGGCTGACATGCGGAGGGCTGAACCACGTTCCGCTTTTCACGGAGACCGGCTGCGTCTCAATCCTGCTGGGCGCCGGCGGAGAGAGGTTCGTGCTGGCGGACCATATCGAAGCGCCTCGCCTTGACGAGGAGAAGATCGGTGAGCTCGGGTATGAGGTGTTGGAGTTTCCCTGGTTCGATGGCGCGGCCAGAAGAGCTGTGATTGAAAAGCGGATCGGATCCGGCAAGGCGGCCGCGGATACCCGGGAACAGGGGGTCGAACCGCTTCCCGACGGATTCTGGAAGCTGAGGAATCCGCTTCTTCCGGATGAGATAGAGCGATACCGGGCCGTGGGTTACGACGCTTCTATTGCGCTCATGGAGGCGGTGCGCTCCATAGGCCCTGGTTTCAAGGAGTTCGAGATCGAGGCGATAATCGCGGCTTCCTGCCTCAGGCGGAAGCTCAGGCCGTCCGTTATCCTTGTTGCAGCCGAGGACCGCATCGACCGTTACCGGCATCCCCTGCCCAAGGAAACCCCTTTCCATGACCGCGCCATGCTTGTACTGTGCGCGGAACGCCATGGATTGATCGCCAACCTCACACGCTTTCTTTACCGCAGTTCCATTCCCAGGGAGCTCGACAGGCGACACGAGGCGGTGGCAGGGATCGATGCCGCCGCGATCAGCGCTTCCAAGCCGGGCAGCACCCTTGGCGAGGTCTTCGAAAAGATTGAGGACGCCTACGAAAAGGCGGGGTACAAGGACGAATGGCAAAAGCATCACCAGGGCGGGCCCACCGGGTACCAGGGCCGCGACCTGATAGCAACACCGGGTAACGACGATGTGATCGCCGCGGACCAGGCACTTGCCTGGAACCCTTCCATCACAGGAACCAAGTCAGAGGACACGATCATTGTGACCGGCAAGGGTTTCATGAACATCACCCGCGGCGAGGGGTGGGACAGCATTTCCATCGACACCGGGACCGGCGCTATTGAGCGACCTTGGCCGCTAATTATATGATATGGTGCATTGCGAGAAAACTGTTTCGGGACTGTACTTCTCATTTTCCCGAAATCGGGATAATGAACGTTCCGCTTGTTTCCTTTCTCGAAAAGGGAATTGCCACTCATGCCCGATCCCCCAAAAGATGTCACAATGCTCCTCAGGAGCATTTCCGAAGGTGATCAGGACGGATGGAGGAAGCTGTTCACCATCGTGTACAGCGCCCTGAACAGGCTTGGCATCGATCACGAGCGGAAACGTTACAGCGCATGGCGCTCGAGGCCAGCCGCCGAGTAAGGGGCGAGGATCATCCGCACACGCTCTCCTCCATGCACAGCCTGGCCAATGCGATCAAAATGCAGGACCGGCACTCTGAAGCAGAACCGCTGTTCAGGGAATCCATTGACATTGTGCTGAAAACCATGCCCCGGAAGGCGACGGACATCGCAATATTCAGGGTAAACTACGGCGCCGACGGAGCGGCGCCCTCCAATGTTCAAGCGGTATGTACCGTTTCGTCTGGAGGGCGGCAGTCTCTTGCCGCCTCTTCTCATCCGGCGCCGACAAAGCGACGCCCTCCATTCCGGCGCCGACAAAGCGACGCCCTCCATTCCGGCGTCGACAAAGCGACGCCCTCCATTCCGGCGTCGACGGAGCGACGCCCTCCATTGTCGATCCCGGTTATTGTGGTGACGCGATCTTTATATGATCTCGATCTCCTCCGGGTTCGATATGGTTCTCACGCACTTGGGCGCGGCCTGGTCGTACATCATGAAGGCGCTGTAGAAGATGAGACCGGACAGCGCGGGGTCGATTGGTATCTGAAGAATAACCTGTTTTTCTCCTTCCGGATCCAGGTTTCCTATAAACGCCGGATTGCCAAAGGTGATCGAGA
>CAZIUL010000049.1:0-31339 GCA_964542475.1 uncultured Phycisphaerales bacterium | reverse complement strand
GATATTGCCACTCTATCGTTACAACAGAAATACGACTTGTTTTAACAGGAACTAAGTACAACCCCTTCGATGTTTTTTCCCTTGAACCTTTCCTTGTAAAAGGAGTGGGTGCGCTTGACCTCAATATCGAGGATCTGTTTGAAGTTTGCCGTCTCGGCGAGCACATCCTTTTTTGTGTGCCTGATCTGCCTGAGCACTTTGTTTTCGAAGAGCGATAATCCGGCTCCGGTTGCTGAGACCTCGATCGCCAGAACCGGACCGTGAAACGTATCCGGAAATGCATGCCTGATTGTGGAGATGATCCCGGCCGCCGGCATGGTGAGAGCCGCCGGCCTGATCTTCTTTTCTTCGAGCGCGGCATGGAGCCTTTCGATCTTTGATGCCGATATCCTGGCGGTAAGGACTTTTGTTCCCTTGTCAGTACCGCCGTGTTTTTCCTCGATCACCTCGTAGCACCAGGCATCCTGCCCTGTTTCCTGGATTCCGGACTTCAAGACCTTTCGGTTTATAAGCTCTTCGAGAGGCTTTCTTTTCAAAGGAGGGAAGGAAACGATATCGAGGGAGAAGTAGGATCCAGGAAGGGAAATGATCAGATCCTTTCCGGAAAATCCGCCCTTTTCAAGGGCCAGCTCCATGGCCTGGATCAGCTCTTCCGGTTCAGGTTCGTTTCCCTCTTCTTTGCGGCTTATACGCTGCTCAATGGCTTTATGTATGAATATGCCATCGGCTTTGCAGCGGACATCAGCAACAAACACCATATCCCTGTCCATGAGCGCAACAATGCCGCTTTGCCCGGCAGGGAAACAGAGATTCTTTGTTCCAGCGTTGCGGGTTTCGTTTTCCTGATTGAGTGTTTTTTCTTTACCCTGCATATCTAAGGTTTCGAAACAAAAACGAAGGCGGATTTTAAAACTTGAAACAGAGTTCCTATAGCTTTCGTCAATGTCGCTATCATATATTTAATAAATATTGAAGGCTTCGGGATGCGGACATTCAGGCACTTGCCAGGCAACACCAATTTCAGGTCATGGCCTGTTTGTTATTTTCCTTTACCCTTGCCTTTACCGCCTTTACCCTTGCCTTTTCCGCCCTTTCCACCTTTGCCTTTTACGGAGCCTCCGCCGGAGCCGCTGTCCCCGTAGTCCACATTGGAAGATGTGATCGAAACGACAGGTGTTTGACCCGTCGGATCAGGAACATAATTGTCTCCCCAGCCGTCGGTTTTTAGGCTTGAATCGCCGCCTGGAAGGTAGCCCTTGCTCACCAGTTTCAAAAAGATGAGAGTCCAGTTTGGAGTCAGGGGCTCGCTCTTGAGATATGTGTCGTTGTAGCTCTGGATAGCCGTGTTTATTATCTTGAGCTCATCGAGCGTTGCATCACGCCTGATATAGGTGACATCAACATCTACTTCGATGTCGTCGTCAGTGCCTGAAGAGCAGTCCGAACCCGGGCTTTTAATGTTCATGCCGGAGCTCCCGGTGTAAGTGATTATGTAGTCGCTGTTCCACGCGTCTTTTGATATTGCGGGAAGTGTTGACTGGTTTTTCGATACGGGAGGGTTTATGTAAGGACCGGTCCATCCGTCAACTTTCGAGGAGTTCATCAACAACTCCTCTAGGTCGCTCGGCAGGATCCATATGTCGTGAAAATAGTCCTCGATCGCTGTTTTCAAGGCGTTCAGCTCTTCACGGGTCTCGTTTTTCTTGGTCCGGTTGATTGCAACCGAAACAACCGGGATGGCAGCACCCATGAGTATCACCATGATGGAAACCGCGACGATTATTTCAATCAGCGAAAAGCCCCTTCTCGATCGGCCGCGGCTGACACATGCGTTAATGTACAACATTGTTCCTGCTCCAAATCAAAAGGATCACAAGGCGGAATACAGGTTGAACATGGGGAGCAGCGTGCCAACGAGCACGAAGCCGACAAGCAGCCCGGCCAGTCCGATAATTGCGGGTTCCATGATGGAAATGGCCTTTTTTACCCTTCTCGGGATCACCGTGTCGAAGTAACCCGTGATCCTCTCCAGACCCTCGGTTGTCTGACCCGTTCTCTCGCACATGCTCATCATGCTCTGTATCATCGAATTGAACTCTTTGACCTTGTTGAAGGATTCGGACAGCAGGGAGCCGTTCGTTACCTCGTCGCAGATCATTTCCGATCTTCGTTTTATCACGCTGTTGCCTGTTGATGCGCCGGAGATCCGGAGCGCTTTGACGACCTCGACCCCTGATCCGAACAACGTTCTCAGCGTTGAGATGAAACGGGCCACCGAGATGTCGAGAACAATGCTGCCCACGATGGGTATCTTCATGAGCGCCATGTCGGTGCAGTATCTTCCCTTCTCCGAGATGCGGGCGATTCTGATGAAAACCGGGACGAGCACAGCGAGCACCAGAAAAGGGAGCCAGTAAGACCGGAGAAAGCCCGAGGCGGCCATCAGTATTTTGGTGGGAAGTGGAAGTTCCATCTCTCCTTCGGGGAAGAGACCCATCACCTTCGGCAGGAGAAATGTAAGCAGCAGCGTGACCAGTCCTGTCAATGCCACCAGCAGAACGGCCGGGTAGACCAGTGCCTGTTTCAGCTTGGCCTTGATACCAGACTGCCATTCCATCTCCTTGTAAAGCCGTTCCATGACCACGTCCAGGGAACCTGATGCCTCGCCGGCTTTAACCATGTCGATGAACATGCTGCCGAACGCTTTTTTGTGCCTTTCCAGCGCTTCAGATAAAAGCCTGCCCGTGTTTACCTCCTTTACTATGTCATCGAGGACATTCTTGAGCTGCGGCGAGGCCCTTTGGGACGTGAAGTCCTCTATTCCGGCGATCAGGGGGATGCCCGATCTGGTCATGACCGACATGTGGTAGGCGAATTCGATGAGTTCCTTGCTTTTTATCTTTGTTGAGCTGCCGGCTTTTACGCTTTTTTGCTGCACCTTGAGCACATCGACCAGGAGCCTTCCTTCTCTGCCAAGCTGCTTTTCCAGGTTCGCTTCATCCAAAGCGACGGAACTGGTTTTTGTGATCGTTCCTGATTTGTCCGTGGCTGTATAAGTGAAAACCGGCATAGTCTTTATGGTCCTGATTCTGATCAATAGGCCTGACAAACCCTTAGCACTTCCTGGATCGTTGTGGTCCCTTCGATGACCCTGCGTTTCCCGTCCTCAATCATGAAGGTCATCCCTTTTTCACGGCCTAGCTTTTCAAGCTCCTTTTCGCCGCCTCCCTTGGAGATTATGCTTGCGAACTCGTTATCCAGCTTGAAGAGCTCGAAGATTGCAGTACGCCCGGCAAAGCCTGTCTGGCGGCATGTGCTGCAGCCCGTGGCTTTGTAAAGCACAACGTTCGGATCCTCGATCCCGAGCCATTCCGCTTCCTCTTCGGTGGGGGTGTAAGGATCCCTGCAGTCGTTGCATACCCTTCTTGCAAGCCTTTGTGCAAGCGCTCCCGACAGGCTCGATGTGATCAGAAAGGGATCGATCCCTATGTCGAGAAGCCTGGCTACCACGCCTAGAGAGGTGTTCGTGTGGATGCTCGAAAAAACGACATGCCCTGTCAAGGAAGCCCTCATGGCTACGTCGGCTGTTTCGCGGTCCCTGACCTCGCCGACAAGAATCACGTCCGGGTCCTGCCTGAGAATGGTTCTCAACCCGCTGGCAAAGGTGTAGTTTATCTTCGAATCCACCTGTGATTGCCTGATCAACGGGAGTTCGTACTCTATTGGATCTTCAACCGTAACTATTTTCTTTGACATCGAATCGAGTGTCAGGAGCAGCGAGTAAAGAGTTGTAGTTTTTCCTGAACCCGTGGGTCCTGAGACGAGCAGCATGCCGTAAGGTCTCGATGACATTTCAGCAAGGTCGACTCGCATATTTGGTGACACACCGAGATCCTTCAGGTTCAGCGACACGCTTCCCCTGTCCAGTATGCGTATGACGATGTTTTCGCCGTGGGCGGTGGGCATCGAGGATACCCTGAGATCTATCTTGCGGTTGCTGAAATCCATTGTAATGCGTCCGTCCTGCGGAAGCCGTCTTTCCGTGATGTTCAGGCCGCCGAGTATCTTGATCCGCGTGGTGACGGGCGAGGCCATCTCAAGGGGGAACGTTTCGCCGGAATGGAGAATACCGTCGATCCTGTATCGAACCCTGAGCAGGTTCTTTTCGGGCTCGATATGGACATCGGTTGCCTGGTTTCTGAAAGCATACTCGATTATCCCGTCCACCTCTTCCACGAGCGATCCGCTGTCCAAAGACTGGGAGACGCCAGTCGCGTCATCGGAACCATCGGGCCCTGACAGCGAGTCGGTACTCTCGTCTTGATCCGTTTCCATCATGCTGGAAATGGCTGATGAAATCTCGCTTTCAACCACTGCAACAATGTTGATATGCGTACCGAGGTATTCCTGGATTGCATCCACGGAGATCACGTTGGCCGGATTTACCATTGCCACGGTGATGCTGTTATCCTGTTCCGATTTTATGGGTACGAAAAGATGCTGCCTGGCCATCTCCGGTGGGATCGATTTCACGAGGTTCTTGTCGAACTCGGCTTTTTTCAAGGATATGAAAGGGATGTCCATCTGAGCGGCAAGCTCTTTTGCCAGGGCTTTTTCGGTGATGAACCCCAGGTTTATAAGAATGCGTCCCAGAGGCTCCTTTACTCTTTTTTGCTCCCTCAGGGCCAGCTTGAGCTGGTTTTCGCTGATGAGTTCATTTTCGAGAAGACGATCCCCGAGCCTGACTATCTTGCTGCTGTTCTTCAATCATGTTCCCTTTTCGTAAACGATGTTTCGCTCAGACAAGATAAAACGAACTAATCCTTATTCTTGATCGGAATTTCCGTGTCAGGCCTTGATAAGGCATTGAGTTATTTGACGGGTGTCGCAATTCAGGCAAGCGTATGGTGCAAGATCACCGGTATTCGCCGATTCTGTACACAAAGTTAGAATAAAGGTTTGAAAGCAAAACTTCCGACAAGAAAAGCGTATGAAAAGCCGCTGCCCGCGGCACTTGTCGGGGTTGACCCGTGTAAAGTTTATTATTGCTGGGATAGTGCCATGAAGATTCCGTTTCGATTTTCATTTTCGGTGTTGGCTTGTACTGTGTTTGTGGCATTGGTCATTGGCTGCGCCGGCCAAAACATTGCCTCGATACAGAGCGAGGATCAAAAGAGCATCGTGCCGGAGAGGGCTTCTCCCCTGACGGTCAAGGTGAAAGGAGAAGTCGAGCAGGACATCGATGAGTGTGAAGCGCAGAGTCATTCCGAATCGGTGCTTACAGCAGTGCATCGGCTGGAATATCCGGAAGATGGAGTGTTCGACAGCCGGGAAACCTTCAAAATCGAGCTCAGGGAAGCCAGCCTCGATCGCGCTCTCGACTTCATTGCGAAACAGGGCAATGTCAACGTGCTTTTCAAGGGCAGGTTCGACGACCCGGTCGAGTTCACCTGGCCCGAGGTGCGCCTGGACGATGCGTTCCGTACGCTGCTGACGCACTATGAATGCCTAATGGCGTGTAAAGAGGGTGTATACGTGGTGTCGCGCATGGATCGGGGCGCACCGGTCTCACACATATTCCCGCTGCGTTCCGCAGCCGGCGTGGATATTCTCAGCAACATCGCGGCGATAGTCGGTTCGGGCAGCGAGCCCGTGCTGAGCCCGGAGGGGAACACGCTCATGGTTACAGCATCGCAAGCAACACTCGAGGCTGTGGCCGCTTTTCTGGATTCCGTGGATGTGCCGGAAAAGCAGGTGCTGATCGAGGCAAAGATCATAGAGGTTGTGGTAGAAGATTTATTGGAGCTTGGCACCGAGCTGAAGTTCAACAACATACACATGGATGATATCTCCTCACAGATACTGTCCAGCTTCCTTCCCGAGTCTGATGACGCAACTCTTCTGGTCGCAGGAGACAACGCTGACATCGAAGGATCGATCAACGTGCTGAAGCAGCTGACAAACGTCGAGATCCTCTCAAGGCCCAGGATATTCGCGAAAAACGGAAAAGAGGCGAAGATAGAAGTCATCGAAGAGGTGCCCTACGTAAAATCCACGGCAACAACCACCGGAACCTCGGATGGTGTGGGAACCAGCACTGTCGAGGAGGTCGAGTTCAAAGAGGTTGGGCTCAAGCTTACGGTGACACCGTACATCAAGGGAAACAACTCGGTCGAGCTGAAGATACTCCAGGATGCGAGCGAGCAGATGGGGACTTATCTGGACGTGCCTGTTGTGGATCATCGCCTGGTTGACACGACCTTTGTGGTGGATGACGGCAAGACCGTTATGATTGGCGGCCTGATCAAAAGCGAAACCAGGGACGAGGTGAAAGGGATCCCCATCCTGATGGACATTCCTTTGCTCGGGCACCTGTTCAAGAGCACAAAGGAGGTCACTCAAAAGAGGGAGCTCATGATCCTTTTGAGACCCAGGGTCGTGCAGGCGGGATCGGCAGAGGTATCGACAGAAGGATACACCGATCCGATTTTTGAGAAGGAAGCCAAGACGTAGGGGCGGACACGCAGGTGCGGACACGCAGGTGCGCTTCTACAGGAGTAAGTCGTTACCTACAATGACCTTGTTCACGGGGTCATTGTTCTTCTTCCCTCTTCTTCTTTCCCTTCTCTTTACCCCTTCCTAGCCCGCACGATCATTCCGTCTCCCTTTCCGAGAGTGTGCACCGCAAAGCGTAGAGCAGCCATGACCGGCTTTGTTTTCGCGATAGCGCTGATCAGCGACAGCCTGCCGTCATCGGCAAGAAGCATTGTTCTCCTCATGCCGGGCGAGTTTGTGTCCTGTTTGATTTCTTCCAGGATGAATCCGGATTTGTCCAGCAGCATCTCAACCGATTCCCTGGTGTAGATGCAAAGATGCCGCGGCGCATCCAGGCCGACCCACCTGTCCTTGAAAAGCTTCGCTGCCAGGCCGTTTGAATCGGGCAGCCTGAGATAGAGCCTCCCTCCGGTTTTGAGCAGACGAAGCGCCTTTCCGAGCGAAGCGACAGGGTCCGCAAGGTGCTCTAACACATGCGACAGGTGTATCACGTCGAAAGAGCTGTCCTCGAAAGGGCAGTTCTCGATTCGTCCCGCGTGGATATCGAGCCCAAGTTCGGCTCGAAGCCGGGCTGCGAGCTCAATGTCGGCTTCTATGCCCGCTGTTTTCCATCCACCTCTTCGCATGATTGACAGGAACCTGCCGTTGCCGCAGCCCACATCCAGGAGCTTGCCTTTTCCCTGGTAAGGGATCACAAGCGCGTTTCGCCGGTTTGCCTTGAACAGCGGGTAGAGCGGGGCGGCAACGATCCGCATGCCCAGGCCGGGCCGGGCCGAGCTCCTGCTGCTGCCCGGGTAGCCATGATAAAGACGGAGCATGAGATCACGGATCCTGTGGCCGAGTTTCAGTTCGTCAGGCTCTCCAAGCTCTTTGTGCGAGAAGTAATCGTCAGGGTAGCAGAGTTTCAAGCTGTCTTTGGTGGGGCGGGGGTTCAGATAGATCATCGGGCATTTGACGCATTTTACGATCTGGAAAAGCCCGGGGATTCTGTGCAGCCTGTCGCGCGCCTCGAAAAGGATGCTCTCTCGGTCGCTTCCGCAAAGAGGACAGCGTATCCTTTCGAGAGTTATCCTACTCCTTTCCGATTCGTCCATTCCATTCTTATTCCACTGAGACGAGATGTGAGAGGATGCTTATCGTCTGAAGCCTGGCGAATGCGGCGTTGAAAAAACTGGAGCCAGGGATGAGATTCGAACTCACGACCTCAGCTTTACGAAAGCCGTGCTCTACCACTGAGCTACCCTGGCATCCAGTAACATATGATTCATCAGGATCAAAAGTAGATCAAACACAAACGACGCGTGCAACCGGAAAGGGGGGAATGATTTCTATCCCGATAGATATTGGTTGCCGCCTTTTCTCTCAACCCGCACCTCTAATCCGGCCGATACTATTATCGACTCTTTCGTTTTGGTTCTGTGTATATGTCATGATTCCCGGCCGGAACACTGATGCTGGAAGCGGTTGCGCAACGCTGCCGCCTTCAGGCACGGCCTTGAACCCGTATTGACGAGGCGATGAACAGTGAATGTGACTGCCAGTAAAGTGAAAAAGCACAACATGCTGGGGGAGATGCTCCTTTCGGACGGAAGGATCACGCAGGAGGAACTCGAGCAGGCGCTCTCCCTGAAAAAAAAACCGTGGTCTGAAGATCGGCCAGGCCCTTGTGGAAATGGGCTTGCTCAAAGAATCAGATCTGTCAAAGCTTCTGCGCAAACAGGGAAGGATGCTTTGCATCAACCTGAGCACGGACATTGTTGACAGCCAAGCGGCGAACCGGCTCGGAGAAGCGTTGTCGCGCAAATTCGGTGCGGTCGTGGTAAACAACATCGCGGGAGTGAGCACGGTTGCGATGGAAGATCCGGCGGATCTCTATTTCGTGGACGAGATCGCCGCACGGCTGAAAAACGAGATTCTTCCCGTTCATGCGGAATCCGCGAAAATTGGCAAATGCCTGGATGATCTCTACGGCGCGAATCATGGCTCCGGGAATGCACTCGAGGAGCTTGCCGATTCTCTCGATACGGACGGCTATAGCGTTTCATTCCTTGAACGGTCTGAACCGGATGACACCGGGGATGACTCACTTGACCGGCCGGTTGTGAACATGATCTGGGGTCTTCTTCAGGAGGCTTATGAAAACAAGGCAAGCGACCTTCATTTCGAGCCGAGGCGGGACAAGGTCATGGTGCGTTTCAGGGTGGACGGCGTGCTTTACGAACGCTTGTCGCTGAGCAGTGCCTGGGCCAGACCCTGTGTTGCGCGGCTGAAGGTTCTGGCGCAACTCGACCTGGCCCAAAGCAGGCTTCCGCAGGACGGCAGGGCACAAGCAATGATCAACAACCGCCAGGTGGACCTGCGGATAGCAACGAGCCCTACGATATTCGGGGAATCAGCAGTCATTCGCCTCTTGGACGGGGGGCGCGAAATAAGGAGTATCCGGTCGCTCGACATGGATGTGCAGCAGATCGGTTATCTGAAGAAGATGATCAAGGAAGGCGAGGGCTTTATCCTTGCCACCGGCCCGACAGGCAGCGGAAAAACCACCACGCTGTATGCCGTGCTGCAGGAGATGAAAAGCAGCAGCCGCAAGGTCATCACGCTTGAAGACCCGGTTGAGAACCAACTAGACGGGATAACCCAGATCAATGTGCACTCGAAGATCGGCCTTGACTTCGCAAAAGGGTTCCGTTCGATTCTTCGCCAAGATCCGGACATCGTGCTCGTAGGCGAAATACGCGACGAGGAGACCGCGAAGATTGCCGTGCAAGCCTCTTTGACCGGGCACATGGTGCTTTCCACTCTTCATACAGTGGGCACTGCCGAGGCCGTCTCACGTCTGCAGGACATGGGAGTCGATGCCTACCTCCTCGGAGATACATTGCGCGGAATCATTGCGCAACGTCTTGTCCGCAGGATATGCAACAACTGCAGAAAACCGGCTGACATCGATCCCGATACCAGGGCCAAGATGGGTGTGGACGAAAAAGTAGTGTTTTATGAAGGAGCGGGGTGTGACCAATGCTACAGAAGCGGTTACAGGGGCCGGCTCGCGGTTTACGAAGTTATGCTGATGACCGCGGATCTTTGCGATGTCGTTCGGCAGGGTAAAGGCACCGATCTGATTCGAAGGCATGCATTGGATGCCGGCGCGCACTCTCAAGCAGGACGCTGTCAACAAGGCTCAGCAGGGGGTAACAACCGTATCTGAAGCTCTATCAGCCTCAGCGCGAGGAGAATGGTGATGAAGAATATCCTTTTTATACACGACACTCAGGAAGATCCGTTTTTCAGAAAACAGTACCTCGAGAACGTAGGCTTCAATGTGAGCATGCATTCCAGCGGCAACAACTGCCTGACGTTGATCGAGGAGACACGTCCCGACATCGTGATGATGGACATACTGCTGAAAGGCAAAAACGGTTTCGATGTCTGCCGGGCAATCCGGAAAAAACTCAAGGCCGATGACATGCCGGTGATTCTGTGCAGCGGTATCTACAGAAAGAAGGTCTACAGGGACGAGGCGCGAAATGCGGGCGCACAAGCCTACATGCTCAAGCCGATCGACCAGTACGAGCTTGTCAAGAAGATCCATTCCCTGACAAGCATGGTAACGCTCAGCACCTGAATTACTTTACCCTTACTTGATTTCCGCATGGGGTTCGAATACAGTCGCGCTTTGTCCGTAGTGAGGCATAACATCCTGTATTTCGATTTTTATGGAGCATCGAGTGATAGCGGTAACAGGAGGCGCCGGGTTCATTGGAAGCGCCGTCATCTGGAAGCTGAACAAGAGGGGCGAAGACGACATTCTCGTGGTGGACGAGCCCGGGACTGCGGCGGATTGCGCCTACCTGGAGACTCTCGCATATTCGGAGTACGAGGAAAAGGGCGCGTTCTTGAAGGGGATCGAGGCAGGCAGGTTCGATGGCCGGCTCAAGAGCATCATACACATGGGCGCGTGCTCGAGCACTACCGAGATGAACGAGGCGTTTCTCGACGAAAACAACCGCGCTTACACCAGAACCCTGGCCGAGTTCGCCCTGCGCACAGGTGCGCGCTTCATCTACGCATCGAGCGCTGCCACCTACGGGGACGGATCCGTAGGCTACGATGATGACGAGGCGAAGCTTGGCCGGTTGCGCCCGTTGAACCCGTACGCTGTGTCAAAACATGAGTTCGACCTCTGGGCCGTAAAGGCGGAGGTGATGGACCGAATCGCCGGGCTCAAGTACTTCAACGTGTTCGGACCGAACGAGGGGCACAAGGGCGACATGCGGAGCATGGTGTGCAAGGGGCTCGAGCAGATCGAAAAAAGCGGGGTGGTGCGCCTTTTCAAGTCGGACCGCCCGGAGTACAAGCACGGCGGCCAGGAACGCGATTTCATCTATGTCAAGGACGCGGCCGAAATGACGCTGTTCTTTCTCGACAATCCTGAAAAGAACGGGCTGTACAACATAGGTTCCGGCCGTGCGAACACATGGAACACCCTCATTGCTGCCATCTTTCGAGCCCTTGGAAAGAAGGACAGCATCGAATACATTGACATGCCAAAACACCTGAAAGGCAGGTACCAGTACCACACGTGTGCGAACATGGACAAGCTGCAAAGTGCCGGATACAAAAAGCAGTGCACGCCTATCGAGGATGCGGTCCGCGATTATGTGGTAAACTACCTGGTGCCTGGGAAACAGCTCACAGCCTAGCCCGCTTATTTCATACTCTTCGTCGCGAGGCACCGTAAACTGCACTGTGGCTGCGTTTCATGCCGGGAGACGATCCTCAACCGTACGATCCCGATTCCGGTTCTCGATCGAAGAGATCGCGCTTTCTATTCGTCCATGGCCGCACTCCCGAATGAAATGCTGCCCAACCCCGCTTTCAGGCACTCGTTCAACGTCTTCACCACGTGAACATGTTGTATGCCGATGCCCGGATAGCACACCGCTTTCAGGGTTGGATCCTGTGCTGTCAGGCTTTTGATTTTGCAGCACAGCTCTCCGATCCCGGACAGCGTCTTCTCGTTCAAGCGTATCAAGAATCCATCCGGAGCGTTTTCAGCGCGCTGCAGCCGGATTTCCATCCTCTCGATCAGTCTCTCATCCATGGAGCAGGCGTTGACGCCTCTGTCCTTGGGCAGGTAGGTGCAAAGCTTGCCGTCGAGAAGTTTGAACTTGATGGAACAAAGAAAGAAGATGAGCAGCAGAAAGGTAACATCGATCATGGCGGTCATCCTGAGTTCCACCTCTTCGGTTGCGGATTCCATTGTAATCCTGTTAACCATTTTTTTACCCCCTGTGTCGTGGAGCGTAGTACCGTGCTGTCCTTTAGCGTTGCGGCAATAACCTGGAGGTGATCCCGCGTATTTCACACCGCATTAATGAAACGTGAAACGCTACGCGTAGTTCGTTTAAAAAACGCTCTCTCCCTTTTTTTCGCGATCCGAAACGGATATAATCCGCAAAGTGTTTTCAAAACAGATCAAGGCGAAACAAAAGAAGGAGGGATTCATGTCAGCCGGTAAGTTCCACCACTTTGGTGTTCCAACAGATGCAAGAAACGAGAACGAGAGCTTTATCGAGGGAGGAAGGGTCTATGTGACCGATCCGGAGAAGCACCCGTACAGAGTGGAGTTTTTGAGGTTCGAGTCGGACAGCCCGATGCCTGACATGGTGCGTAACAGGCCGCATGCCGCTTTTGTGGTGGATGGACTCGACGAGGCGCTCCAAGGGCAAAACGTGATCATACCTCCGTTCGAAGCAATGGAAAATGTCCGGGTCGCATTCATTCAAGACGGCGACGCGGTCATAGAACTTATGGAGATCAGCTGACGCTTCAGCGCTGTGTGATTAAAGAAAGGAGGCCGCGGACATGGCCATGAAAAAATTCATCAACGATCCGGCCAACCTGGTGGACGAGCTTCTGAAGGGCTTTGTTCTGGCGCACCAGGACAAGATCGCCTTGGAGGGAAGCAACCTCGTGGTGCGGACCGCGGGCAAAACCGGGGACAAGGTTGCGATCGTCACAATCGGTGGAAGCGGACACGAGCCCGCCCTGTCCGGTTTCGTGGGCGAGGGGATGCTGGACATAAGTGTGCCCGGCGACATCTTTGCGGCCCCGGGCCCTCCAAGGGTGTTCGAGGCGCTGAAAAAAGCGAACCGGGATGCCGGTGTGCTGTTCGTTGTGCTCAACCACGAGGGCGACGTGCTGTCAGCGAACATGGCAATGGAGATGGCTGAAAAGGAGGGGTTGAACGTGAAGCGCATCCTCACCCACGAGGACATCTCCGCCGGATCGCGCGAAGATCCCGTTGACCGCCGGGGCCTGGTCGGCTGCCTTCCGGTGATCAAGGCGGCGGGCGCGGCCGCGGAGGAGGGAAGGTCGCTTGACGAGTGCCTGGAGGTTGCCGTCCGGATGGAGCGGAACATGGCCACTCTTGCCGTGGCAGTTTCAAAGGCCACGCATCCTGCCACGGGCGAGCCGATCTCCGAGATCGCACAAGGCGAGATGGTAATCGGCATGGGTCAGCACGGCGAGAAGGGAACCGGCGCCCAGGAGCTGAAAAGCGCTGACGAGACCGCAAAGATCATGGTTCCGATGCTGCTCGATGACATCGGTGTCTGCGAGCGTGAAGAGGTCCTTTTCATGATCAACGGCGTGGGGTCTACAACGCTGATGGAGCTCTACGTGGTGCTGGGCAGCGTGGAGAGGGTTTTGAAGCAAAGGAAGGTCAAGCTCGCGCGCAGCCTGGCAGGCGAGTTCCTGACTGTCCAGGAGATGGGGGGCTTCCAGATGTGCATGGCGCGGATGGATGCGGATCTTCTGAAGCTGTGGGATGCGCCCTGTTCGTGCCCCGCGCTCGTCAAGAAATGAACGGTTACCTGGAATGATAACATGCATGATACCTTTGGATATGATGATCTCGTCCTGATGCTGGAAGGTGCTGTTCGTAAGATCGAAAACAACCACGCGGAGCTTTCCCGGCTCGACTCGTTCGGAGGGGACGGCGATCATGGAACAACCATGCAAAAATCCATGAAACTGCTGCAGGCCGTGATCGATGAGTCGGGCGGGCGGGACATTGCCAAGCTCCTGGCTGACATAGGCTGGGCCATAATGGGGGCTGATGGGGGCGCCACAGGACCGCTTTTCGGATCGTTTTTCATGGGCATGAGCGAAGCGGCCGCGGATAACCGCCTTGATACGGAGCGTTTCGCAGGTATGTTGGAGGCGGGCATCGAAAAGATCATGAAGCATTCCCGTGCAAGGGCAGGGGACAAGACACTGATAGATGCTTTGGAGCCCGCGGTAAGCGCGATGCGAAAGGCTGCCGAAAACGGGAAGGCCTTCGTTGATGCGCTTGAAAGCGCCGGGAACGCGGCCGAGACCGGCGCCGAATCCACCATGGATATGCGGGCTCGGTTCGGTCGTGCCAAGAACCTCGGCGAGCAGAGCGTGGGATCAAGGGATCCGGGCGCGTCATCGGTAGCATTGATGTTCAACGGTTTTTACGAGGGACTAGAAGGAGAGTAGTGTTGTAGGGGCACCCCCCCGTGGTTGCCCTCTAAACCGAGGAGAATTACATGATGAAATTCAACAGAAGAGAGATCATCGGCCACGGTCTCGTGGCCGGGACCGCGTTGTCTTTTTCAACAACACCAGGATGCACGGCCAAGGGAGGCGGAGGCAGCAACCTTATGGACAAGATAAAAGCTTACAAGACCGAGGAGTTTTACAAGGATGACGGCAGCTTTGACGAGAAGGCCGCCAAAAAAGCATACTACGAGATGATGGAGTACTACAGCTATCCGATCCCGGACCGGCTTAGAACAGAGGACTTCTGGACGCTGGAGTTCGGCCTTGGCGAGTTTCTCGAGGTTGGGATGGCCGGGATCTTGTGGCTCAACAACAAGGAACACAACTACTTGGGCCACGAGATTTTCCTTCTTCCAGGCCAGATGATTCCCGAACACTGGCATGTGGAGACAGAAGAGGCGGAAGCCAAGAAGGAGGGCTGGCATGTGCGGCACGGATGGGCGTACATGTACGGAGAAGGCGAGCCTACCACCGGCGTTGATGCCCGGATCCCGCCGTTGCACAAGGAGTGCGCCGAGGCCAGGGCCGAGGAGAAGGTCATGCCCGGAGAGGTGACCTTCCTGAAACGCCCGACAGCGAAGCACTGGATGATGGCCGGCCCGGAAGGCGCGATCGTGTCCGAGTACGCAACATATCACGACATGAACGGGGTTCGGTTCACCCATCCCGATGCCAAGATTTGAAACGGATCACTGCCGGAGCGTATGCCCGGTACTCGATAATTGAACACTGTCAGCTGTGCCCGGCATGCCCGGCCATAAAGCTTCTGAGGAGCAAGCCATGCCCCTGATGAGACTGTGCCGTTTTTTGTTGTGTTTCTTTGCGGTTCATCTCCTGGCCTGTCCCATCTCCTTGGCCCAAGAGACAGGGCTGTACGTCAAGAAGGACACGTGGCAGGCGACCATGCATGCCTCTCGCGAAAGTTTTCTGACGAGGCACGGTGCACCGGAGGTGGAACTCGGGCCCTGGTACGCCACCGCCCCTCTGAAAGCAAAGGAGTTCACCCTTTCCCTTTTCCCGGAAAAGGGCGTGGCCCTTGCTTCGAAAGATGCGAACGGCGCTCCCCAGTGGAAGAAACACGCCGAATGGAAAGACGGTATAGTTCACTCGCTTCCCCTGCTCGATCAAGCGTCGACCTACCTTTTCAGGACAGTCACTGTAAAAGACGCGTTGGAGCTGTCGGCGAGCCTTGGAAGCGATGACGGAATAGAGGTCTGGCTGAACCGTGAGAAGATCTTGTCACACGATGTGCCGCGGGGAGTTGCGCCGGACCAGGAGAGGGTGACTCTGTCTCTTAAAGCCGGGGAGAACAGGCTCCTCCTGAAGATTCACAACAACGCCGGGGGCCACGGTTTTTACTTTGCGCTGAAGAACGACCCGCTGCTCAGGCTCTGGGAAAGGATGGAAGAGGATTTCCCGCTCGAGACGGGATGGATGAAAAACGATCTTCCAGGCCGCGCACACCTCGATTGGTTCAATAGCGCCGATTCCGTGGATTCGGACATGAAGATGATTGAGTCGGTGCTGGATGATCTCAAGCGAGCGGGAGGGACGTTTCGCGAGGAGCTGTCGAAGCTTGCGGGCGCGGGCTCCAATGATCCTCGCCTGCTTGTGCTTTACATGTCAGCGTGCAGGGTGCGCAAAGGAATGGCTGACCTGGAGATGATCGATGTCGTGGCGCTGAGGCTGGCGATCGAGGATCTGCGGCGGACCTATCCCGGCTCATACGATACGGACGGGCTCTTTCGCGACCGGCTGGAAGAGTTCGAGCGCCCGGTTGCCGAGATGAAAAAATCGCTCGACCAAGGCGTCTGCGAGCCTGCGGAAGCGATCATCGAGCTGACACAAGGGTTCGAGCAGTTCAGGCGTGAAGCGATGCTGGCCAACCCTCTTCTCGATTTCGACCGTGTTCTGCTGGTAAAGCGGAAGGCATCGGGCCCCAGACTCGGGCTTCCCCAGAACTGGCAGGGCAACTGTTCGCTTCCGCGAACCGGGTACGAAGACGAGATCGCCACGCTTTCCATGAAAGAGCTGCAAGACCCGCTCACCACCTTCTGCAAGCCTTCGAAACCGTCGTTCGTGGGCGATGTAGACCTTGACTTCGATGCGGGGAGGATGCTTTTTTCCATGATCGGAAGCCACAACAGGTGGCAGATATGGGAGATCAAGGCGGACGGTACCGGTCTTCGGCAGGTCACATCAGGGATGCATACGGATGTGGATAACTACGACGCGTGCTATTTGCCGGACAGCAGGATCGTCTTCGATTCCAGCCGATGTTTTCAGGGCATCCCCTGCGTTGGAGGAGCTGACTCTGTGGCCAACCTCTGCATCATGGACTCATCCGGGAACAACATCCGGCAGCTCTGCTTTGACCAGGATCACGACTGGTGCCCAACCGTTCTGAACAACGGCCGCGTTCTCTACACGCGCTGGGAGTACTCGGACACGCCCCATTATTTTTCACGCCTCCTTTTTCATATGAACCCTGACGGCACCGGTCAGATGGAATACTACGGAAGCAATTCATTCTGGCCCAACTCGATCTTTTACGCTCGTCCTATACCAGGGCACCCAACGCGCGTTGTGGCCGTGATATCGGGGCATCACGGAGTACCGCGCATGGGAGAGCTGGTGCTTCTCGATCCGGTTTGCGGCAGGTTCGAGGCTGACGGGGCGATCCAGCGCATACCAGGCCGCGGGGAAAAAGTGGAGCCGCTCATCGTCGACCAGCTCGTCAACGCGTCCTGGCCGAAGTTCCTGCACCCTTTTCCGCTGAGCGAAAAGTATTTCCTGGTCTCGTGCAAGCCTGATCCGGATTCGGAATGGGGCATTTTTCTTGTGGACGTTTTTGACAACATGCTCTGCCTGAAGGAAGAGCCGGGGTATGCCCTGTTCGAGCCGATACCGTTTGTAGCGAGGCCGAAACCTCCGTCATTACCGGACAGGATCAATCCTGATCTCGATGATGCGATTGTCTACCTGGAAGACATCTACAAGGGCGAGGGGCTTGCCGGGCTTCCGCGCGGAATCGTGAAGAAGCTCAGGCTTTACGAGTTTCACTACTGTTACCCGCAGATGGGGGGGCACAAACACGTTGGTGTTGAGAGCGCGTGGGACGTGCACAGGATCCTTGGCACGGTTCCGGTGTATTCGGACGGATCGGCCAGTTTCAAGGTTCCGGCAAACATGCCGATCGCGGTGCAGCCGCTGGACGAGTCGGGAGCTGCGCTCCAGGTCATGAGGAGCTGGTTTGCAGCCATGCCGGGCGAAGTGCTCTCCTGCGTGGGCTGCCACGAGCCGCAGAACGCGGGGCCCGCTGGAAAACGAACCGTTGCGAGCCGCATGCCCCCGTCAGCGATCGAGCCGTGGTACGGGCCCGCAAGGGGGTTCAGCTTCAAAAGGGATATCCAACCAGTACTGGACAGGCACTGTATCGGGTGCCACGACGGAAAGCCGCGGCCTGACAAAAAAACGATCCCTGACCTGACCGCAAAGCCTGAAAACGGCTGGGGCAACTTCACGCCGTCGTACCTGGAGCTTCATCCTTTTGTGAGGCGGCCCGGGCCTGAGAGCGACTACCACCTGCAGAAACCGATGGAGTTTTACGTGAACACCAGCGAGCTCGTGCAGATGCTTGGAAAGGGGCATCACAACGTTGCGCTCGATCAAGAGGCATGGGACAGGCTTTACACGTGGATAGACCTGAACGTTCCCGACCACGGCACATGGAGCGAGCACCGCGCCATCAATGCTGATTTTCACGAGCGCAGGATGAAGATGCGCACTCTCTACGCGGGCAGGCCCGAGGATCCGGAGGCAATACCTGAACTGTCATCTGAGGAGGTGTGTTTTTCAATGCCCGAACCTGTGTCCGCAGAGGAGCGGACAGAGCCCGGCTGTCCCGGATGGCCGTTTGACACGCACGAGGCTTGCAGGAAGCAAAAGGAGTCCGGCCTGCCCACGGAGCGTGATATAGCTCTTGGCAACGGCGTGATAATGAAGTTTGTGCTGATTCCTTCCGGCGCCTTCGTGATGGGCGATCCCGAAAGATGCCCGGACGAGAAGCCTCGGAAAACGGTGAGGATCGAAAAACCGTTTTACATGAGCCGATACGAGGTGACGCTCGAGCAGTTCAGGTGCTTCGACCCGGAGCACAAAAACGGGTACCTTGACCAGCAGCACAAGGACCACACGACACCGGGCTACCCTGTTGACTTTCCCGGCAAGCCGGTGATAAGGGTCTCCTGGAACGAAGCTGCGGCCTTTTGTGACTGGCTCGCCGAAAAGGCGGGATGCGAGTGCTCCATGCCAACGGAGGCGCAATGGGAATGGGCGTGCAGGGCAGGGGCGGACACTCATTTCAGCTATGGGACCAGCGACACGGATTTCTCAAAGTATGCGAACCTGGCTGACCTGTCCATCAAGCGCCTGGCTGTGACAGGAGTGAATCCGCAGCCGATCAAGAATCCCAATAAGTACCAGGACTTCGTCCCGAAGGACAGCCGTTTTGACGACGGGGAGAGGCTCATGGCGGATGCAGGGCAGTACCTTCCGAACGCCTGGGGGCTTCATGACATGCACGGCAATGTGTGCGAGTGGACGATTTCGGATTTTGAAGAACCGGGAAAAGTCGTGCGCGGAGGCTCCTGGCGCGACCGGCCCAAGCGCGCCCGCTCAGGGTTTCGGCTAGCGTATCCGACATACCAGCCGGTCTTCAACGTGGGAATTCGGGTCGTGGTGAAGGCGTTGCCGGAATCAAAACCAGGACATGATCACAAACGGAAATAAAGGGAATATGTAGGGGCGCACCTATGTGTGCGCTTACGATGTTTTTCCCATGAATGGGCGGACACGCAAGAGGGCGGACATACAGGTCCGCCCCTAAGATTGAAACAACCGGACCGCCTCCCGCAACAGCGCGTTGAACCTCTCCCTGGTTCTGTCCGCGGTTTCGATCACTTCCTTGTGATCCAAGGGCGTGTCGGACATTCCGGCGGCAGTGTTAGTGATGCAGGATATCCCGGCAACGGCGACACCCATGTGCCTGGCTGCTATCGCTTCGGGGACAGTGGACATTCCGACCGCGTCGGCACCGAGGGCTGACATCATTTTGATCTCGGCGGGTGTTTCGTATGAAGGGCCGCTCACGGCGGCATAGACTCCTTCCTTCGGTTCTATTCCAATGGATGAACAGCACGAAGCGAGTATTTCCCTGAGCCCATCGTCGTACACGCGGCTCATATCTGGAAACCTGGGTCCGATTTTATCGTCGTTCGGCCCGCCAAGAGGGTTGATTCCCATCAGGTTGATGTGATCTTTGATCAGCATGAGATCGCCGGGCTTCAATGAACGGCTGATTCCGCCCGCGGCGTTCGTGATTATCAAAGCGCGGATGCCCAGGCCGCAGAGAACCCTTGCCGGGTATACAACGTCCTTGATGTCGTGTCCTTCGTAGTAGTGGTACCTTCCGCTGAGAACAGCGACCGCTTTGTTTTTGATCAAGCCGAGTATCAGCTCCCCGGCGTGGCCTGCTACAGCGGATTTTTTGAAATAGGGAATCTCCGAAAACGGGATTGCTGTTTTTTCAGCCACACAGTCAGCGAAACCGCCGAGTCCTGAGCCGAGCACAAGCCCGATTTCCGGCGAGGGGTGCGCGGTTTTTCTGATCCGGTCGATCGATTCCTGGATTTGTTCGTGGATGTCCATTGCCGCTCCTCAGTTCACAAAAGAGAGCGCGCCCGGCAGCTCCTCGCCTGTTTCGAGCCATGACATGACCGATGCGCCGATGTCGCCGAATGTTTTTCGAGTCCCGAGGGCGCGCGCGGCGAGCTTTTTGGAGTAGACGAGCAAGGGCGCGTATTCCCTGGTATGGTCCGTTCCCGGGTGAGTCGGATCGCACCCGTGGTCTGCAGAAACGATCAACAGATCGTTTTCATTCATAATGTCGAGCAGCCCCCCGAGCTCTTTATCAAAGGTTTCGATCGCCTCAGCATACCCTTTTGCATCGTTCCTGTGTCCGTATAGCATGTCGAAATCTATGAGGTTTACAAAGATGAGCCCGTTGAGCGTGTGGGAAAGCTCTTTTTCGAGGAGGAGCATTCCATGGCTGTTGTTTTTCGCTGGCAGCGATCTTGCGACACCCTGCCCGGCGAAGATGTTCTCGATCTTGCCGATTCCTGTCACGGGGATGCCCTTGTTTTCAAGGAGGTCGAGCACGGTGGGGGAGGGCGGTTTCATCGGATAGTCTTTACGGTCAGCGGTTCTTTCGAAACTCCCTGCCTCGCCTGCAAACGGCCTGGCAATGACCCTGCCGATGTTATAGCCGTCACACACTACCCTGGCACGCTCGCACATCCTGTACAGCTCGTCCAGGGGCGCGGTTTTGATGTGGGCTGCCACCTGGAACACGCTGTCAGCGGATGTGTAAATGATGGGAGCTGATGTCCTGATGTGCTCGGGCCCGAGCTCTTCGATTATCTCGGTCCCGGACGCTGCCTTGTTCCCGAGCACTTCGGATACACCGGTGCTCTCCATGAACTCGCGAATCATCTCTTGCGGAAAGCCGTCTGGAAAGAGAGCAAGCGGTTCATCGAGCACGACTCCCATCATCTCCCAGTGCCCGGCAACGGTGTCCTTCCCCCTGCTTGCCTCAGCCATTCTGCCGAACGAGGCGCCGGGCCGGGGGAGTGTGTGCACTCCTGGAAGCTCGATGATGCTGCCGAGCCCCAGCTTTTCCAGGTTTGGAACATCGAGGCCTCCGGCGCGTTCCGCCACGTGCAGGAGCGTGTTCGATCCCTCGTCTCCGTACTCGGCCGCGTCCGGCAGAGCGCCCACGCCAACGCTGTCGAGCACGATGAGGACGGCCCGCTTTCCCTCCTGATCCCGTGCTTTCCCCGGATGCGTCAATGCAGCTCCTTTTCCAGGGCTTCGTAGTAATCGATTATCATGCGAACGTACCTTCTCTTTTCCAGGTAGCTCCCCGGATAGAAGCTTCGCTTGAATCCATAGATGACAAAATCCTTGAGCTCCTTGCCGGAGAGGCCGTAGGTTTCCACGGCTTTCACCACCTCGTCGGTCACGGTTGTGGAGGAGATGGTCCTGTTGTCGGTGCAGAACGTGACGGAAAGCCCTGCTTTGCGCATCTTGTCGAAGGAGTGCTGCTCGAGCTTGTCAAGGCTCGGGTTGGTCTGCATGTTCGAGCTGAGGCATACCTCCACGGTTATCCTGCGGTCGCCCATGAACCTGACCAGGTTTTCGATGTAAGCCTCCTTGTCCTCGATCTCCGGGTTCTTGATCATGTTCGCGTTAAACAGATGGACGCCATGCCCGATCCGGTCCGAATGAAGATCGGTGATCGCCTGGAAGATGCTCTCGGGCCCGTAGTCCTCGCCCGCGTGAACGGTTTTTTTGAGGAAGTTTTTGTGGGCGAGCGAGTATGCCTCCTTGAAATAGGATGCGGGATACCCTTTTTCCTTGCCGGCCAGGTCATACCCCACAACCGGGATGCTGTGGCGGTCCCTGGCTTCCACAGCGGCCTTTACAAGTTCTAGCGACGCGATGGAAAAAATCCACCTTGGTTCCGAATGTTTGTGCACATCGAGGAGCGTCTTGAAATACTTCGAATACTTCGCGTCGAACATTCTCATCGCGCAGACTATCAGCCCGTAGTTGAACGAAGGCTCTGCTCCGCTTTTGACCTCGTCCCTGGAATTGAACCTTTTTTTGGCCCTGTCCAGCCCGCTGTGCACGGCGTTCATTGTTTCGATGATGCTGAGCCGCCTGCTCTGGTGAAGCTGGGGAGCGAACCTGACCTCGAGATAGCGAACCCCTTCCGCCATGTTGTCCTCTGCAAGCTCGAACGCGACACGTTCGAGCGAAAGGCTATCCTGAAGCACGGCTGTGGTGTAAGCGAACCCGCGCAGGTACTCCCCGAGGTCCTTGTAGGTTTCCTTGAACACGGTCTTTTTAAGCCCATCTTCCGAGTCCGCGGGCATGGCCACATTGTTCTCTTTTGCAAGCTCTAAAAGTGTCGACAGGCGCATGGACCCGTCAAGGTGCACGTGAAGGTCGGTTTTGGGGATCTTTTCGATGAACGCCCTGGTTATATTCATTGTTCCTCGATTTTTTCCAAAATGGTTTTCAGTTCAGGCTTGTTTTTGTAAACCTCTTCCCGCGACAGGCCGTCGAGCTCGTGCGGGAAGATCAGCCACTTGTCGGTTTCGTGAATGTAGTAGTCCGGCACACGGTCGGTCAGGTTGTTGGACGGCTTGTAGAACACCGCGGCAACCCGGATGTCGGATGGCGTGTTCCTGCGGGCTTTTTCCTTGAGCGCCGAGATCACGGCCTTGATGCTCAGGCCGGTGTCATAGACGTCGTCCACTATCAGAAGAGAATCTTCCGCATTGATGTTTTGCTCGATGTACCCCAGCCCGTGAACCCTTATATTCCTGCTTCGCTTGCCGATGCCTTCGTAGGCGGATGTGCGGATGGAAATGTGGTCGGTCTCGATGCGGAAGTAGTCCAGCAGCTCCTGCACCGCTATGCCGACCGGGGTTCCGCCGCGCCATATCCCCACGATGAAGTCGGGCTTGAAACCGCTTTCGATTATTTTTACACCAAGCCCGAACGAATCCTCCAGAAGCTCCTGCGCGTTGATGAATCTTTTTTCCACTGTTTGGCCTTTCTCTATTCCTGTTTCTTTCCCTTGATACGGTAGACAACGCACCCGCAGGGAGCGCGCTCGCTGTAGGGTGTGCGGCCGAACGATGCCTCCACCTTGTAGTTACATTTCACATGGTCCATCAGTGCGAGCCCGTAGTCGATGCCCAGGCCCATGAAACCGTACTCCCAAACTTTCCGGTCAATCAGAAGGATCCTGTCCACGGCATGTTTTTTCAAGCTGTGGATGAGTTTTTCTTCGATACCGGGCGCGTTGAGTTCCGGCGGAATGAAGATGTTGTACGGTGTCGGGTTAACCTGACCGGTCAAAAAGTTGAACAGGGCGCCTTCCGGGAGAACGAGCAGGGTTTGGTCTTCGGACCCGTTATCCAGGAGATGGTCGAGCGTTTTCTTCAAAGCGTATCCCCGGGGCAGCGGATGGATCATCATCGTTCCACCCGGCCCGCTCAGCTCAATTTCTTTCTTCCTGTAAATGCTCCAGGGGGACGGGGTTGATACGGTCGTGAACCCGTCTTTATCTGGCACCAGCTCCCAGGTGTGGAAGAAGAAGTTTCTGCATGAAAGCACAAGCAGAAGGCAGATTACAGCAATGCCGTACGTACGCGCTCCGTGATTGCGGGCCTTGAAAAGCACCAGAGGCACGTGGTGAAGTGTGACAGCGAACAGGATGATGCCTGGAAGCGCAAGGCAGAACCCGTAGTGCATCGGGCCTGCCGTCATGAAGATTCTGACAAGAGCCAGCATAGCGAAGAGCGAGAGCGCAAACAGCTTGGCCTCGCCTTGTTTCTGGGAGTGTTTCCGTCCCTTTTTGAGCAGGATGAAGGCGGAGACGATTACAGCGGCGCTGCAGACGATCGGCAGGCATCGAAACTCGATGTCAGGCGGCAGCGCAAACCATGCAAGGGCAGCCGCTGCACCGCAAAGCAGGCAGGCCTCGGCGTACAAGAGCGCGTTGTTTTTTTGGCCCTTGGCTTTGGACAAGGCGTTTCCAGCGATCCGGGAGACCCCGAAAAAGATCCCCGCCGCAACAGCCGCCCAGATCAGGATAGAGATGAAGATCTTGAAAAGGTTGGATTTCAATGCGGAAAGCCCGAGGTGCTCCATGAAAAACAGGTTCGATGTGAAGTCCATTAGCTGAGGCCGCAGCACGTTACGCCACACCACGGTCTCGAACGATGCCGCGGCCACAAAGGGCGTAAACCCGGCCGCGGTCAGAGCAAGGAAAGGCGCAGCCCACGCAACAGCATCGAGCACGGCCGGCTTGATACCCCGGCCCAATCCGAGCCTGAGAAAAAGTGGCGCTGCGGCAAGCGGCACAAGGATAGCCGATGCGATCTCTATCTTGCACAGAAACGACAGCCCGGCCAGGGATCCGGCAGCAACGAGGAACACGCGTTTTCCGGTGTCGAGGTTGCGTGCCAGAAAAACAAACGAGGCCAGCGCCGCGAGTGTGCCGTGAACAGCCGGGAAGCTGTAAGGCAGAACAAAGTTGAAGTTGCCGTTCGTGTAGTAGTGCTGGAATGCGCACTCGAAAAGGAAGACCGCTGCGATACAGGAGGAAGCAGGTCGCCCTAGAAAGATTCGGCAGGACAGGTAGACCAGCCACATGCCGGCTGCTGCCGCGACAACTCCGCAAAGCACAAGAACACGGAGGCTCGCGCCGAACAGATCCAGCAGCGCGGCGTTCAGGTACGGGGAGAGCGGGCCGTAGTTGTACGCTATATCTCGGTAGAGAACGCTGCCCAAGGACACCTTCCACGCGGTTTCGATCTCTCTGCCGGTGTCTATGACCGGATCACCCCATTTAAGCCATGTGATGCAGGTGAGCATAGAAAAAAGGATAAGCAGGGCGGCTGTCAGGCAAATGAATGCTATGCGCGCGGGGGGGGGTGGTTCAGCGGTTTTCACGGCCTTATTGTTGTTATTGCCGGTTTCTGTTTTGTTTGACATACAAGAGCCCTGTCTGGGGTGCGGATGGACGCGGCTGAAAACAGACGTTTATAATGAACTCGAAAAACTAACTCAAGAGCCGTGTCGGGCCAAGAAGATTTTGGAAGGTCGCGACATGCGCGCCCGGCAACGGTCCCCTGTTGCCGGGCAGGTCCGTTTTTATCTCTATCATGTTGCAAAAGCCGTGACATCTGAGAAACTATGAAAGGATCTGAATGGATTCCGGATTTGCGGGCGGTCTTTACCGATGCAATTGGTGGATGACGGCCCGCAACAGCTATGATGGTGGAACAAGGAATATGAATCGATCTGCATCGTGTACAAACAGCTTCCGAAAAGGTGATGCCGGGTTTACACGAGTGTGCCGTGTCTTGAGCCTTGCATTGGTGGTTCTGGTCATTCCGGCCGCTGCTGCTCCCGGGGATGATTCGGTTCTCGACAAGGTGGACGAGTCCATACGCAGGGGCATGGAGTTCCTGATCCGCACGCAGAATATAGACGGCTCGTGGGACAACTACTCCTCGAGCAACAACATCGGCCAGACCGCGCTGAGCGCGCTGGCGCTTGCAAAGGCCGGCCTGGAAAAAGAGCACCCCTCCATACGGAAAGCCGTCAACTTCCTGCATGTTAATCCGCCTGTCCGAACCTATGACGTGTCCGCCTTTCTCATGCTCCTCGATGCGGCTTACAGCCCGGAGCACGAGGATCTTGTGCGCGACTACGCGGAGATGCTTCTGCAGACGCAGAAGGGAAGTCTCTGGTCCTACCCGCAAGGGGCGGTGGACATGTCCAACACCCAGTACGCGGTCATGGGGCTGCGATCCGCCGCGGCCCGCGGCGTGAAGACCGGACGCGAGGTTTGGACAGACCTGGCTGATAAAGTGGTCGATTGCCAGTACGATGACGGCGGGTGGGGGTACCGGGTCAATTCCAAGCCCACAGGCGCCATGACCTGCGCCGGGCTCACCTGCCTTCTGGTTTGCAAGGAAATATTCGAAAAGGAAGGCTTCGGAAAGAAGAGCATATCCAGAATCGATAGGTCGCTGGCAAGAGGGCTCGACTGGATGGACCTGAACTTCAGGTGCGACGTGAATCCCAAGCCGTATTCCGACCCCAAGAACTATCGGTGGACCTACTACTACCTTTACGGCGTGGAGCGTATCGGAATCCTGTCGAGGCGCGTGGAGTTCGGCCGCTCAAACTGGTACGATGCCGGATCGGAATGGCTGATCAAGAAGCAGGGCAAGGACGGAAACTGGTCGAGCGCCTATGGTGAGAGCGACATGAACACGGCGTTCGCACTGCTGTTTCTCAGCCGGGCAACCGCGGCTTCCGGGAGCGTCACGCGAAGCGGTGAGCTGAGCCGCGTGGTGACGAAGGGGAAGCAGAACAAGGGCGAAGCTGACATTGAAATCGAATGCGACCGGACAAATCCCGGCCATGTCTGGATCGGATCGTGGTCGAAAAAGGTTGCCGACAAGTTCGGCGTGGACGGAGGCGACCGGGTCATCCGTGTGGAAAAGGTGGAGTATTATGCCGGGGATGAGCTTCTCGTGTGCATGGACACGGATCCCTCCGGCAAAAGAGTGACGCTTTTTCCATTCGAATACGAGTTTGACGAGAACGGGGATTACAAGCTCAGCGCAAAGGTCACCTGCTTGTCCACGCACGGCACGATCAAGGAGGTGTTCGAAAGCAATGCCTTACCGCTCTTTGTGCACAACGTGTTCATGGACTCTCATCTCGAAGAGATGGACTGCGTTGCGGACAACCTCATGAGCATTGGCAGGCCGGGCGCGGAGGCCTCCAGCTCCTGGAGCGGTTCGTGGAGCGCCGGCTGCGCGGTCGACGGTCTGCACGGATCCGCATGGCTGTCAAAGAAAGCGGATCAGGACAGCGCGCCTTGGATCGAGGTGACCCCGGACAAGGCGGTGCGGGCGAACATGATCAAGGTGGCGCATGCTGGAACGGATCCGTTCAAGCCTGACCGGTACGGCCGCTCCACAAAGCTTCTCGTTACATTGAACCGGGGTGCGCAGAAGGTGACAGCAGATCTGGGCGTGGAAGAGAAGGTCAGGTACTCCATCCCGTTCAAGGCGATGCGCATAAGGGAGATACGCATCGAGATGATCGACCGTGTGGAGGGGAAAGAGCACGCGGCAGCAGGGTTTTCGGAGATCGAGCTTTTTTACAAACGGTAGAAACGAGCGTTTTAAAATGGAGAAAGTAAGAATGAACGAGGCTGTAGCATACATCGAAAAGAACAGGCAAGCGTTCGTCGAACGCCTGAAGGAGCTGCTGAGGTTTCCGTCGGTTTCCGCTGATCCCGCTTACAAGGAAGATGTCTCCAGGTGCGCGGAGCATGTAAGAAAGATGATGGAGTCAATGGGCATTAAAACGGAGATTTTTCCAACCGAGGGTCATCCTATCGTATACGGCGAGTACATGAAGCCGGGCAACAAGCATACGCTGCTCTGTTACGGGCACTACGACGTGCAGCCCGCTGTTCCGCTGGAGCTCTGGGATCATCCTCCGTTCGAGCCGCACATCGAGGGCGAAAACATTTACGCGCGCGGCGCGTGCGACGACAAGGGCCAGTTTCTCACCCACCTTTTCGCTGCCGAGGCGTTCCTTAAAACATCGGGGGATCTTCCTGTGAACTGCAAGTTCCTGATTGAGGGGGAGGAAGAGGCCACCTCGGACAACCTGGAGCTTTTCGTGAAGGCGAACAGGGACAAGCTGAAAGCCGACGGTGTGCTTGTTAGCGACACCGGCATGTACGGGAAGGGGATTCCAGCGATCACCTACGGCCTTCGCGGGATAGCGGCAGCCGAGATCAAGGTCAGCGGCCCTTCGAAAGACCTTCATTCCGGGAGTTTCGGAGGATCGGTTGCAAACCCGGCCAACGAGCTCGCAAGGGTTGTCTCGTCTTTACACGATGATGACATGCGGATCCGGATCCTGGGTTTCTATGACAAGGTCACGGATCTCGATGACTGGGAGCGCCGGATGTTCGCCGAGCTTCCGTTCGACGAGGGAGCTTATCTGGAATCGACAGGTTCGCCTGCCACTGCAGGAGAGCGCGGCTACACCTCGCTGGAACGGAAATGGGGCAGGCCTACCTGCGATGTGAACGGAATTTACGGCGGCTACGCAGGAGATGGCCCCAAGACCATCATCCCATCGTGGGCCGGGTGCAAGGTGACTATGCGCCTGGTGCCGGACCAGGATCCTGATGACACGCTTGATAAGTTCGAGCGCCACGTAAAAGAGAACGCATCCGAAGGCGTCAAGGTGGAGATCACAAGGCAGGGAGGCGCGAAACCGGCCATCGTCTCCAGGGAGAATTTTCTGGTCAAAGGCGGGGCGGATGCCCTGAAAAAAGGGTTCGGAAAGGAGCCGGTCTTCATCCGCGAAGGAGGGTCCATCCCCATTGTCAACGTTTTCAAGGAAGAGCTCGGTCTCGACACTCTGCTTCTTGGGTTTGCCGGACCGGATGACAACGCGCATTCGCCCAATGAAAAGTTTTCGCTCGACACTTTTCACAAGGGGATAATCACGGTTGCACACTTTATGAGCGATCTTGAATGATCGGCCAGGGGGAACATGGGGGCGACCTTCCCGCGGATCTTTCCGTCCCGGCTGTCGCATAAGATCTCGAAGCCGTTGCTTCTAGGCTTGATTCCGCTCCCGGATATGGGTATCATCTAATAACAGAGGATGATCTGAATTGCCAAATAAGGAGTTTTGCCGGTGAGGCAGGCCGTCAATTTCAACGCACGGTACAAAAGGAGGTTACAGTGAGAAAACTAGTATTGACACTTGTGATTCTTGCCTTTGTGTGCACAGGAACGGCATCAGCGCAGCTCAACTCAGCGTGGAATGAGTTCTCCGGACCGACAGGGCACTTCTATGCGCGTATGGGCACCGACGCTATCGATCTTTACATCTGTACAGAGGAAAACCAATTGTGGAAGTACAGCGATTTCGACACCCAGTCCGGACTCAACGGCGTCTGGACCCAGCTGGCCGATTGCCCTCGGATAATAACCGACTGGGATTCGTACAAGGGGTTGGCGTTTCAGAATGGATACCTTTACACAACAGCGATACCCGATGGAGGTATAGGCGGCAGAACGGCTGTACGGTACGAGATCGCTGCAGATTCCTGGGAGGTCTGGCAGTACGGAGGCGTTGACCTGAACCACTGCAACAGCAGCGGAAACGGCATGTTAATGGATCCAACCCAGGACGGGGTTGGTTACTCGGCCTGGCACGCGGGTGGCCATTGGGTGCAGTTCGACTGGACCGCCCAGACCGCTGACAACGCCTGGAAGAATACGGGCGCCATGGGCGTTCAGGATCCGGGTTGGATCAGCCGAAATGAAATGGCGGCGTATGATGGTAACACGGGTACCTATTATCTGACACACAACGACTGGGACGCGGACCTCTTACCGAACGGCCCCACGCCGGATGGAGATGTGATCTACACGTTCACGCTTGCCGGCGCGCCCGTAGCTCTTGCATTGAAGCCCTGGAAATGCGGCTACGGCCAGGATCTGGAGTTCGTGGCACCGGGCAACGCTTTGAACGAGTCCGGCTACGACGAGATCTGGCTCTTCCGCGGCTGCGACGGCCTCGCGTCTCCCCACGAGGGCTGGGGTAACGGCACGGACGACTACGCGGTCATGCCCCTTGCCGGACCGAACGCGTTAACCTGGACCACGGGGAAAACGCCGGACTCCATGGCCGGCAGCACCGAGGCCGTGCTCATCGGGGAGCTGATATTCGTGAAGTCGGGCGGCATCGTCGGCGTTAGTGGTGATGAGAACAACTATGTGTTCATGGTCGCGGCCACCAAATCCGCGTCGTTGACAATAGAGTCATTTGAGCTGCCGGCCGGTGTCGGGGGCACGGTGGATTTTGACCTCGATTCCGGTGCTTCTAATGCCGGACGTAACTACTTCCTCCTGGGTGGCGTAACAGGAACTCACCCGGGTCTTCCCCTTTCCGGCGGACTGGTCCTCCCCATAAACTGGGACCTTTTCACGGGTTTGACCTTCAAGTTGGCCAACACCCCCGCTTTTGATCAATTCCAAGGGTCACTGGACGGTTTGGGTCAGTCCTGGGCAACCATGGACACCCTCGGGCCGTTGCCGCCCACCGCTGTGGGGGTCAAGATGTACTTCGCGTATCTTCAGTACGGCCCTTTTAACTTCGTATCCAATCCCGTGACGATCATTGTTACTCCGTGACGGGACAGAAGACTCCCAGGGGCACGGCCATGCCGTGCCCCCTTTTTTACTGTTCGAGGCCGACGGAAAAGACTCTATTTGCCTTCCACCTCGACGCTGTCTTCGTAGATACCGACCATTACATTGTCAGGGTCCTTGAAAATCGCGTAGAACCCTCCCTTTACATACGGCGTTTTCGGGACAGCTACCGAACCCCCGGCAGTTTGAACGTTTACCAGAGTTGTGTCTATGTTTTCCACCTCAAAAAAGACAAGGAGATCAGGGCTCCCTTCTTTCAACACACCGGGGGGGCCTGAAGAGCCATCGGATCCGGTTTTTGTGTCGATGTCCATGTGACCGGGTATGGCCAACGGGATGATGTCCCAGTCGAAAACCTGATCGTAGAACGCCTTGGCGTTGTTGTTGTTGTTCGCAACTATCTCGAAGTGGCATAGCGGATTTCCCATGGTTCATCTCCTTTAATGAAAATAACGAAGTTTATGCTATCAGCGCGTGTTCTCCCGGCTGTAAGGGACATTCATCGGCTCTTCCTTCCGTCTCATTTCGCGGGTGTCTTTACCGGCGAACGCATGAGAGCCCGGTATCGGGCCGCTTTTTCGGGTTTATCCCAGAGTTCGTATAGTCGTGTCAGCAGGCTCAACGCACCTGTTGTCATGGGGTGCTTCATACCATTCAACTCGTTCGAACCGTTGTAGCAGAAAAGAAGCTGGGTTTCCGCCTCCTTGAAGCGTTTCAGTGCTACGAGGCACTTTCCAAAGGTCGCATGCAGCATGATCCGGTCCATGTTTTCAAGAGGAAGGATCTTTATTGCCAGCGCCGATGCCTTCTCAAGCGTCATTTTCGCTTCTTGAAGCCTGTTCTGCATCATTAGCACATGAGCGTACCTGCTCATCGGATACAGTGTGGACGCGTTTTTTTCTCCCGCCTTCCCAACGGCCTGATCCATCATTTCGCGGCAGAGAGGCTCGGCTTTGGCGAAGCTGTGCTGAGCAATGTAAAGATCGGCCAGCCCATCCATGGTGGAGATCGTTTGAGCATGAGTTCTGCCAAGGGAGTTGGTGCGCAGCTCGAGCACCTTTTCGAAAAGCTCGCACGCTTCGGATTTGTTGTCCGTTTTTACGAGCAGGCCTGCCAGGTTGTGCATCGTGCAAAGTGTGTCATAGTGCTCCTCGCCGAGTTTTTCGGTTTGAAGCCGAAGCGCCTCCCTGAAAAGCGGTTCAGCTTCCGAGAGCTTGTCCGTGCGACTTAGTGCTCTGGTTCATAAATTCGGTGACGTATTTTTCTAAGCCGAAATTGAA
>CAZIUL010000048.1:30102-31669 GCA_964542475.1 uncultured Phycisphaerales bacterium | reverse complement strand
GTCTCCTGACATGCGCCTTACCACAACACAGTTTACAGCTACCTCGCGACGAAGAGTATGAAACATGCGGATTAACCCGCTTGTTTCATACTTGATGACGCGGATCGGTTGTCCTATTCATATAGCCGGCACTTGGCATGAAGAAAGCACCTGATCCGGATTGGAGTTTGAAATGAATAAAAAGAAGAGAATAAACAACAATGAAAAAAGCACTGTGACGCGGCGCAGGTTTCTGGGCAGTACCGCGGCAGGAGCCGCTCTTTTCACTGTTGTACCCAGGCATGTTCTCGGCGGTGCGGGTTATACACCACCGAGCGAAAAACTCGACATTGCCTGCATCGGCGCCGGGGGCAAAGGATCATCGGATGTGCGAGGCGTCAGCAGCGAGAACATTGTGGCTCTTTGCGATGTTCACGAGAGTCATGCGGCAGGAACGTTCAAGCGGTTCCCGAAGGCAAAGAAGTACAAAGATTTCAGAAAAATGCTGGATGCGGAGAAGAGCATCGATGCGGTGACCGTGAGCACTCCGGACCACACTCACGCGGTTGCTGCAATGAAGGCCATCAGAATGGGAAAGCACGTGTACTGCCAGAAGCCGCTCACGCACACGGTGTACGAGGCGCGAAAGCTGGCACAAGCGGCCCGGGATGAGGGGGTGGCGACACAGATGGGAAACCAGGGCCATGCTTCCGAGCGTACCCGCCGCGTATGCGAGTTCATCCGGGGCGGTGCGATCGGTCCGGTTCACGAGGTACATGTCTGGACCGACCGGCCCTCGAACGGACTTTTCAGGGAGTACTGGCCCCAGGGAGTGGACAGGCCGAGTGAAACCCCGGGCGTGCCGCCGGACCTGGATTGGGACCTGTGGCTCGGTCCCGCTCCTCACCGGCCTTACCACTCGGCTTACGCTCCGTTCCGGTGGCGGGGCTGGTGGGATTTCGGCACCGGCGCTTTGGGCGACATCGGGTGCCATGCGCTCGACCCGGTGTTCAGGGCGCTTGACCTGAAGGCGCCGCTCAGCGTGCAGGCGACTTCAACCAGGGTCAACAAGGAAACCTACCCCCTGGGATCGATGGTGCGGTACAGGTTCGGCGCGCGGGAAGGCATGCCGCCGGTTGAGCTGACCTGGTACGACGGCGGGCTGAAGCCGCCAAGGCCGCCGGAGATGGAGCACGGCGTGGAGATGGGATCGGGCGGTACCATGTACGTTGGCGAAAAAGGCGTGATGCACGGGCTCAGGATCATGCCCGAGACCAGGAGAAAAGAGTTCGAAGAGCCGGAGAAAACACTGCCGCGGTCGATCGGGCATTACGCGGAGTGGCTCGAGGCATGCAAGGGCGGGCAGCCGGCCGGTTCAAACTTCGTTGACACAGCCGGCCTCCTGACCGAAGCGGTTCTTCTGGGAAACATTGCCCTTCGCATGGGACTTCGGGAAAAGCTCACAAAACAGGTGCTCGAATGGGACAGCCCGGGCCTCCGGATCACCAACCTGGATGATGCAAACGAGTATCTTCATCGTTCGTATCGGGATGGATGGTAGGAAGAAGAAGAGAACCACGGATGAACA
>CAZIUL010000048.1:0-30002 GCA_964542475.1 uncultured Phycisphaerales bacterium | reverse complement strand
GGATGGGAGAAAGAATAAGAGGGCGGTAGAAGAAGAAGAGAACCACGGATGAACACGGATGGGAGAAAGAATAAGAGGGTGGTAGAAGAAAAAGATAACGGATTGCCTATTTCTTACCGTTTGTTCCCGAAATGAAATGTCAGGAGGGCGAAAGATTTTTCACCCCTACGACATGAACAAAAAAACGGGCTCTTTTATCTCAAAAAGAACCCGTCCTTTTATTTATCCGTTGTTGTGACGCCCGGCGCTGCAGTATTGCTACAGTTCAGCTTCTTCGATGAAGCGCCAGCCGCTACCTGTCATTATCTGGGTCAGCAGTGCTCCGCTGGCCGGATCCCATTCCTGAACCCCGTCATAACCGGAAGTCAGGATGTTGCCGTTTCCAAGGCGATACACGCCTCTTCCATAGTTGTTCAGGTTTATGACATTGTATATGTCCCCCTCCGCGCGGCCGAAATTCGTCACGTTCTTGTCGCTGAACGTGGTGACCAGGAAGCCGTGAGGCTTGAACATCAAGTCAGCCGTTACCTGCTCCGGGAAGTTCGTTTTGAAAAGCTCCGCTATGAGGGCGCCGTTAAAATCGTAGAAACGGACGTTGTCGTCCGTACCCTGTATGTCAGACAGCGCGGATGTGCCGTCCGGCAGAAAACAGATGTCGAAAGGATCGCTCCCATCGCTGATGAAGTCGGGGAGGCGGGAGTGGGGCCCGTCGAACTCGGCCACGAAATCATCGCCGCTGGTCACAAACAGGTGATTACCACGGAAAGCGATCCCTCGGATGTTGTTGAGGCCGTCGGATGCATCGGCATAGGTGCTGAGATAGTTACCTTGTATGTCGTAGACAAAAACCGAATCCGCGACTTGGTCCGAGACATAGATGTTATAGTCCCGCCATTGGATAGCGTTGACCGGTGTCGAGAATAAACCGGCGCTGTTGTTGATCAAGTCGCCCTGGTAAGTGCCGTCGTACGGATGGAACACGGCGACCACGTCCGCTGTTGAATCCGGGATGAGCAGCACCGGCTTGCCTGTCCCAAGGCTTGACGGGGAGTAAGGGAAATGCGGCGTTTCATTTTCTACGGCGGCCTGTCCGGTTTGCCCGGCCTCTTCCATTGTCTCTAACGGTTCCGTGCTGTCGGATGACCGCAAATCGGTGAAAACAAAAGCCGAACAGAAAACCAGTACCAATCCAAACACCAGGTGCTTCTTCTTCGGTTTCATGAGAGTAACCCCCAAAATAAAGCTGAAACACTGGGCGGTAAGCCCATATATGCATCTATAACATTAAAATACCGGCTGACATGTAATTGGTGCTTTTCTTCAAATACTGTATCAACATTCATCTGCATGTCAATGAAAGAAGCGGGATGAAAACCCAGCCGATTTTCATTTTTTCCCCGTTTTTTCCTGCAAAATGTATGCACCCGGTTTTGCTCCGGCTTTGTCCGCAACGAGCGGGCACTTGGCAAGAAAAAGAAAGAACATGTTTCTCGGATGATTGCTCAGGGTTTCAAAGTTCCCCTGGCCCTTTGCAATCACCAGGTCCGCGCTGTCGAACCGTTCAACGAACTCTTTCGAGCAGTCGTCAAGCCATGTGCCCGGCGTGTCCGATCCGTTCGTGACGACGCTGAACCGCGATGTCAGGCCCGAGCGCCTCGCATCATCGAGTGTTGCGTCGTTGATGATCGGGCTGCCCCGGACCACAACGGTGACCTTGTCCCTGCCTATCAGCTCCAGAAGCGGCCGGTCGAAAACGATCTCGCCGGCGTTGTCAGCCAGAAAAAGCACATCGTCCGCCTCGGAAAGCGCCCGGGTAAACCGATCAACCGCTGCTTCATCCACGCACGATTCCAAAGCCTCGTGAAATGCCTTCTTGATGTCCACCTGATCTCTGGTCTTTGCCCCGAGGTCGATGATATTACCCCCGATCGATACCTTTACAGCGGTCAGAAAAGGCTGGGCCGAGGCGGCCACCACCTCCTCGATATCCGGCAGCAGCGAAAGCGCGGTTTCAGTGGCCTCGATTTTCATGGCGAGGTACGGGTCCGCGTTGTTGGTCATCTCGCGGATCGCCCGGTGCATCTCCCGGGCCAGGAGAGGCGGGGGAAGGTTCCAGTCCAGCTTTTGCACCAGTGCCAGCGACCGGCGCATCAAACCGGTGGCAATCTCTTCGTCCAGCTCGAGCATCCTCGATGTCTCCAACGTCTGCCTGAGAAAGCACGGAATGCAGTCCAGAGATGTTTTCATGGTTCTCCTGTTCTGTCGGTTACGGATTCGGCGCAAGGCAGGTATGATCTTGCAGCGGTTTGTCCGGTTTTTCAAAGGTTTGTTATTCGAAAAGCACGAAATTGCCGCTGTTCTGATCGGCCAGGCGCTTCATGAGATCGACCAATTCGGCCTTTGGGGGAACCTCGCCCCTGTACTCGCGAGGAGGGTCGCCTTTGACGTACGCGATTGTGTGGATAACAACGCCGCGGTTTTGCTGGTGCTCTTTGACGGTCTTCAATATCCGCTCGCTGTTCGTGGTGAAACCCACTGTGGGATGGCCATCCGATAGAAAGTATATGCTCTCCACGATGTCATCCGCAAGAGCGGCCATCAAAGCCTCAACCGTGTTGGTTCCATCCATTGCTATGCGCGAGTTCCGGACGAATCGCTTGGCCGAGTTGATGTTTTTTGTTGTTCCGGGCTGCACCCCGTAGGAGTTCCATGCTCTCACTCTACCCGAAAAAACGATGATGTTGAATTTCACCTCCTCGTCGAGTGTGTCCAGGAGACGGATCAGTTCCTGGCGCGCATCGCCTATGCGGTTGTTCCATTCCATGCTGGCGGACATATCGAGGCAGAAAACCACACTTTGGCTTTTCATCTCCAGCCCGTGGTAGGTTCGCGGCGTGCCGTGGGCATACCGGTTCAAGGCGGGTTCTGCCGCGGTCTCCCTGCTTGGCACGGGAAGATCGAGCTCAACGAGAGAGATCTCAGCCGGCTCAGGGTTTGGGAGCTCGATGGGATCCATCTGAGGGCGGCTATTTTCGCGGACGAGCTCAGCCGGCTCCCAATCTTTTTCCGCCTTCGGTTCCGTAATTTGTGGGGTGACGACCCGTTCGGAAAGGGGTTTGAGCCTGTTCTCAAAGCTCTCCATCTTCCCGTCGAGGACCGTTTCAGGCCGCGGCAAAGGGAGCTGGATGTCAGCCGGTGAGAGCCGCTCCGGCACGGGCACTGGCTCTGTGGCCGGTGAGACGCTGGAACGCACTCCGGCAACCGCGGGGCGGAGCTCGAGTTCGAACGGCCCACCCTTTGCGATCTTATCCATGGCCTGGAAGTTCGGTTCGGATGGGGCGGGTTCATGTTCCGTTTTTGCGGCCGTACCCGGTCGTGGAATGGAATCCAGGACTATACTTTTAACAGGGGCCACGGTTTGCATGAGCTCCATCTTGATGGACGATGGTGTTGCCCGTTCTTTCAAGGGCGAGCTTTCCATACCGACCGCCCGAAGGCCTGATTCAGCATCGGGGCTTTCGTCCAATGGGGGCACGAACCCGGCATGCTCCTGTGCCACAAACGATGACCTTTCCCAGCCGGAAGAGGGGGGAACGGACGGTGATGACCGGGCCGGTTCCAAGGCATCTGCAGCCGGGTTGTTGTGCCTCTGCAAGGCTGCTCCCTGGTCGTTGATTGAAGCGAACACAGGAATCTCTTGTTTGGTCGTGGCCGAAGGCTTTTCGAGCGTAGATTCAGGCGCTATGGGCTCGAGCTTCTTCAGCGCTGTCGGGTGATACATCAGGCGCTGAACCGATTCATCCGCGGTCAAAACCGCCGGAGCAGGCGCAAGCAAAGGTGCAAAAACCGTAGATGGGTCAGCAGGCCCGAATGTTTGGGGAGGAGTCTCCTGCGGCATGGATTCGGCGACGACCAGGCTGGTGTCTTCCTGGAAGTTCAGGGGTTCAATGTCCGTGCGGTCATCGAGGTCGGTGATCTGCTCGCGGATCTCGATCCCGATACGCTCGCCGGCAAGGGAATCGATATTCACTAGCAGCGGATCGTTGCCGGCGAATCTGTACAGAGCCCCGCCGACGATCCAGCTGCTCAATAAAAACGCCAGCAGGAGGTGGAGGAGCATTGAAGCCAGCAGGCACTTCTGCAGCAGGGATGCGTACATCCTGAACCGCTGGCTTCTCAGGTAGCGAAGCAGCCACAAAAGCGCCAGCAGGCCCAGGAGCCAGAACAGCAGGGGCCATTTCATTTCGTTAAGCCAGCGGAGAAAAGCCAGGAAGGAGGAGAGGTCCATTTCGGTGATGACTTCGCGGCTCACCGTGCGGAAGATCCTGTACGACTTCACGCCGCCCGAGATCCTTCTATTGGAACTGAACAGGAGGCCGTGACCTTCCATTGTGAGTGAAGGATCCATGTCGTTCGATGCGCTGTTGACAGGCGTGCCCATGTTTTCCGGTACGGTTATCTCGCCGTACAGGACACGGCTGCGGTAGAGGTCGAACTCTCCGATCCCTCCCGCGCGGTTGGAGCTGAAGTAGATGAAGTCACCGCGTGGCGTTGTGGTGACCTGGCCTTCATCAGCGCGCGAATTCAGGACATCAACGCGCCTGGCCGGTCCGAACTCCTTGATGGGCGGAACCCCGTCCTCGGGGTGTGGAATGAGCGGTTCCAGCGCGTCAGCGGCGAAGATGTCGTAATCGTTTTCGTAGAAGTTTTCGCGCAGTGTTGCGCTCCACGCCTGTTTTTGCTCGGGCGTCAGCTCTTTCAGCGGCCGGTTTGAGGAAAAATAGAGGCGGCTGTGGCCCGGCGACAGGCCGGGCCCGTATTCGTTGAACCCGGAGTTGATCCCGGGACCCATGTTTTCCGGTGATGTCCATGTTCCGCTGCTCCGTCGGCTTACCCAGATGTCGTAACCACCGAGCCCTCCCCTGCGGTTGGAATAGAAGTAGAGGTAGAGCCCGTCGCGGCTCAGCGCGGGGCCGAGCTCGTCGTTATCGCTGTTGACAGCCTCGATGGGTTCGGGCTCATCCCATCCCTCGCCGTTCCATGTGCTGAGAAACAAGTCCGCGTTGTGGCTGGCCTTTCCGCGCGTGAAGATCAAGGTCAGGCCGTCTGCCGACATGGTCGGCTCGTAGGTTTCCGGAACCCCCTTGTTGATCGTGATGTCGAGCGGCCTGGGCGGTTCCCAGAGGATCCGGCGCACATTCGCTCCGCGCGCGGTACGGTAGATGGAGTAACCATCCGTCATGTGCTCGAAAAGCCACGGGAGGAGAAAAACGGCGAGTACAGCGATGGCCGCCGCTGTGACAAGAACGGTCAGAAGCGCTTTTCCGCCGGTCAGCGGGCGGGATCCAAAGGATCCCCGGTTGACCGGTGAGTTCTTTTTGCATATGCCGGGATGCGCCGTGTTTTTCTTATCCATCTTGGAGCGTCTTGTACTGGTAGCCGATGTTCGCTTCGTTTATGCCCCTGTTCTTGCAAACCCTGACCGCGGCTGCCACGTAGCCGTGCAGGGCGCTGCGGTCGCCTCGGATCAGAACCTTCTGCTGGGGATTGTTCGCCGCTGCATCGCTCACAACCTTGTCCATCTCCTCGAGTGTCTTGACGGCGTTGAGAAGGTAGTAAGTGCCGTCCTTGCGCACGTTGATGACGATGGTCCGGCTCTGGGAGCTGAGCGACCCGGCCGCGCTGTTCCCCGGAAGGTTGACCATGATGTCGTGCTCCTCCTTCTGCAGCGTGGATGTTGCCAGAAAGAAGATGATCAGGATGAACATCACGTCCAGCAGGGAGGTCACGTTTATGATTGTCTGTTCCGATTCCATTTTCCTGCGGATCCGCATGATTTACCTCCTTTCAGGCCGGCACCCTGTTGTTGTTCTGTGCGAAGGCCATGAACTCCTCCGAGCTGTCATCCAGATCATCCACCATGGAATCGATCCGGTTGTTGAGCACCTGGTAGATGATGAGCACCGGGATGGCCAGGGTCAGGCCTGCCGCGGTCGTCACAAGCGCCTCGTAGATCCCCTGGGCCAGAACATCCGACTTGCCCATGCCTGCGTTTGAAGCAGCCTGAAACGCGCCGATCATGCCGTACACGGTTCCGAGAAGACCGAGCAGCGGGGAGATCGTGGCGATCATGGACAAGGGCTTCAGGCTTCGTTTCATTCTGTCAACCTCGCGGGCGCCCGTGTCCTCGAGCGTGTTTTGAAGCACTTCATCGCTTCTTGCGAGCTTCGTGAAACCGGCCTCGACGATGCTGCCCAAGACGCAGGGGTTCTGCTTGCAGAACTCGGCACCCTTTTCTATGTCGCCGTCGCTCTTCTGAAATATGCCCCGTAGCTCCTTGATGAATCCGGGCGGAACGATCTTGATCCTGCGCAGGCTGATGAAGCGCTCTATGGTAATGGTCAGAGCCAGCACCGAGGCCAGCCCGATGGGGATCATGATCCAGCCTCCCTTCCAGAGCAGCGAGAAGATGCTGAAGTTCTCCTCTTCTTCTCCTGTGGCTGCCGTAGCCCGGCCCCGGGAGTCTTCAGGAGCATCCGCTGCGCCTGTAGATGCAGAGGGAGCGGCAGGAGGTTCCCGGCCGGCTTGTTGGGCGCTGGCCTGCATGGAAGATGCAAGGCCCGCGATGATGAAAACCAAACCGATTGTCACGATTACGACTGACTTGGAACGGGTCATCTCATTCCTCCTTGTCCGTGCTTGATCATTGTTTTGAGCCGCCGGGCTGGATCAGGATCCTTTCAGGGAGCTCAGCTTTTTACGAGCCACAACGGCGGCATCGCTTTTCGGATACTTCTCGATCAGTTCCTTGTGACGGTCCCTGGCTCCGTTGATGTTGCCTTCGAGCTCCAGGGCGCGGCCCGTCTCCAGCAGGGCCTTGGAGCCCCAGCTTGGATAGGCGTACATGACATCCACCTTGATGAGGGCCTTGACCGCCTTGCCGTACTCCTTCATCGCAAAATAGCACTCGCCGGTCTGGAACTGGCTTCGCGCGCTCATCTCGTCGTGTGTACCGCGGGCAAGCACCTTTGCGTAGGCTTCAACAGCTTCGGTGTACCTCCCCTGGTTCTCAAGAGCCCAGCCCCTGCCGAAGAGAGCGCTGTTCAGAAACTTGCTTTCCTTGTAGTGATCCGTGAATGTCAGGTAGACGCCTTCCGCCTCTTTCCAGCGGCTGGTCAGGGCGGCACACTCGCCGAGGCGAAGCAAGGCCTGCTCTGTGTACTCGTTGTTGTACCCGGAATCGTATAGCTTTCTGAAATTCAAGTATGCTCCCTCGTACTCCTTGATCTTCAGGCGAGCTTCACCGGCCTGATACAGCGCCACGGCAACGCGTGATGATTCGGGGAACTCCGCGGTCATGGTTTCGAACCAATGGGCTGCGTCGGACATGCTGTCCCCGGAGAAATGGTTCCAGCCCAGGCGGTAGAGGACGCGCTCGCGAAGGTCGTCGCCGGGCTCGCTTGCGAGAAGCTTTTCGAGCTCCCGGTTAGCTCTTCGCATTCGGCCGTTTTCACGCTCCAGCTCGGCCAACTCGAACGAGGCTTCAGGAGCGAGCCGGCTTTCAGGGTAAGATTGTATAAGCTCCCTGTACCATCCTTCCGCCGGATCCTTGCGGCCCTGTTTTTTTTCGCACCAGGCCAGCTCGTAGAGCGCACTGTCGCGGAAAGCGGAACGGGGATATCCGCGGAGCATCTCCTGGAACCGCTCGGATGCTGTTTCGTTCTTTCCCTGGCGGGCGAGCGCGGTGCCGAGATAGAAACATGCCTCGTCGGACTTGCCGTGTTCGCCGTACTTTTCGAGAAAACGTTCCAGCACCACACAGGCGCGCTTGTGGTTCTTGAGGCGGATGTGAACGATACCCTGCTGCAGAAGCCCGTCAGGCGCGAGGGCGTGTCCGGGATAGCGGTCGGCCAGCGAGCTGAAACGTGTTATTGCCTCTTCGGGCTTATTCTCAGCCATGGCCACGTAGCCAAGGTAGTACAGGGCGTATGGGTCGGAGTCCGAGCCTGCCGCGCGAATCAGGATGTTGCGTGCCTGCTGGTACTTTCCTTCTTCGTAGTACAACCGCCCCAGCTCGATGCAGGCGCTGGGAAGGTAAGCGCTTCGCGGAAAACGCGACAGGAAGTGGGCGAACGCTTCGCGGGCAATCGTATGCCGGCTCATCTGTTTGTGTGCCAAGGCGGACCTGTACGCTGCCGCATCCGCGTTTTTTTCTTCCGGGTACCTGGCGATGAAGCGGTCGAGGGATTCGATGGCACGGTCCCATTCTCCAAGGTTGAAAAGGCAGTCCCCGCGTATGAACAGGGCCTGGCTGAAAAGGGAGCCTGCGTTGCTGTCATCTCCAAGAGTGTCCAGCGCCTCGATCGCGGGGCGCCATTTTTTTTGTTGATAGCGTGTCTGTGCCAGCCGCAAGAGGGCAGACCCGGTGTAGAAGTGATCCTCGAAGGTGGAAAGGAAGCTGCTGTACACGGGTTCCGCCTCGGTGATCCTTCCTCCCATGAACAGGTTCTCGGCCCTCAGGAAGAAGATCTCGCCGCTTTTGTCCGACTTCCGGTATTTTGCGAGGAATTCGGTGCATCGTTCAAGGCTTTCCTTGAACCTTCCCGCCTTGTGAAGGCAGTATGTTTCCAGATGGAGAGCTTCCTCTGCCAAAGCGTTGTCCACGCTGTTTCCCGCGTCTTTTTTGGCGCGCCTTCCTTCCGCCTCCTGAGCGGCCCGCCCGAACGATACAGCCGCGTCCTCGAAGCCGCCCTGCTCCATGCGCGCGTTTGCGAGCTCGAAGAACAGCTCCGCGCGTAATTGGTTGTCCGCTGTTCCCTTGCTGTTCAGGACTTTTTCGATGGATCGCTCGGCCCGGGCATAGTCTTCTCGGCGGATGTAGGACCGGACGAGCCAGAGCCGCGCTTCTGTGTAGCAGGCGCTCGTCTCCCGAAAGGAAAGGAAAATGCGCTCCGCTTCCCGGAACTCCTTGTTTTCGAGAAGGCAGCGCCCCTGGTACAGTCTGGCCCTGGGCGCGCATGCTGCCGCGCCGTGCTTTTCAATCAACTCCTTGAAATCTCGAAAGGCGGCGGTGTGGTTTCCGTTCCCGAAACGGATCAGGCCCAGCCTGTAAAGGGCCTCTGCTGTGAACGCTCCTTCCATCTTGTGCGCGGTGTGCTCGTAGAGCTTCTCGGCTTCGCGATTGTTGCCGATCATCCTCGAACATTCCGCGAGCAGGAAGGTGACATGCTGCATGAAGGGAGTGTTTTCGCGTGGGTTGTACATCGAGGCCAGCAGCTCGCCGGCCTGTGTGAACATGTCGAGCTCGAAGCAGGCGACAGCAAGCTGGAACCTGATCCGTTCGATATGCTCATGATCCGGATTATCCGCCTCGATAAACCGTTTGCACGAGGATATGACCTCTTTCCACTTGCTCTGGCGGTACTGTGCCTCGATGAGGCTGGCCAGGGCGCGGACTGCCTGGATCGAGTCGCTGCCGTGGGAAGCGCTCCAGGCAAGAGCACGCTCAGCCTCGTCAGGCCGGTCGAGGGCCAGAAGGCACTGGCCGTGGAGGTTGTGTATCTCCTGCTGGTTATCGAGACGTTTCTCGCCGCAAAGCAGGGAGAACAGGGGTTCCGCCGTCTTGAAGTTTTTCAACGAGTAATGGCAGAGCGCCAGCCCCAGCCTGGCACGGACCGCTTTTTCGTGCAGTGGATGAGCCTGCAGAAAGGCGCTGTACTCTTCCAGGGCCAGAGTGTAGAGCTTTCGGTTGTACAGGGCGTTGGCACTGTAGTACTGCTCCGGGATTTCCTCATTTTGCTGGGCGGCGGAGACGTTCGTGAAACAAAGCAGGATAATGCCCGCGAAAATCAGCGTGAGCCCGGTCTTTGAGCGTGAATGCATGGAAAATCTCCGTATTCAGGGGGGTGCCCTATTTGCAAGGTTCTTGTCATTATATGTTGGCTGAATGAGGATTGCCACACTACGGTCAGAGCGGTGGAGTTTTTTTTTGTTCGTGTCGTAGGGCGGTTCGCGAACCGCCCTACGATGAATATCAGGCGCATAACGTTTCTCTTCCTCTTTCTCAAGCCGCGCGATCGTAAAGCCTCCAAAAGAAAACACCCCCCGGAACCCTCTGTTCCAAGGGGCTTTCATGTGAAGACAATGCTCATCCCATGCAGGGTTCCGGTTCGTCCCCATCCCTTACATGTTCATGTTTTTCTTGAGCTTGATCAGCTCTTTCCGCAAGCTCTTGACCTCGTCCCGCAGCTCTTGCACTTCTTCTTCGTACCTTTCCAAAGCTTCCTGCAGCTTCTCGATGTCAACTGCTGTCCCAGGCGGAACCGGCCGGGGAACATCCGGAAATTTAGGCATTTCCGGAATTGTGTAAAACTGGCGAAACCGGGGAACCTTGTTGAGTTCCGGCGGGATCAGATATCTGTATTTATACGATTTGGCCTTGTAGGGCTCTTCACCCAGGAAATACTCGAACACACCCGGGCCCTCTCCTTCCCTGTTTTCCAAGATGACCGCGATGTTCTTTTTCTCCCCTTCCCGGATCGTTCTGAGCTTGACCTCGTCGCCTTCCTTTTTTTTCAGGAGGACTCCGATCAGATCCTCGGAGTTTTCCACACCCTCCTCGTTGATGGCAATTATCACATCCCCTGCCTCGACTCCTGCCTTTTCTGCGGGGCCCTCTTCTGCTACTCCTACGATCAGTACTCCGTGCTCCACCTTTAACTGATCAACCAGCTGGGGGGTCAGCTCCTGCAGCGATACGCCGAGCCAGGGGCGGTTCTTTTCATAAACCTGCATCCATTTTTTCGCAGGAGGCTCGATGACAAACTCTTTATTCGCCATTATCTTGCTTCCCATCCGGACTTTCAGTTTACTGGGTTCGCCGCTTGAAACAACGATGACCTTGATCTTGTCGCCCGGGGCGGTCTCCCCGATCGCCTCCACCAGATCTGAAGTGCTGGTGATGGACCGGCCGTTGAAAGCAACAATGATGTCTCCCTTTTTTATGCCGGCGCTCTCCGCGCTAGCGCCTTCAACAAGGCCGATGACCAGCACGCCTTCCTCGCTGAAACCGAGCTCTTCACGGAGCTCATCGTTCAGATCCTGCAGATAGACACCGAGCTGGGCGTCACCATCCTTCGCTTCAAGCCCTCCCATTCCCATGGAAGCCGTTAAAAGAACTGTTGAGATGAATAGAATCAGCCAGCGAGCCATTTTTACCTCCCTTGAATCAAAAAGAACCTGATATCAGTAACTTACATGTTTTTGCCGTTTTGCCTTGCCGGGAAGCAGTGTGTATACCTGCACCTCCCTGCCGTTGCTGAGCTTGAAACTGTTAACGGTGTAGGTTTTGTTGCACTCAACGGGTTGGATCGATTCGAGATTCGCGGGCAGGGAGCTTTCCTCTGCCCAGCGCCTGACCAGGTTGCGGTCTATGTCGAGCTGGCTTTCCCACGAGACATTGGTGGCTGCCCATTGGCTCGAGATCTCTCCGCCGCCGGCGGTTTTGGGCGGCTTCTGTACAGGAAGGGACGGGTTAGAGGCCAATGCCCGGTGCAGGCCGGCAGGATATTGGGGAAGCACGATAAAGATCACTACCATTCCCGCAAGAGCCAGCGATAGGGCCGAAGAACAGGCAAAGGCTGTTCTGTAGAGGGAAAGCCGTCTTGTGGAGTGCGCCTCAAGTAGACTGTGCCGCAGGCTCCGCCGAAAGCTCTCGTTTCTCGCCTCCGGTTTTTGAGTTTCTCTTAAGATCTTTTCCAGGTTCTTCACGACGGATTCCTTTTCTTATTAGCTGCTGCTTCAGTTTTTCCAATGCCCTGAACGTCCTCATTCGGAGGCTTCCTTCCCGTTTTCTCAGGATCCGTGCGATCTCGGAATACGGCTTGTTGTCGAAGTAACGGAATACAATGAGCGACTGCTCCATCGGCTCCAGGGCTTGTAAGCACTCATGAAGGGCCAGATACTCCTTTTCACGGGTCTTCGCCGCTTCCGCATCAACGAGCTCTTGGTCGGGCTGATAACGCCGGTCTGCCATGTTCTGTGCCGGCTCTTCCGCCATTGCCGCAAAACGATTTTTGTTTTTACGGAGGTGTCCATTTACCTCGTTGATGGCGATGCGAAAGAACCATGCGGAGATCGGAGTGCCGCTCCACCGGAACTTCCACAACGATTTCAAGGCGTTGAAAAAGGTCTGGGCGGTCAGATCCTCCGCCACCGCGGTATCCGCAACGCGATGAAGTATGAAATTAAAGACCGGATCGAAATGCGCATCGAAAATCCGCCCGAATGCCTGTGGATCCCTCTTGCATCGGGCGATCAAAGCCTTTTCTTCAGATGGGGTCATCCGATGATTCTTTCCGTCCTACTGTTCAGGTGTGTACACTTTCGTTCGCACAGACTCTGTCTCTTACAATGATGAAGGGTGCGGGATGTCACGCTGAAAAGGGAAAACATTTATCCCTTTTTGCTGGATACGGTGGGAAATGCCCGCTTAAGAGGGAAAGTTGTCTTTTCATTCAATGGGAATGACCGGTAGCTGCTTCTTCCGCACAAACCGTTGCGCTGCGGCCACAAAAACCAGCGCTGACAGGTAAGCGCCTGCAGCGAATACAAATGTCGTTGTGAAACCCGAGGATATGGCAAGGGCCGTGGCAAAAGGGCATGCCAGGGCAGACCCCGCGCCGTTCCAGAGGAAGGCGCGCGCAACCAGGCCCGGGTCATGCTTGGAGAAGCGGCGTATCGCAAGCGGAAAAGGGAAGCCCAGCAGAAACCCGGGCGGCCCGATGATCAGCAGGGCGAGAGCGATCCTTGCATAAAACGGCGCCGCAACCAGGACCTCGTGCAGGAGCCCGGGCATGACAATGAAAAAGACGGGAACGGACGCGCATGCAGCTAAAATGGAAGCCGCCATCCAGGCCGGGCGGTCAGGGATCTTTCTCGATGCAAGCGACCCGATGCCGCTGAAAACCAGAAGCCCTACCAGCACAACGCTCATGGCATAGACCGGATGCCCGAGAATGAGCACCAGCTTGGGCAGAAGCGCGGTCTCCGCCGCGAGGTACCCGGCGCCGATCAGAAAAAAGAGGCACGCCGTCAAAACCCTGGATTGCATCGGAACCGGCTCTACACGCATGCCCTTGTACTTTCGCGAGCAGAACGCTGTCAGCGCCATGCCGGTCACGAGAAAAACGAAGAGGCAGAGCGCGGTGATGACCAGCATCTCCTGACCGCCCACACGCCCGAGAAACCAGTCCCTCCCCTTGTCGAACAGGTTCGTCCACCGGCGGTGTTCGAAAAGGAACGGGCTGTCATCCGTTGGGGCGTCCACGCGGAACGGGTACCGCGCCTCCATCTCTTCGGCGCCTTCTTTGGTGAAGAACCGGTCAAGCACCGGATGGCCCGCGAATCCGTGCATCCTCATTGGATCCGCCTCGCGTTCGGCGCATGCTTTGATGAGCGCTTCCGTTTCCGCCGGAAGCAACGGCTCTTTCTTGAGCAGGATGAGCGAGCGAAGCTTTGCTCGCGCGATGAAAAAGCACTTCTCCCACTGCTTCACGCCTTCCTTTCGAAGCGCTTCCCGTGCCGCAGCGACGAGGCGAAGAGTCTGGCGCGGCGGGTCGTAGAACCAGCGTGTCATGCAGAGCATGCCGCCGGGCTCAAGGTGCTTGAGATAGGCCTGGAAAGCCTCGACAGTGTAGATGTAGTTTTCCGAAAGCGCGAAGGCGCTTGCAGCCGAGGCAGCGTAGGTATCCACGCCGGTGATTATGATGCGGTCGTACAGCTTTTCATCACGTTCTATGAAATGCCGTCCCTCCGCGGTTTTTACGCGCACCTTCTCGTTGTGATACAGGTTGCCGCTGTACTCCGAGTACCTGCCTTTCACGGCGTCCACGATCAAAGGATTGATCTCAACGGCAGTTACACGGTCCGCCCCATGGTACAGCGCGCCGAGCACATCGAGCCCTCCGCCCGCACCGATCACGAGTGCGCCGAATCCCGGCTTTGCGGTTTCGAGCCCGATCGTGGGCGGGTAGGCCTCGCAAAAGGCGAGGTTCGCCGGATCACCGTTCCACTTTACTATGGAGGTTATGGCCCACTCGTCAATGGCTGCGCCGAGCATTTCGGGCAAGGGCCCCTTGTAGCTGTCAGCCATGGCCCAGAGCCCGTGATGGTCGGGGTTTTTGTAGAAGACCACGTTTGAAAAGGTGTTCCACTCCCTTTCGAGAACCTGCTCCTCGGACAGCTTTGGAAAGTGTTTTCTGGAGCCTTGAGGCAGAATGCCCGGGAAAGCGGCGAGCACGGCAACGTACAGAACCAGGGATGTGAGCGCGAGCGCGCGCCCCTCGCCCGGTCGGATCCTGTTCCTTGAAAGCGGCGCCCCGGCTATCCAGGCTGCCGCGGCTGCCAAGGCAGCTCCTCCTCCGCCCCCGAGGTACTGCATCCCGCAGAGCCCGAGCACAACCCCTGCCGCCCCGCCTAGAAAGGAGCAGCCGTATACCAGGCTGATGCGTTCGCGCCCGGCCTGAAGAGCGGCGCATCCGGCGAACCCGAGGAGGTAAAAAGGTATGGCGGTGAGCAGGATCACGAGCCCGAAAAGAAGCGCGTGCCACACCTCGTAAAAAGTGTTTTCAGGTTCCAGCGGTACCCTGGTCAGCGCGATCACCACGGGAACGATCAGCCCTGCCGCACAGAGCGCGGCAGCCCTGCTCATGCCCAAGAACCTTACATCCTCTGATAGCTTGTCAAGGGGGGTGGCGACGCTCCCCATTCTTCTCGACAAAGACACCGCGTGAACAGCCGCGCCCGCGAGCGCGAACCCGAGCATGGCCAGCGAGATTATCATGAAACCGAAGTGATACCAGAGGATCACCGAGAAGACACGGATCAGGGAAACCTCGAGGCAAAGAACCGCGCACGAAACAAAGAACGACGTGAATGCCGGGGCCGCGCCTGCGGCGCTGTGTTTACCGCCTTTCAGGTTCATGAGCGCTCCCCCTGCAACCAGGTTACGGATGCCTCTTTCCTGTCAGCGAGCCGTTGGAACGGGATGCGGGGATACCCGAAGCATGCGCACGCGCGCATGGGATTGCCTTTGGGAATCCGGATGAGCTCGTTGAGGGACGGTGTTTTTGAAAACGCCGCCTCCACGGTGCCGAGCAGGCAGGAACCGAGGCCCAGGCGTTCAGCCGCGAGAACCATGTGGAACAGCGCCAAACAGCAGTCCTCCACCGGTGTGCTGGCATCCTCTCCCGTGTACAGGAACGCTGCCGCCGGAGCCTCGTGAAAAAGCGGGTCTTTGCCTTTGCGATAATCTTCCATGAAACCGGCGAGATATTGCCGGATCGACACCTCTCCCAGCCTCTTGTCCACGAACTTTTTCAGGAAGAACCGTTTGACCGGATTGGAGAGATGCCTCTCGTACTCCGCGTACCTGGCCATGATTCGTTCCTTGAGCGATTCCAGCAGGGCCGGGTCGGTCACAAAAACGATTTTTACATCCTGCGTGTTCGTTCCTGTGGGCGCGTGCCTCGCCGATTCCACGAGCTTTTCGAGCACATCGCGGGGAGGCGGATCAGGCCTGAACCTTCTCGTGGATCTTCGGGATCTCAAAAAGTGCAAAAGCGCGTCGTACGACTGCATGCTTTCGGGATCCAGGGAAGCGGGCACGTTTCCGTCTTTGAGAACGAGTGCTCCGTTCGGGCACGCTGCCATGCAGTGCCCGCACCCGATGCACGTTTCCCCGGGCTCGAAAACAATGGATTCGTTATCGATGCGGAAGATTTCGCGGCCGCAGATCTCGGCGCAGACGCCGCAAAGATCGCACTTCGTTCTGTCGATTACGTGTGGTCTCATCGCTTGATCGTGTCGCTCTCAGTAATGCAGCCTGATCGTGTCCTCGATGACAGAGCCTTTTTTCAGGGTGATGCGCTCTTTCTTGTAGTGGGAGCTCAGAAACATGTCCGCGCCCCCGGTGTCAAGACACGCGACCAGGAAGCTGGTTTTGGTGTTGTTCAGGTACGCTCGCAGAGCCTGTGTACCGTCCGATTCGATGAACACCTTTTTGCCCGAATCCGATGTGAACCAGGCCCGCTTGATTCCTGTCCTGGTTGCCCGGAAATCGCAGCTTCCCATCTCGTTTTCATCCCAGGCCCACGGCCACTTAGGGTTCAAGCGCGGTATGTCTCGGTGCTGTTGGCCGCGGGAGGCGATGGCCGTGCCTTGTGCGCGGCCGATGTGATCGTCGGGATAGACCGTCCAGAACGCGTTGCGCTCCCAATCCAGAACGGAAAAATCCGCGCACAGGTCCATGACCATGCCCGCCTGCCTGGGATTTATCTCGTGTTGGCAAACGAACGAATAGTCCAGGGTCAACCCTCCCGTGCGATCGATCTTCAGAGTGTACGAGCCGTTCGCCTCCGCGTATCCGCCGCGCACCTTGATCTCGACGCCTCCACCTGTTTTCACGGTTTCCACGCCTTGCACTGACCAGCCCGCACAGGTTCTGTTGAACGGCGGTATCTTTGCCGAATGCTCGGTCTTGCAGGGCCCGGTTTTCAACGGCAGTATCATCAGGTGCGGCCCGCCCGTAAAGACCGTTTCATCACCGGCCCTTCCCTCGATGACCTTTCCGGAGACCGCGCTTATCCTCCATGTGAAACCTTTGCCGGAAACGGTTATCTCTTCGGGAGAGACCTCCACTTTCAGGTTTGCCGTTGTGTCCTGCGGCAGCTTTTCCTGATGTGCCGCATCGGTCCCCGGTTTTATCAGCGGGCGCAGCAGGTACTCATCGATCACAAAGCCGCGGGGGCTCACAAAGGTCAAGGCGAGCTCGTTGTTTTCATCCGTACTGCCCAGGCGGGTTGGGATGAGGAGCTCTCCAAAGGAGTGTGGCGGAACATCCGCTGTTGCCGCTCCCTCGCTCCCGCCGAGGCTCCAGCGAATATCGAGCTCTTTCAGGTTAGTGAAATCGTGCCGGTTTTCGACCTTGATGCGTAGGGGCGCTCCATCCTCGGGAACAGTAAAAAACCGTTCATGGATGCGCACCGGTGAGTAGGCCTTTGTGATGTGATGATATTCCGGTTTTGTCCGCCTCCAACCGTCGATCGGCCCCCATTCGCCGTACCCCACGACCTTGCCCGACGGAAGAAGGAACACGTCATCCACGCCCGACCAGATGGCGCCTCCGAGGCAGCCGGAGTGCGCGTACATCTCGTCCCACATGCTTTTCAGGGCGCGGCCGTACGCCTCGCGGACCCCCGGGTCCGCTGTGATCTCTTCGCGGTTATAGGTGTTCAGGTGGCAGTATTCGCCGAACAGGACCGGGCGGGTTGTCGAGTCGGTGCGCGCGGGACCGTCCGGCCCCGGGTAGTGAATGTTGGCCACGTCCATTTCCGCGCTGCCGAGGTTGTTGTACCCGCCCCAGCACTGGTCGTGAAAGCTAAAAAGCCTCGATGGGTCCGCCAGGCGGACATGGCATGCAGCGAGGGCGAAGTTCCTGCTCCAGAGCGACTCGTTCGCGAGCGATCGAATGATAACGCTCGGGTTGTTGCGGTGCCCCGCGATTGTTTCAAGGTTTGCCCGGGTGATAAGTGATGCGAACTTTTCATCGGTGTATTTCCACCTCTTCCAGCTCATGTTCGCGGCGTGGCCGACCCAGCAGATCGGCGCCTCCAGCTCCACGAACAGGCCGAGCTCATCGCAAAGATCGATGAACTCCTCGGCAGGCGGGTAATGAGATGTGCGGATGTAGTTGATGTTGCAACCGCGAAAAAGCTCCGCATCCTTTCTCCATTGCTTTTGCGTGAGCGCCCTTCCGAGAAGGGGGTGCACCTCGTGCCTGCAGATGCCTCTTAGCTTTACAGGCTTGTTGTTCACGAACACCCTGCCGCTCCTGATCCCGACGTCGCGGAAGCCGAACCGCTCCTGTATTGTTGCAAGCGGCGCGGAACCGCTGCTCAAAGCGCATGAAAGGGTGTGGAGGTTCGGATGCTCCGGATCCCATTTGGCGGGATTACACACGGGGATTTCGATGACCTTGTCAATCACGCCGTCCGCGGGGATCTTCGGGATCCTGACACAGGCCTCTGCAAGGGATTTTGCGTTTTCGTGCTCGCCCCAGGGAGAGATTGTTATGCAACACTCAAGATCAACGCAGTCGCTCTCGCTTTCGTTTACGATCTTGAGCGCGGCATGTACCGTTGCGTCGCTATACTCTTCGTCGAACTTCGTTTGAATGAAAAGGTCCGCGACATGAACCTGCGGCAGAGCGAACAGCGTGACCTTCCTCGTGATGCCCCCGAGCTGGTGGGCAGCGTACTGGGTGCCGCTTGCAATGGTGTCAGCCATTGATTCGTTCTGAACCGAGAGCGCGATCCAGTTGACACCTTTGTGTACGAGCCCTGTCACATCGAGCTCGAAAGGGGTGAACCCTCCTTCGTGGCGTCCCGCTTCTTTACCGTTGACCCAGACCGTGCAAAGGCTGTACACCGCGTCGAACCTGAGCTTGACCCGTTTGCCCGCCCAGTCGGGGGGAAGCTCGAAGCTCTTGAGATATGCGGCAGCGGTGCCGGGCTCGACCTCGAACCCCTGCATCGCCCATTCAGCGGGAACCACGACTTCGTACCAGCCGCTGCCCTGGTTCCGCATCTTCCAAAAGTTGTCATCCGGCTTTGCGTTGAAGCTCCACGAGCCGTTCAGCGTCATCTGAGGAGACGCGGTTCCTTGCGTACGCATGGGACGAGGGGTCAGCCGCGGCATCAGCTTCTTGAAGTTTTTTTTAATGCTTGAACGTTCTTCGACGGTCAACAGGCCCGGTTTTTCCGCGGGCGCCAAAGCAACCGGGTCAGAGGACAGGATCTCGATTTCCGAGATCACGGCGTTAGGCCCTGCGATCCGCGTGATCTCGATGGTCATGGTGTCCGGGGCATCGGACCCTTGCGTTGGGAGGTCCAGGTCAATGCGCAGGAGCCCTCCTTTTTCGAGCATCACGCTTTTTTCGAGGGCCTTTCCGTTCATAGAGATCCTCTGCTCCCGCGGGCCGTCGGACATAAAGGTGAGGCGGGCCTTGTACCGGGCCTTTTCCTTCATGCCGGCATATCCGAAAACAACCCTTTCACCGAAAGCCACGAAACGTGATGGGTTGTCTGCGCCTGTGACGGAAAGGGCCAGATCTTTTTCAGGGTATCGGTAGCTGCCCCCGGAAAGAAGGTGCTCCTGTTGGCCGGCGACCCCTGCGTTGTCGTATGCGACGCGATGCCAGTCCTGAACAGCTTCTGTTCCGCCTGCAGCAGGGGAGCAGTGGGCGGCTTGCGCGGCGATTGTGAAAAACAGGGCCGCGGCTGACAGGCCAGCGCATTGCAGTGTTATGGATCTCAACTTTTCAAAGCCTCCGTGTAAAAAGTGTTTATGTTTTCGATCGGCGTGTCTGCCTGGATGTGATGGGCGGGAGCAAGGATATACCCCCCGCCTTTGCCGCATACTTTTTTGAGCTCCCGCACCATGCTTTGCACCTCGTCAATAGTTCCGTTAGGCATGACCTGCTGCACGCAGAGCCCGCCGAACAGGGCAAGGTATGAGCCATAGCGCTTCTTGATTTCGAACGGGTCGATCGCCAGGGGCTGGACCGGGTTCAAAACATCGAGCCCGATCTCGACCATGTCATCGAGCACCGCCTCGCAGTTGCCGCAACTATGGTATGCGATCTTGACTCCGGGGTTTGCCTTTTTGGCCGCGCTGAAAAGGGCGGCGTAGCGGGGCTTGAGAAAGGTGCGCCACATTTCCGGCGAGATCATCATGCCCTGCTGGGATGACACATCGTCCCCGAACCAGACCATGTCAGCGCCGAGCTCTGCGTGCCTGCGCCCCGCCTCGAGGGGGAACCGCATGACCTTGTCCATGAGCGCGTGTACATAGCCGGGCTCGAGCGCCATGTCAACGAGAAGCTGCTCCAGGCCGCGCAAGTACCAGGCAGCCTCGAAGATGCTGATCTGGCTCGATCCCACGAGCCACTTCTCCCCGCCGTAGCGCTTCTTCATGATCCGGAATCCGTCATATTGCGCATCGAGCTTCGGGTCGGGGATGCTGTACCTGTCCAGCCCGGACATGTCTCCTGCAAGCGGGTGCCTTGCGATCTCGGTGAAGGAGCCGAACCGGTTCTTCACGTACCGCCAGCGGATTCCCCACTCGTCCGTGTACTCCGGCTCGGGCTTTCCGTAGAAGCTCAGCTCCATGCCAACGCAGCTCTTGACCATGTCGTTGCCGAGCGCCGCTCCCAGGTCCTCCGAATCGACGCAGCCGTGGATTTCGCGAAGGCGCGACTCGACCTCGGGAACAAAGGTGGCGAACACCGGAGGCCTGTCAGGCTTCTCGAAGCTCAAAGCCGCTCGAACTCGTTCCCTGGAATTCATGGACTGATTATACGACGAGGTGTGATAATGTTCACCTGAAGAAGCCGGATTTCTTCGGTCGCGCGGTCTGTCCGATCCAGGTGAGCCAGGAGGGAAAAATGAAACCGATCCCGCTCGCGGCAGCTGTTCTGTTTTGCGTGTTTGCCGCGGATTTGTTTGCACGTACGCCTGAAGAGTGGGAAGAAGAGGCGGTTGAAAAGGAATACTTCCTTTCCTTCGAAGAGAAAGGGGTAGCAAGAACAAACGGCCTGGTTCCGGAGCTCGTGCTTGTACAGTCAAACCAGCAGGGCAACAATTCCGGTGTGGTGTTCAAGGCGGCGGGCGTGAGCAAGCTGGCGTGGGAGTTCGACATTCCTGCAAAGCCCGCAAAAGCCGCGCTCAAGATCGAGCACCTCTCATCAGGCGCGCGCGTCGAGCTCGGCGGTGTGTCGAGAATATCGATCCTGATCAACGGCAAGACCGCGGTCTCGGAGTGGGACGTGGGAACGCATGTGTTCGACACGGACAGGATCATGATCACCAAGTTCTTGTCGCTCGGCAGGAACAGGATCGAGATCAGGTTCGCGGGCGGCCCGACCTGCTACTGGCTGAAAAAGGTGAGCGTGGCCTGTTCATTTCCGGCCGGGACGGATTTTGATCCGGGAAAAACCGAGAGGATCCCCGCGGACAAGGAAAGCGCGTATGCTGTTGTCGCGAGAAGGGCGGTCTATGAAAAGCCCGGGTGGAGGGCTGTGGTGGACACGCTCGCTGCAAGGCACGATGCGGCATTGATACTGTATCCGTACGATGTGACCCAGGCAAGGGATGAGCTATCCGCTGTGTTTCCCAGGCACGCCTGTTTTGTGGTTCCTCCTGAGGAGGCTGGGCGCAGGTTCGTTGGAAAGGTGCATCGCATGACGCGCCTGCTTGATCAAGACCCTTACGGCGATGTGATCTGGGGGATCGTGACCGGCCTTGACGCACAGGCCGCTCTCAAGCTCGCAACGGATGAGGAGCCGCTCACGGTGCGGAGCGCGGCTGCCGGGTGCAACAGGGATCTCGGCTTTTTCATGGAAGGGCGCGCCTATTCGGAGGGCGAGCAGGGGGTGATGTATGTCAAGAACCCCGGCATGGAGCCCGAGAAGAAGGAGTGCCCCGGCGATGCAACCGAGGCGATAGTGAGAACGCTCAACGAGGAGATGCCGGATATTTTTATTACCAGCGGGCACGCAACAGAGCACGACTGGCAGATAGGCTACTCGTTCAAAAGCGGGCAGCTCCGCTGCGAAAAGGGGCGGCTCTACGGGCTGGACACGAAGGGGAACCGGTACGACATCGACTCGCCCAACCCCAAGGTCTACTGCGCCGGGGGGAACTGCCTCATCGGACGAATCGACGGGCTCGATTCGATGGCTCTCGGCTGGCTTTCATCCGGCGGCGCGCGCCAGATGTACGGGTACACGGTGTCGACCTGGTACGGCTACATGGGATGGGGTGTGCTCGACTACTTCGTGAGGCTCCAGGGCGCGCATACCCTGGCGGAGTCCTTCTTTTTCAGCAACCAGGCGCTTGTGGAGCGGCTCTGCCGCGAGTACCCGGGAAGCCTCGATCGAAAGGTCACCGATTTTAACATCGAGCACGACAAGGCCGCGATCAACCGCGCTTCTGCTGAGGTGCAGGCCCGGTCCAAGGATGAGCTGGGGCTTCAGTGGGACAGGGACACGGTTGTTTTTTACGGCGACCCGGCATGGGAGGCGCGCACGGCCGGGGTGCGCGAGCCTGACTACGAGTGCAGCCTCGAACACAGCGTTATCGAGGAGACCGGCCGTGTTCGGTTCGTGTTCGAGGTCAAGCTGAACAGAACCGGCATACCGAGGCGCCCGCCCGCAGCACTGCTTCCGTTCAGGATCTCGGAGATCAAAATCGAAAACGCGCAAGGCCCTGCCCCGGTCATCACGGACAATTTCGTGCTCCTTCCGGTGCAGCACGAGTTCAAGAAAGGCGCAAGGCTGAAGGTTACCTTTTCGGGGATGCGGTAATACCGAATCCGGTGAAAATTTTCTTCGGGTGAAATTTTGTTGTTATCAAGGTTATTCCATACAAAAACATCGAGCCTGGTGAGTCATTGGTTTCGGAAAACGGAGCGGAGGGGTTAGGGATCTGGATGGGGATTGGAATCGGATTGGAAGAATCCCGTAGGGGTGGTTCGCGAACCGTCCTTGTCGACGAATGACAGATGTGAACCGTTTTGCCGTACGATCGGTCTGCTTAAAACCGTATCAACCAGACATACCGAACCCGGAACCTAGGTATAAATGATGTTACTACCTTTCTCGACTTGCACAAGAAGGGTAGAGAATCGAGTACTTGATTAGTGGAAGGGATAGGCATTAAAATAGGACACGGTCGCCTTGAAAGGAACAACGAGTGCCAATGCATTGCCGGTTCTGCCACCTTCCCAAAGAACGGATCATAACACGGAACAGCCACGCCGTGGCAATCCGCGACGCATACCCAATATCCCCCGGCCACACCCTTATTCTCCCCAAACGCCACATCGTGTCATTTTTCGGAACAACCGAAGAGGAGCAGTCCGCTCTTTTTTCCCTCGTCCGCTCGGTTCGCGAAAGTCTTACCAGTATTTTTAATCCTTCAGGCTTCAACATAGGGATCAATGATGGAGAAGCAGCCGGGCAGACGATTCTTCACCTGCACATACATGTCATCCCCCGCTACGATGGAGACACCGAGGACCCACGCGGCGGAGTACGCTGGATTTTTCCTGACAAGGCGGTTTACTGGGACAGGGAACCGAAATAATGAGCAGGCCGTCACCCGATGAGCAGATAAAATTTCTGTCCAACATCCAGCGGCTGCTCGACGAAGGTGTATTCACAGCGACATACAAATACGCTCTGCTGCTGGCTCTCGCAGATCTGTCGGTCGAGCAGGGAGATGACTCCGGATATCCTCTCACACTCACAACACACGATATCGCGGAAAAGTTCGTGCTTTACTACTGGCGGCAGGCACGACCCTATGCCCCGATCATTCCCGGGCAGGACACGTCGATCCTTGGGCAAAACACGGGCAGGCCGGCAAAGGTCATCTCCCTGATCTGTGAAGCGAATGACCGTGGCTACGGAACGCTTTCTACGGCCGGATCCAAACCGCGGGAAAGGGAGGACCTCATCCGAAAAGTAAAAAAGACCGTGGAAATCATGCCGCTCTGGAAGCTCCAGGTCATGAGCCGTGGCGAGGTTCCTTTCTTGTATGAGAACACGGGCAAGGGACAAGAGATCGCTCTCAAAGAGGGCGTTGCTTTCTGCTTCCGTCGGTTTTACGGCCTTGTGCGGAATATCGTCCAGGGAGCCTGGATCCGGTTTGTTCGCGACCTGCGCGGCAACAAGAGAATCCTGGGCGAGGGGCAGGACCTAGCCGAGTTCCTCTTTGGAAGCCAGAGGGTTCCCCTGGATGTGTACAGGCCGATCCTGAAGGATGTCCAGGCAGGCGCCTGCTTCTACTGCGCAGGGAAGCTCAGCAGTAAATCCGAGGTGGATCATTTTGTGCCCTGGTCGCGTTATCCACTTGACCTTGGACACAACTTCGTCCTCGCCTGCGGGCAGTGCAACAATGCCAAGAGAGATTTCCTGGCAGCTCCCCTACATCTTGATAACTGGCTCAGCCGGAACCATGAGCATGGGCAAGTGCTTTCCAAATATTTTGTTGAAAAAAACCTGCTGCACAACATGGAGAGTTCCAGGCTCATTGCGCATTGGGCCTATAGCCAGGCCGCTTTAGCGGGGTCTGACGTTTGGCTACGAAAAAAAGAGGTGGTTGCGCTTGGAAATGTCTGGCGCGAATTGCTGGGGGCTTAACGGAACATGCCGGGCTCGGTATCACAAACGAATGAGTGATGCGGTTTTTTTTATCGGCTGGGAGAACTTTGGTCAGGGCAATGTAATCAAGCCCCAGGCAAAGAGCTGTTTTCGAAGTTGCATAAAACCAGGGGCTGGGTACTGTATCGATAACAGCGTTGCTTTTTAAACACGCAAAAGGGAACAAGAATCATGTTAAACCTGCTGATGGTCAGCCTGCTGTTCTGCTCTCCCATTGAAGAGGATTATCTCCTCAGGGCGGTCCCCCGGGATTCGCATTTCGTGCTTTATACAGAAAACATAGGGGAGTTCACCGATTCGTTCAAAAGCAACGCCTGGGGGCGATTTTTTTTGTTCGAAGTGTGGCCGTTTTTGCTGGAGTATCAAGCTCGACTGAATATAAGGTCGGGATCGTCTTTCAGCCCGGAAAGCAAAGAGGAATATTTTGAAACAGTAGAAAAGTTCATGGTTTATTACAGGAAGTTTTTCGCGTCAGTATCCGGACCTGTCGCGAGTTTTAATTCCTTTGACAGCGAGCATCAACGCGGTCCACAAAAATCAGGGATCTTGGTAGTGCCCGGGGAGAAAAAAGAAGCGTTTGACGAACTTATCGCCAATCTCACGGAATTTTACCATGATGCCGAGATTTTTACTGTGTCCAGGGAGGAATACAACGGCACGGAACTCATGGTCTGCATCAACAGCTCTGCGCCTACAGAAGATACTCTTACACATGTTCTGGTTGACACGGGAGAGGTCGTTTTTTTTGTTCAGCACGAATCAGGCCGCAAGAGCGCCATTGAATTGGCAAGAGGCATAATCGACTCGCTTCAGGGAAAGGGAAAAAGGGAAAGCATTATCGATTCCCCCCGCTTCCTGAAGGCGCGCGCAGGAACGGGCGGTGCGGGAGGTCTGGAGTTCTACATCAATCTGGATTTCATGATCCCATTCTGGATCAAGGGAGAGAGAGAAAATTCAGAATTGACCATGCCCCTTGATGATGCCATGGCTGCGTTTGGCCTTAACGATGTATCAGCGGGGTACCTGAAAATCGAAGGCAGGGACAGGGAAAAACTCGATCTGACAGCTTACATTGAAATCGAAGGCCAAGGATTGATCCGGGGTATCCTGGATGAGTTCGTAGGAGATGCGCCTAAACTCATTACGGAGAACGCGCCTGCAGAGGCTGTCTCGGCCGCGGCGCTGAATGCGGATTTGAGCGGAATCTACACGCGGATCATGGCAACATACCAGGCCGAGAGCGACACAGAGAACATCCCTGGCGAAGAGATAAACGATGTGATCAAAAAAGTATTGGGAGTCGATCTTCAAAGGGACCTTTTGGAGCCTCTCGATGGTTCTTTCTCTTCATACTCCATCGCTGTTCCCGAAGAGGAGGTCGCGTTCATCAAGGCGCTTTTTCCCGCTTTTGATGATCCCATCATGAACTATGGATCGGTTTTTCTGGCAGGGCTCGATGAACCGGAGCAGTTCCAGGCCGGGTTCGAGAAACTGCTGCGCGCCCGCGCTCTTCACGTTTCATTGAAAAAGGAAGAGTTTCAGGGACAGGAGATCTTTTCTGTGATGCTTCCGTTGCTTGGACCGAGGCTCTACTGGGCATATTCGGAAGGACAGATCGCAATATCACCCTTTCCAACCGCGCTAAGATCTTTTTTGAACCTTGGGACACAGAAAGGCCGCTCTTTTGAAAAAGGAAAGCACCGGTTCGGAAAAATCCTTGACGAACACAAGGCATGCACTTTTGTTTCGGTTTTTGACACACGGATTTTGCTGACGAGGCTCTTTCATTTCATCCAGGAAGCACTGGCCCTTGAATCGCCGCAAACGCCGGCTCCGGGAAAAACCGATGCAAATGACGGCTCGACAGCCGAGGCAATGAAGTTCCCTTCTCCTGTTACCATTTCCGGTTATTTCAAAGGCACACTCGGCCTCTTCGTTGAGGTGGACGAGCTCAGCGTTAGAGCAAGGATCGCTGCCCGAAATTGAACCTTATCTTTGTCATTGGTCCGTACCGGAAGAAGAAATCAGGTTTCGCGCCTCGTTCAGCAGGGCCTGGTAGTCCCGGTTTTTTACATGCTTTTCATCTGTCATCAGCTCCGCAAGCTGTCCCAGGAAAGTTTTTGCCTCTTCCGAGTGGCCGAGCTTGAACTGTGCCATGGCAATGAACGCGATTGCATCAGGCAGCATGGGCTTGTCCTCTTTTGGCGTGGATTTGGGGGAACTGAAAAGCGCGTCAAAAGCGTCCTTGATTTTTTTCGGGGGTTCGATCAGCGGCTTGTCCCTGGTTTTTGCCTGCTCCTTCTCTGGAAGCAGGCTGGCAAGCGCTTCCTCGTACATACAGGTGCGGTACTGTGCCATACCCAGTGTTTTTCTAAAGTCGATATTACGATGCGGATAATTGTAGGAGTAGTTGACTTTATCCAACCGGTGGCGGAATGCAGCTTCAGCCCGGCGTAAAGCCAATCCGTAAGCTTCTTTTTCCGCACCCGCAAGGAGAACCGTTTCCCGGCATGCTTTTTCGAGACTGTACTGATCGTTGCTTCTGCTTCGGGCTAGAAAAAGGGCGGTTTTCCTTGCATGTTCACTTAGAGTATTATCTTGCTCCAGGTGTGAGATGACTTCTTTGGACAGTAAAAGTTCATCGAAAAGACGGTCAACAAGAGCAATCGTTTCCAGCTCTGTTGCAGTCCAGATGTCGTACCTTTTCTTATCCGGCAAAGTGAGATCGCGCGGTTTGTGCCGGGTTGCCAGGGAAAGAAGATCGGCTTTCCCTGTAGCGGCTGTTCCATCGGCTTTTGCCACCAGGACCTTTTTATCTATATCGGAGCGGGAGCCTGAATAGACAGCAGCCTCAAACCCCCTGAGCATGACGAGTTCATCGTGACTGCCTTGATCACCTTCCAATTTTTTTCCAGGCAAAGCGTGCCATATCCGCGCGGTGCCGTCTTTTGATGCGGTTGCAACGAAAAGGCCGTCAGGGCTGAAGTCCGCCGATATAACTCCGTCCCGGTCGTCCTGAAAGGGCATATCTTTATTCGATACTTTTTCGCCGTGACCTTTCAGCGTCAGGATCTCCTCACCGGTTTCAGCATCCCAGATGCGGGCTGTGTTGTCTGCGTCTGCTGTGATTATTCTCGTTCCATCAGGGCTGAAGCACACGGAGTTGAATGTGGTCCTGTACTCCTTGATTCCCACAACTTTTTCGCCGGCAGAAAGATCCCAGATCCTTGGAAACAGCTTGTGAAATCCGGGTATCTCATGGGGATCTTTTCCAAGCAGAATTTTTTGTTCCTCAAAAATATAAGGATCGGAATCAGAATCCATGGGCCTTCCGATCTTGAGCGGCGCGATCTCCTTCCTGGAAACAGCATCCCAGATCCTTGTGGTGTTGTCTTCAGAAGCTGTGACCACCTTTTCACTGTCAGGGCTGAACTCCGCGAAAATTATCCGTTTTTTGTGCCGGATAAAGGGTATTTCAACGCTTTCCTTGCTGTACTCTGCAAGGGTCTCTTTTCCGGTTTGTTTGTCGATAATCCGTTTGAGGGGAGGGATCTCCTTCCCTGTTTCAGCATTCCAGATGCGTGCGGTGCCGTCTTCCGAGGCGGTGAGCACTTTCTTGTCGTCCGTGCTGAAACATGCTTTCAGAACGCCTGCTTCATGTCCTTCGAGCACGAAGAGCTGCTTCCCTGTTTCCACCTCCCATACTCGTGCTGTACCATCCCTTGATGCGGTTACCACGCGCTTTCCATCGTGGCTGAAAAGTGCGCTTTTGACTGATGCTTCATGCCCGATAAGTTTTATTGGTTTCCTTGTGATAATGTCCCAGATCCTGGCGGTTTTGTACTTCGAGGTTGTTGCGAACCTCCGCCCGCCAGGGCTCAGGTCCACGGTCTCTAAATAACCGGTTCCCCCGTGACAGTCGATCTCTGAGATCATCCCCCCGGTTTCCGTGTCCCAGATCCGCACGGTTCCCTTTGAAACCGTCAGCACCCTGGATCCGTCCCTGTTGAACAGGGCCTTTTCAACATCGCCTTCATGCTTGTCGAGCAGGGCGATCTCTTGTCCTGTTCCAGCATCCCAGATACTGGCGGTGTTGTCAGCCGACGCGGTGACGATCTTCTTGTTGTCAGGGCTGAAAAAGGCGCAGTTGACCGTGTCTTCGTGTCCCAAGACCCTGATTTGGTAGCAGCTCTTCATTGCATCCAGCAGTGCCTTGCGCGGTGTTTTTCCGGGGTTGAGCTTCAGCCCTTCTATGGCCAGGAGAACCGCAAGGGCCGGATCGGAAGGAAGAGCAGCCGCGGATTCCGCTGCCAGGCGAAGGCCCTCGGTCAGTTTCAATAGCTTTTCTTTTTCATCCCGCTGCTCGATCGCTTGCTCCTGGGCATCAACAGCCCTATTTCTCTGCTTTGCCAGCTCGGCTGTTGTCTTCTGGAGCTCGTCCACCTTCTTTGCCAGCTCTGCCGTGTGCTCGATGCTCAGGAATACCAGAAACGTGCCCAGCACAACAACAGCCGTTGCTGCCGCGCCTATAGCCGCGCTCAGCGCTGGGTTGCGCTTGATCCTCTTCCACAGCCTGATCCACGGTCCTGCAGGCTTTGCAAGGATCACATCACCTGAAAGGAAGCGGCGGAGATCTTCGCCAAGCTCGGAAACTTTTTGATACCTGCGGCCGGGGTCCTTCTCCATCGCCTTGAGACAGATCACGGAAAGATCGCGCGGCACGCGATCGTTTATCTTGCGCGGATCCCTGGGTTCGTTGATGATGATCTTTTTGAGCACCTCGTGCGAGGTCTTGCCCTCGAAAGGCAGGGAAAGGGTAAGCATCTCGTAGAGGGTAACCCCGAGGGAGTAGATGTCTGTCCTGTGATCGATGCCGATCCTGCGGCTCATGGCCTGCTCGGGTGACATGTAGTACGGGGTTCCTGCGAAATCACCGGTGCGCGAGCGCGTCCTCGACCTTGGCAAGGCCGAAGTCGCTTACCTTGGGACGGCCGTCCTTGGTGATCAGGATGTTGGACGGCTTGATGTCGCGGTGGATCACCCCGGAATCGTGCGCGTGGTGGAGCGCATCCGACACCTCGACAGTGAGCTCAGCGGCCTCGCGGAAGTAGCCAGCGGGAAGGTCGCCGTTTTCGCGCAGCTCCTTTAGCCTGTTGCTGAGGGAGAGGCCGCCTCCAACCAGCTCCTGCGCGATGTAGTGCACGCCCTCCTGCTCGCCCACTGCCAAGATCGACACGATCCCCGAGTGGCTTTGCCTACCCCCTGCCTCAGCCTCCCGCTGGAACTTCCGAACCGCCTGGTCAGAAAAGCTCAAGTGCGAGGGAAGCACCTTCAACGCAACCTTTCGATTCAGCGAGATCTGATGCGCCTCGTAAACCGTTGCCATGCCGCCGGAGCCTATCTCGCGGATGATCTTGAAATCGCCGAGGGTTTTTTGTTCCTTGGCAGGCCCGGCTCCGCCTGAGGGGATAGGGTTCTTTCCGAGGTCGACCTTCTCCGTGCTTTCCGCCTTCAGCGTACTGAAAAGCTTTTTCAGGTCAGCCTCGAGCTCCGGGTATTTGGTGAGGTACTCATCCTGAGTCACCTCCTCGCCCGATTCAGAACGCGAGAGGTACTCGCGAAAGAGCTCTTCCGGTTTTTCCCGGGAGTTGTCCTTGTCACCTTGCATACTGCCTCCTCCAAGGGGAATGTTATATCATCCGGAAGGAACAGGGGTCAA
>CAZIUL010000047.1:0-31869 GCA_964542475.1 uncultured Phycisphaerales bacterium | reverse complement strand
GCCACAGTGCAGTTTACGGTGCCGCAGCAGAAGAGGATGAAATATGCGGGTTAGGGATAGCGTTGGTAGAGGAGATGTGCGGAGGCAAGCGATATGCCGAAGGAAATGGATAGTACATACCCGATACCCTCGCTGGATACGCTCGCGAACACAATGGGCGACCTGCTCGGGGTGGAGGTCTCTGTGGATAAGGGAGAGGCTGTCGAGATCAAGCCTGACGCTCCGGTGATCATTTCCATTTCTAGGGACGATGTGGAAAAACCTGCTGCCGCCATGATATGCGATCTAGCGCTCGCTGCTTTTACCGGTGCCTCACTTGCCATGATGCCGCCGGATGAGGCGAAAGCCGCCAAACGCGCAAAGAAACTTCCCGACAGCCTCTTCGAAAACTTCAGCGAGGTTGTCAACATCGTGGGAGGGACCCTGTTCAACAGCGATTCAACACCGCATACGGCGCTTCGCGAAGTTCTCGTGAGCCCGTCCAAGATATCAAGCAAGCTGCGCCCTCTGCTAACGGAGCCGGCTGACTGGCTTTTCGCTGACGTGGATATTGAGGGGTACGGGGGAGGAAAAATGGTGCTTCTGGCATCGGCTGTGGAAGTACCCGAAGAAGAAGCCGCATCAGCCTGAAATCAAATGTAAAACAAAATCAGCCTCATTCTGCAGCTTTCCCGTGGGACTTCCCGTTCATTTCTTCTGTAAAGTCCTGATGCGCGGAAGCCCTGCCCCTGATCTTATCACTCCAATAATATCAATTATATTCAATATTATCATCAGGTATGACCCAAGCGATCCGATAGTATCTACTAAAATAAGTTGATGCAATATAAGCCTGTATACGGTCGTTTTGGATTGGAGCGGAAATGAGCAAGCAAGCAACACTCGAAAAACCGATATGTGTGAAACCCGGCAAGGACATCGATCTTTCCATGTGCGACACCTTGAAGGAGGAACTCAACGAGCTCGTGAACGAGGCAGGCAAAGATCTCACCATTGACCTCGACGGCGTGAAAAACATAGATACTGCGGGCCTCGGGCTTCTCGTTGCCGCGCGTAGCTCGGTGACCAAGGCGGGCGGTACCTTTCTGGTGGCCAACGCTTCCGAAAAAATCCTCTATCTATTCAAGAGCATGGGCCTGGAGGATCATTTTTTGATCGGATAAACAAAAAAGGCGCAACATCTATACACCGGTTCCGGGACATCGTTCCATTCAGCGGCTGACATTGGGTGGTGATCCCGGAATTTTATTACATTTTCACCGTGAAGGCAGAAATCCCACCGATATGAAGTTAACCGTAAATGATGTAGGTCCGTTTCATGGACTCTACGATTTTTTCAAGGCTGTTAACTGGATTTTCGGAGGTTGTGCTTATGGCTTATCAAAGTGAATACGTTCCGAGCTACGGTCTCTATCATCATGGGCTTTCGAACCTGGGAAACGTTTACTGGAACCTGTCTACGCCCGCGCTTTACGAGGAGACTGTCCGGCGCATGGAGGGGCAGATATCCCATCTAGGGCCGATCGTGGTCAGAACAGGCGACCACACCGGGCGCGCGCCAAACGACAAGTTTATAGTGAAGGAGCAATCGAGCGAGGACAAGATCTGGTGGAGCGATGCAAACGTGCCGTTCACCCAGGACCGCTTCAATCAGCTCTACAGCAGGCTGCTTGCCTATTTTCAGGGCAAGGATGTGTTCGTACAGGACTGCTATGCGGGCGCTGATCCCGAGTACAGGATCCCGATCCGGGTCGTCAACGAGGACGCATGGCATAACCTTTTCGCGAGGAATATGTTTATCAGGATTCAAGATCCTGAGGAGCTGAAAAGGCACCAGCCCGAGTTCGTTGTCATAAACGCTCCCCGGTTCTACGCGATTCCAGAGCTGGACAAAACGAACTCCGAGGCGTTCGTTATCGTGAATTTCGAAAAGAAGATGATCATCATCGGCGGGACCAGCTACGCCGGCGAGATCAAAAAATCGATCTTCACCATCATGAACTACCTCCTGCCGGCGAGAAACGTGCTTTCCATGCACTGCTCCGCCAACATCGGCAGCGATGGGGATACCGCCCTGTTTTTCGGCTTATCCGGAACCGGCAAGACAACGCTTTCCGCGGATCCCACGAGGATGCTCATCGGTGATGACGAGCACGGGTGGAGCAACCGCGGTGTTTTCAACTTCGAGGGCGGATGCTACGCCAAGGTGATCAACCTGTCACAGGAAGCCGAACCGGACATCTACGGATGCACGCGGAAGTTCGGCACGATCCTCGAGAACGTGGGTTACAACTACCACACGCGCAGGATCGATCTCGACGACAACAGCCTGACCGAGAACACAAGGGCTGCTTACCCGATCTCCCACATCGAAAACGCCACGCGCGATGGATTGGGAGGACACCCGAAGAACATAGTTTTCTTGACATGCGACGCGTTCGGTGTGATGCCGCCTGTGTCGAAGCTCAACCCCCAGCAGGCGATGTATCACTTTCTTTCCGGTTACACGGCAAAGGTGGCAGGCACGGAGAAGGGCACCGGCGGCGCGCCCCAGGCCACGTTCAGCGCTTGTTTCGGTGCGCCGTTCATGGCAAGGCCTCCGACCGTTTACGCCAAGCTTCTGGGCGAGAAGATCGCTGAGAGCAACGTGAACTGCTGGCTGATAAACACGGGCTGGAGCGGAGGGCCCCCGGGAGTCGGAAGCAGAATGAAGATCGGGTACACGCGCGCCATGGTCAAGTATGCGCTGGACGGCTCGCTCGCCGATTCATCCTGTGAACCGGATCCTGTTTTCAAGGTGATGGTGCCTCGGGAATGCCCGGATGTGCCTGCTGATATTCTCAATCCCAGGAGCACATGGTCCGATCAGGCAGAGTACGACGCAAAGGCCGAGGAGCTGGCCGGCAGGTTCTACGAAAACTTCAAGAGCTATGCGAATGATGTTTCTCAGGAAGTGCTCGAGCAGGATCTGTATTCGAAGTACACGGTGTCTAGCTGATCTGGAAACTAAATGATGTAGATAGATAGGCGGGCGGGCCTCTGTGTCCGCCCGTCCGGGTTCCGACCCCGATGCCGATTTCGATTTCGAACCGGAGGGGACACACAGGTCCGCCCCTACGGAGAATGTAAACCCTTTTACCGGACGCGTGTAGGGGCGCACCCGCGTGTGCGCCCTCCGAATCCTGAACACTGAACATTTCTCCATCTCCTTCCCACGTGTATGCGGTTTTCTGTAACATGAACAAATTTACATTCTTCTCAAGTTTTTTCGGCCCCCTTCCGAAGATTGCTGCGAGGAAAACGATGTAGTGGAGCGGCGCTAATCTTTGCCAAGCTGCTCTCAAGAAAAGACACCTGGAGAGGGTCCGGGGCTGAAACCGAAACAGGGGAGCAGTTCATGCCAAAGACAAACAGTCACGATCTTGTCCATCGTTGGGAAGGAAACCCGATACTGACAACGGATGATTTCTCCTCGAAATGTCAGGCGCTTCACAACGCCGGTGCAGTGAAGATCGGGGACATATTCCTGCTTCTGCTGCGTGTGGAGGACATGCGGGGGAGGTCGCATTTTACACTTGCTCGGAGCGAGAACGGTTTCCAGTTCCAGGTGGATGATGAACCGTTCATGACGTCGGCGAAGGAAGGCCCGTTTGCGTTTTACGAATCCCTGGGAATCGAGGACGGCCGCATCACACAAATAGACGGAACCTACTATATCACGTACACGGCGCGTTCCGAGGTTGGAAGCAGGCTGGCCGTGGCCAGGACCGATGATTTCAAGAGCGTGGAGAGGGTGGCGTTTGTTTCTCAACCGGAGAACAGGTCAGGCGCGCTGTTTCCCAGGATGTTCAACGACCGCTTCGCCATGCTCGAACGTCCGCTTGTCGGGGATGCGGGCAACATCTGGATCAGCTACTCGAAAGATTTGAAGTACTGGGGCGAATCCAAGGTCGTCATGACCACCCGCGGGGGACACTGGGACTGTCACCGGATAGGGGTGAGCTGTCCGCCGATCGCCACGGAAAAAGGCTGGCTTCTTCCTTACTACGGCACCAAGAACACATCCGGCGGACACATCTACAGGATGGGCGCGGCTCTAATGGACATGGAGGATCCGTCGCAGGTGGTCGGCCGGTCTGAAATACCAATCCTGTCCCCGCGCAAGTATTACGAACGTGTGGGCGACGTGGACAACATGGTTTTCGCAACGGGCGCGGTCATGAACGACCGCCTTGGGGATCTCATGTTTTACTACGGGGCTGCAACAAACGCGATCTGTCTCGGCTGGGCCAAGATGGACATGCTTTTGGAAAGGTGCTTGAACGATGGGTAGTATGTCCGTAATACCCGGTACAACATCCGCGATGGGCAAAATGAAAAGGAGCCGGGATGTTATCCACAGGTGGGAAGGAAATCCGCTGATCACTCTCGATGACATCCCTTTCCCCTGCAACACCGTTTTTAATGCGGCATGCGTGAGGATGGACAGGGAGTACATCCTGCTTCTCCGTGTCGAGGACCTGAACGGCAGATCGGTGTTCGCTCTTGCGAGGGGCGAGGATGGATTTCATTTCGAAATAGAGAACGAACCGGTCATGAAACCGTCCGAAACGGAACCGTTTTGCACCTACGAATCGATGGGGGTCGAGGATCCGCGTATCACCGAGCTGGAGGGATGGTTTTATATCACCTACACAGCGGTCTCAATGTACGGCCCGCGCCTGGCGCTTGCCCGTACAAAGGATTTCGCGGATATCGAACGGATCGGGCTTATATCCGTTCCCGAGAACAAGGACGGCGTGTTGTTTCCCCGCAAGATTGGGGGGCGTTACGTGCGCATGGACCGACCGCTCGGGCATGGCCTCGGAAACATGTGGATCTCCTATTCAGAAGACCTGATCGACTGGGGCGATTCGAAATTTTTGATCGGCATCCGCCCGGGTTACTGGGACTGCCACCGCATCGGCGCATCAGCGCCGCCGATCGAGACTGAAAAAGGGTGGCTCGAAATCTACCACGGAGTCAAGTTCGGCTCCAGCGGCCCGCTTTACAGGCTGGGTGCGCTGCTCCTCGAGGCCGACGACCCGTCAAAGGTCATCGGGCGCTCGGACATCCCTGTGCTCGCGCCGAGAGAGTACTACGAGCGTGTAGGGGATGTGAACAACGTGGTTTTTTCGTGCGGTGCAATTTTGAACGAATTCTCGGGCACCGTGAAAGTGTACTACGGTGCGGCGGATACCTGCATCTGCGTCGGTACTGCCAAGGTAAACGATCTCATCGATTCGTGTACTCCGGTGTCGACGGATGACCTCTGAGGCCGTGTTCCTGCTGTCTTGTTGTTTTGAAAAACTGATCCATCTTATGTCCTGGGGATAGCCATGCCGCTGGTTTCTTTGAACGATGTATACGCGCATGCAAACGAAAACTACTACGCAATCGGTCAGTTCAATGTGAGCAACCTGGAGTTCGTGCAGGCGGTGCTCGAGGCAGCGGAAGAAATGGAATCGCCTGTGATCGTAGCAGCCTCCAGCAGCGGCGTGGCATACGCCGGTGCCGATAATCTGGCAGCGATCCTCAGGGTGGGAGTTCGGGACGTTTCTGTGCCGGTGGCGCTTCACCTGGACCACGGCGGTTCAATGGACAGTGTGGTCGAATGCGTGGAGGCCGGTTTTACCTCCGTGATGATAGACGGATCGCACCATCCTCTCGATGAGAACATCAACATCACGCGCCAGGCAGCCGATTATGCGCACGCACACGGCGTGACATGTGAGGCTGAGCTTGGTCGTCTCGGGGGCATCGAGGAAGATGTCTATGTGGATGCGAAGGATGCTTTTCTTACAGACCCGGACGAGGCGGAGCGGTTTGTCAACGAAAGCGGGTGTGACGCGCTTGCTGTGGCTGTCGGCACGAGCCACGGCGCCTACAAGTTCAAGGAAGAGGCCATACTGGATTTCGAGCGCATCAGGAAGATCAAGGAACGCCTCGGCATCCCTCTGGTTCTGCACGGGGCTAGCGGCGTGCGTGCCTGCCTGATTGAGAAGCTGAAAAGATACGGGGGTAAGATCGCGGATGCCAAGGGAGTACCGGACGATGCGTACAAGCTGGCGATCAGGTGCGGGATCAACAAGATCAACATCGACACCGATCTGAGGCTTGCGTTCACCTCTTCGATCCGGCAGGTGTTCGTTGAATCGCCGGAGCAGTTTGATCCGAGAAAAATCCTTGGCCCCGGCAGAAGCGCGGTCAAGGAGGTCGCCATGCAGAAGATGGAGGTCATCGGCAGTGCGGGCAAGGCTTCGGCTATCCAACAAACCGGAACCCCTGTCTTCTCTTGACAAGAAACCGAATAGGGAAACCGATGCGCCCTCCCATGCCCGACCGGCGCATGCCGTTTTTACCGGAGGGCGGTGCTCTGTTGCCGCCTCTTCTCTTCCGGCGCCGACGGAGCGGCGCCCCCCATTGTTCAACCGGTGCATACCTTTTCTTCTGGAGGGCGGCAGTTTCTTGCCGCCTCTTCTCTTCCGGCGCCGACGGAGCGGCGCCCTCCATTGCCTCTTCTTTTACCAGAACCCTGAACCCCCATTCAGTTTTCTGCAATGTGTTGTTCGTTCTTGTTTCCGAGGTACGGGCAGGAATCCAGCTCGCTTTCGCCGAGTACCACGTCTTCGGCAAAGGTCAGGCAGGAAGGCGAGCCGCAGACACAGCAGTCCAGGCCCGGCAGATTCTGAGCGATCTCGTCTCTTTTCTTCATCAGCAGGATGGCATCGGGAATGGAGGAATCGGTTTTTTTCTTGGGACGGGGTTCGAGCTCCTTCTCCATGAAGAAATGCCCGCTCTCGTAAAGCTGGTGGACCCAGTCCGGGTCCGGTTTCCCGGCTTCATCCTTTCCGTTTTCTAGCATGAGTGTTTTGCTGCGGGCGATGAATATGTTTTCCACGCAGAGCGAACCGCCCACGCACCCCTCGAGGCATGTGTTCGCCTCCACGAAAGACACGCTGTCCAGCTTTCCTTCCTCTATGTTGTCGAGGATTCCCATGACATGCTGCAGCCCGGAGACAGCGATCCAGTTCTTGATGTCGATCAACCTGCTCATGAGGCCGGCCCTCTCCCACCCGCTTCCGAAAACGCTGTTTTTTTCGGGGAAAGAGTCGATCTCGTCCTTTCCGAGATTAGCCATCGCCTTCATGAGTTCCTGGTATATGTCCGATATGGCGATAACCCCATCCAGGAAGGATTGCTCCTTTTCCGCCGGCTGCATCACCGAAGTGTTCTTTGCCGGGCACGGAGAAATGTAGTAAGCGCCCACATCGTTGATATCCACGCCGTGCGCGCTGGCCACCTTGATCTTGGCTTCACGCGCGGACAGCTCCCTCGGCGGTTCGAAAGGGATGACGTGGCTTACGAGCGTGGGGTACCTGACCTGGATAAGGCGGATGACCGCTGGACACATGGATGAGATCAACGGCCTCTTCGATGTGTTGCCCAGCTTTACAAGATGTTCCTGAATTGCGAGCGCCTGGATCCTGCAGGCTTCGAACACGTCATAGATGAAATGAAATCCAAGCTTGTTTAGCCCGAGATGAATGACCTTCATGGTTGTGTCGAGGCCGAACTGCGAGTAGAACACTGCGGACGGAACAGCCACCATGTACTTGTGAGCGTCTGTCTTTTTGAACATGTCCACATCCGGCAGGATCGCTTTCCTGGGGCATGAAGCGATACAGGCTCCACAGTCGATGCACAGGTCGCTGTTAATGACAGGGGTTCGGCTCTTGACCCTTAGCGCATCACTGGGGCAGGACCTGAGGCAGTTCATGCAGCCGTCACAGTTCTCCGGTACTGTTTTGATTGCATGGTAATACCTGTTAGGACGCTTCATCGGGAGCCTCCGTCATGGAGAAAAAAAGAGCTTGACCGTTGTGCCCAACCCTACATCGGAGTCGATGGTGAAACGGTTGGCGTTGCGTTTTATGGTCGGCAGCCCCATGCCCGCTCCGTATCCGAGCTTGCGGATTTCTGGTGTAGAAGTTGAGTATCCCTCCTGCATGGCCAGCTCTATGTCCGGAATCCCGGGACCTTCGTCGTTGAACTCGACGAAGATGCTCGCGGGCGTTACCTCCATGCGGACATCAGCCCGCCTTGCGTAAAGGATGACGTTCATTTCCGCTTCAAAGGATGAGATGGCCACCCTTCTCACGAGATCCGCATCGAATCCGATCGTTTTCAGTCGCGATTTGATTTCGGTGGAAACCTCTCCCGCCCTGTTGAAGTCGCCTCCATGCACCTCGAAATCAGCGCACAGGAGGATTTCTTCTTCGTGTTTTGTCATGGCTGTTCCATGAAAAATGCGGCAGTCCCCTGGAACTGAACTACCTGTCGGCGCCCAGGCCGGCATCAAACAGTTTTACCGCCGTATCGAACGTTTCCAGGTCCGCAGAAAAGACCGATATCTCGACGCGATCCGCAATGTCGAGTGTTTCCTTTGGTACTGATTTTCCGCGCGTCACTATGATTGCGGAAACATCCACCAGGTTTGCGGCTGCGACGATGTTTTTGTGTGTTTGAACGGTTACCCAGACAGCTCCAGGCTGTGCCCCGTTCATAACGTCACTGACCATGTCGGATATGAAAACTCCGCTGACAGACTTGTCATATATCCCGTTCAGAGGTTCAATACCAATCGCTTCAGCCAGTGCTGCCGTGCTGATCTCCATCAGATCACCATCCTTTTCCTTGTTCCATGTGCTACGGTGTCCGGCCTTTATGGATAGTCAGCATAACCGATCAGGAACCGGTGGCAAGCCTATTTTTCGGCCCAAACAGAGAACCGGGCGGGGTAGAGCGCTCGGATGACGCTGCTTCCCAGCCCGGTTTTGTAAAGCATTGCCGCGTTGTCTTCGTGGTGTGTTCTGTCAGTTTCCTGCGTTGAGGAACGATTTCTCAGCCGCAAAACCTGCTGTTTTCACCCAGTGGGACTTCACGATCAGCTCCGCATAGAGCTCTGCCTCAGCCATGCCTTCGAAGAGCTCCGTCTCTTCCCGCATCATTGCATCTTCCTGGGCCGAGAGTGTGCGATCAAAGGCTTCGAGATGGCGCACATAGCACTCTTCCACAGCGGGAAGGAGTTTCATTGTCACGTAAGGCGGAGGGATGAACTTCATGCCGCTTCTCTGCGCTTGGTTGATCGTGCGGCACAGGTTCATGTTGAGGGCCGGGAGCTCCCTCCCCAGATTGCTCAGAAAAATGTCGGGTTTTACCCTGTTGAGGCGCATGAAGAACTCCGCGGCTTCCCTGGTGTTTGTGCATAGAAAAACGGTCACGTGATGTTTTGCGCTCCGCTCCTTTGCCTTGTCAACAGCAACGGCATCCGCTTCATAATAGCAGCCCGAGGTCAGGTTTTTCATCAACACATCCGGAGAGTCATTGGGGCTGTGGATGACCAGCACCCTGCGTTTGAGAACGCGTTTGCGGTACAGCTCGCAAAAGACATCCTTGTCCCGGCGGTACGCTTTGCTTAGAGCGGATTTGTGCGCGATCGAGAAGCTCTCGACCGTTTTCACGAGAAGCGTGAACACTGCGGGATCCACAGGGTGGCCTCTCCAGAGCGCAGGATTCTTGAGCGTTGTTGTGATGGCCTTCAGCTCGCTCGTATCGATTTCAGCCGTTTCACTCAGCATTGAAAGTGCTTCAGCAAGAAAACCGGCGTTGGACAGGCTTTCTCTTTTGAGCACAACCGGCGGGGCGGCGCTGTCCTCGATGCGGGCAACGGCCTTTCGGCATTTGATCATTGTCACGAGGGGGCGCAGCACAGGGAAGACGAAGTTTTTTGCGGGAAGGGGGGGGATCATGTCGGATTCCATTTTAAAAACCTCCAGATAATGAGAAACATTTATCGCGTAATGATTTTTTGTGATTCGCGTTGAGGAGCGGAGTTCCGAAGCGTTTATGTTGTATGAATGTCATGCACATATTTTTTCGAAAGTTAGATATTAAAACAATAGTAAAATAGACGATGATATAGTATAATAATTCATATCTAAATGCGCAGGCAAATATCACACTACCTGGTTTTAAAGGAGGTAACTGTGTTTTTGAGACAGCTCATGACTTTTAACGAAGCAGCGAAGCACGGGAATTTTTCCGATGCTGCCCGGAAGCTATATTTGACGCAATCGGCTGTATCACACCAGGTTAAGGCGCTGGAGCAGGTTTTGGGATTGAAGCTCTACGAGAGGCACAGGCGGGGAATATCCCTGACCGGACAGGGAAAAGAGATTTTGGTTCATGTACAGAGAATCGTGGCGCATGTCCGGGACATGGAGGAATGCGTGAGCGCGCTCAGGGGCGGCTTTGCAGGAACCATCTCGGTTGCTGCGCATCGCGGTATCATCAAGTACAAGATCCCGGAGGCGGTCAAGGTTTTCAAAAGAAGCTACCCGACAATAGGTATCGTCCTCAGCAACAAAATACTGGATGACGAGATTATCGCCATGGTTGCGTCCGGTGCTGTTGATTTCGGCGTTGTAACGTCATGGTCTGACCAAGGGGATCTGGAATACAGGGAGTTTCTCTCCTACCAGATGTTTCTGTGCGTGCAAAACGACAACCCATGTGCAGGATTCACGCAAAAGGATGAGAAGCCCTCTCTCGGCCGGATCGCAGCAGAGCCCCTGATTCTTTACGAGCCTGGAACAGCCATCAGGAAACGCATCGACAGGACGTTCGAGGCCGAGGGCCTGGAAAGCAATCCGGTTGTGGAGACCGGCGGGGCGCTTGTTTTGAAAGAGTATGTAAAGGCCGGGCTGGGTGCGGCGATCTTGTCAGGCATATCGCTTGATGCGGAACCCGATCCGGAGATAACCGCGGTCAATGTAAGCCATCTTTTCGGCGAGCTCGGTTACGGCTTTGTTTTCAGGAGGGACAAGTTTTTCACGACAGCGCTTATCGATTTCATCAACCTGCTTGATCCCCATTTCGAGCTGTAGCGGGGGGGGTAAGAGAAGAGGCGGCAATGGAGGGCGCCGCTTCGTCGGCGCCGTAAACGAGCCCGCGCAGGATACGCCTGAAGCGAGTCCAACAGGATGTTCTTTTAAACGGTTGAGACTACCTCCCCGAACGACCGAACTTGTCGTGCTCTTTCAGCATGCCCATATCTGCGATGTGCAGGTAGCACTTTCTATCGAGCTCTTTTTTATAAAGCTTGCTCAATTCAGGATTGATGTCGATCCTGGCGTTGGACCAGCCGTTGTTTTTGTAGTACCAGGACTGGTTCCAGTCGTGGTTGATGTAGTGGAAAGCCTTGATCTGGGGAGTGCCCCGGATGAACTCGAAGAAAGGCTCAAAATACGTTTTCCAGTATCCGGAAGCCTTTTTGGGATCCGCGGTGATATTGATCCTTGCGGCCGAGCTCTCAGCTACGATGACGGGTTTTTTATAGCGTTTAGCCATTTTCAGGAAGCTCAGGGTTTTATCACTGTGCGTGGTCCGCCTGGCCTTGCGTTCGCTGCGTAGGTAGGACGGATCGGAGTGGAATTGGTTCACCGCGAACAGGTCGATGCCGAACCAGTCGATGACATCATCTCCGGGGAACCATTTGTACTCGCCTGAACGGTTTCGTTCATCGAAATCATCTTCTGCAACCGGCATGTAGCACCAGACGAACGCGGCATTGTCCGCGCCGCTGCTGCGGAACATCTTGACAATTTTCCTGAAGGCACGCGGCAGATAGTAAGGTGTGTACCCGTTCCAGTTACCGTTGAACTCTCCGCCGATACGCACGAATACAGGCCCGCCGAACCACATCACAAAGTCAATGAGATCCTGGATCCTGGAATCGTACTTATCGGACTCAACCACTATCCTGTCTATCGTGTTGATGTCCTGTTGTTTGCTTTCCTTGTCGCGGAGGGCGATCGAAATGTGGGGGATCATTCCGGAATCCGTTGCCCTGCGGATTTCGTTTATTACAATTTTCAACCTCATAGACCACGGCCTGTCCTGGTCGGCCAGTGATATGAAGAAGAGCCTCGTGGCGGGATAGAGTGCCTTGTCGTTCAGCATTTCCGTGTAGACCTTGTTGCCATCCGGGAACTGCCCCATCCCGTGGATTATCCTCCCTTCAGGCGGCTCGAACTTTGCCCCGTATGTGTAGCGGAGCTTTTTGCGGCGTGAAGGTGGTCGCTCTTTCCGGTTGTTTGGCTCATCCTCTTCGTTAATATCGTCTTCAATACTTAGTAAGCGGAGCTGCTCCTCGAGGGGACTGGAAAGAGGACGCTTCGCCTCGGAGACGTTTGTCAGGCAGGCGGCCGGGCCGCATGAGCATCCGTTCAGCAAGGGCGCGGCTATGAAGGAAAAAAACAACACGCTTGTGGCTGCTGCTGCCACGGTTTGTAGAATGCGAACCTGGTGAAGTGAAAGGAGTGTGTTTCTATCGATCGATCCCAACTTGAAACCTCCTGCTGAGAAGTTAATGGATACGTGCAACCCAAGCGGGCCGGGTCCGGCGATAAGGCGGAGCTTTTCGCCGGTTTCAACATGGTTTAATACGGCATTAATCGAAATTCTGCAGCGTTTTTCAAGAAGCTCTTTCTTGATTTTTATTTTCGCTGCTACCAGATGCAAGGAGTACCGGCGGTTCTTTCAACCGGCCTTTCGCGAAGCAGGTGTGAAAACGCTTCTAATTACCAGACAGTTCGAGCTCGTTGATCATTCCGGGATCTGTCTTCTTTTTCCCGAACATCACCTTAACTCTTTTTCTGAGTTTCAGGTTTTCCGCATATATTGTCTTCAGCAAGTGGTCGAGCTCACCTTCCTCTTTCAGCTTTTTTTTAATGCGGTCATCGATTTCCATGGGATCCTCATTCAGGGTCGAAAAAAGACACGTTTTTCCAAATCAAGCAGCTTGTGAAGCTCATTAGGTTCACACGCATTGTTCCAGGAAGCGCGATGAGACAAAAAAACAGTAGTATGCCGATCGGTTTCGCATAAGTGTTTTCTGAAGGAGCACGGCAAATCAAAGCCCGCTTCAGCCTCAGTCATGCTTATCATTGAACCATAAACATTTTCAAAAATCCAGGTAATATCAAAAATGATACATGGATACGTTCATTTTTTGTCCTTGCGCCATACAAAACGGCCGTTTTCGATTTCTAGGTCAGTGCTTGCGTCCCTCAACCATAGCCGCCAGGCATCCACATCGGAGGCATTCGTTTCGGTTGGTTTCGGCTTTGGCGGGCGATCATCATCCATACCAGGGTACCGATCCCGCTCTTGCTGCTCCGGGCGATCCTTATCATCAGGCGTCAATGCCAGGAGCTCCCGGCCGATCTCTTCCCTGTCAGCCTCTTGTGCGTTCATGTCGTAGAGCACCTGGCTGAAAATATCGATCGCGAACCAATGGAGTTCGCTCCACCTGTCCATTCCCTTTATGTCCGTCAGCAACATGGCTTTCAGCGCTCCGATGCGGTCGCCGGCCCTGTCCAGGCATGCCGCGGCCATGATCGGGGCGCGCTTGTCCGCGGGAACGAAAGACGCCGCCTCGACAAACGCCATGCGTGCCGGTTCGAGCTCCCCGTTTTGCCAGGCCGTGCAAGCCTTCAGTATCGCGGAGTCGTACTTCTGCCGGTCTTCTTTGCTTGCATCGATCTCTTTTTCGTGCTGCCCTATTCCTGATAGAATCAGGTAGAGCCTGGGCACGCTGCTCCCGAGAATATCCCAGGTCAGGTCCAGCCTCTCCCTCGTCTTTTCAGCCCTCTCGTCAGCCTTTTCGAGATCGCGGCGGTCTTTCTCCTCGCCCGAGAGCTTTTTATACGCCTTCCAGTCCTGTATGCCGTACGAGTCGTACCTGATCATGTGGCGTTTCAGAATGGAGGTCATCCACCCGTAGGCTGGTGCGACGGCAGCCTGGTCCTCTTCGGTCCAGCCGGCCACCACATCGCTCATGTCCGGCTTGCGCGCCGCCATGAGCTGATTCCATATACTATTCTCATCTTGGTCATCTTCTTCTCCGTCGCCGTATCGCGGGCCGAGGTACTCGATCAACGGGAGGTCGTCCGTGTTGAGCGGCCCCTCGCCGGTAAAGGCCCTCAGTTCCCCGGGCCCGGCCAGGCACAAGGGCAGCAGATCCTCAGGCCTCGATATCCCGATGACACCGAGGCTTTCCTTCACCGAGGGAACGCATAACCGCTCTCGAAGGTCCGCCATTGTGGCGTGCGGCCCGCCTTTGACGCCAACTAGAATGGTCGTGAAGTCACCGTACCAGATGCTGGAATGCGGGAATACGGACTGAAAGGTGCGGATCAGCATCTTGTCCTCGTCCGCGTCGTATCCTGTGGAAAGCCACTGGCACGCCACGCCGCCGCTGTTCAGCCTGGAGCTGACGAGCTCGTAGTATTCCCTGGAATAGAGGCTTGTCACACCAGCGTCATCCGGATCGATGGGATCGGAGGTGATAACGTCGTATGTCTTGTCAGTAGCAAGAAGGTGGTTTCTTCCGTCGTCCCGGATGAGGTTCACCTTTTCGTTGTGAAGCGGGTCGTGGTTGTACTCCTCGAACAGCACCGATCCGCGGATAACGGAGCGCGAGAGTTCCACGATGTCCACGCTATCCACAGGGTGCTGCGTGAGGCAGCCCGCTGAGATCCCAGCTCCGAAAGCCACGCACAACACATTTTTCGGATTCGGGTGAAGGAGCGCGGGCAGGTGCCCAAGAAGCCTCAGGTGTATCTGTGTGGCGATGCTTGTCCCTGCCTGCCCGTCCCCGTCCACGAGAAGGTGTAGATCGCCTGATTCATTGCTGCGCACGATGGCAACCGATGACTCGGGCCCGTCCTCGTAAAACTCGAGCGTCTCACCTTCGTGTGCAAGCGCGCGCTCGGCAGGATTTTCCGCGCGAAAGACCAGGACAACGCACCCGGCTGCCATGAGACCCGTGATGACAGCGGTTTTTACGGCTCTGCCTTGCGCGCGTTTTCTCAGGAGGATCCACATCCCCACGATTACGTTCAGCGCGCCGAGCACGATCAGGCCGTGGCGTAGCTTCAGGTACGGCAGCACAAGGAACCCCCCGGCTGCCGCGCCGAAGATCGCACCCACGGTGTTCACAGCGTAAGCCCGGCCCGCGCTGCGTCCGAGGTTTTTGATGTCTTGCGCGTAGATCCTGGCCACTATTGCGAAGGTGCTCCCTGACAGCGTTGTTGGAACTATCAGCACGGCCAGGCATTTGCCGAAACGGGTCATGCTGTCGGCCCAAAACTCCCCGTCCCCCCAGTGTCTCCCATGGTAGAAGAGCCCCATGATAGCCACTGTGCCGAAAGCCGCCGCTCCGATGAGAACCTGGACCCCGCCGAACAGGGCAACGATGTTTTTGACGCGGTCTCCGATCAACGAAGCGATGAAGCTTCCGAGCACGATGCCGAGAAGAAAAGCTGCGAGCATCATGGAGAATGCGTAAACCGAGTTCTCACCGACTATGTAAATGAGGTAGCGGGTCCAGAGGACCTCGTACGCGAGCGCAAGGAATCCGGAGATTCCGAAGGCAACCACAACGGCCCTGACCGTACCGGAATCCACGGAGCGCGCCGTTTCAGCCGGCCCGACAACCGGCCCGTAATCGAGCCCGGGTTCCGCTTTCTCTTCGTCTTCTTCCGGTGAAAGGGAGGCCGGCTGCTCGCGCCTGGCCAGCAGTAGCGCCCAGAGCCCTACCAGAAGGTTAATTCCTGCGGCAACGAAGATGGTGTTTTGGATCCCCACCGTGCGAATCAGGAAGAAGGCCGCGACGAGGGTGCCCGCAACCGCTCCGAGTGTGTTGATCGCGTAGAGAAGCCCTGACGCGCGCGCGATCCGGTTTTTTGTCCTGCAGATGCCCTTGATCAGGATCGGAAGGGTTGCTCCCATGAGCGTGGTCGGGCCGATCAGGGCTGCGCAGGCCAGCGCGAACCGGATCAGCGGGAATATCTCGGGTGAGAAAGCTCCTGATTTTTTCAGGGTTACGTAGGTGTCAAGGAGGCCGTCGAGGAGAATCGCGCTCTGAAACCCGAACACGGCGATGCCGAGTTCGAGCCAGCCGTAGAACCTGAGCGGTGATCGCGTCTCGTCGCCGGCGCGCCCCAGCAGCCACGATCCGAGCGCCAGCCCGCCCATGAACACGGCCAGGACAGTGGTCACCGCTTCGCTTGTCACGCCAAGGATGAGGGTGAGCTTGCGCATCCAGACGACCTGATAGATGAGCCCCGCGGAGCCTGAAAGGAAGAACAGCAGATAAACAGTGAAACGCTTCAATTCGACCTCTTTTCTTTTTCTTGGAGACCTGTCTCGGTTGGAGGGTTTTTTGCCTCCCTGAGCGCGGTTTCAGCTTTGGTCCTTGCCTTGGCAGCGCGGCGGAAAGCTTTTTCCGCGAGCTCTTTCGCCGCCTTTACAGCCTCTTCCATCATCTCCCTTTTTTCCGGATTCGTTTCCTTCTCCGCGATCTTTTGCAGGGCTATGAGCTTTTTTTCGGCGTCTTTTTCAGCGCCTGCAGCATCACGCTCCGCCACATCCGCCTTTTTTTCAGCGTCCTCAGCAGCGTCCAATCTTGCTGCGGATTCCGCGCTTTTTCCATCCTCCGGCTCCGCGTCCAGCGGGATATCCTCGGCAGCCGCCATCATCGCCACCACGGGCAGACGCGTAAAAAGCTCATCCGGTCGCTCCCCGAACGGATCCTTTGGCTCGTACGCGGTGATGCGAAGCGGCATGAAGACCAGGGCCGCGTCTTTCGACCGCTCGACCAGGGTGTCCGCATCCACCCTTGCGAGTATCACCGGCTCCGCCTGTATCCGTGCCTCGTCGAGCATACGCTCCAAGCCCTCAAACGATTCCTTTTCGCTGCATTCTCCGGAAGGTGCGATCACCCTGATGGCGGCATCGCTCCATGAATCGTTCCTGGTCATCATGTAGGCGAGCAGGAGCATCAGCCGGCTGGTCGCATCGTTGAACCACCAGACATCGATGCGCCGCTTCTCGGATGGAAGCTCCTGCATCGCGCTCCACTCGTCCTTCTCGGTGTCGAGCACAACCACGTTCAACCCGAGGCGGAGCGCTGTCTGCAGGTAACGGCCGTAACGATTCTTGCCCGAACCGGCCGTATCCCCGGGCCGCTGCTCCATCCAGTTGAGGATCACCGTGTTTGGCCTTACCGGGCCAAGCCCGTGAGCCTGGATCAGTATGCGCGCTCCGAAGAGCATGTTCGGCGCCGCAATAACGAGGCTGAACGCGTCGAGCCCCTCGCCGGCGATCTCTTTTCGAAGGGCTTCCTCAGCCTCCTCGCGTTCTTTTCGTATCCTTGCGCCGTGCCCTTCGATTATCTTGACCGCGGTGGTCAGGCCGCGCGAACCCTCGATCCAGGATGAGAAGCGCAGAAGCTGGCCGCGCCTTTTCGAATCCTTGGAAAACACCAGAAGCCTCGGCCTCCAGTCGCGCGGGTGTTCCGGTTCGGATGCAAGCGCGAACAGGTTTTCGCGCAAAAGGTGGAAGTGGTGGGAGCGCCTGCTATCCGCCCAGCGAGCCGGCCCGGCTGTCCGCTTCAGGTACTGGTGGATCGCGATCAGTATGGAGGCGGCAACAGCGCTGGCCATGATGTTGATGGCTGCCATCGCGCCGAAGCAGGCCAGGGCGCCGAGCAGGCTGAGCCTGTGGTCGAACCATTTGAACCGCGGCCTGAACGATGGGCTCGAAGCCTTCACCTCGTAGAAGGTGGCGTAGTTGAGCAGGCCGTACGATATAAGAAAGAACATGGACACCACCGGCGCGATGATGTTGAGCTTTCCGAGGCTGATGGTGGCCAGCGCGATGCCGGCGGACAGCAGCACGCCGCGTCTCGGGTTGTTGTGCGCTCCGGACCCCTTGGCGAAAGGCAGGAGAAAAGGGAAGATCCTGTCCCTGGCAAGGGACTGCAAGATGCGCGGGGCTCCCAAAAAGGAGGCCATGGCTGATGACAGTGTTGCGGAAATTATGCCCACGTTGATAAGCAGGGTTGAAGCGGCGATCCGCTTCATGGCGCCGAAGTCGCTGCTGAGTTCGTTGGAAGGAAGGTTGCCTGCGAAAAGGATGGCGCTGCAGAGGTAAACCAGCATGGAGATCCCCACGGCCAGGAAGGTTCCCAGCGGCAGGCTTTTGCCGGGGTTTTTCAGGTCGCCTGACATGCTCACACCCTGCGTGAACCCCGTGACAGCCGGAAAGAAGATGGCGAAGATCAACCAGAAATCGGTTGTTTCCGAAGCGGCTGTCCAGTTCTGCGCGAGTATGTTCGTGTCGAAGCCTGATGCCGCGCCTATGAAGAACGAGACCAGTGATGCGATAAGCGCGCACATGACCAGGTATTGAAATTTCGTTGCCCAGTCCGCGCCGAGGCAGGCTAACACGAATAGAACCGCTGTTGCGCAGGCTGCTGCTATCTGCGGCAGGTGGGGAGTCGCCCACGGGAGCATCCAATTCAAGGCTTCGCCGAAACCGATCAGGTAAAAGGCGATGGACACCGACTGGGCGAGGAAAAGGACGATGCCGATCGCTCCCCCGAATTCGAGGCCGAGCGTGCGGGAGATCAGGTAGTAGTCGCCTCCGCCCTTGACCTTGAGGTTTGTGGCGATCGCGGAGAGCGAGAAGGTGGTCATCACGGAGATCGCATTGGCAAGGGCGATCATGATGAGCGCGCGCTTGAGGCCGGCCTCACCCACCACGAAACCCAGGCGCATGAACAGGATGATGCCGAGTATTGTGAGAATGCTCGGCGTGAAAACACCGCCGAACGTGCCGAGGCTCCCCTTGCGGGTTTCGTGGCGGTTACTGTTTGATGCGCTTTGTTCGCTCACAGCGGTGTTTATCCCGTGTTGCATGATTTCAAGGATACCACGCCTGATTCTGCACTTTTATTTCCGGGGGCACCATACATATTTTGTAACCGTTTACGTGGGGGGGAGGGAGATTACGGATGGGCATGGATTGAAGATTTAAGAAGAACCACGGATGAACACGGATTAGCAGGGATGGAAGAAAGAGTCAAAATTTGAGATGACAATTTAGGGGCGAAATATTTTTCGCCCTCTTGGTTTTTCATTTCGGGAACAGGCAATATGAAATTGTTTATCCGTGTCCATCCGTGGTTCTCTTTTTCTTTCTTTTCTTCTTCCTCCTCTTCCTGAAGCCTACGTTATGACACGATCAGGTAGACCGCGTAGATGATCGCGGCAACGCAGCACCATCCCGCGAGAAACCCGGCAATGGAGAGCCGTGAGGGAACCGGGATCTCGAGGCTCGTGTTCGGGAAAAGGTTGCGTTTTTCCGGGACAACCGCGCCGGCGGGAAGGGTGCAGGGCGCGTCTATCTTCTCGCCGGGTTTGACAGGAGTCCTGAGAAGAGCGTAGAACCTGTCGAGCTTCTTTTCGGGTTCCGGCTTTGAGAGCAGGCTGACAGCGACCCCGGCGATGAGTCCGCCGGAAAGGTAGAAGATCATCTGCCAAGGCAGGTAGATCTCCGGTCCCTCGCTCTTTTCCATCACGAACCTCAAGGGGTCCGCGCCAGGGACCGTGGCCATGAACGAGACGAAGAACTCCTGTTCCGTGAGCCACCAGATGGCGAATGCGCACAGGGTCGCCGCCCATGCGCCCGCGGAAGTCCCCCGCCTCCAGAAGAGGCCCATCCAGAAGGCGATTCCCATCATCGGCGTGATCTTCCAGAAGATCTCCAACCCTTTCACGACCCCGGGCAGCCAGTAGGCGAAGCCGATGCCGCCGCACACCACCACCACCGCTGCGATCCGGCCCACGGTCAGGTAGTGGCTTTTCGGCTTGTTCGGGCGGACGCGCTTGTAGATGTCCTCCGTGAAAAGAGCCGAGGACGACACCATGAAAACGTCGCACGAGCTCATGACCGAGGCCAGCACCGCGGCGATGAAAAGCCCGAGCACACCGGGAAGAAGCTGTGGCAGGAACTCTCCGGCGACCGCGCCGAAGAGCTTGTCGGGCTCCATGTCGCGCCCGGCGAAATAGACGATTCCCGCAACGCCGGTCAGGCACCACGGCACTGTGCAGAGCCGCTTGATCAGGGTCCCGCCCATGAAACCGATGCGCCCCTCTATCTCGGTTCTGCCTGCCGCGCAGTTGCCCATGGTGTGGGGCTGAGTAACGATGCCCACCAGCCCGTTGAACGCGATGACTGCTATGTAAAAGATGCCGATCTCGGCCGGCGCCACAAGGGAGAGCATCTGCGGGTCGTTTATTGCGCCGTGGATGCCGTCGAAGCCGCCGACCGCGTCGAGGATCAGCGGAAGCAGGAGAAAGGAGAAAACGATGGTGAGCGTTCCCTGGATGAAATCCGTGATAATGGCCGCCCCGAGCCCGCCCGCAACACCGTACACCACGAAAATCACTGTCATCACTGCGATCGCGTAGTTGGATGAAAGCGCTCCGCCCATGCTCGCCGAGAGCACCTCGCTCGAACCTTTGAGCATCACGCCGATGTTCACGGCCAGGTTAAGTATTCCCACGACCGCGAAAAGCACACCCACGCTCGGGTTGAAGCGCGCTTCGAAAACGTTGGCCGTGGTGATCGCCCTGAACCTCCTGAACACAGGCGCGATGAGCCAGTAGAACGGTGTGACCGGGAGCCACAGCCACTGGTACCAGATGCCGGACAGCCCGTTGGTGAAGCTCTTGGACGCAACGCTCACAGCCTGGTCCGAGTGGGTGCCGCACCCGAAGGAGAACATGACCATCATCATCTTGCCGAAGCTGCGAGGCATGAAGAAGTCGCTGGTGCTCTTTATCCTCCTGGCAGCCCAAACGCCGATGATGGTAATTCCCAGGAAATAGATCCCGAGAACGGCCAAATCCATTGCGTGCAGTCCGAGAATCGTTACACCTCCGGTTGAGGGTACACGCGAAAATCGCATCACCTCACGAGCCCGTGCGATTCCTGTTCGCCTGTCTTGTCTCTAATGTTATTGAATTGCATTGGCCAAGAGGGCGAAAGATTTTTCGCTCCTGCATTTTTCCTCCTACTCTGTCTACTCTTCCAGTGAACGAAGCTCGTGAACCGCGTCGAACAGCGCGCAGATCTTCTCGTCGCTCACCGATTCGTCCATGTTAATGCAGCAAACACCTGTCAGCATGGGGTCGCCTGACTCCTTGACAAGCCGCGTTATGTTCTCTTCGATCATCGCTGTGCTCCAGCCCGCGATCTCCACAGGGCTCAGCCGTATGCTGAGGAACGTATCCGGGAGCAGCGCGCGGAGCTTTTTTATGTCACCGCCCCAGCCCACGTCAAGAAAATCGAGGTTCGGGAGTTTTGCGAACATCTCCGCGTGGCGGTGCGGGTCCATTCCGCAGTAGTGTATCCCGAACGGCCTGTGTTGTTTGCTCCACTTCGTATCGTACGGCATGAGAAACTTTTCGTAGTGCTCAGCAGAGATCATGGTGAGCGAGCATTCGGAGTGAAGGAAGACCGGCCCTGAAAGATGGCGGACGATGCGGTTCACGGATATTGAGGTCGTCCCGGTTTCAGCGGACACGAACCTTGTGAACCTCTCGATGCACGCGGCGATCGCTTCGAAAAAACCGCGGACATCGTCCGCGCGGTCGAACAGGTCGAGAAACAGCGCCTGTCCCCTGAGATCGAGGGCGAGGTTGAGAACGCCTCCCCAGTTCACATCCCCGAGGAGATAACCATGCTTTTCCTTCAGGCTGCTGCAAAGCCTCTCGAACCGCCTGAAAGCCGGGCTTTCGAACGCCGCGTCCGCGTCCAGCGTAAGCTTCTCGCGATCCGCTACCAGCACCTGCGGCGGCGTATCTTTCGAATAGACCACCTTGCATCCCAGCATCTCCGAAAGCAGGAATCCTGCCGCGTTGTGAACCGCTCCCACGACCGGCAGCTCGCCATCGCGGTCAGCACCGAGCCCGTACCTTCCGAACCGTTCGTGAAGCACCTGCTCCATCTTACGCTCGGCCTCGACGCGCCTTGCCGGATGGAAGAAGAAATCCTCGTCAAAACAGATGCCTTCGTTCTTGTACCACCACGAGGGATGCAGTGCGATCTCAACCGGCAGCGGCCCGCTCTCGATCACGGGTTTTGCGCGCCTGTCAGCCATCATCGCCTCCTGTTTTTCCTTCGCCTTTTTTTATTTCCGTTTCATCGCCCGCATCGTACAGGAACGCGCAGGTCGGGCCGATGATGTTGCCCACGAACTTCCAGGCGCCTGCTTCGCCCAGGTGGCAGCAGTCCCGAAAGAGCGTTCCCTTGCCGGGCATCAGCCTTGCCTGGTCTACAAAGATATTCCCGTCGAACTCCTCGGCGAGCTCCCGCACCGCCTTGTTGTGCGCTTTCAGCCCGGCTTTCACGTTTTCCGGACTGCTCCAGAACTCGACAGGGAGAAAAACCTGTCCCTTGTGCTGATCCGGTATGCTCGATCTGTCGTAGCCAAGGGAGCCCTCCTTGAACCTGTCCATGGAGTAGCCGTCCGGAATGTGGCTGGCAAAGGTCATGAGAAGGACAGGCTCCTCCTTCTTCGCGGCGAGCCGCAGGATCTTGCGGATGTTGTCCCTGAACGGGCCTGCTGTCTTGATGTCAGCCCCGTGCGAAAGCCACTCCTCCCTGGGTTTGTGCTGTGAGAGATATATCCCGAAACCGGGTTTTCCAAGGAGATCGGCTGCAAGGTATTCCAGCGCGCAAGGAAAGCTCAAAAAAGCCTTTTCCCGGTGCGCTTTTACGCGCTCGATCTTTCTGTACCAGGCAACATGCGAGTAGTCGCTGCGAAACATTTCAGCGGGGCAGTTGTTCATGCGGAGTTCGTTAATCCCGTGGTACAGGATGACAAGATCGAAACGCTTGTTCTCCAGGAGCTCGTACTTGAAGAGGCTGTCCCTGCTGGTGTGTGCGCGCATGCACAGGTTGAATATCCTTACCTCAACCCCGGTGTTTTCCTGGAGCGCCGCCTCAAGGCGCTTGTCGATGTTCGAGTACCTGCTCTCCATCACCGAAGCCCCGAGCATGAGCACATCCAGGTGCCTGTCATCAGGCCCGAGCTCCGTTTCCATGACGCCTGATTCGGAGACGCCCGTGTAAAGGTGTGAAAGCAGATCGCCCGTGTTGAAGAACGATGCATCCAGGGCTGCCGCCAGATAGATCCGGGATGCGATCTCTAGGAGCACCGCAACGTACACTAACAACAAGCAGAGCTTGAACAGCCTGCGTTTTACAGTTGGTTTCGTTTTTTTTCCTGGGGGGTTTTTGTGCTGCTTCATCACACACGGGATAGTATCCGTGGCCGGAGCTGTTGTCAAACCGCCATATTAGCGCCGGGTCTTTCCTTGTGGGCGTTCATTGGTTCGTTTGAATCAGCTCGTTCAACGCCTTGATGTGATCAGCAGCCTGAGCTTTTACCCTGGCCGGTCCTGTCCTTGCGGCTATGGTATGAACCTTCCGCCACCTCGATATCGCCTCTTCTGTGCGGCCCTGCTCCTCGTACAGAACAGCCAGGTGTTTGTGTGCGGGGAGGTAGCCCTTTTCAGACTCGATCGCCTTCAGGTAGGCCCATTCCGCCTTTTCTGCATCCAAACCCTGTAGATGATAAAGATGCCCAAGCTTCAGGTACTCTTCGTGTTTTGGCTGCCGCATCACCGGCATGAGCGAAACGGTTGATATTGCTGCAAAACAGAGCACCGCGCATGCCGCGCTGACCCAGCTCCTGTTCTGAAACCGGAGGATGACGAACCTGAGCCCTGCAACCGCAGCGAGAATGAGCCCCGGAACAGCGGGAAGGCGGTAGCGGCTCACCACGAAAAAAAGCACAACAGCCGCGCAAAGGGTAATGTTGAAGAGTGAAAGGAAAAGGTCCTCCTTTCGCCGGGTGAAAAGAAGCGCGAACGTTCCAAGGACCGCGAATGGAATAACCGGAAAGAACTGGAGAAGCGGCAGGCCGAGCAGCGGGTTCAGGTCGCGGGTGAAGCTGTAGTCGTAGTTGTTCGAGATCTCCTGCGAGCACACGTACAGCCGGAGCTTGAGCCCGAGCAGGCGGACCCATCGGCCCGGATCGGCCAGCACTGCATCCAACGTTTTTCTGTACCAGAACGAGTCCACCTCCCCCGAGGTCAACGGCCCGCCCATCTCCAGCTCGGCCTTTTCACGGAACTTAACGACCTGCCCGACCACTGTTCCCGCTTCGGGGACCTCGCCGGGGGTGATCTGCGATCCTGTGGCATCGGGCCCGTTTCCAATGTAAAGGTTGATGCCGCCCTTGTCCTGCAGGAGCACGAACTCGCCGGCGACAAACAGGTTGCGCAATGTGAACGGGACGATCAGCAGAGCTGCGCCCAGGAGCACCGCTTCGAATGCGCGGAGCCTTTTCTTGAAGGGCCCGATCCGCTTCATTCCGAAAAGAACCGCGAGGAACGGGAAAAAAAGCAGAAGCGCGTTCGGTCTTGCCAGGGCGCAGAGCCCAAGGACTGCGCCCGCGGCGAACCAGGCGAGAAGCGACGCGTTTTTCGCTGAGAAGCACCGGACCGCGCACCAGATGAACACCGCGTGCAGGAACACGGCAGCGGTCGCAACCAGCAGGTGCCCTTCATAAAAGATCAACGGGCCGTAGAAACAGGCGGCAAGCCCTGCGAGCCACGCCCACCTGCCGCCGAACAGGCGGCGCGCCGTGTCGAAAACGACAGAGACCGTGGCGCATCCGATGAGCACCTGGATGGTGTGGACCGGCCAGGGGCCCTCCCCGAAAACCGCGTAGATCATTCCCAGTAAGTAGCAGTATAGCGGGCTCAGGTGGAACACCTCGTTTCCCATGAGCCAGTCCCCGCTTTGCAGAAGAAGCCCGGATGCGTGGTAAATCTTCGCGTCCAGCCGGTAGTGGCTGAACAGCGGGATCAGGCTCGCGTAGTACAGGGAGATAGCTCTCACGGCAACAGCCAGGGGGAGCAGCACTGCGAGAGGTACGAGGACCGCGGATACTCTGTTCGATGAGTGTGCTGTTTCAGTACTGCTGCTCATGTCTTTGTTTTTACCGTGGATCACTTTTCCTCGAAAACGAAATAGAGTCCTGTTGCGCCGCCTTCGGGGATTTCCACGTTTATTGGCTTGTGCTTCATGTTCCAGTCAACGTAGAGCATTACCATGTACGAGCCTGGAGCTATGTTTTCTGTTACAAACTCTCCGGTGCTAATGGACAGGTCGATCATGCCGCCCCCACCGCCGGCCAATGGTGCGAAGTACAGCCTGAGCTTGTCCGCTCCCTCCATTTCCGTGGATAGCGCCACCCTGCCCTCCACAGGCGCCAGGGATACACGCGTCAGCACCACGGGCCCGGCATCCCTGCCCGGCAGGACCCTGATCCCCTTGACATCTTCGCACACGAGACTTCCGTCAAAGGTTTTTATTGTGTAGATGCCGACCGGTATGTATTCGAGCGCAAAGTTACCCTTGGGATCTGTCTGTGCCCATTTTCTCACCCTGTAAGGAGCGTCGTCGTTTTCCGAGGAGATGAGTATGCTGAAAGTGCCATCGACCGGAGAGCCTCCACTGTCCTCGATCCGGCCTGACACCGATCCTGTCATGATGTCGAAGTTCTCGTAAAGCGGGATGTTCTTCATTACATTGATCTCGCGGTACAAGCTGATGTTCTGTTTTTTTCCTCCCAAGGTGACCTCTGTAAGGTTAAGCGTGTGGCTTCCCACAGGAACCTTTTCGAAGATGTAGGAGCCGCCCGCATCCAGTTTGGCTTCATACCTTTTTTGCGCCCATATCATGAGCTTGCCGCCCTCCGCGGGCTGCCCGTTGATGAACACGTCGCCCGAAACGGAGGAGCAGACCATCGGCTCCTCTTTACCGATGACGATCTCAACAAACGATGTCTCGCCCGACTTGATCTCCGCCTTGCCCCGCTCCAGGGCGCGCATGTTATCTATTTCCATGAGGCCTGCCACACCCTTGTCAAAGACGCGCCTGTTCACCTCGATGCGCCACGACCCTGGTGTCAGGTTCGCAACGCGGAACTCGCCTTCCATGTTTGTCACGGTGATGCGAGGGGGCATCAGCACCTCTGTGCCGTCCCAGGACCTGGTCGTCAAGATCAACATGTACGGCGGTTCACGCCCGCTCGTGCCCGGGTACACAACGCCTTCCAGCGTACCGCCGGGTTCGAGGCGTATAACCGTTTCTGTGTCGGTGGGCATTTCCACGTGCTCCAGAGCGAGGCCGTAGCGCGGATGCATGGCTGACACCATGTACTTCCCGCTGCCCAGCTTCTTGAGCAGCACCCTGCCGTTCGAATCGGTCCTGCCGCGGCTCACCCTGGCCGGGTTTTGGATCCAGTCGTCGTCATCCGTGCATGCCTGGACATCAGCCCACTCCACAGGCTCGTCAGTATCTCCCACGAGCACCTTTACGCGCGCGGAGCAGGCAGGCGTCAGGAGCACCTTCCGTTCAATCGGCCCATCCTTCAAAGTGATTTTTTCGCGTTCGGTCGCGAACCCGGGAGCTGTGACGAGGAGCTCGTATTTGCCGGGCGGAAGGTCGTTGATCGTGATGGCCCCGTCTTCGTTCCGTTCCATCCTTTCCCCCGGTGTGATGGGCGGGTTCAGGAACAGGAAGTCTTCGATCAGCCTCTCCCTCGGCCTGATCTTGAGCTGCGCGTCTGTTATCATGGAACCGTCCTCTGTCATCGGCAGAACCTCCAGGTCGTAGGCCGGAGGCAGGGTGATTAGCACCGACCCTGTTGCGGGGTTGAACGGGCCTTCCAGTGTCCACTGGTCCTTTGGATGTCGCCTGGCAGCAGCCATTGCCGACAGCGTTGCGATCCCGGGCTGGGAGAATCCTCCTTTTTCATCCGTTGTGAGGGATGGCTTGAGCACAACGAACTCCTTTATGGAGCGCACCGAACCTAGCCGCACCTCAACGCCTGGGAGGCGGTTCCCTTTCTGGTCCAGCACCTTGCCTTTTGCAGTCATTCCGCGCGAGAGTTCGACCCTGCCGATGTCGTTTTCGCGGCTTTTCACGGTGGTGATCGGCCCGTGAGTCGCTGTCACGTAATCCGGATGGTCCACTATCACCGCTGCCCTGCCGGGCGGGGCTCCCTTCAGGGAAAACGATCCATCCTTCCCCGACATCGTGGTCGGGATAGGCAGCTTCTTGTAGGCGCTGTCAAGCGCAGGGAGCGGTTCGAACACGGTGTTGCCGATGAACCCTCCCATTACCAGGAACGAGCAGCCCTTGCGATAGTCCTGTATCCCTGAAAGGTAGACAATGGGCGGAAGGTCGGTTGCGCGGACACGCGCGCCGTGGACTGGGTTTCCGTCCTCATCAACCACCTTCCCGATGATGACCGCGTGGGCCGGAAGAACAACATCCCCGATGTCAACAGTCTCGCCCGGGCCCGGGTAAAGGTCAAGGATGCGGCCGAGGGGCCGTTCTCCGCCCGGATCAACGAACAGCAGGTAGAACGCGCGGGGGAAGACCCCGGTAAGGCGGAACCTTCCGTCTTCACCCGTCTTGTCGTGCGCGACCTTTGGCTTCAGCAAGAGCGGAGCGTCAGCCATGATCGCTTCGATACCGGGAACCAAATCACCCGTGTCGATCCCCAGGATCTCCACCTTGATGCCCTGGACCGGGGTTACATCCTCCTCGACCACGCGGCCCGTGATCCCGCCGAGCGACTCGCTGAACGAGGCCGGCATCTCTTCCATGGGCTCCTGTGGGATATCATCATCAGGCGCGATGATCTCCTTTTCCGCTTTTTTCAAGCCTTCATCAGCCGGGGTCTGTACAACCTGCGTTTTGTCGCGCGTGGTCTGCGGAGTTTCAGCTTCTACGGAAACCGGGTCGTTTCCCCCGGTGTCATGAAGGATCAGGAAAACCCCGGCCGCAACCAGGACGGTGATGACCAGGAAGAGCAGGAAGACATGTTTCTGTTGCATGGCAAAGCTCCGGGTTTTTTTACGTGCGATTAAAAGCTATGCACCCCTTTCAATCAAGAGGCGATGAAAAGAGGTGTGTGCCTGATCCCTTTTCGAAAACCGCGACTCCGTTTTTACCGGAAACATACACCTCGGCGGTCGTGTTCGGCGGGATGCTCACCTCGAGCGTGAATATCCCGTTTTCCACGAGCCAGCTTGTCCGGATGGGCCCGCGTGCTGACTCGTACTCTGTCCGCGCCCAGGTCAGGCCGCGCACAGGGTTCGGCCTGATGATGATCCTCCTGAAACCCGCTGTTGCAGGGTCCGGATTGATGCCTCCTACCGCGCGATAGAACCATTCGCTAACCGACCCGAACATGGGGTGGTTGTGGGAAAAGGTGTTGTCCGAAAAGCGCCAGTGCTCCCACAGTGTCGTGGCATCGTTTTCCAGCATGTGACCCCACCCTGGAAAGCCCTTCTGATCCACCAGCGAACAGGCTATGTCGGCGCGCCCCGCATCCGTGAGCGCGTGCAGCAGGCAGCGTGTTCCGAAGATGCCTGTTGTAAGCCTGCCCCTTTCCTGCTTCTCGATGCGGTTCACAAGCGCTTCGATGACGTGCTCGCGCTGGGCAGCGGGAAAGAGGTCGTAAAAAAGCGTTATGGCCTGGCAGGCCTGTGATCCCGTACCAACCTTGCCCGTGCCGTTGGTAATGAATTTTTCGATGAACGCCTCTTTTACTCGTCCGGCGAGCCCCGCCCATTTCTTCGCGTCTTCCTGCTTGTCAATGATCGCGGCCAGCCGCGACATGAGAGAAGCAAAGCTGTAAAAGAAGGCGGTGCCGGTTACAGCCACAGGTTTCGGCGCGATGCTCTCGTGATCGCTTATGCCGCGATCGATGATGTAATCGTCGGCGTTTGCTTTGAGCAGCTCCAGCCAGTCAGCGCCCGTGCCGTACTGCTCCTTCATTGTGCGCGTGCTCCCGTAAAAGCGGTATAGCTGCTCCTGCAGAAGGGGGTGCGCGAGAGCCCATCCGGGCGGGGATGACGCTCCGCCGAACCCTCCGTTGGCTATGCCCACGTACGGCGCGGTTTCGGTCAAGACGCCTGTTTTGCTTGCGGCGTCGCCCAGGTCGCGCACTGCCTTGGTGTAGAAGGCCGCCATGTCAAAGTTGAAGATCATTGCCTCGCTCGTGGCAACGATGTCCCCCCCGTACCCGAACTTTTCCCTTCCCGGGCAGTCTGACTGCACGCTGAACAGGTTGCTCGTGAAGGTGCGGAGGGTCATCTCCTGGATGCTGTTGAAAAGCGCGCTCGAGCATTCGAAAGAGCCCGCGCGCTTTACCGCGGCGCACAGCGGCACAGCCTCGAGCGTGTTGATGTCGGGCTTGCCCGGGAAGCCGGTCACTTCCACGTACCTGAACGCGTGAAAGGTGAAGCGCGGCTCGTACACCTCTTCGGCTCCGCTGCCCGCGAGGATGTAGGTGTCTTCCTGGAACGCCGTATCAGGGGCGCCGGGGCCGCCTCTGCCCGGGCCTTTAATCTGCCCGCAAACCGCTGTCATGCCGTTCAGGGTTCCGTCGGTTTGGAGAAGCTCGCCGAAGCGCAGCCGTACCCTTGTGCCTGCGGGGCCTTTCACGCGCAGCCGCGCCCATCCTGCCATGTTCCGGCCCATGTCGAAGATGTATGTGCCGGGAGACGGCTCCGTGAGCTCGACAGGCTTGATGCGCTCCATCTCCTTAACAGGCGGCTGCGTCTGTGCGCGAAGCGGGCCTAGGCCGTTTTCGCATCTTGAGGCGTGTTTCCACGAGGAGTCGTCGAATCCGGGCTCGTCCCATCCGTGCATCTCCAGGCGCGCGTCATAGATCTCGCCCAGGTACACGTTGTTCCTGAGGATGGGGGAGGGGCCCGTCATCCATGATTCGTCCGTTGCGATCCTGTGTTTTGATCCGTCCGCGTACTCTATCACGAGCTGGGCGATCAGCCTCGGCCTGCCCACATCGAGGTGCTCCCTCAGGTTCAGCCATCCCCACATGCGAAGGGGCAGCGGGTTGTACCAGCCGTTCCCGAGCATCACTCCGATCGCGTTTTTGCCCAGGCGAAGAAGCCCTGTCACATCGTAAGTCGAGTAGAGGACGCGCTCCGAATAGGTGGTCCATCCAGGGTCGAGTACGCGGTCTCCAACCCTTTCTCCGTTCATGCGCGCCTCGCAGTACCCGAGCCCGCTCATGTAGAGGCGCGCGCGCTCCGCCGGCTTTTCGAGCAGAAACTCCTTCCTGAAGATGGGAGCCGGGTCATCTTCGTAGAGATCCTCATCCTTATCAGGCATCGGTTTCCCGTCGTCGATCCAGCAGCCTGTCCAGTTATCAGGAGATAGAAGACCCATCTCGAAAAAGGCGGCTTCGCTCCATGGCGAGGGTTTTCCCTGCCCGTCCCAAACGCGCACCTTCCAGAAGCAGCGCTCCCCGCTTCCAAGTTCCCTTCCTTCAAGCGGGATTTCGAGCTGGCGATCCGATTCGACGCGGCCGCTGTCCCACACATCAGCCCTGCGTTCGTTGAGAAGAGACGGGTCGGTCGCAGCGAGCACCCTGTACGCGCTCTGAACCAGATCGTGCGCATCTGGATCCGTGGGTTTCAGGGCCCAGCTCAGCCGCGGCTCTGTTTCGTCGATCCCGATCGGGTTATCGATCTGCTCGCTTCGGAGCCGGACCGGCACCAACGAACCCGTGCCCGCCTCTTCGATCGATGAACGGCCTTTGAACAGCGTGCACGACTGCATCGCTGCTGCGAGCGCAACAGGGATAACGATGGCGAGCACGAGCGGAAATGTGTGTTTCGGGTTTCGTTTCAGCAGCTCGATTTTATCGCTCCTTTGAAAAGCGTGTTGTCGCGGATGGTGATCACGTGGATGGTGCGGCGTACCTGCCCGGAAATTACCTGCCGTCGAGAGAGAAATCAAGGGAACGTATTTAGGGGACAGGGGTTCGCAGGAGCGCGGCGTGCTTTCAACATCGAGGTTTTCCGGTGCTCGGGAAAACGAAAGCTTATCGCCCTGATCACCGCATCGCGATACTTGCTGCTGTTGGGTAGAAGAGCGTTTGTTTTACATGTCCGCTAGCCGAACGCGGCTTGAATATGATCTCGCGTTCTACTAATGTCGGGTTCGAGAAAAAGTGTCCTACCGCTTATGATGGGACCCTGTTCGGCCGGGTAAATTAAACACAGCCTATTGCATATGTTACACTGAAACCGGAGAATTTTATATCCTGGTGAAAAACACCGGTCTCAGTAAACCCGAGACAAAACAAAGGAGGTGCTCAAATGGGTGTCCGTTTGCGATCGCTTCGGCGCTGGACCAAAAGCCGTATTCCATTCGAATGCAATAATGATTGGGCTCTCAAGCGCATTGAAGATTTTAACCGTGCCATCAAGAAGACTCTATTTATAACGCGAAGATTTAATCAGAGCAACTATGTTGTAATTAAACCTGGCCAACCCCAAAGCAATATCGGCATGATGGTGGGGGGCCAGACGTTGAATTATAAGGCAAACGATCCATATTCCTTTTTCCACGAGATGGGTCATTGTGTAGGGCTTGGACACGAGTACTTCCATCCCAGTTGGCCCTTGCGGGATGATCTTCTTGGAATATGCGCATGTGACACATACGTTAAAATGGCACGCTGTCCTCACGGACTAGGTTTCGACCGGCGGGCAATTCACAAGGAGGCTTATCTGATATCCGTAGGTAAATATATTCATTCAGGGAATTTCGATGCTCGTTCCATAATGTCGTATAATCCGAATCTTATGGGAATGAACGGCATTCCATACAATCAACCGCAGAAACTAAGCGCAGGTGATATAAGCCTTATAAGATCTCTTTATCCTGGAGCTCTTGCTTAGTGCTCTGGTTCATAAATTCGGTGACGTATTTTTCTAAGCCGAAATTGAA